>CALALX010000022.1 GCA_937925635.1 uncultured Caulobacter sp.
GCTCGGTTTCGATCGCGTGTTCAGGGGCGGGCTCTGGATCAGACGCCGGCAGGTCCGGCTCGACCGGCTGGTCGGCCTCGATCGCTGGGTCGGTCGGCGGCGTCTCCTCGCCCTCGGGTCGGGCGTCCTCGTCCCGCGGCGCGCCGGTCGGCTCGTCGTGCTTGTCCGGATCTTCGGGGTTCACGCCCAGCTCCCCTTGCCTTGACGTGGCGGACGGATGGTAACCCCATGTCGCCCAATCCGACGCCGAGCGAAAGAGCCATGAACGTCACAGAAGCCGTCGATCGCCGCGTCTCGGTGCGCGCCTTCAAGTCCGATCCGGTGCCCGGCGCGCTGGTTCGCGAGATCCTCGAGGCCGCCCACCGCGCCCCGTCCGGCGGCAACCTGCAGCCCTGGCGGGTCCACGCGCTGGCCGGCGAGCCGCTCGAGGCCCTGAAGGCCAAGGTCGCGGCCAACCTTGGCGGCGAGACGCCGGAGTACGACGTCTATCCGCCCGAACTCTGGGATCCGTTCCGCACCCGCCGCTTCGAATGCGGCGAGGACCTCTACGCCACGCTCGGCATCCCGCGCGAGGACAAGCCCGCCCGCCTGCGGCAGCTGTTCAAAAACACCCAGTTCTTCGGCGCGCCGGTGGGCCTGTTCTTCAGCCTCGACCGCAACCTCGGCCGGCCGCAGTGGGCGGACGTGGGCATGTACATGCAGACGGTGATGCTTCTGGCTGTCGAGCGCGGACTGGGGACCTGCGCCCAGGAGTTCTGGGCCCGCTATCCGAAGACCGTCGGCGACCACATCGCCCTGCCCGACGACCACATGCTGTTTTCCGGCATGGCCCTGGGCTGGCCGGACGAGACGGCGCCGATCAACAGCCTGCGCACGCGGCGGGATCCCTTTGATGTGTGGTGCAGCATGGATGGGTTCGGCTGACGATCTCCTCTCTGCTCGCGGGAAGGGACCCTGCGGCGCAAGGTGACAGGGCAGCGCCCCGCTACCAGGTTGCGAGCACGCTGAAAACAATCTAGAGTGGTGATATGAGACGCCGCTCAACCCTCACGCCTGCCCAAAGTCTTCGCCGCCCTACGACCGGCTCGGAGCAGCGACTCTGGCGGGCGCTGCTTGACAAACGGTTGGTAGGGACCACGTTCCGCAGGCAGCACATCGTGGGCCCGTACGTCGTCGACTTCTTCTGCAAGGCTCGCGACCTAGCCATCGAGATCGACGGCGGGGTTCATCAGGACGAGGACGCCCGGTTGCTTGGCGCCCGCCGCGACGCCTGGATGACCGAGCGGGGAATCACCATCCTGCGAATTCCGGACCAGCTGGTTCGGCAGAACCTCGATACGGCGCTGTCGATCATCGTCAGGGCAGCGTCGTTGCGCTGACCGGCGCAACGGTGCGCCAAGTCGGTGCTGCCACACCGCCCTGCTCGGCAGGGACTCACTCCTCGCCGGCGGGGAGGACGGCGTCATTCTACCTCGATGACCCCCGCGCCGCCGTCCTCGTCGCCCCAGGCGATGCGGCGGCCGTCGGCGGTGATGGCCAGAGCCGAGATCGCCGCGCCCTTCTCGGCCTTCAGCGTATCCATCTTGCCGCTCTTCAGGTCGGCGACCCAGACGCGGCCGTCGTCCAGGCCCGCGGCCAGCACCGGCAGCTTCGGCGTGCCGGCGACGCGGACCACCAGGGCCGACTGGTCGAAGCCGATCTCGGCCGCTTCCTTGCCCATGGGCCCCGTCGCGCCGGAGAAGGGCCAGATCACCGCGCCGTTGGCGCCCGAGGTGGCCAGCATCACGCCGCCCGAAAGGAAGGCCAGGCTCTTCACCTTCGAGGGATAGCCGCCCATCCGCATGTTCTTGCCGTCCGGCACGGTCCAGCCGTGCAGGCTATTCTCCTGCATGGCGCTCATCAGGAACTTGCCGTCCGGGCTCCAGGCGACCAGCGAGTGGGCGCCGGCCCACTTCAGGAACACCGGCTTCTGGTCGGCGATTCGCGCGTACCAGAGGGCCGCGCCGCCGTAGGTCGCGGTGGCGATCCGCCGCCCCTTGGGATCGAAGGCGACGTCGGACACCGACTTTTCGTGCGTGAAGACGCGCTCGAACGCCGGATCCTTGCTGTCGACGACGCGCAGGTCACGGCCGGCGGCGAAGGCGATCAGGCCTGATTCGGGCGAGGCGGCGACGGCGTCGATCCAGCGGCCCTTCACCTCGGCCACGATCGAAGCCGCGATCTCTTCACCTTCAATACGCGTCCAGACCACGCGGCCATCATCGCCGCCAGTTAGGATGCCCGCGCCCGAGGGGTGGGCGCAGGCCGACAGGACGGCCCCCTTGTGCGCCTCCACCGTGACGAACCCGCCGCCGGCCACGGCCCGCACGGAACCGTCCCCAAGGGCGAACATTGTTCGTCCTGAGCGGTCGAACAGCGCGGCGGTCACATAGGCGTCGAAATCAAAGGACATGGTGGCGGCGTTTACCGCGTGGGAACGGGTTTTGCCCAGCCTGTCCGCGTTTTCGTGTTCGGCGAGAGTCGGGCTTTACAACCGCTGCCATCCGCGCAATGGGTGGCCGGAACAATATGGCGGGTCGCGCCTCGGCGCCTGCAGACTGGGAGCATACGAATGGGCGCCAAACTCGGCGGCGGCGGCGGCGGCAAGAAGTACGACCTCGGCCAGAACAGCGAAATCAACGTGACGCCCTTCGTGGACGTCATGCTCGTGCTCCTCATCATCTTCATGGTCGCCGCGCCGCTCGCGACGGTGTCCATCGCCCTCGACCTGCCGCCGGCCATCCCGCCCGATCCGAACCAGCCGAAGCCGAAGGAACCGACCTTCATTTCGATCCAGGAGTCGGGCGCGATCTTCATCGCCGAGAAGCAGACCAGCCTCGAGAACCTGATCCCGGACATCAAGGACTCGATGACCGCCAAGGGCATCACCGGCAATCTGTCCGAAGAGCGCGTCTTCGTCCGCGCCGACGCCGACGTGATGTACGAGCAGTTCATGGCCGTGCTGAACGTCCTGCAGGCCAACGGCTTCTACAAGATCGGCCTGATCAACGAAGACATCGAGTAGTCTTCCAATCAGCGGAAAATGCGAAAGGGCCGGTGGGTGACCACCGGCCCTTTTTCTTTTCTCGTCCTCTCCGGAGCGCAGCGAGGGGGAGGTGGTCCTGCGTCGCGGCGAAGCCGCTAAGCAGGATCGGAGGGGCCGCCGCCGACCCGTCAGAACAAGGCGCTGTGCACGGCGGCCAGCCGTCCGGCGCTCGCGCTGCCCCACCACCGCGCTCCGCGCGAGCGGGGAGGAACATCGATCAGGCCACGCACGCCTCAAAGCCCGCCTTCAGCGCGGCCTCGTCGAGGTCCCTGCCGATGAACACCATGCGGCTGTAGCGGCGCTCCCCGTCCTTCCAGTCGCGCTGGTAGTCGCCTTCCAGGATCATGTGGACGGCCTGGAACACCAGCCGGCGATTGTCGCCCTTTACGTCCAGGATGCCCTTGGCGCGCAGGATGTCGGGGCCCTTCTCCTGCAGCAGGTTGTTCAGCCAGTTGGTGACCCGGATGCCGTCGAGCGGCTTTTCGGCGGTCAGCGAGATCCCGCGGATGCCGGCTTCGGCCACGTGGTCGTGGCCATGATCATGGTGGTGGTGATCGTGGTCGTGATGATGATGGTCGTGGTCGCAGCTCTCGTCGTGCACGTGGCCGTGCTCGCCGTGGGCGGGGTTCAGGAATTGGGGCTCGAGGTCGACGATGCGGTCGAGGTCGAATCCGCCTCGGCCGAGTATGGCGTCGAGCGGCACGGCCGAGCGCTGGGTCTTGTGGATCGGGGCCAGCGGATTGATGCGGCGGATCTGGGCCTCGACGGCGGCCAGCTCCTCGGGGCTGACCAGGTCGGTCTTGTTGAGCAGGATCTGGTCGGCGAAGGCGATCTGCTCGACGGCCTCCTTCGAGTCCGCCAGGCGCAGCGGCAGGTGTTTGGCGTCAACCACCGTGGTCACCGAATCGAGACGGGTCTTGGCCCGCACGTCATCGTCCACGAAGAAGGTCTGGGCCACGGGACCCGGGTCGGCCAGACCCGTGGTCTCGACCACGATGGCGTCGAAGCCGCCCTTTCGCTTCATCAGGCCCGAGACGACGCGGATCAGGTCGCCGCGCACGGTGCAGCAGACGCAGCCGTTGTTCATCTCGAACACCTCCTCGTCCGCGCCGACGACGAGGTCGTTGTCGATGCCCACCTCGCCGAACTCGTTGACGATCACGGCGTAGCGCTTGCCGTGATCCTCGGTGAGGATGCGGTTCAGCAAGGTGGTCTTGCCGGCGCCGAGATAGCCGGTGAGAACGGTGACGGGCGTCTTGGACGGGGAGGCGGCTTCGCTCATGGCCGCCTAGATAGTGTTCGCGAGCGGGCGGGGCAAACCCTGGCTCAGGTCTCGACCAGCACGACCAGCACGCCCAGCGCGATCAGCACTCCGCCGAGGATGGCCGAGTCGTAGCGGACCAGGCGGTCGAGCCGGAAGCGGGCGACGCCGGCCCAGGCCAGGCTGATCAGCCCCATCATGCCGGTCAGCGTCCCGGCCAGGAACACAACGCTGAGCATCGTCAGCTGCGCCCAGCCATGGGGAGCGTCGGTCAGATAGAAGGAGAGCAACACTTCGCCGGGGGAGAGGGCGAGCAGTCCGACCAGGCCCCAGAAGGCGGCGCCGTCGGTGGCCCGCGCCAGCGGTTCGACCTCGCCGCCGACTCCGCCCGCCACCACCGCCGACCGCTTCTGCAGCGCGCGCGTGAGGTAGAAACCGCCGAAGCCGAACAGCAGGGCCGCCGCGCCATAGTGCAGCCACGCCTGAGCCTGCTGTCCCATCAGTTCTCCGGCGCCGAGAATCAGCAGGCCGACCAGGGTCGTGAACAGGATATGGCCGGTCGCCGCCACGCCCGCCGCGCTGAGCACCCGGCGCAACCGCCAACCCTGTGCGCGCCCGACCAGGACGAACGGCAGCCAGTGGGTCGGGAACAGCGCGTGCAGCAGCGCCGATCCGAAGCCGACGACGGCGAAGGATAGGAAGAGGGCGGAGGTCACGCCCGCCCTATCGCATGTTATAGTGTAACGGTCGAGGTCGTTTTCGCGCCCGCCGAAGCGCCGATGGGAAATCGCCATCCCGACGTTGACTCACAAGCGCTCGGCTGTATAAGTCCGGCCCCTCGCCCGCAGGCCCATCTTGCGGGCGCGACCTATTTTGCGAACACTCAGAATTTCAAGGCGATAACCGATGTACGCGGTGATCAAGACCGGCGGCAAGCAATACCGGGTCCAACCGGGCGACGTGCTTGTGGTCGAAAAGCTGGCCGGAGAGCCGGGTGCGGACGTCGCGTTCGGCGAAGTCCTGATGCTGGGCGACGGCGATGCGGTCACCGTGGGCGCTCCGCTCGTGGACGGCGCCTCGGTCAACGCGACCCTGATCGAAACCCGCAAGGGCGAGAAGGTGAAGATCTTCAAGAAGATCCGTCGCCAAGGCTACCGTCGCACGCGGGGCCACCGCCAGACCGAGACGGTCCTGCAGGTCACCTCGATCGCCGGCGCCGGCAAGACCGCCAAGTGGGACGGCACGGTGTCGCTGACGACTAAGGCCGAGCTGAACGCCCGCTCGCGGAACCTGAAGTTCGCCGCCCCGGCCGCCGCCGAAACCGCTCCGGCCGCCAAGGTCGAAGCGCCGGCCAAGGCCGCTGCGCCGAAGAAGGCCGCCGCCCCCAAGGCCGCCAAGGCCGAGGGTGAAGCCGCCCCCGCCAAGAAGGCCGCGCCGAAGAAGGCCGCCGCGAAGAAGGAAGACGGCGAAGCCTAAGGGCCCGCCGATCTGGAGTAGGAGAGCACAATGGCTCACAAGAAATCTGGCGGCTCCTCGCGCAACGGGCGTGACTCGGCCGGCCGCCGTCTCGGCGTGAAGAAGTTCGGTGGCGAGAAGGTCGCCGCCGGCAACATCATCATCCGTCAGCGCGGCACCAAGTTCTGGCCGGGCGACAACGTGGGTATCGGCAAGGATCATACCCTGTTCGCGCTCGTGGCCGGCGCCGTCCGCTTCGTAACCAAGCGCAACAACCGCACTTACGCGACGGTCGTTCCGGCCGAGATCCAGGCCGCCGAGTAGGCGATCCTGACCTCTCCCCGGATCGCCCGACATCAGGCGATCCGGACATGAAATTCCTTAGCGGGGAGTCCGGAACGCCGGGCTCCCCGCTTTGTTTTTCAAGGTCCTCGCAGAAGGGCCGGGAGGTAGACGATGTGCATGATCGAGATTTCGCCGACGATCGAGACCCGGCGGCTGACCCTCAGATCCCCCGCGCCGGCCGATGCGCCCCGGCTTGCGACGCTCATGAACGACGTCGACATCGCCCGGATGACCAGCCGCGTGCCGCATCCCTACGCCCTGTCCGACGCCGAGCGCTTCGTCGGCCTGGCGCAGGGCGAGGACCCGCGCACCGACCGCAGCTTCCTGATCGAGCTTGAAGACGAGGGCGTGATCGGGGGCATCGGCTTCAACGCCGCGCCCAACGGCCGCACCGAGGTCGGCTATTGGCTCGGCCGCGACTGGTGGGGACGGGGTCTGGCCACCGAGGCCCTGCAGGGCGCGCTGGCCTGGGCCGGCCGCGACTGGCGCAAGCGGTTCATCGTCGCCGGACACTTCGCCGACAACCCCGCCTCCGGGCAGGTGCTGGTCAAGGCGGGCTTCCTGTACACCGGCGAGGTCCAGGCGCGCCCATCAATCGCGCGGGGCGGCGAGGCCTCGACCCGGATGATGGTGTGGCTGGCCTGATGTCCAAGGTCATCCCGGACTCAGCGCAGCGAAGAGCCGGGATCCGGAGGTGTCACACGGCATCGCTGGGTCCCGGATCACCTTCGGCGTCCGGGATGACAGCGGTTGGAACTATTTCGCCGCCTTGATCGCCGCCTCCAGCGTCGCGAGGTCCATTTCGCCCCCGGGCGGCGGAGCGACCTCGACGCCGTTGACGAAGAAGGTCGGCGTGCCGCGCACCTTGTCCTCCTCGACGCCGCGCTTCACGCGGATGTCCATGGCGTCATAGAGCGCCTGGTCGGCGAGGCAAGCCTCGACCTTTTCCTGGGATACGCCAGCCTTGCCGCCCTCACGAACCAGCACAGCCCTCAGGCCGGCCATGGTTCCGACCCGGTAGATCTCCTGCTGGGCGGCGAACACCCCGTCGATGACCTTGAAGTAGCCGTCCTTGCCGGCGCAGCGCGCGACGATGGCCGAGGCGACCGCCACCTGCGCCGGGGCGGTGATGAACTCGCGGTAGACGAAGCGCACCTTGCCGCTGTCGACGAACTTCTCGCGGAACGCCGGAAAGACGGAATTGTGGAAGGTGGCGCAGTGCGGACAGGCCAGCGATGCGTATTCGACGACCACGACCTTCGCCTTCGGATTGCCGAGGGTCATATCGTCGGGCCACAGGACGGGCCGGGCGCTCATCGACACGGCAGGAAGCAGGAGAAGGGCCATCAGGCCAAGCAGCAGTCTGGACACGGCGCGCATGCGAAATCTCGTCTTGCTCCCCCGGCGAAGGGCCATCTAGTCCGTTTTGACGCCCCGAGGGAAGGTCCGGCGCCCTTCCCCGCGCGCGTCCCTTGCCTCATAAGGGCGCGATGAAGTTCCTCGACCAGTGCAAGATCTACATCCGGTCCGGCAACGGCGGCGGCGGCGCCGTGTCGTTCCGGCGCGAGAAGTACATCGAGTACGGCGGG
>CALALX010000023.1 GCA_937925635.1 uncultured Caulobacter sp.
GTCGATGGGCTGTCCCGGGACGAGGACCATGGTCTCGGCCGACGGATTGCGCAGCCAGACCAGGGCGATGCAGGCCGGGGCGATGTAGATCACGCCATAGGCCGCGTCCGCCGCCCGCTCGACCTTGCGACGGGTGATGAAGGCCGCGATCAGCGCGCCGCCGACCATCAGGCCCCAGGCGGTGCGGTACCAGCCGACCTGGGCGGCGAAGACGGCGGCGAGCACGGCCACGGTAATGGTCACGGCGATCTCGGCCGGGGCTTCCGGCGTGCTCATCTTGCCCCATTCGACGGCCATCAGCCCGATGGCGATGGCGATCATCAGCAGGAAGGGCCCGCCGCCATACCAGATGGCCGCCAGCACCGCGGGCACGAGAACGACGGCGGACGCGACACGAAGGGCCAGGTTGGACCAGTCGAAACGTCTAGCCGGTGGCGAGGACGTCATCGGACGCTGCTCCGCCGTATCGCCGCTCGCGCGCCGCGTACTCGGCGATCGCTGACTTGAGGTGCTCGGGGCCGTAGTCCGGCCACAGGACATCCTGGAACACCAGTTCGGCGTATGCGCATTCCCACAGCAGGAAGTTGGAAATCCGGCGTTCGCCGCTGGTCCGGATGATCAGGTCCGGCGGCGGGGCGCCGGCGGTCGACAGGTGGGATTCGAACAGCGCCTCATCAAGGTCGGCGGCCCGAGCCCGGCCCTGCTCCACCGCTTCGGCGAACCTGCGGGCGGCGTCGACCAGATCGCCCTGGCCGCCGTAGTTGAAGGCGACCTGCAGGAGGAAGCGATTGTTGTCGGCCGTGCGCCGCTCCGCGCGCTCGATGATCTCCAGCACGTCGGGACGCAGGCCCTCGCGACGCCCCAGGATGCGCACCCGCACGCCCTCGCGGCACAGCCGATCGAGATCGCTTTCAACATAGGTCTTGAGCAGGTTCATCAGCTCGGAGACCTCGGCCACGGGCCGGCGCCAGTTCTCGGTCGAGAACCCGAACACGGTGAGGATCTGCACCCCGAGGTCAGGGGCGCTCTCGACCACGCGCCTGAGCGCCTTCACGCCCTCGCGGTGACCGAAGGTGCGGGGCAGACCGCGCTTCTTGGCCCAGCGCCCGTTGCCATCCATGATGATGGCGACGTGCAGCGGTCCGTCCTTAGGCGTCATCGCCACTCCCCTCGATCGATCGCGGCCCCCCGCCCCGCGACCGGCTCAAACCTGCATGATCTCTTGTTCTTTGGTTTTCAAGGTCTCGTCGATCCGCTTGACGGCCTCGTCCGTGAACTTCTGGATCTCGCCTTCCATCCGCTTAAGGTCGTCCTCGGTGATGACCGCGTCCTTCTGCGCCTTCTTCAGGTCGTCGTTGGCGTCGCGGCGCACGTTGCGCACGGCGATCTTCTGCTGCTCGGCGTACTTGCCGGCGATCTTCACCAGGTCCTTGCGGCGCTCCTCGGTGAGCGGCGGGATCGGAATGCGCAGGTTCTGGCCCTCGACCACCGGATTGAGACCCAGGCCGGCGTTGCGGATGGCCTTCTCAACCGAGACGACCACACCGCGATCCCAGACGCTGACACTGAGAGAACGCGGTTCGGGAACGCTCACCGAGCCCACCTGGTTCAGCGGCACGGTCGAGCCGTAGGCGTCGACCATCACCTGGTCGAGCAGGCTGGCCGAGGCGCGCCCCGTGCGCAGCGAGCCGAACTCCTCCTTCAGGGCGTCGACGGCCTTGTCCATGCGGCTCTTGTAGCTCGAAAGCACCGGCTTTTCGGTCGAGGCCATCGGCAGGCTCCCTCTTCTTCTTATGCAGATTGCGCGATGACGGTGTGGACGCCTTCGCCCTTGATCACCTTCATCAGGTTGCCGCGCTCGCGGATGGAGAACACCACGATCGGGATGCCGTTCTCGCGCATAAGGCTGATGGCCGAGGCGTCCATGACCTTCAGGTCCTTGGCCAGCACATCGTGGTAGGTGAGCCGCTCGTAGCGGGTCGCGGAGGCGTCCTTCTTGGGGTCGGCGGTATAGACCCCGTCGACGCTGGTCCCCTTGAACAGCGCGTCGCACTTCATTTCGGCCGCGCGCAGGGCCGCGCCGCTGTCGGTGGTGAAGAACGGGTTGCCGGTGCCGGCCGCGAAGATCACCACGCGGCCCTTCTCAAGGTGACGTTCGGCGCGGCGGCGGATCAGCGGCTCGCAGACCGTGGGCATCGGAATGGCCGACTGCACGCGGGTGGAAACGCCGATGTGCTCGAGCGCGTCTTGCATGGCCAAGGCGTTCATGACCGTGGCCAGCATGCCCATGTAGTCGGCGTTGGCGCGGTCCATGCCCTTGGCGGCGCCGGCCAGGCCGCGGAAGATGTTGCCGCCGCCGATGACGAGGCAGAGTTCGACGCCGGCGTCGGCGATCTGTTTCACGTCCTGGGCGACCGCCGCCACCGTGCCCATGTCGATGCCGAAGGGCGTGTCGCCCATCAGGACCTCGCCGGAGACCTTCAGCAGGATTCTCTTGTAGGGCATGGCGCTCATCGGGCGGCGGGGACTCACGAGTCGGCGGACTGCTGAACAATAGACCAAGGGCGCGCCCGGCGGGAACCGGACGCGCCCTTTTCATCGATCAGACGGGAAATCAGTTCCCGCCGGTCATCGAGGCGACTTCGGCGGCGAAGTCGCTTTCCTTCTTCTCGACGCCTTCGCCGAGGGCGAGACGCACGAAGCCGGTCATCTTGATCTCGGCGCCCAGGGTCTTGCCGGTCTCGGCGATCAGCGCCTTGACCGTCTGGTCCGGGTTCATGACGAAGGGCTGCTCGAGCAGAACGACTTCACGCTGGAACTTCGAGATCTGGCCGTCCACGATCTTGTCGATCATGTTTTCCGGACGCCCCTGTTCCTTGGCCTTCTCGACCAGGATGGCGCGTTCCTTCTCGACGGCGGCCGGATCGAGGTCCTCGGCCGACAGCGACAGCGGGTTGGTCGCCGCGACATGCATGGCGATCTTGCGGCCGAGCTCCTGCATCGCGTCCTGGTCGGCGGCGCCTTCCAGCGCGACGAGCACGCCGAGCTTGCCCAGTTCCGGGGCCACGGCGTTGTGGACATAGGCCGAGATCGAACCCTCGGCGACCGACAGCTTGGCCGAGCGACGCACGGTCATGTTCTCGCCGATCGTGGCGATCAGGTTGGTGACCAGGTCGCTGACCAGCTCGCCGTCGGCGGTCTTGGCCGACCGGACCGCCTCGACATCGGCGCCGTTGTCGAGCGCGACGGCCGCGACCTTGCGGGCGACGCCCTGGAAGGTTTCGTTGCGGCCGACGAAGTCGGTCTCGGCGTTCAGCTCGATGGCCGAGCCGGTCATGCCCTTGCCATCCTTGCGCAGGGCGACGGCGATGACGCCCTCGGCGGCGACGCGGTCGGCCTTCTTGCCGGCCTGGCTCAGGCCCTTGGTGCGCAGCCAGTCGATGGCCGCTTCGAAGTCGCCGTTGTTCTCGGTCAGCGCCTTCTTGCAGTCCATCATGCCGGCGCCGGTCTTTTCGCGCAGGTCCTTGACCAGCGCAGCGGTGATCTCCGCCATATCGTGTCCTCCTGAGTTGGGACTAATCGTATAGGAACGCGGCCCGGCCTTACGACCGGGCTGCGAAAGGTTCGTGAAGCTGACGACCGCCCGCTGGGGCGGACGGGATCAGCCGGCGGCCGACTCTTCGGCCGGAGCCTCGGCGGCCGGAGCGGCCTCCGCAGCGGCTTCCGGCGCGAATTCCTTGGCCAGCGTCGGCTCGACCGGGGCCACGCTGGCCCCGATATCGACGCCCGAGGCCACCGTGCCGGCGGCCATGCCGTCCAGCACCGAGTCGGCGATCAGATCGACGTACAGCTGGATGGCGCGGGCGGCGTCATCGTTGCCCGGGATCGGGAAGGTGATGCCGTCCGGATCGCAGTTGGTGTCGAGGATGGCGATGACCGGGATATTCAGCTTGCGGGCTTCCTGGATCGCGATCGCTTCCTTGTTGGTGTCGATCACGAACATGATGTCGGGGATGCCGCCCATGTTCTTGATGCCGCCCAGGCTCAGCTCGAGTTTGTCGCGCTCGCGGGTCAGGGTCAGCAGCTCCTTCTTGGAGCGGCCGCCGCCGTCGCCTTCCAGCACGCCTTCCAGCTCGCGCAGGCGGGCGATCGAGCCCGAGATGGTGCGCCAGTTGGTCAGGGTGCCGCCGAGCCAACGGTGGTTGACGTAGTATTGGGCGCAGCGCTTGGCGGCCGTGGCCACCGGGTCCGACGCCTGGCGCTTGGTGCCGACGAACAGCACGCGACCGCCGGCGGCCGCGACTTCGCGAACCTTGACCAGGGCCTGGTGCAGCAGCGGGATCGACTGCGACAGGTCAATGATGTGGATGTTCGACCGCGAGCCGAAGATGTAGCGGTCCATCTTCGGGTTCCAGCGGTGGGTCTGGTGGCCGAAGTGGGCGCCGGCTTCGAGCAGCTGACGCATGGAGAAGTCAGGGAGAGCCATGGGCCTCTTGTATCCTTTTTCCGGTTGTCGCCTCCGCGGACAAACCCCCAGAAAACTCAAAGAGTACCCTGGGGACCGGAACGGACTTGGCGGGATGTCTCCCCGCGCGGCCCGAACGTCCACGTGCGTGATGGGCGCGGCAAATAGGCGGTTTGCGCGGGAAAAGCAAGGGTTGGCGGGCGAGGGCCGTGGCGGGACAGGCGACGCCGCGATCAACGACGACACGGCTGCGCCGCCCGGAGGCCTTTCGGCCCGCGAGGTGGGGAGGTGGTGCGGAGCGCTCCGGTCTTGCCCGGATGTCTGTGTGTGCAAGGTGCAAGAGTGGGAAAGTCCGTGACGCTCCGCGAAGCTCGTTATCCGGAAGCTTCCGCTCGGCAGCCTTCGTTAGGGCTTAGCCGGAACGCCTCCGACGGGCGGGAGCCTGGCAAGGCTTCCCCGGACCGGATGAGTAACCCCCTCATCCCTGTCCCCGCTCGAACTCCATCCCGCCGCCGCAAGGTCGCCGGCCGAGCGCCCTCCCCATGCGATGGAACGACGCAAGGATGCGGGGGGCCTCGGTGGGGGTGCGCAGATTCTCTTCTATCCACCCATTTTCCTCTCCCTCTTGGGAGAGGGGGACCATGCGGAGCATGGTGGAGCGGGAGGCGCGGGCGTTAAAGAAGCTCGGCGGGAACGTTATGAGGTCGAACACTGCGGCCAGCCGTCCAACCACCGCCGCGTCCCGCTCCACCATCCTGCGGGTGGTCCCCCGCTCCCAGAGGCAGGGGAAGGCTGAATGGCGCGCGCGTCCGCCTCGCTTCCATATGGAAGAGAGCAATCCTTCTATCTCACGGATGTCAGCGTGCCGGACGAGCCGGGTTGGTCAAGGACCGCGCGCCGCGCGGCCGCACCGCGGCGGGCCTTCGGCCGGTCCTTGAGCAACCCGAATCGTCCGGCGATCATCTCGCCATGAGATGAAAGGCATGGTGTGGCCAAGCCGCTTGCGAACAAAAGCGGGTGGCGATGAAATCACGCTCGCCGTTCCGAGACCCGATCGCCCATGACCGCCCCTGCCCTCCAGCCCTTCGGCCCGGACCTCTGGCTCGCCGATGGCGCGTCCTGCGCGGAAGTCGCCGGCTTTCGCTATCCGACGCGGATGGCGGTGGTCCGGCTGGCCGGCGGCGGCCTCTGGGTCTGGTCGCCGACGGCGCTGACCGACGCCCTTCGGCGCGAGGTCGAGGCGCTGGGCCCCGTCGCCCACATCGTCGCGCCCAACACCCTGCACGACCTGTGGCTGGCCGAGTGGCGGGCCGCCTTCCCCGCCGCGCGGCTGCACGGTGCACCGGGCCTTGCCGGCAAGCTCACGCATCAGGCCTTCGACACCGAACTCGGCGACACCGCGCCGCCGGACTGGGCCGCCGAGATCGATCAGGTTCCCGTGCGCGGCAACCGGATCACCACCGAGGTGGTCTTCTTCCACCGCGCCAGCGGCACGGTGCTGTTCACCGACCTGCTGCAGCAGTTTCCGCGCGGCTGGTTCAGCGGCTGGCGATCGCTGGTCGCCCGGCTGGACCTGATGACGGAGCCCTTGCCGTCGGTTCCGCGCAAGTTCCGCCTGGCCTTCACCGACCGGGCGGCCGCCCGCGTCTCGATGCGCCGGATCCTCGGCTGGCCCGCCGGGCGCGTGGTCATGGCCCACGGGACGCCGGTCACGACGGGCGGCCAGGCCTTCCTCGCCCAGGCCTTCGCCTGGCTGAAGGCCTGAGGGGCTCGGGACCTTCTATGGGCCGAACAGCGTGTCGCGCGCGGCGCGGGCCGCCCCGCCGGGCAGCCTCGGCCTCCTGCCCGTAAGGTTGATCGCGGTCGGAAAGCCACACCCTGAACAGCGCCCTGACGGCCTCGCGGTTCCGCTCGTGGAGAACGGCGCCCACGAGCAGCAGGCCGAGCCCCGTCAAGGGCTCGCGCCGGAACGCGCGCATCCAACGGGTGTTCGGCGACCGTTTGCGACTTGGCCGGGGGTCGGGGCCTCGCTGCAATTCGCGACCTGTCACCGAACGCTACCGAACGCCGGCCAACTCACCGTACGTCGCCCTACACGTCCTCCAGGTACGCCACGCCCGGCGCGGTCTTCAGCGCGCCGCGGAGGGCGGCGTCGAGGGTGTAGAGGCCGGGCAGTTTGAGCTCGACCTCGCGACCGCCGCCCAGGCCCGCGACCAGCACCACCTCCCCGCCCCTCTGGGACGCGGCGCCGACGAGACGCCTTTTCAGCGCCTCGATCTCGGCCGACTGCGGCGAGACATGGACGCGCAGGCCGGCGGCGACGTTCTCGACCGCCTTGTCGAGCGGCTCGGCGTCGTCGCCGAAGAAGCGCACCTCGCCGTCGCGGGCCTTGGCGCGGACCTTGATCAGCACGGCCTTGCCCGGCTCCAGCGCATCACGGCAGCGGCGCAGGGACTCGGGCGGGAACAGCACCTCGTACTCGCCGGTCGGATCGGACAGCGACACGAAGGCGAAGCGATCGCCGCTCTGCTGCACCCGTTCCTGGCGGCGACGCACGACGCCGGCCATGCGGAAGGCCTCGCTGCCCGCCTCGGCCTGGACGATGGCCTCGGTGACCATGGTGGTCCGGCGACGGCGCAGGACATCGACCATGTCCTCCAGCGGATGGCCGGTCAGGTAGAAGCCGACGGCGGCCAGCTCCTCGTCGAGCCGCCGGATCTGGTCCCAGGGCTCGGTGCGCGGCAGACGCGGACGGTTGCTGTCGGTCTTCTCGCCGCCGAGCAGGCTGAGCTGGTCGGAATTGCGGTCCGACGCCTCAGCCTGGCTGTGGGCGATCAGGATGTCGGCCGCCTCGACGATCTGGGCGCGGTTGGGATGCAGGCTGTCCAGCGCCCCGGCCCGCGCCAGGTTCTCGAGCGCCCGCTTGTTGACCTGCCGGGGATCGACCCGTTCGACGAAGTCGAACAGGTCGCGGAACGGCCCGCCCTCGCGCCGCACATCGACAACGTGCTGCATGGCCGCGAAGCCGACGTTGCGCACGGCGCCCAGCGCATAGAGCACCTCGCCGTCCTCGACCTCGAAGTCGGCGCCCGACCGGTTCACGTCCGGCGGCCGCACCTTCACCTGGAAGCGGCGGGCGTCCTGGTAGAAGACCGCCAGCTTGTCGGTGTTGGAAATGTCGAGGCTCATCGAGGCGGCGAGGAACTCGACCGGCGCGTTCGCCTTGAGCCAGGCGGTCTGGTAGCTGATCAGGGCGTAGGCGGCGGCGTGCGACTTGTTGAAGCCGTAGCCCGCGAACTTCTCGACCAGTTCGAAGATCGACGCCGCCTGGCCGGCATCGACGCCGCGGTCGGCGGCGCCGGAGACGAACCGGGCCTTCTGCTGGTCCATCTCCTCCTTCTTCTTCTTGCCCATCGCCCGGCGCAGCAGGTCGGCTTCGCCGAGGCTGTAGCCGGCCAGGATCTGGGCGATCTGCATCACCTGCTCCTGGTAGACGATGACGCCGTAGGTCTCCTTCAGCACCGGCTCCAGCGACGGGTGCAGGACGTCCATGGCGCGGCGGCCGAACTTGGTGTCGACGAAGGTGTCGATGTTGTCCATCGGCCCGGGCCGGTAGAGCGAGATCAGGGCGGTGATCTCCTCAATCGAGCCCGGCCGCATCTTGCGCAGGGTGTCGCGCATGCCCTGGCTTTCGAGCTGGAACACGCCGACCGTCTGACCCGAGCCCATCAGGTCGTAGGAGGCCAGATCGTCGAAGGGCAGCTTGCCGAGATCGATCTCGGCCCCGCGCTTGGCCAGGTGCTTCACGGCCCGGTCGAGCACGGTCAGGGTCTTGAGGCCGAGGAAGTCGAACTTCACCAGGCCGGCGCTTTCGACCCACTTCATGTTGAACTGGGTGGCCGGCAGTTCGGACCGCGGGTCCTTGTAGAGCGGCGTCAGCTCGGTCAGCGGCCGATCGCCGATGACGACGCCGGCCGCGTGGGTCGAGGCGTTGCGGAACAGCCCCTCAAGCCGCAGCGCCACCTCCAGGCACTGGGCCACCGCGGGGTCGTCGTCGCGAGCCTGCTTCAGGCGGGGCTCGAGATTGATGGCCTGGGCCAGGGTGACCGGATTGGCCGGGTTGTTCGGCACCATCTTGCAGAGCCGGTCGACCAGGCCGAGCGGCAGCTGCATGACCCGGCCGACGTCGCGCAGCACGGCGCGCGCCTGCAGGGTGCCGAAGGTGATGATCTGGGCGACCCGACCCTTGCCGTACTTGTCCTGCACATATTCGATCACCTCCTCCCGCCGCTCCTGGCAGAAGTCGATGTCGAAGTCGGGCATCGAGACCCGCTCGGGATTGAGGAAGCGCTCGAACAGCAGGCCGAAGCGCAGCGGGTCAAGGTCGGTGATGGTCAGGACCCAGGCGACCAGCGAGCCCGCGCCCGACCCCCGGCCGGGCCCCACGGGGATGCCCTGGGCCTTGGCCCATTTGATGAAGTCCGACACGATCAGGAAGTAGCCGGAGAAGCCCATCTTCTGGATGACGCCGACCTCGCGCTCCAGCCTCGCCCAGTAGTCGGCCTCGGGCGCCGCCAGCTCCAGACCTTCCAGCCGCCGCCGGAGGCCCTCCGCCGCCTGGTGGGCCAGCTCGGCGTTCTCGTCCCGGCCGTCGCCGGTCGGAAAGCGCGGCAGGATCGGATCGCGCTTGTTGACCATGAAGGCGCAGCGCCGGGCGATGTCGAGCGTGTTGTCGCAGGCCTCGGGCAGGTCGGCGAAGAGCGCCCGCATGACGTCGGACGGCTTGAACCAGTGCTCCGCCGTGACCCGCCGACGCTCGTCCTGTCCGACGAAGGCGCCGTCCGAGATGCAGAGCAGCGCATCGTGCGCCTCGTACATGTCGGCGCGCGCGAAATAGACGTCGTTGGTCGCCGCCAGCGGCACGTCGTTGTCATAGGCCCAGGCCACCAGCCCAGGCTCGGCCGCGGCCTGCTCGGGCAGGCCATGGCGCTGTAGCTCGACATAGAGGCGGTCGCCGAACGCCCGCCGCATCTCCGCCAGCGCCGCCCCGCCCTCGGCGGTCTTGCCGGCGGCGAACAGCGGATCGACCGGGCCGTCCTGGCCGCCCGTCAGCAGCAGCAGACCCTCGGCGTGCGCGACCACCTTCGACCAGGGCACGGACGGTTCGTCGGCCGGATCGACGTCCAGATAGGCCGACGACGACAGCTCGGTGAGGTTCAGATAGCCGCGCTCGCTCTGGGCGATCAGCACGATCGTCGGGGTCCGCGACCAGCGTTCGGGCCGCCCCTCGCCGATGCCGGTGACCGGCAGGGCGCAGGCGATCAGCGGCTGGACCCCCGCCTCCTTGCTGCTGACGGAGAATTCCAGGGCGCCGAACAGATTGGCCCGATCGGCCACCGCGACCGCCGGCATGTCCGCCGCCGCGGCCAGCTTGCCGACCGCATCGGCCTTGATCGCGCCCTCGAGCAGCGAATAGGCCGAGCGGACCCGCAGGTGAACGAACCCGTTCTCCACGACGGCGGCTTCGGCCATGCGACGACTCCCTGAGACGAGGCTTCCTTCTACGACGATTCAGCGTCGCGATGGGCTCAATCAGGCCGCCAGATAGGCGACCGAGCACATCATCCAGCAGAAGCCGACAACGGAAACGAGAGCCAGCGATTCACGCGCGATCCGGGCCATTCGGGCCTCCCCAGGACAGAGCCAATATCGAGTTGCCCGTTTGTTCTATGTTGCGTTTTTGTTCTCGTCAACCGGTGAATCGACGTTCTTCAAGCCTAGGTCACCGGCCCATCCACAGGCGTCGCGTCCGCCGACACCTAGCCCGCCTTGCGCGGGGTCTTCCTGGGCGTCGGCGCCGCGGCGGTCTCGGCGGCCCCATCCGCCTTGTCCGCCTTCTCCGCCTTCGACCGCGACGCCCGGGCCGCGCCCGCCGGGGGCGGGTTCATCGGGGGACGGTGCTGGCCAACGATGTCGGCCTGTTCGGCGCGGCGCACGGCGCCGGTGATGTTCAGTCGCGCGAGGATCTCGCCGGCCCCATGGTCGGCCCTCGCCTCTTCCCAGTTGTCGAAGGCGGCGCGATGCAGGCTGTCGGTCTCGCCGGCGAAGATCACCCGAGCCGTATCGCCCTCCCATTTCACGTACAGATAGTTGGCTCCGCCCGGCGAGACCGGCTTGAGGTCCTCGAGCGACTTGTACCGATACTGCGCTCCGGACTGGCCGGTGATGTCGAACTGGCGGGCCAAACTAGACTCCCGTCTCTGGAAAGAAACACAAACCCCTGAAAAGCCTGCGAAGACGGCGAAACAGAGGCGACCGACGGTCGGTGAACATTGGCGCCGACGGTGGCTTGACCGACCAGATGTTACATGTGTAGCGTATCCGCGACAGCGATGATGGAGCGGCGCCGATGACCCTGGCTCATGCCCCCAACGACAGCGAGCTGGAACTGCTCAAGGTCCTGTGGCGCCAGGCGCCTCTGAGCGCCCGGGAGATCCAGGATCGCCTACCCGCCCGGCTCGGCTGGGCCGCCTCTACGACACGGACGGTGCTGGAGCGGATGCGGGCCAAGGGCCTGCTCGAACGCCGCGAAGTCCATGGCGTCGCTGTCTACGCACCCGCGGACAGCAAGGCGCGAGTGCTCGGCGGCGTGCTGAAGCGGCTCATGCGGGTGTTGGAGGTCGACGGCCCCCTGCCCGCCTCCGCCTTCTCTGGCAGCCAGGTGCTCAGCGAGGACGAACTGGCCGAGCTGCAGGCCATCCTCGACGCCGAGGCGGAAGACGGCCAATGACCGCGCTCGCCCTGGCCCTGCTCGCCACCCTGCCCTTCGCGGCCTCCGCCTGGCTGGCCGGCGCGTTGGTGGATCGGACCGCATCCTCGCCCGGCCTGCGGGAGCGGGTTCATGCGCTCGGCTTCGCTGTTCCATTGCTGGCGGCGGCGATCCCGGTTCTGGCCCCGCTGTTTCCGCGTCCGACGGCCTCTGGCGCCTGGACTCCGCTGCCCCGTGTTCCGATCATCGACCAACTGCCCGTCGCGGCCATCGCCGCGCCGGAGACCGGCCTGCTGGCCAGTGTCCGGGCGCTGGCGCTCGACCACGGTTCGACCCTGTTCGTGCTCGCCGTCGCAATCGGCGCCCTCGCGCGCCTGGCCAGCCTGGCTTTACGTCATCGGGGATTGATGGCGGCCCTGAGAACGGCGTCGCCGCTCGGGCGGGAGGATGTGACCCGCGCGCTGGGGGCGAGAGCCGAAGCGCTCGGCCTCCGCCCGCCCGCGCTGGCCGTGAGCGACCGTGTCAGTACGCCCGTGCTTGTCGGCCTGCATCGACCGACCATCCTGATCCCGGACGCCCTGGCGGCGCAGTCGACCGATCGCATGATCCTCGTCTGCGACCATGAGCTGGCCCATGCCCTCCGCCATGACAACGTGCGGCTGCTGGGAGAGGAGACCCTCCTCGCCCTGCTTTGGTTCAACCCGGCGCAAACCGCCGTGCATCGCCGGCTCATGCTGGCGCGTGAGGAAGCGCGCGATGATCTCGCCCTGGCGAGCGCGGAGCCTGACACTCGCCGCCGCTACGCCGAGACCCTGGTCGAGGTCCTGCGCCTCGGCGGCGGTCCAGGCCTGAAGACCGCCTTTATCGGAACCGAACGGAAGGGAACGGCCATGCGACTGAAAGCCATCCTCAAGCCGCGCGCCCCGGATTCACGCCTTCACCGCCTGGTCGCCGCGGCCCTAGCGCTGTCGCTGGTCGGCGGCGCGGGGGCCGGCTCGCTGGCCATCGCGGCCCAGTCGGGTCCGGAGACCGTGACCACGTCGCGGGTCTCGGCCGGGCCTCGGCAAGGCGGGTTCACGATCACCAGCGACTATGTCGTGCAGCTCCAGAACGGCGACCTGCGCTGGAACGGCGAGCCCCGGATCACGTTCGACCAGCCCGGTGAAGGGCCGAACGCCGTTCACCTGCTGGTCAACGGCCTGCCGGCTCCCGGCGGCTTCCGCCCGCAAGCGGTCGACCCGAAGTCGCTGGCCTGGATCGAAGGGCGAAAGCCGGCGGCGAACAGCGACCAGCCGATGACGCTGGACTTCGTCTACCTCGACGCGGCGCAGCGGCGCGCGAAGTACGCCCGGTCCGACGCCGTCGACTACCAGCGCTACTGCGCCAGCGACGACCCGGGCGAGTACGGCTTCTGCTCCGGCATGATCTTCGGCTCCATCGCGAGCGCAAGCGCCTGCCTGCCCGCGGGCCTGGACATCGTCGACGCGCCGGATCGGGTGCTGCCGGTCATCGCCGCCGCCCATCCAAGGGCGGGCGAGTCGATGAAGGATTTCGTCAGGTCGGCGGTGCGAACCGCCTTTCCCTGTCCGGGGAAGAGCTAGGCCGAATCGACATTCCGGCGGCCATGTTTCCCCTCCGATTGGCCCTAGCCTCGCTGCTTTTCCAGGTGGCCGTCCTTCATGGCGAAGACGCGGTCCATGTAACGAGCCAGTTCGAGGTTGTGGGTGGCGATGACGGCCGCCACGCCGGTGGTGCGGGCCAGGTCGTACAGCTGCTGGAAGACCGCCGAGGCCGTCTCTGGATCGAGGTTGCCGGTCGGCTCGTCAGCCAGCAGCAGGCGCGGCTCGTTGGTCAGGGCGCGGGCGATGGCCACCCGCTGCTGCTCGCCGCCGGACAGCTGGGCGGGCTGGTGGTCGAGGCGCTCGCCCAGGCCGAGGCCGCTGAGCAGCGTCTCGGCCCGCTGGCGGGCGTAGGCGCCGCCGCGGCCGGCGATCATCGCCGGCATGGCCACATTCTCCAGCGCCGTGAACTCCGGCAGCAGATGGTGGAACTGGTAGACGAAGCCGATCGTGGTCAGACGCACCCTGGTGCGGGCCCGGCTCGACAGCTTCGTGCAGTCCTGGCCGCAGACGGCGACCGTCCCGCCGTCCGGATGCTCCAGCAGGCCGGCGGCATGCAGCAGCGAGGACTTGCCTGAGCCGGAGGGGCCGATCAGACCGACGATCTCGCCGGGCAGGACGTCCAGGTCGACGCCCTTGAGCACGGGCAACTGGCCGGACTGGGTGACATAGGTGCGCTTGACGCCGCGCAGGCTGAGCACCGGCTCACTCATAGCGAAGCGCCTCCACCGGATCGAGGCGCGAGGCCAGCCAGGCCGGCAGCAGGGTGACGACGAAGCTCATGAACAGGGCCCAGGCCGTGACCAGCCCCACCTCGCTCCATTCAATCTTCGCCGGCACATGGCTCAGGAAGTAGACCTCGGGGTTGAACACCTGGGCGCCGGTGATGCGTTCGACGATCTGCTGGATGGTCTCGATGTTCAGACAGACCACGACGCCGAGGATCAGGCCGGCCGCCGCGCCCAGCACGCCGATCAGCGACCCGGCCATGAAGAAGATGCGCAGGATGGCGCTCTGGCTGGCCCCGACGGTGCGCAGGATGCCGATGTCGCGGCGCTTGTTCTGAACCATCATCACCAGGCCGGCGATGATGTTGAGGGTGGTGATGGCCACCAGGATCATCAGGATCAGCCGCATGGCCGAGCGCTCGACCTGCAGGGCGTTGAAGAAGGTCTCGTTCTCCTGGGTCCAGTCGAACACCATGGCCGCCGGGCCGGCGGCCTGGGCGATCGCCGGCTTCATGCCGATGGCCCTGTCGGCGCTGTCGAGCATGATCTCGATCTTGTCGACCACCCCCTCGCGCCCGAAGAACAGCTGAGCCTGGTCGAGCGGCATGTAGATGAAGGCCTGGTCGAACTCGCTCATGCCGACCGAGAAGACGCCGCCGACGGTGTAGTCCTTCTGGTTCACGCTCTGCCCGAAAGCGGTGGTCGCGCCGGTCGGCGAGATCAGGGTCACCGGGTCGCCGGGCCCAACGCCGAGCGCGGCCGCCATGCGGTCGCCGATCAGGATCAGGTCGCCGCCGTAGTCGCCCCGGCCGTAGCCGTCGAGCGAGCCGCGCTTGATGTTGTCGGCGATGATCGCCGTGCCCTTGACGTCGGCGGCCGAGACGCCGCGGACGATGGCGCCGGTGATCTGGGCCGGCCCCATGACGATCACCTGGCCCTGGATCATCGGCGTGGCGCGCACCACGCCGGGCACCTTGCGGATACGCTCCAGCGCCTTGTCGCGATCGGGACTGCCGAGAATGCCGCCGGCCACATAGGCGTGGCCGTTGAAGCCGAGCAGGCGGTCGAGCAGCTCCGACCGGAAGCCGTTCATCACGCTCATCACGGTGATCAGCGCGAACACCGCCATGGCGATGCCGACGAAGGCGAAGATGGTCACCAGCGCGACGCCGCCGCTCTTGCGGACGGCCATCAGGTAACGGAAGGCGACCGCCCGCTCCCAGACGCCGAAGGGCGCCGCGCCGGAGGCCAGGGGTTTGCTCACGCGGCCTTCGCCGTCAGCTGGGCGATGGCGGCGTCCAGCGCGACCACCGTGCGCTCGCCGGTGGCGCGGTTCTTCAGCTCGACATTGCCCTCGGCCAGGGCTTTGGGGCCGACGATCAGCTGCCACGGCAGGCCGATCAGGTCGGCGGTGGCGAACTTGCCGCCCGGCCGGTTGTCGGTCTCGTCGTAGAGGACGTCCCTGCCGGCGGCCTCCAGCGCGGCGACGGCCTTCTCGCAGGCGGCGTCACAGGCGGCATCGCCGACGCGCAGGTTCAGCACGCCGACATCGAACGGCGCGACCGCCTCCGGCCAGATGATGCCGCCCGCGTCGTGGCTGGCCTCGATAATCGCGCCGAGCAGGCGAGATACGCCGACGCCGTAGCTGCCCATGTGGACGACGGTGTCGACGCCATCCGGGCCGGTCACCTTCGCCTTCATGGGCGCCGAGTACTTCTCGCCGAAATAGAAGATGTGGCCGACCTCGATGCCGCGGGCGGTCAGGCGCTTGTCCTCGGGGATGGCGTCATAGGCCGCCGCGTCGTGCATCTCGTCGGCGGCGGCGTAGAGGGAGGTGCGCGCGTCGACCAGCGGCTGCAGGTCGCCGTACCAGTCGACGTCGGGACCCGGAGCGCCCATCTCGACCAGGTCCTTGTGGCAGTAAATCTGGCTCTCGCCGGTCTCGGCCAGGACGATGAACTCGTGGCTGAGGTCGCCGCCGATCGGGCCGGTGTCGGCGCGGGTCGGCACGGCCTTCAGGCCCATCCGCGCGAACAGGTTCAGATAGGCGATGAACATGCGGTTGTAGGCCGCGCGGGCGCCGGCCTCGTCGAGGTCGAAGCTGTAGGCGTCCTTCATCAGGAACTCGCGGCCGCGCATCACGCCGAAGCGCGGGCGGCGCTCGTCCCGGAACTTCCACTGGATGTTGTAGAGGTTCAGCGGCAGGTCCTTGTAGGACTTCACCGAGGCCCGGAAGATGTCGGTCACCACCTCCTCGGCCGTCGGGCCGTAGAGCAGGTCGCGCTTGTGGCGGTCGGTGATGCGCAGCATCTCATCGCCATAGGCCTCGTAGCGGCCGCTCTCGCGCCACAGGTCGGCCAGCTGCAGCGTCGGCATCAGGAGCTCGACGGCGCCGGCGCGGTCCATCTCCTCGCGCACGATCTGCTCGATCTTCTTGAGCACCTTCAGGCCCAGCGGCAGCCAGGCATAGATGCCGGCGGCCTCCTGTCGGATCATGCCGGCCCGCAGCATCAGCTGGTGCGAGACGATCTGGGCGTCGGAAGGCGCTTCCTTGAGCGTGGGCAGAAAATAGCGCGACAGGCGCATAGGGATCCTCGGGGAGACTGGTCGGGCTGACTTAGCCTCTGGGTCCCTGCATTGGCAACGCGGGCGGCGAAAAGAAGGCCGCCGGCTGGGCCGGCGGCCTTTCAGTCGTCGTCGGGGAAAAACGCCACGGAGCAAGACCGGCGAACCGGCCTCCATGACGCGAAGGCTAGACCCGGGGCGGCGGCGGTCGCGAGCCTCGCGTCACGCGGCGTCGCACCGGGGCAGGATTCGCCCAAACAATGGGCGACACGGCAAGCGACGTGCGCCCGTCGCCCGAAAAGCGGGCGATCGTCAGTAGTTGGCGGGCATCGTGGGCAGGCTGACAACGCCCGACTTGATGACCGCGAACAGGATCAGCCAGGCGACGGCCGCGACCCAGGTGGTGGTGATGAACTTCTTCTTCAGGTTCGGATTCACCGGCGCGCCCGGATCGCCGCCGTCCGTCACCTCGATGCCGGATTCGGCGTAGGTCTTGCTCCCCAACGGCAGGACGGCGAACAACACCGTCCACCAGAGGGTCAAGTAGATGGCGATGCCGGTGGTCAGGCTCATCAGTGGGCGTCCTTCGGGGTTTCCATCAGCTCCACCAGCATGCCGCCCATGTCCTTGGGATGCACGAAGATGATCAGGGTGCCGTGGGCGCCGATGCGCGGCTCGCCCAGCACGGTCGCGCCCTTGGCGACGAGGGCGTCGCGGGCTTCGTAGATGTTCTCGACCTCGAAGCAGATGTGGTGCTGGCCGCCCTTGGGGTTCTTGGCCAGGAAGCCGTGGATCGGGCTCTTCTCGCCGTAGGGTTCGATCAGCTCGATCTGGCTGTTGGGCAGGTTCACGAAACAGACCCAGACGCCCTGCTCCGGCATGGCCCACTTGTCCGTCCACGAGGTCGCGCCCAGCAGGTCGCGATACATGGTCAGCGCATCGTCGATCGACGGGGTGGCGACGCCGACGTGGTTGAGCTTGCCGATCATGGGTGCGGACTCCGGGGCTGGTGCGGTCGGCGGGTGGTCTACACCCTCTGCCGTGGCGGCAGGAAGAGGCCGATCGTCGCGAGGCCGAACAGGAAGCCGCCCAGGTGGGCCTGCCAGGCGATGCCGCCGACGCCGCTGCCGGCCGTCATCACCCCGAACGCGACGGTGACCAGCACGTTGGCGATGAGCGGGCCTACCATCTGGCGGGCGACCTCCCAGGAGAACAGCGGATACAGGGGCCCGCCGTCGCGCCGCATGCGCAGCACCGCCGCCCACAGGCCGAAGATCGCGCCCGACGCGCCGACCACCGCCCCGCCCTGCCCCGCGCCCATCAGCAGCCAGACGCCATTTCCGGCCAGCCCGGCGAGCAGGTAGAAGACCAGGAAGCGCAGCTGGCCGCCGACGGTCGGCCCCATGCGGCGCGCGACAATCAGGCCGAACGGAAGCAGGGCCGACAGGTTCATCACCAGGTGGGCGACGCCCCCGTGCATGAACATCGAGGTGAACAGCGTCTGCCAGCGCCCCTCGGCGATCGACCGGGCGCTGAGCGCGGCGGCGAACTCCGTCTCCGGATCCGGCGCGGTCAGCTGCCACAGGTAGGTGAGACCGATCAGGGCGACGATCAGGAACACGCCCCAGGCCTGCGCGGGACGGGTGTTGAACGCCGGTTCAGGCGTCCGCGCCTCGGCGGCGCGGTCGGCGGACTCGGTCGGGGAACCCCAGGGACCTTCGGTCATGGGCTACAGGTGGCCTCCCGCGCGCGCGAGGTCAATGCGCCGGGACGCTGCGTCCGCGACGCTCCTGCAAGCCGGCGGCGACCCCGACGGCGAGCGCGGCGGCCCAGGACGCCCAGGGCAGGCCCGTAGCCGCCGCCACGATCGCCGAGGCCTGCGGCGCGTACCGGGCGGCAAGGGAGATCACCAGACCGAGCCACAACAGGCCCAGCATGCCCGCGACGACGCGACGACCGATCTCGCCGCCGAAGCGGGAGGCGAAGAAGCCGACAACGCCCACCCCCGCCAGCGCGACGGCGGCCGTCCAGAGCGGCAACTTGAAGCCGGGAAGAAGCAAGGCGGCCGTCTCCCGGATCTCGTTCGAGCCGATGATCAGGAGGAAGAGGAACGGGAGAACCAGATTGAAGGCCTCCTCGAAGTCTGACCGCCGATGCGCGGGCTGCTCGTCCGGCTCACGAATCCTCGGGCCGCGCCCGGCGATGGCCGTCCACAGGGCCACGGCCGCCAGCGCGGGCCAGGGGCCGAGCAGCGGCGTCGGGGCGCCCGAGAGAAGATGGGCGGCGCCGGCCGCCGCCGCCGAGATGGCGAAGACCGCGAGGAGCCGCCACCCGCCCATCCAGTCGGGGTTGCGCAGCATCGGCGTGGTCAGGACCGCGCCGAAGGTCACGAAGCCGGCGACAATGCCGCCCATGATGCCCGGCGAGACGAAGACGTGGCTTACAAGCACGGACCAGCGGCCCTCGGCCAAGGCCTCCCGCGAAAGCCCGTGCAAGGTCTGTTCGATCTCGCCGTCCAGCCCGACCGGCTGAACGAGATAGCCCCATGCCAGAGCCGTGAAGATCAGTAGCGCGGGCCATCCGTGGCGCAGAAGGGTCCAGCCCGTCCCCTCGCCCGCCGCAGGCGGACCGCCGATGGTCTCAAGCTCTGACGGGTTGGACACGGCGCTTCCCCTCTACTCAGGGAAGAGACTAGCGATGCTTCCCCGACCGGACAATCACACCCGCAGAACCGTCGCCTCGACGACCGGGCGGCGTTCCCAGATGCGGTGGGCGGCCTTCTTCACGACGCGGCAGAGGGTGGTCTCGACGACCTCGTCGATCGCGCGTTCCTCGGCCGGAACCTTCTTCAGGGCCTGGGAGGCCTCCTCGGCCAGGTCGTAGACGGCTTCCTCGATCGAGTAGTCCTCGTCGCCGGGCAGGCCGACGGCCTTCACGGTCGGACCGGCCAGGATCCTGCCGCCGTCATTCAGGACCACCGACACCACCAGCATGCCGTTGTAGGCCGCGTGCCGGCGCTCGCGCAGGGCCTCGCCGTTCTCGGGCGTCATCACGCCGCCGTCGACGTAGAGGCGGCCGGCGGGGACCTCGTCGATGATCTCCGCGCGGCCTGGGGCCAGGCGGACCATGTCGCCGTTGCGCGGCGCGACGGCCTGCTCGATCTGCAGGTCCTTCGCGAAGGCGACATGCTCCAGCAGATGGCGGCGCTCGCCATGGGTCGGGACGGCGATCTTCGGCCGGGCCCAGGCGTACATCTGGGCCAGCTCGTCGCGGCACGGGTGGCCGGAGACGTGGATGCCGGGATGGTCGCGCTCGGTGTAGAGGCGCACCCCCCGGTCGGCGAGCTTGTTCTGCAGGTTGCGGATCGGGATCTCGTTGCCCGGGATGACCCGCGAGGAGAAGATCACATGGTCGCCGTCCGACATGCGGATGTGCGGATGATTGCCCTCGGCGATTCGGGCCAGCGCGGCGCGCGGCTCGCCCTGGCTGCCGGTGCAGAGGTAGAGGATCTGGTCCTCGGGCACATTCTTGGCCTGCGTATCGTCGAGCAGCGGCTGGATATCCTGCAGCAGGCCGACGCTGCGCGCCGCGGCGGCCATGCGGTGCATCGAGCGGCCGGCCAGCACCACCCTGCGGCCGGCGGCCTGGGCGGCGCGAATGACGGTGTCCATCCGCGCGACGTTGGAGGCGAAGCAGGCGACGGCGACCTTGCCCTTCAGCCCCACGATCAGCTTGTTCATCGCCACGCGAACGTCGGCTTCCGACCCCGCCGAGCCGTCGACGAAGACGTTGGTGCTGTCGCAGACCATGGCCAGCACGCCCTCGTCGCCGAGTCGCCGGATGGCCTCGACGTCGGTGACCGCGCCCAGCATGGGATCAGGATCGATCTTCCAGTCGCCGGTGTGCAGGATCACGCCCAGCGGCGTGCGGATCGCCAGGCCGTTGGGCTCAGGGATCGAGTGGGTCAGGGTGACCAGTTCGAGCTCGAACGGGCCGAGGCTGAACTTGCCGCTCAGCGGGACCTCGGTGATGTCGACCTCGTCCAGCAGGTCGGCGTCGCGCAGCTTCTCGCGCAGCAGGTAGGCGGTGAAAGGCGTGGCGTAGACGGGCGCCCGCAGGCGCGGCCACAGCCAGGCGACGGCGCCGATGTGGTCCTCGTGGGCGTGGGTCAGCACGATGCCGAGGATGTCGTCGGCGTACTCCTCGATGAAGGTCGGATCCGGCAGGATGATGTCGACGCCGGGCGTCGTCTGGTCGCCGAAGGTCACGCCCAGGTCGACGACGATCCACTTGCGATCGTCCTCGGGACCGAAGCCGTAGAGATTGAAGTTCATGCCGATCTCGTTCGACCCGCCGAGCGGCAGGAAGACGAGTTCGTCGGACGTGTCAGCGGACATCAGGACTCCAGCCGACGGTTGCGGCGGTGGATCTCGAGCAGACCACGGATGGTCAGGTCGGGGTCGTAGTGGTCGATCATGGTGGTGGCGTCCTCGAACAGGGACACGACGCCGCCCGTGGCGACAACGGTCAGGTGTTCGCCCCGTTCCGCCTTGATCTTGCTGATCAGGCCCTCGATCAGGCTGATGTAGCCCCAGAAGACGCCCGACTGCATGGCGGTGACGGTGTCGGTGCCGACCACCCGGTTGCGCTCCGGCCGCTGGATGGCGATGCGCGGCAGCTTGGCGGCGGCGTCGTGGAGGGCCTGCATGGAGAGGTTGATGCCCGGGGCGATGATGCCGCCCTCGAAGCCGCCGTCGGCCGCCACGATATCGAACGTCGTGGCCGTGCCGCTGTCGATGACGATCAGCGGACCCCGGTAGGCGATATGGGCGCCGATGGCGTTGACCAGCCGGTCGGCCCCGGCCTCGGACGGTTTGTCGATCCGCACCGCGATCCCGAGGTCGGCGTTCTCGCCGATGATCAACGGCTCGACGTTCAGATAGCGGCGCGAGAGGTTGCGCAGGTTGAAGATCGACTGCGGCACCACGCTGGAGATGATGCAGGCCGTCAGCAACTTCAGGCTCAGGCCGTTCATCTCAAGCAGCTGCGACAGCCAGACGGCGTACTCGTCGGCGGTCCGGGTGCTCTCGGTGGCGCTGCGCCACTGGGCGATCCAGTCGCTGCCGTTGTGAACCGCGAACAGCGTGTTGGTGTTGCCCTGCTCGATCGCCAGCAGCATTACGCCCCCTTCCGGTCCGACAAGGTCGGACCGTCGAATATATGCTAGGCGGATCGGACCACGATGGGCTGCGCCCGCCGCTACGATCCGCCGAAAAACACGTCGCCGGCCGTGATGCGCCGCAGCATGCCGTCTGGCAAGCGCAGACGCAGGGCGCCGTCAGGGTCGAGTCCCTCGGCCACGCCCTCGACCGTTTCGTCGGCCAGCCGCGCCACGCAGCGCTCGCCCAGGCCGTGGGCGCGAGCCGTCCAGGCCGCGGCGATCGGCGCGAAGCCCTCGCGGGTCCAGACGGACAGCCAGCGCTGAAAGTGGTCGCGCAGGCGCTCGGCGGCCTCCAGCACGCTCGGCGCTCCGCCCTGGCGATGCGCCGCCAGATGGGTGGCGGGGCGCTCGGATTGCTCGGGAGCGTAGGCCAGGTTGACGCCGATACCGACGGCGACCCAGGAGGCGCGCCCCGGAACCTGGCCGGACTCCAGCAGGATCCCGCCGGCCTTGATCCCGGCGACCATCGGGTCGTTGGGCCACTTCAGAGTCACCAGCGAGGCCGGGACATAGTCCGCGATCATGTCGCCGGCGGCCAGCGCGGCGACGAAGGAGACCTGGGCGATTTCCGACACCGGCCGGTCGGACTCGTAGAGGAAGGTGGCGGCCAGATTGCCGCTGGCCGTCTCCCACGCCCTGCCCCGCCGGCCGCGGCCGGCGGTCTGCGTCAGGCCGACCAGGCAGACCGGCCACAGCTCGCCCCGGCTCGCCCGGCGGGCGGCCTCGGCGTTGGTCGAGTCGATCTCGTCGAAGACGATGATCTCGAAGGGCGACAAGCGCCGTCCCGCCTAGCCGCCGAACGCCGCCGCGGCGGCCTTGGACAGCGGATCGAGCCAGATCAGCGCCACCAGCCCGACCGGGAACGAGAACAGGGCCGCGGCGATGGCGATGGCCTGGGCGCTGACGGCGGGTTTCTCGGTGGCCGAAGGCGCCGCGTCGAACCAGATGACCTTGATCAGGCGCAGGTAGTAGACCGCCGCCACGACCGAACCGACCAGGGCCGCGATGGCCGCCCACTCCAGGTGCGCGCCGATCGCCGCCTTGAAGACGTAGAACTTGGCGAAGAAGCCCGTGAACGGCGGCAGGCCGAGGGCCGACAGCGAGAAGGCGGTCATGGCCAGGGCCAGGCCGGGGCGTTCCTTCACCAGGCCGGCCATGTCCTCGAGGGTCTCCATCGGACGGCCGTCGCGCTGGAGCGCGGTCAGGCAGGCGAAGAAGCCGGTCACGTCGACCATGTAGAGGACCATGAACATCAGCATGGCCTGGACGCCCGCCTCGCCGCCGGCGGCCAGGCCGATCAGGGCGTAGCCGATGTTGGCGATCGAGCTGTAGGCCCACAGGCGCTTGAGGTTCTTCTGGGCCAGACCGGCGAAAGCGCCGACGAAGACGGAGGCCAGGGCGACCAGCAGGATCACCTGGCGCCATTGCTCCACGGCCTCGGCGAAGCCCTCCTGCAGCACGCGGGCGAGCAGGACCATGGCGGCCAGCTTCGGCGCGGCGGCGAAGAAGCCGACGACCGGGGTCGGGGCGCCTTCATAGACGTCCGGCGTCCACATGTGGAACGGCGCGGCGGAGACCTTGAAGGCCAGGCCGCAGATCAGGAACACCAGGCCGAACAGCACGCCGGTGTCGGCATGGCCCTGCACCGAGGCGGCGATGGCGTCGAAGTGGGTCGAACCGGCGAAGCCGTAGATCAGCGAGGCGCCGTAGAGCAGCAGGCCCGACGACAGGGCGCCGAGCACGAAGTACTTCAGGCCGGCTTCCGAGCTCTTCGCGTCGTCGCGGCGGAAGGCGGCCAGCACGTAGAGCGCCAGCGAGTGCAGCTCGACGCCGATGTAGAGCGAGATCAGGTCGCCGGCCGAGGCCATCATGCCCATGCCGAGCGCGGCGAGCAGGATCAGCACCGGGAACTCGAACTTGCTCTCGCCCTTGCGGGCCAGCCAGCGATCGCCGAGCACGATGCCGAAGGCGCTGGCGGCGTAGATCGCGACCTTGGCGAAGACCGCGAGATCGTCGGCGACCAGTCCGCCGGCGAAGCCTCGGCCCTGCGGGCCGACGACCGCGGCGACCGCGGCGGCGGCCAGGGTCAGGACGGCCAGGCCGTTGAACACGACCCCGCCCCTGCCGCGGAAGGCGCCCAGGACGAGCAGGATGAGCGTCGCGCCGGCGAGGATGACCTCGGGCCAGACGAGCGAGAGGGAGAAGGAGGTCATCGGCGGCTCACCCGGCCAGAGCGGCGCGCCAGGCGCCGACCAGCGCGTCGACGGAGGCGCCGGTGATGTTGAAGACGACGTCGGGCTGCACGCCCAGATACAGGGTCGAGATGATCAGCGGCGCGAAGATCAGCATCTCGCGGCGATCCAGATCGGTGATCTGGGCCAGGGCCGGATTGGTCATCTCGCCGAACACGACGCGGCGATAGAGGGTCAGGGCGTACATGGCCGACAGGATCACGCCGGAGGCCGAGACGAAGGCCGTCCAGGTCGAGGCCTGGTAGACGCCGGTCATGGTCAGGATTTCGCCGACGAAACCGCTGGTGCCCGGCAGGCCGACGTTGCCCATGGTGAACAGCATGAACACCGCCGCATAGAACGGCATGCGGTTCACCAGCCCGCCGTAGAAGGCGATCTCGCGGGTGTGCATGCGATCATAGACGACGCCGACGCAGAGGAAGAGCGCGCCGGAGATGACCCCGTGGCTCAGCATCTGGAACAGGGCGCCCTGCTCGCCGACGGCGTTGCCGCTGAAGATGCCCATGGTCACGAAGCCCATGTGCGCGACCGACGAATAGGCGATCAGCTTCTTGATGTCGGTCTGACGGAAGGCGACCAGCGAGGTATAGACGATGGCGATCGCCGACAGGCCGAAGACCAGCGGCGCGAACATCTGGCTCGCGTCCGGGAACATCGGGATGCTGAAGCGCATGAAGCCGTAGCCGCCCATCTTCAGCAGGATGCCCGCCAGGATGACCGATCCGGCCGTCGGCGCCTCGACGTGGGCGTCGGGCAGCCAGGTGTGCACCGGCCACATCGGCATCTTCACCGCGAAGCTGGCGAAGAAGGCGATCCAAAGCCAGGGCTGCAGCCAGTCGGCGAACTGGTAGCGCATCAGCTCGGGGATCGAGCTGGTGCCCGCCACGCCGATCATGGTCAGCACGGCGGCCAGCATCAGGACGGATCCGAGCAGGGTGTAGAGGAAGAACTTGAAGGCGGCGTAGATCCGGTTCTTGCCGCCCCAGATGCCGATGATCAGGAACATCGGGACCAGGCCGGCCTCGAAGAACAGGTAGAACAGGATCAGGTCCAGCGCGCAGAACACGCCGATCACCAGGGTCTCGAGGACCAGGAAGGCGATCATGTATTCGAGCACGCGCTTGTCGATGCTCTTCCAGCTGGCGATCACGCAGAGCGGCAGCAGGAAGGCGGTCAGCAGCACGAACAGGATGGAGATGCCGTCCACGCCCATGCGGTAGCTGAGGCCCGCGAACCACGGGATCTCTTCCAGGAACTGGAAGCCCGGGTCGGCCTGGTCGAACTGAACAACCAACAGCACCGACAGGGCGAAGGTCGCCAGGGTCGTGACCAGGGCGATCCATTTGGCGGCGGTGTCCGCCCGCTCGCCGGTCTGGCCGAAGGTCTTCAGCAGCAGGATGGCGGCGACGCCGGCCATCGGCAGGAAGGTGGTGAGGGAGAGAATTCCGGTCATGGCCTAAGCGTCCCTCACCGAGACCATTGATACAGGGCGTAGGTCAGCAGCCCGGCCACGCCGAGCAGCATCACGAACGCATAGTGGTAGACGTAGCCGGTCTGCAGCTGGCCGGTCCGCTTGCCCACGGCCCGGGAAACCGCGGCCACGCCGTCCGGCCCGAAGCCGTCGATGATCCGCTGGTCGCCGCCCTTCCAGAACACATCGCCCAGGAAGCGGGCGAGGCGCACGAAGGTGGCGTCGTACAGCTCGTCGAAGAACCACTTGTTGTAAAGGAAGGTCCACAGCGGGCCGCGACGCGCGGCGATCGCGGCGCCCATGCCCTCCTTGATCAGATAGACCCAGACCGCGACCAGCAGGCCGAGAGTCGAGACCACCAGCGGCGCCCACTTCACCCAGGTCGGGACGTTGTGCGCCTCGTGCAGGACGTGGTTGTGCTCGCCCGAGAAGATGGCCCCGCGCCAGAACTCCGCCTCGTGATGGCCGACGAAGTAGTCGACGAACACGAAGCCGGCCGCGATCGCGCCGATGGCCAGCAGGCCGAGCGGGATCAGCATGACCAGCGGGCTCTCGTGCGGCGTATGGTCGTGGCCATGGCCGTGATCGTCGTGGGCGTGATCGTCATGCGCGGCGTGCGCATGGTCGTCGGCGTGGTGCGCGTCGTGACCCCACTTGGCCGTGCCGTGGAAGGTCATGAAGGCCAGGCGCCAGCTGTAGAAGGCGGTCAGGCCGGCCGCGAACACGCCGATGAAGAAGGCGAAGAAGCCGACGCCGCTGTGCTGGCCCGCGGCGAAAGCCGCCTCGATGATGGTGTCCTTCGAGTAGAAGCCCGCGAAGCCGCCCAGACCCGGGATGCCGATGCCGGTGATGGCGATCGTGCCGATGGTCATCACCGCATAGGTGAACGGCAGGTACTTCCACAGATTGCCCATGCGCCGCATGTCCTGCTCGTGGTGCATGCCGTGGATGACCGAGCCGGCGCCCAGGAACAGCAGGGCCTTGAAGAAGGCGTGGGTGAACAGGTGGAACATGGCCGCCTCATAGGCGCCCACGCCGGCGGCGAAGAACATGTAGCCGAGCTGCGAACAGGTCGAATAGGCGATGACCCGTTTGATGTCGTTCTGGGCCAAGCCGACCGTCGCGGCGAACAGGGCGGTGACGGCGCCGATCAGGGTGACGATCTGCTTGGCCACCGGCGCGTACTCAAACATCGGCGACAGCAGGCAGACCATGTAGACGCCGGCGGTGACCATGGTCGCCGCGTGGATCAGGGCCGATACGGGTGTCGGACCTTCCATGGCGTCCGGCAGCCAGGTGTGCAGGAAGAACTGGGCCGACTTGCCCATGGCGCCGACGAACAGCAGGGCCCCGGCGAGGTCGAGCGCCGACCAGTTGTGGCCGAGGAAGACCCAGCCCGTGCCGGCCTTCGAGGCGATCAGCGGGAACAGTTCGGCGAACTGGATGGTGCCGAACATCCAGAACACGGTCAGGATGCCGAGGGCGAAGCCGAAGTCGCCGACGCGGTTGACCACAAAGGCCTTGATGGCGGCGGCGCTGGCGGTGGACTTCTTGTACCAGAAGCCGATCAGCAGATAGGACGCCAGCCCCACCCCTTCCCAGCCGAAGAACAGCTGCATGAAGTCGGCGGCCGTCACCAGCGCCAGCATGGCGAAGGTGAACAGGGACAGGTAGGCGAAGAAGCGCGGCTTGCTGTCGTCCTCGGCCATGTCCCCCCAGCTGTAGAGGTGCACGAGGCTGGAGACGCTGGTCACCACGACCAGCATCACCGCCGACAGGCCGTCGATGCGGATCGACCAGGCCGACTGGAAGTCGCCGATGTTGATGAACGGCGCCAGGGCGACCGTGAACGGCTCCATGTGGCCCCAGGTCCACTGGATGAAGGTGTACCAGGACAGGCCGCAGGCCAGCATCAGCAGGCCGGTGGTCACCGCTTGGGACGCGACGTCGCCGATGCGGCGGCCGAACAGGCCGGCCACGATGGCCCCGACCAACGGCGCGAAGACAAGAAGAGTGACGAGGCTCTCCACGATCAGCCCTTCATCATCGAGGCGTCGTCCACGGCGATATCGCCGCGGTTACGGAAGAAGGTGACCAGGATCGCCAGTCCGACGGCGGCCTCGGCCGCGGCGACGGTGAGGACGAACATCGCGAAGATCTGCCCGACGACGTCGTGCAGGAAGACGCTGAAGGCCACCAGGTTGATGTTCACCGCCAGCAGGATGAGCTCGATGCTCATCAGGATGACGATGATGTTCTTGCGGTTCACGAAGATGCCGAAGACGCCGATCGTGAACAGGATGGCGGCGACGGTGAGATAGTGGGTGAGGCCAATCATCCTGCTTCGCTCCTGGCGGAGCTACGCAGGACAAGTCCCGCGAAGCCGTTGTTGTATTGGAGGGCTCGCCCTCCGAAGCCTTGGCGAAGGAGGGTCACTCGGAAATCCCCTCGCCCGGCTTGATGTCGACGATCTTCATGCCCGTCTTCGGCGTGCGCGCGGTCTGAGCGGAGACGCTCTGGCGCTTGATGTGCGGCTTGTGGCGCAGGGTCAGCACGATGGCGCCGATCATGGCCACCAGCAGGACCAGGCCGGCCGCCTGGAAGAAGTAGACGTAGTCCGTGTAGAGGACCCGGCCGATGGTCTCGGCGTTGGTCACGTCCGGCGCGGAGGCCTGGGGCGTGGCGTTGGCCGCGGCGGCGCCAGTGGTCGCCACCTTCACCGCCACCATCACCATCTCCAGCGTCAGGACCCCGGCCACCACCCCGCCGATCGGCAGG
>CALALX010000024.1 GCA_937925635.1 uncultured Caulobacter sp.
ACACCACCTCCAGCCAGCTCTCGGCCGGGGACTTCCTCTAGGCGCAGGGGGCGGCCTTAGAGGGCCGCCCTGACGGCCGCCGCGAACCGCGGGAACGGCCCGGGGTGGCTGACCCCGTGGCGCGGATCGGTCCAGACCTCAAGAAGGCGCATCGTCAGCTGATCGTCGGCGGACATCGGCGCGGCGCGGAACAGCGGCCGTTTCTCGCCGAGGAGCAGCAGGTCGGTGACGTAGTTCGAGCGGATCAGTTCATCGACCAGCAGCGCGCCGTCCATCACGCGCGCAACGACGCCCGTCTCGCTGGCGCGATCCATCGCCGACAGCAGCAGGTCGCCGCTCACGGCGGCCAGGAATCGCCTGAGCTCGGCCTCCGAGCGCCGGACCTGACACAGGAAAAGCAGGGTGATCAGCAGACGCGCCAGGTCGGCCATGTCCGGCAGGCTGGCCAGGGCGATATGCCGTCGGGCCGGCGCCCGGTTCATGGGCGCGACCCAGTGTTCGACAAAGCGCACAAGCCGGCCGCGGTAGTCGGCCTCGGTCAGGTCGAAGACGGGCGCCGACGCGGGGTCGGCGGCGATGGCCGCTTGCCCCGGCCGAAGAACAGGCGCCTCGATGCTGTCCGCCACATGGGCCATGGCGCCCTCCGACACGATCGGCCGAAGGCGGTCGGTGCGCGCGAAGGCCAGCGGATTGACACGCATGGGGATGCCGCAGGCGGCCAGTGCGCGGTGGCCGAACTCGACATCCTCCAGGCCCCCCCAGTCGATGGCCTCGTCCTGACCACAATGACGCCAGACGCTCCGCTTGGCGAGGTAGAGGGACCCCGTCAGGTAGAAGGTCGGTCCATACTCGTGGATCGACGCCTCCACGAAGTCGCTGCGCCAGTTCTGCCTCAGGTCGAGCAGGTCCTGGTAGATCCGCCGCGTGGGCGCCCCGTCCGGCGTCAGCGAGGCGATCCGGTCGGCGCCGGGGCCGAACTCGGCATGGTAGTCGGAGTAGCGCGCGATCGGCTGGTCCCGCGGATGGATCAGCAGGTTCTGGAAGCCGGTGATCGGGAAGGCGTCGCCAAAGGCCTCGACGGCCGCGCGGAAGTTGCGCGGCGGCAGCAGACGGTCGTGGAACAGGCAGAGGTTGGCGTGCGCCGCCGCCTCGGCCAGCGCGTTCTTCTTCAAGGTCAGGGTCGCGCCGGGCGCGGTTTCGGCGTGCCGGACGCCGGCCGGCAATCGTTCCGCCTGATCGGGCGGGCAGGCGACCAGGATATCGGCCGCCTCGAGTCCGAGTCCGGCCACCCGCTCCATCAGGCGTTCGAGCACCGCCGGGTTGGGGCGCTCCATCGGCAGCCCAAAGGTCCAGGCGCCGAGGCCGGCGTCGCGCTCGGCCGGGGCCGGCGCCGCCTTGCGGAACAGGCGCTCGCCGGGACCGGGGGCGGCCTCCTCGCGCATCCAGCCGGCGTAGTAGCTTCGGTCGAGAGGCGTGTCGCTGAGCAGGGGGACGGGGTCGACGATCAGCAGTTCGGCTCCGATCGGCGCCGAATGGGACAGGTCCCAGATCATCAGGGCGTCTAGCGAGGACAACGACCGCACGCCGACCAGGGCGAGGCGGCGAACGTCGGCGGGCCAGGCGAGGCGCACGGTGGCGTCCATCTCGGCCCATTGCAGGGTCCAATCGTCCTCCGGCGGCGGCGCGAAGGCGAGGGCGAGATCGCTTTGGGCCGCGGCCGTCGTCCACAGCGGCCGGATCGCGGCCGGATTGACCGTGATGCTCAGCCGGCATCGGCTCGTCGGCGTCAGGATCAGGGCGGACTTGCCGGTCATGTCAGCACCCGACCCAGGCGGATTGATCGCAGACGCGCCGCCGGCGCGTTCTCGGCGGTCCAGAGCCGGAATTCGAGAGGCTGACCGATGGCGGCGTCCTCGACGTCAAAGGCGAGAACGGCGCGCACCGCGCCGGCGGCGTCCCGGGCGTCGTAGACAAAGGCCGCGAGACTGTTGGCCCCGCCGCCCCACACGGCCTCGAGCGTGAATCGAAGGCCCGGCGCGGCGCCCGTGTCCAGCTGCAGCTGCAGGCGATAGCGTCCCGCGTCGAGCCGGACGTAGGGACCGAACATGGCGATGCCCGGCGTCCCCTCCAGCACCTCCACCTGGCGGCCCGCAAAGCGGACCTTCTCGGCGATGAAGTCCAGCCCGATGCGGGCGGCGTCCTCGGCGAACCAGCCCGGCCGGGTCTCGAAGATCACGCCCTCTTCGATCCCCTCCTCGCCGGGATGGCCGTCATTGGACAGCATGAGCTCTTCGGCGGGGGGCGGCGCTTCCTCGCCGGGGTCATCGGCGGGATCGCGGTGGCGCCGTTCGGCGGCGCCGGCCCGGAGCCGGTCGACGAGGCCGTTGAGATAGCCGACCGCCGCCGTCACCTGCGCCTCGTTCATCTGACCGGTCAGGGCGAACAGGGACGACTCGTAGAAGCGGGCCGCCGCCAGGAACTGATGCGGCGGACAGCGCGCGACCAACATATCGCAGTGGGTGAGGAGACTCCTCGTCCGTCGGTCGATGCGGCGCGGCAGGGATCCGTCGTGGTGGTTCGCGACGATGATCTTGCGTCCGTCCGAGACGCGGAACTCGTCGATGTCGACCTCGATCCACGGTCGCGCGCGGGCCTCCCGCAGCGGCGTCGCAGCCACTCCCTCGCCGACGAAGTCCGCCGCGCCGTCGGCATCGAGAACCACGACCGGCGTCTCGCCCAGGGTGGCCCGGGCGACATGTTCGGCGAGGACGGCCGCATCGACGGCGATCGCCTCATCGATCAGGACAAGCTGGCGCATGACGGTCGTCCTTCGTCGCCGGCGTCAGGCGAAGTCGCCGTTGAGCAGCCGCCACTTGCCGTGGCCCTGCTTGGAGCCGAACACGTACAGCTCGTTGAAGCCCAGCTGGTAGATGTTCTCGGGCACGTAGGTGTGCAGATCGACGCCGGTGTCCAGCTCGAGCATGCCGACGTCGTTGTAAAAGTTCCGAAAGTCCTCGTAGACCATGCCGAGGGCGTCGGGCGTCACCCAGACGTCGGAAGCGCTGTTGGTGTGTCGGGCCACCATGTTCTCGCTCCAGTGCGCATGGTTCGGCGGGATCTTGGCGGCCGTGGCGCCCGGGTAGATCTTCAGCTCGACGAAGCACAGGCCGCCCGGCTTCAGGTTCCTCGCCATCGCCTCCAGGATCTTCAGCCGCGTGAGGCGCATCGGGATGTGGTGGAAGCACAGGAACGAATAGACGATGTCATAGGCCTCGGCCGGGGAGTCGCCCGTGTCGAAGCCGCTGGTGAGGAAGAAGTTCGACCCGGCCAGCGTCGGAGAGGCGGCCGCGTGACGCAGCATCGCCTCGCTGATGTCGGCGCCGTCGACGCGGCCGACGCCCAGATCCTTGAAGGCCTCCATCACCCGACCCACGCCGCAACCGAAGTCGAGGACGGACAGTTCCGAGGTGTCCGTCTGGCCGGGAACATAGGCTAGGCCCTGCCGCAGGAACCAGGTCTGCAGGATCAGGTGGGCGAAGGCCGGCGCGACCGCGCGCACCTGGTCGTAGTCCGGGGCCACCTGGCTCCGGGCGCTGTCCAGGTCCTGGCACGTGTTCTCGTACTGCTCGTGCTGGTTCTGGGCGTACTGCTGAAGCTTGCTCATGGCGTTCCGGCGGGGCTGGTCCGGCGAGCTCGCCGGGGATGAAGGGTATTGGGCGGCGCCTGAGCCGTCCGTCTAGGCGCGTTCGGCGCAGAAATAGATGGCCGGTCCACGATCCCCGTCAGGGTAGTCGAGAACCTGGCCGACGACACGCATGCCGAAATGTTCGACCGCACGCAGGATGTCGGCCGCGGTCAACATGTGCGCGTGAAGGGCAGGGCCCCCGGCGCCCTGGTTCCAGTGCTCCTCCGGGTCGAACGGATAGACCTGCCGGTACTGTCTGACAGTCAGGCCCTTGTATTCAAAGAGCGCCCCGTCCTTGTCCGGAAAGGTCCAGGCCACCTTGGGCAGGCCAGAATTGTCGGGGATGTCGTCGACGTTGAAGATCCTGGGCGAGACGTAGTTCGTGCCGATCAACACGCGGCGGCAACGGCCGGCGATCAGCTCGATCAGCCGCAGGGGATCGGGCATGTGGTACAGCACCCCCCTCGCCATGCAGAAATCATACTCCGGGCCCGGCTCCTCCAGGTGCCGCATGAAGTCGCCGAGCATGAAGCGCACATTGGACATGCCGAGAAGATTCTTGACGATCAGGCATTTGAGGAAGTTGCGACGCCGAGCCTCGATCGACACGACATCGGCGCCCGCGCAATGCAGGCTCCATGAGATCTCGCCCTCGAAGGGACCGAGTTCCAGGCACCGCAGGCCGCGTAGCGAGCCGAAGGTCTGCTCGGCCAACCACACGGTGGGATCGAGATCCAGGTAGCCGGCGGCGGCGCCCGAAACCGCGCCCTCGATCGGCACCTGGTGGAGCCACAGGTCCTTGAAGATGTCGAGCGCGGTCTGGTCGCTCGGCGCATCGCGGCAAAAGCCGCCAATCTCCATCATCTCGGCAACAGATCCTCAGCAGAGCCGTCACGTTTGTCCCACGGTCCGACCGCTTGCAAGGGGATAGCGCGCGGGCGTGGTCATGCCGAGGGCCGCAGGCGACGGCGCAATCAGGCGAGCGAAACGCCCGCTGGGCGGGAGCGACCTTCTCCTTTGAAGCGGCCTATGCCAAAAGGCGCCTTGTGTTGTTTCGTGACCATCGCCATGCGTGTGGTGAAGTCGCTCTTGGGACCAGATCCGTTGCGCCAGTTCGCCCTCGTTCTTCTCCTTGTCCTGGTGAGCGGCTGCGAGTCCCTTCCCCATGATGGACCCTCCGCGCGGCGCGTGGCCGAGACCGCGGGCGTGGAGGGCGGCTACCAGGTCGTCGATCTGGATTACCGCGTCAGCCAGGTGCTGGCCGCGAACGCGGCCCGACCGATGCAGTCGCTGGCGCCGGTCGCCAGCACCGCGCCGATCGACCTGATCGGCGTTGGCGACGTTCTTCTCGTCTCCGTGCTCCAGCCCGACAGCGCGAACGCGGAAGCCAGGGTCTTCAACTTGACCGTCGACCGAAACGGAACCATCGCCGTTCCCTTCGCGTCCCCCGTTTCCGTCGCGGGCCTCACGCCGGCCGAGGCCGGCGCGGCCGTGCGGGCCGCGCTGCGCGGGCGGCTGGTCAATCCGCAGGTTCTCGTCTCCGTCGCGACGAACCTGACCAACACGGTGACGGTGATCGGCGAGGTGCGGAACGTCGGGCGCTATCCGCTGTCGACGGGCGGCGACCGCCTGCTGGACCTGCTGGCGGCGGCCGGCGGTTCTCCCCGACCGGCGGCGGATGTCGTCGTGACCGTCGTCCGCGACGGCCAGTCAGCGTCCACAACGCTGGCCTCGCTGCTGGCGGTTTCCTCGGAGAATGTGCGCCTCGCTCCGCGCGATCAGGTACGCGTGACCTACCGGCCGCGAAAGTTCAGCACTTTCGGCGCCTTTACGCGGGCCGCGCAAATTCCGATCGAGGACGAGACCCTCACCCTGGCCGGCGCGATCAGCCGGATGGGCGGTCTCGACACCAACGCCGCCCAGGCGAGTTCGGTGTTCCTGTTCCGCCTCGAACGGCCCGAGGTGGCCAGGGCGCTAGGCCTTTCCGTCCCCGACGGGCAGGCCGCGACGCCGATCGTCTATCGCCTGAACCTCAGGGATCCGGCGGGCTTCTTCGTCGCCGGGAGTTTCCAGGTCCAGGCCGAGGATCTGATCTACGCGCCGCGGTCCGAGACCGCCGAGCTTCGCAAGTTCTTCGAGCTCGTCTCGTCGATTTCCCGCGTGGCCTACGACGTGAGCGTGGTGAGGGTGATCCAGTAGTGCGTGTTGTATTCTGGCGGACCCCGGGGGGCGGTTGGCGCTGATGTTCAAGCTTCGGGAGCCTAGAGCGGATTCTCCTCGCGCGGCGAGCGACCGGCTAGCGTCACTTCCTCATTGTCACCGCGCCCTTCGGCAGACTGTCGCGCGTTCTGGCCGCGCATCTGCGAGAGCAAGGGGCGCGCTGCCGGCGCGTCATCCTGAACGGCGGCGACCTGGCCGACTGGGGTCTGGCCGAGAGCCTGTTCTATCGCGGACCCCGTGACGGCTGGAGCGGATGGCTCGAGCACCGGCTGGTCGCGGATGGCGTCACCGACCTGATCCTGCACGGCGACAGCCAGGCCTACGCGGCCGAGGCGATCGGCGTCGCGCGGCGGCGCGGCCTCGCGGTGCACGTGTTCGAGGAAGGCTACTTCCGGCCGCACTGGGTCACGCTCGAGCGCGATGGCGTCAACGCGCGGTCCAGGCTGCCGCGCGATCCGGACTACTACCGCGGCGTCGTAGTCGGGCCGGAGTGCGCCATCAGACCCGTCGGCCGCATCACCCCGCCCGCGATCCGTCAGATATCGGCCTACCATCTGTGGCGGTACGCGGCGCATCCGCTGCTGCCCAACTACCGCAGCCCCTACCTCTATTCCGCCGCCGCCCAGGCCTGGGGGCATGTCCGCCGCTACCTGGCGCAGCGGGTCAATCGGCCGGCGAAGCTGAAGCGGATCGAGGCGATCTTCGATGGATCGCCGGTGTTCATGGCGCTGCTGCAACGCCCGGGCGACAGCCAGTTGACCTGCCATTCGCCCTTCAGCGGAACGGAGGAGTTCATCACGACCGTCGTCGAGAGCTTCGCCCGGGAGGCTCCGGCGGGCAGCAGGCTGCTGTTCAAGACCCATCCGCTCGATCACGGCCTGGAGCCGCACGAGCGACACGTCCGATCGGCGGCCGCGAAGGCCGGCGTCGCCGCCCGCGTGTTCTTCGCCGACGATGGCCATTTTCCGACGATGATCGCCGCCGCCCGCGCGGTGCTGTCGGTCAATTCCACGGGCGGCCTGTCCTCGCTGGAGGCCGGTCTTCCGACGATCGCGCTGGGGCGCGCGCTGTACGATATGCCGGGGCTGACCCATCAAGGCGGCCTCGACAGCTTTTGGCGTTCGCCGACGGCGCCTGATCGCGCGCTCTTCCGGTCCTTCCGCGCCGCCGTGATGGCGGCGTGCCAGATCAATGGCGCGTTCTCGACCAGGGACGGCGTCAGGCTGGTCGCCCGGGAAGCGGCTCGGCGCCTGATGGCCCCGGTCTGATCAGTAGGTCCGGGCCGGCCGCCGGCCCAGCATCTGGCGAAGCACCCGGGCGTACCGTCCGCCCGAGGCGGCGTCTCCGCGCGCACCGCGTTGCTCGGCGAGGCTGGAAACGAACAGCTCGGGCGAGCAGGGCAGCCGGCTCACCGGATGGACGTAGAGCGGGTACAGGATCAAGGCTCCGGCCACGAGCGCCTCGAGCGAGGCGGCCTCGCGTCGCGGCGCCGGACCGAGGCCCCGGTCGGCGGTGAGGCCCCGCCCGGCGTAGAAGGGCCAGCCGTGGGCGGTCACCGGCTTGTTCCGGAGGAGAGCCTCGAAGCCGGCGAGCGACGTCAGCACATGCACGGCGTCCGCCCGGTCGATCCAGTCGATGATGTCGCCGCCGTCGGCGATCTGATCCGCTTCGCTGTCGCCCGCCGTGATGCGCTCGCCCGGTCGCAGGCCGGCCAGCACGTCGGGGTGAGGACGAAAGACAATGTGGGCGTCCGGCTCCGCCGCGCGGACCCGCCGCAGCAGGTCGGAGGCGGTCATGCCGCCGCCGCCGGTGAGCACCGAGGCATCGTCGGCCACCTGGCCGGGCACCAGCACGACTCGCCGGCCGGCCGGCGTCGAGAGGGGCGGCCCCGCGCCCTGGTCCAGATTGTATTTGGTCAGGCCCAGTTCCACGATCCGCGCCGCGAGGCCACGCGCCCGCTCCAGCAGCGCGGTGTCGCCGCGGGCCTGATCGATCAGGTCATCCAGCTCCGAACGGCCGCGGTGATCATAGTGCATGCCTCGCCGGTCGAGGACGATCGATCCGGCCTCATGAAAGGCCGCGCCGAGCCCCACGGACCGGAGGAAGCCGTCTTCGATCCGCACGATGCTCCCCGGGCGCGCGGCCTCGGCGGCGCGCGTCCGCCGGTTGGCCGCCGAGGACCAGACGGCCAGTCGCGAGGTGGTCGGCGAAGACGACCATGACGCAGAGCGCGCGCGGAAGGTCGAACAGGGGCCCTCCAGGAAGTCGGCGAGGACACGGTCCTTGGCCGGCGCGATGTTGAGGCCGATCCAGTCGCCCGCCACACGCCGGGCGTGCCGACGGAAGGCCGCGACCCGCTCGATCGCCGCCTCGGCCGAGCAAGGCGCGCCGCCGTGAGGGTCCGCGTAGGTCGGCAGCTGCAGGTAGAGGGCGGCGAACAGCGTTTGCCGGTCGATGGTCGGTCGGTCCGGCCGGAGCGCCAGGTCCCGGGTCAGTCCGAGGCTGCCGAAGGCCGGTTCCCCGGCGCAGACGACAGGTCGGCCTCGGAGCAGGGCCTCCAGCGCCAGGTATCCGCCCGCGGCGTAGACGACCGTCGCCCGGTCGATCAGGGGGGCGGCGTCGACGTCGCCCTCGACGACCCGATCGACCAGGGCGATCTCGTCCGCCGTCAGCGAGCCGGACGGAAGGGGACGCAGAAGGATCAGACAGGCGTCCGGATGTTCGCTCCGGGCCAGGCGAACAAGTTCGCCGTAGGCGCCCGGAGGCGGCGGCGGGGCGCCGAACGCCTCCTCCTCGCCGGAGCGGTCGAGAACCAGGACCAGGGCGCGCTCGCCGGCCCCTTCGAGCTCGGGTGTCGGGTCACGCCCGGCGTTGCAGCGTGAGAGCGCGGCCTGCTCCATGATCCGCATCAGCGTCGCGGCGCGCGCCTTCAGATCCGGCGTGGCCCAGGACAGATCCGCGAGCAGGGCCTCCAGACGCCGGCCCGGATCAACCATCAGGCTGACCGACGGGGCGCCGCTCGTCGGGGCGCCGGCCGACCGGATGGGGCCTTCTTCCACGACCATCAGGCGCGCGCCCCGGCTGGCGGCGACTTGGCGCGCCGCGCCGGTCGCCGGGTCGCCGGCGAGAACGCAGACCGCGTCCGGTCGACCCCGCCACCCCAGCCGTCGCAGGATCGTCGCGTCGGGGAAGAACGCGGGCAGGTATGGATTGTCCGCGAGGCGGCCGACGGCCAGCACCGTGGTCGGGGAGGGGGCGACGCTATCCCCGCGACGCGTCATGAGCCCACTCGCGAAGTGCCGCCGACACCCGCGCGAAATGCCCGCTCCACCGCGGCGGCTGGAAGGGTGTCGCTCTGCCCGGGCCTTCGAGCGCGCGCAGGATCGCGGCCATCCAGCCCGGTCCGTCGAGCGGGTCGACGAGCGTCGCCCCGCGCGCCAGTTCGCGGTGGACGTCGATGTCGGAGGCGATCAGCGGCGCACCCACGGCCAGGGCCTCGAGGGCGGGCAGATCGAAGCCTTCGGCCAGCGACGGCGCCAGCATGGCCGTCGCGCCCGCCATCAGCGCGGCGAGCCGGTCGTCGTCGACGTCGGCGATCTCGTGCACCAGGCGGCCCAGTCCCGGCGCCCGCTCCAGCTGATCAAGCAGGGCCTCGTTCTCCCAGCCCCGTCGGCCGACCAGGATCAGATGCGGCGCCGCCGGCCCCAGCGCTTCGGCCAGCCGCCGCCACAGCATCAGCAGGAAGGTCAGATTCTTCCGCGCCTCCAGGGTTCCCACCGCGAGGAAGTAGCGACCGGCGGCCGCCGGTTCGATGCCTGGCCGGAAGGTCGGTTCGATACCGAGCGGCGCCGCGACCGTCGGCGGCGCCGCGACGCCGCGGCGGCCAGCATAGACGGCGAGCGCGTCCGCAGTCCCCTGGGAGTTGGTGATCACGCCGCGTGCGCTGGCGAGCACATTGTCGATCCGTTGTCGGTGACGCGCCTCCGCGCCCGGCGCGCAGAACTCCGGGTGGGTGATCGGAATGAGGTCGTGCACCAGGATGATCGGCGCAACCCGGCGGCGCGCCAGTCCGGCCAGCAGCCCCGCGTGTTCGAGCCCGGAGTGCGCGACGTTCAGATAGAGGTCGCCCTCGACCGGCGGGGTCAAACGCAGGCTCGTGCGCCTGACCAGATCCGCCCCGATCGGGAGCCAGTCGCTCCTCGGCGTGGCGGGCACCGGCCTGCGGACCGCGGTCCCTGCGCCGCCGCCGAGGGACTCGAGAAGATCGGCCCAGGCCTGGTCGAGCGGCCCCGCATCCGCCCGCCGAACCATCCTGGCCTGAGCCAGCAGGCGTCGGTAGCGCGCCGGGGACACGCGGACGAGCCGGCCGCCGGCGACGGCGACGGGGATCACCACATGCTCGGTCTGCTCGTCGAGCCAGTCCGCGTAAGCCAGAAGGACGCGATCGATGCCGGTCGGCGCGTTCCGGCGAGCGCGCCAGGCTAGCCGGGTCGCATCGAACAGCAACCGCGCCATGGTCAGAGCAGTGGGCCGTAGACGTCGCTCAGGCGCGCGCCATGGGCCTGGACGGTGAACTTGGCGGCCTGCGTCCGGCCCCGCGTCACCAGCTCGTCGCGCAGGCCCTCGTCCTGATCGAGGGTCTGGATGCCGCGGAGTATGGCCATCGAGTCATAGGGATCGACCGTCAGGGCGGCGTCCCCGGCGACCTCCGGCAGCGAACCGGCGTTGGAGGTCAGAACCGGCGTTCCGAGCAGCATGGATTCCAGCACCGGAAGGCCGAACCCTTCGTACAGCGACGGAAACAGCGTGGCCTTGGCGCCGCGGATCAGGCTGACCAGGGCCGGGAGCGGCAGATAGTCGTATCGCCGGATGCGATCTTCACGCCGGATGACGTTGTTTCGGACCGTCTGCGCGGTGACGATGTCGCCGTACATCATCTTGGTCTCGTACTCCGTCAGCCAGCCGTCCGCACCAATGATGACGAGCGGGTCGGTGACGCCGGACGCGAGATAGGCCTCGATGACGCGCCCGAGGTTCTTCTTCGGCTCCACCGCCCCGTAGAACAGGAAGTAGCGCTTCCAGCCCAGGTTGAAGATGCCTTCGATCTCGGCCGCGACGGAGGCGTCGCTCCGTTCGAGGAGGGCGGGGGGGAAGTCGACCGACTGATAGGTGTTGGTGATGCGTCGCTCGTCGATGCGGAACGCCCGGATGATGTCCTGACGCGCCGATTCCGAGACGGTGACGATGTGATCGGCCTTCTGGCAGAGCCGCTTGCAGAGGAAATAGAAGCGCCGCTTGTTGTCGAGCGTCGTGAACGGGAGGCGCAGCGGCACGAGGTCGTGGATCGTGTAGACGTTCGGCATGCCGGGTACGCGCATCGGCAGGGGCGCGGTCCAGTGCATCGCCTGCGGTCGCTGCGTCCGCCCCCCGGGCATGTGGACGGCGGTGAACCTCTTGGTGCGCGCGTAGCGCCTGTTCGAGGCGTGGAAGACGTCTCTCGCCGCCCAAACGCCGTCGACCTTGACCCGCTTGGACGCCTGGCTCGGCAGGACGTCGTCGGTCGGCTCCACGCGTCGGGCGGTGCGTCCGAACGGCGTCACGTAAGGCGTCAGGTACTGATCGATCAGATTGACCTTGTAGGCCGCCTCGGGCGCATCGTTGATCGCGATCTGGTTGAGCAGGTTGTTGCGACCGACGCTGCTCTGGGGGCCGTGCAGGATGTGTGTCTGGCACCCGATGGCGCGCAGCGCGACATTGAGATTGCGCCCGTAGGTCGCGATTCCGGAGCCCTTCGGCTTTCCGAGGTTGAAGCCATCGATACAGATGCGGCGTGACAAGGGGCGCCTCGAACTCTCCGCGGGCGACGTCGCGCCCGCTTGGGTGACTATAGGACCCCGTCCCAACGGGAAACATCACTCGCTTCGCGGCTGTGTAGCGCGCGTTGGGACGCAGGGTTGCGGTGGACTTCGACGATGTCGCTCAGGGTTTCCCGGTCGACCTCGAGGCCGTCTGGAGGCGTCGGACGACGTTTCTCACGTCCTCGCCGGCCGCCAGATCACAGACAAGGAGATCGCCGGTTTCGTTCGCGATGATGGCGATGTCCTTCAGGCCGACCATCGCCACCCGGATCCCCGGCGGCATGCGCACGATGCAGCCTGTGCAGCCTTCCATCACGACGTCGCCATTGAGGCTGTTCATGGCGTCGTCGCGCGGCGAGGCGCTCAGGACGGCGCGCCAGGACCCGATGTCGGACCAGGCGAAGCCGACGGGCAGGACGGCCGCCTCGGTCGTGCGCTCCATGAGCGCCCGATCGATCGAAATCGACGGCGACTGTGAAAATTCGGGGCCGAGCAGGGTCGCGCCCGGCTCGGCGACCGCGGCGGCCACGGCGGAGCTGGCGGCGGCGGCGATTTCCGGCGCCTGGATCGTCAGCTCCGCGAGCAGCGCTTCCGGCCGCGCGACGAAGTTGCCGCTGTTCCACAGATATCCGGCGGCGATGTACCGCTCGGCCGTGTCCCGGTCGGGCTTCTCGACGAACGCCCCGATGCGAGCGACCGCGCCGCCGTCCGGAAGCGGCCTGATGTAGCCGAACGCCGTCGACGGCCCGTCGGGCCTGAGGCCGAGCGCCACGACGCCATGGTCCAGCGCGGCGCGTGCGGCGCCCGCGATGGCGGCCGCGAAGGCGTCCCGGTCCGGCACGTGATGGTCGGCGGACATGAACGCCGCCACCACTCCGGGCCGATGACGCGCAAGCCACGCGGCCGCCGCGGCGATCGCGGCGGCGGAATCCCGACCGACCGGCTCCAGCAGCAGCTGTACGGCGAAGGCGCTGCCGTCGGTCTCCGCCTTGATCAGATCGCGGTTCGACTGGTTCGCGACGATCAGCACGGTGTCCACCCCCTCGATCGCGCCGGCGCGGGCGAGGGTCTCCTGGAAGGTCGAGCGTCCGTCCAGCAAGGGCAGGAACGGCTTGGGCCGCGCGTCCGTCGACAGCGGCCACAGCCTCGCTCCCGATCCGCCGCAGAGAACGACCGGCACGATCGGGGGCGTTACGATGTCAGACCCGGTCACGGTCAGCGCTTCAGCAGGTGGCGGATGGCGGCCAGCCGTTCCGGCGTGTTCGGCAGCAGCAGGACATAGCTGATGAAGTTCGGATCGAGGACGGAGTCGAGGTCGGCGCTCAGCTCGTCCAGCATGCCGTCGGGCTGAATGCGGAAGATGCGACGTCCGCCGGCGCAGCGGCGCAGGAGATCCGCCGGATCGCCGAAGCGTCGCCAGAAGGCGACACTGATCTCGCAGACAATGGCCGCATTGGGCGACCGCTGCAGCAGGTTCTGCATGCCTTCGCAGACCAGCGGTTCGAAGCCCTCCACGTCGATCTTGACGAGGTCGGCGACGAGGTCGGCGGGCACGGCGTCGTCGATCTTCACGACCTCGACCTCGACCAGCTTCGGCGCGGTTTCATTCAACGACGCCAACAGGACCCGGGCGCCGCCGGGATAGTCGTCGTCGACCTCGAGCTGGGCCGTTCCGGCCGCCGCGCCGGCGGCGACCTGGTAGGCCGAAACACGAGGCTGGAGCGCGTTGAGTTCGATGTTGTCGGTCAGGAACCGATACATCTTGGCATTGGGCTCGAAGGCGAAGACCCTGCCGGTGGGGCCGACCAGCCCGCCGATCTTGACCGTGTAGTAGCCCTGGTTCGCGCCCACATCGAGGAACACGGCGCCGGGCGCGGCGAGGGCGGTCAGCACGCCGTCGACGAAATCCTCCCAGGTGCCCCCGAGGATGATCCAGGGCGTGATGCTCCTGTCTCGTGTGTAGACGTAGAAGGGTTGCCCGCCGACCAACCGGGTCAGGGCCCGATCCTCGCCGAGGTAGAAGTACGGTCGTTCGGGCCAGTTACTCACAGACACTCCTCGCCGCCATCATCGGCGGCCGTTCACTCTTGCTTCGTCGGCGGGGGCGCCGACTCACGCGTCACCAGCGCCCCATGGAAGCGAAGCTCGCCATGGAAGAGCGCGCGGGCATTCCACAACCGGATCGCCGCCGCCGCGTCATGATCGAACTCGTTGACGAGCGCAACCTCGAACTCGCCGGACGCCGTTGGCCGGAAGCGCCGCTCCGCCAGGGCTCCGCCATGGATGAACTGCAGAATGTAATCATGGCCCGCGGCGTCCGGCGACAGGGCGAAGCGCGCGGCCAGGCGCCAGCGCCCGGCGGGCAGGACCTTCATGGGGCCGAACACCAGCACCCGATGTCGTCCGGTCACGTCCAGAACCTCTGGACAGGGGATGGACATGTCGACCCCCGTGGCGAACGCCGACCGGTCCCACCAGATCTCCTCGGCGGCGGCGGCCGCGGTGGGAGCTAGGGCCGGCGCCGGGGCCTTGCGCCTCTTCGGCGTCTTGGGAGAAGTCACCACGGGCCGCCCCTCCCGCTGTCCAGCGGCGCCAGCGGCTCCGCGCCCGGATCGCCCCGCAGCCCCAGCGCGCTGTAGATCTCGATGGCGGTTTCGATGTCGTCGAACAGCTTGACCCGTCCCCCCTCCACGATCAGTGCCTGTCGGCAGGTGGACCGGATCAGTTCGGTGTCGTGGGACGCGATGATGAAGGCCCGGTCGCGGCGGCGGTCGAACAGCTCGCGCTGGCTGGCTTCCCGGAAGCTGCTGTCGCCGACCGCGACCACTTCGTCGATCAGGTAGCAGTCGAACTCGATGGCCAGGGAGAGGCCGAAGGCCAGCCGCGCCCGCATGCCCGAGGAATAGTGCTTGACCGGCTTGGCCAGGTCGGCGCCGAGCTGCGCGAAGGCCTCGGTGCGTTCGGCGACGATGTCGACGGGTTCGTCATAGATCCGGCTGATGAAGCGGATGTTGTCCAGTCCGGTGAGGCTGCCCTGGAATCCTCCGGCGAATCCCAGCGGCCAGGACGGGCGCATGCTCCAGGTGACGCGGCCTGAGGTCGGCGGCGTCACGCCGCCCAGGATCTTGATCAGCGTCGACTTGCCCTGGCCGTTTCGGCCGAGCACCGCCAACCGCCCGTCGCGCGGCAGGGTGAAGCTCAGCCCCTCGAAGAGACGGTGCTCACCGGTTGGCGTCCGGTAGACCTTGCTGAGACCATCGACGGCGAGCATGTGGCTATATCGCTTCGCGAGACTATTGCCGGTATTCGCGCAGGCCGGTGCGGATCAGCATCAGGGCGCCATAGGCGACCAGCGCCGTGAGGGCGACGATCAGAAGCGAGCGCCAGCGGCGGGGCTCCATCGGCGTGTCCGCCAGGTTCGGCTGGACGACCCGTTGAAGATAGAGTCGCTTGCGGGCCGCGTCGATGCGGGCGGTCTCCAAGGCCTTCATGGAGGCCGTCAGGGTTTCTCCGGCGAAGTCACGTTCGAGGACAAGGCGCTCGTACTGGCTGATCTTGGGCGCCAGGGAGTTGCTCTCGCCCGCGGCCTTGACCCGTTCGCGCTCGATCTCGCGCTCATAGGCCCTGATGCGGTCGTCGAGAAGCGGCAGTTGCGGGCTCTGCGGCGCGGCCGCGGCCAGGCCGGCCCGTTCAGCGCGCAGGGTGGCCAGCTCGCCGCTCAGCCGCGTCACGAGATCCAGATTGGCCGAGGAGCTGCGCATCGGGTCGATGACACGCTCGCGGCTTCTGAAACCGGTCAGCTGCTTCTGAATCTCGGCCACGCGCAGGCGGGCTTGCACGACTTCGCGGCTGGCGCGATCCAGCGTGTCGCGTTCCGCCTGGTCGTTGAGCTGGTTGATGACCCGTTCGCCGCCGTCCAGCAGCGCGGTCGCGACCGCGCGCGCGTCGGCGGCGTCGAAGGCCTCGACCCGCAGGGTGCTGACGCCGGTCGTCGAGTCGTAGCCCACGGTCACGAACCGCTTGTAGGCCCTGTAGAGGTGCTCGTTGCTGTCCCGTTCGAACGGCCGGGGAAAGCGCTGCAGGAAGTCCGAACCTTGACGTCCGAAGATGGTTCGCAGGGGCCGGCGGCGGTCGAGGTCGGCGACGGCGTCCCGTGACGTCATGTAGTCGTGGACGGCGTAGGCGTCGGTCGTGCCGGCCGCAATGCCGGCGCCCTGCAGAACGGTGCTCAGGGCGCCGGGCTGCGGCTCGTTCGGGGCCCTGACGATGAACTTGGCCTCGGAGACATAGATCGGGGACGCGATCAGCAGATTGTAGATGGCCGCCAGCGTCACCGGCAGGACGACCATCGCCATGAACAGCGGCGCGGCGGCGATCCGCGCGCGCACCGCGTCGAGCAGCGTCGGCGTCGTGGTCCAGCCCGTCGGTTCCGCGGCTTTGTCTCGTTCAGATCTCGGGGTCATTGGTCGTCCAGCGCGCGGGGGCCCGTCGGGGCCGTCATGGTCTCGGAAGCGGCAAATCGGCAGCGGGCGGCGCTAGTCAATCTCGACTCTCCGTCGAACGAGCAGGAGCAGCAACAGGCCCAGGACGGTCAGGCCGGCGGCCCATGCGGCCGCGTACGCCGGATCGTAGTAGGTACGGGCCGCCGATCCGAAGAACCCGCCGCGGATCATCTCCACCGGATGGATGAACGGCAGGTACAGGACCGCCTTGCGAAACGGCTCGGGCAGCCAGGCGACCATGTAGAAGGTGCCTGACAAGGGCACCAGAAGATAGGTGAAGAGGCCGACCACCCTCTCGACGGCCTCGGCCAGTTCCGAGATGGCGCCCAGCACCAGGGCCAGGGCGGCCGAGAGCCAGGCCAGCAGGGACCAGCCGCCGTAGAGAAGCAGCAGATCGGCCGGCGGCGCGGTCTGGCCCAGCAGCACCAGCACCAGAACCACCACCGCGAAGGCGGCCGAGACGCCGGCGAACTCCAGCGACAGCCGCGCCGCGAACAGGTGGGTCAGCGTGATCTGCCGGTGATACAGCAAGCCCCCGTTCGATCGGACGCAGCCCAGCGACTGGTTGATCATGTGGCGGACCATGATGATCGGCATATAGCCGGTGACGACGAACGGCACGATCTTCAGGCCGTGTTCGAAGGGCGGTTTAACGACCGCCCAGAGGCCGATCACGCCGACGCAGAACAGCAGCGGCTCGGCCACCGTCCAGAGGAAGCCCAGATTCGCGCGGCCATACCGCGTCGCCAGCTCGCGCAGCAGCAGGGCGACAATGATTCGCCCGTGGCCGCGCAAGCGCCGGGCCGTTCCTCGCAATGGCTCGGCGGCATCCACGCCCAACTCTCCCCGCACTCGGCGGCGCAAACTAGGCGCCGCGGGCCGCCAACTCAAGTCGATAGCATCGAACGGAAGTTCGCGCTTAGCGAGACGACATTTTCGACACACACCGCGCGCACGGGCGAGCCGGCGGCGATGACGCCATTGATCGCCGGACAGACGAACAGCGCCCCGGCGTGCGCGAGCGATCGCCGGTTGGCCAGCGAATGGCCGGCGGCGGCGACGAAGGTCTCCACATCCCTGAACATGTAGACGCCGGCGGACGCCCGATCGGAGATCCGCCGCTTCTCGGCCGCTTCGAGGACCAGGTCGTCGTCGCACCTTAGATAGCTGTAGCCGGGGTCGTCGGACGCGAACCACGGAACCAGGGCGCCGAGGTCGTCGGGCCAGGCCGTCAGCGCCTCGGCCGACGGACCGCCGGTGAAGAGGATGTCCGCCAGGTCGATGATCAGCGGGCCGGCCGACGCCGGCAGGACCGCCACCCCGGCCAGCGCCGACAGCAGCGCGCCGTCGGTGATCCAGGGCAGGCGAACGATTCCGCAACCGGGGAACGACGTCTCAAGATGCGAGATCACGGCCTCGACGCCGGGAACCTGGCGAACCACGAATACATGGTCGCGGGGCGTCAGCGCCCCGGCCCACCGGCGGCCGCCCAGCGCGACGTCGATCAGGGGGCGTCCGTCGACCGGGACCAGCGGGCGCGGGCCGAGGGTCGGGTGGATCAGGTCCGGCCCCGCGAGCGGCACGACACAGACGGGCCGCCGGGTCATGCGCCGACGCCGGCCAGGTACCGTTCCAGATCCTCGGGCGTGCCCAGGCCGTGCATGGCCTCGGCGGGAATTTCGTGGACGCCGATCTTCAGCCCGTTGGCGATGGCGTGGTTGTAGACCGGACAGACATAGAACTCGCCGTTGACCCGCTCGTTTCGCGCGATCATGTCGATCGCCGCGTCAAGGAAGTCGCCGGCGCGACGGAAATAGTAGAGGCCGACCGTCGCCAGGTCGGAGATCGGCTGCTTCTCGGCGACCCGGATCACGCGCCCGGCGCCGTCGACCTCGGCGAAGGACCATTTGGGATCACGGTCGGCGTCCCGGAAAACGAGAATCGACCCGTCGAGACCGCGCTCGTGGCAATCCTGGACGAAGCGGCCGCAGTCCATGTCGACGATCTGGTCGCAGTTGGCGATCAGCAGGGGCGCGTCGGGGGCGAGGCGGCCGCGCGCCAGCAGGACCGTGCAGGCGGCGCCTTCGGTGGCGCGCTCGATGGCCACCGTCGCGGCGCCGCGGCGGGCCAGCGGCGCGGCGGCCGGGTGGTCGAGCGTCTCCCGCCGGGCGATGACGATGAAGCGACCGCCCGGCATGGCCAGGTTGTCCATCACCCGCTCGATCATCGGCCGGCCGGCGACATCGATGTAGGGCTTGGGCAGGGCGTAGCCGGCCCTGGCGAAGCGCTCGCCCAGGCCGGCCATCGGAATGACCACCTGCACGCCGGTCGGCGCGATGTCGGGGGCCTTCGGGCGGGCCTGCAGCGCGCGCTCGTACAGCTCGACCCGCTGGGGCGAGTAGAGGCTATGATAGTCGCTCGCCCGGATCGGCGCGGCGCCGACCGAGAGTCCCGCCAGAATGGCCTCGTTCAGGGTCGGCGCAATGAAGAAGCGCCCGTCCACCGCGCGGTCGCTCAGGATCATCTGCGTGGCGCAGGCGACGAAGTCGCGACCGCGCCGGAAATAGTACAGGCCGGCCACGGCGTCGCGGGAGATGACCTGCTTCTCGGCCGCTTCGGCGACCAGGCCGGTGGGGTCGACGCGGACGTAGGACCAGCGGGGATGAACCGACTCGAAGGTGACGACGCCCGCGTCCAGATCGCGGGCGCGGAAGCCGGCGAAGATGGCGGGCAGGTCGCAGTCGAGAATCTGATCCCCATTGGCGATCACGAGGGGCGCTTCGTCCTGGATGTGCTCGATGGCCATCAGCGCCGAGCAGGCCGCGCCGCGGGTCGGCTCTTCCAGCTGGACGACGACACAGTCAGCGCCCGCGCAGAGCCGCAGCGTGCGGTCGAGGCCGAACTTCCGGCAGTCCTCGGCGCGGACGACGAAGATGAAGCTCGCCTCCGGATCGCCCGCGCGCAGGTTGGCGATGACGCGCGCGATCATCGGTTCGCCGTCGATCTCGATCAGCGGCTTGGGGAAGTGAAAGTCCGCCGCCGGGAACAGGGTTTCGGGCGCCGCGATGGGAATGAGGTAGCGCACTAGACCAATCCCTTCACGACATCGGCGATCCGCTCGTAGGTCACGTCGGATGGAGAGGACACCGCCAGCACATGGGCCCCGCTGGCGCGCGCGGCCCGCAGGCCATGGTCATTGTCCTCGACAATGAGGCAGTCGCGCGGCCCCAGGCCGAGCCTCGACATCGCGGTCAGGTAGATCTCCGGATCCGGCTTGGGCGCGGCCACGTCGTCGTTCGACAGCTGCAGCTCAAGATAGGGCGCCAGGCCCGCCTGCTCGGTCATCATCGTCACCGTCCGCCGGACCGAGTTGGAGCAGACGGCCAGGCGATAGCCGTCCTCGCGCAGCCGGCGCAGGGCGTACTGGTGCTGGAACACCGGGCGGCAACGTTCCTGGATGAGCTCGAGCGTGCGGCGCTGCTTGCAGGCGTTGACGAGGTCATGCAGCGCCCGCGGCAGCTTGCCGACCTTGCTCAACCGCTCCAGCTTGGTGCGCGTCGGCAGACCGTCGTACTCGGCCAGGTGCTGGTCGCGGCTGATCTCACAGCCGAACAGCCGCAGCGCGTCGTTGAGCGCGTCGTAGTGCCAGTCGCGGGCCTCGATGAGGACGCCGTCCATGTCGAACAGGATTGCCTTGATCATGCCCACCAGCCTCGCGCGACGTCGCGTGTCCCGCGCTTTACTGGAAAAACGTCCGGGCTTCGTCGGGAAAATCGGTGCAGATCATCACGCCCGCCCGCCCGGCCAGGGACCGCCACGCCGCCCAGGCCGCCGCATGGGGCCGGCCGTGCAGTTCCGGAGACACGAGCGCGGCCTGCTTTCCGGCCGCCAGATGCCCCTCGACGACCTCCGGCGTGATCCAGTCGCGCTCGAAGGCGTCGATCCAGACGCCCGCGGCCGGCTCGTACAGCAGCGGCTCCGGCTCGTGCTCCGACTGGCGCGTGAACACCCGCGCACCCTGTCTCAGGTAGCCCAGCGTGTCGGGAAGGGACATGTCGAAGACGAAGGCGTTGCCGATCCCGCGCCGACGCACCGCCTCGACCACCCCGGCCTGCAGCCCGTCGGCCTTGATATTCAGCGCCAGGGCGCCGGGCGCGCCGGCTGAGACGTACAGGTCGAGCAGGTCGTCCAGCGTCATCAGCCCGTCGCCGGTCGGCGGGTCGTGCGCGACGACCAGCGCGCCGTCGTGGTCGCGGATGTCGGTCTCCAGCCCATGTCCGCCCTCCACCGCCCGCGCCAGCGCGGCGCGTGTGTTGCGCTCTTCGGGACGCAGCCAGTGGCCGCGATGGGCAAGGACGATCATCGCGCCGGACAATGCCCCGGACGGGGGTGACTGTCACGGCCGCGGCGCCACTGTCGACAGGTCCGAAGAGGAATGGCAAGTTCGCCCCAAAGTTGTCGGGGGCTTGCATGGCGATTGTTGTCGCGCCGAATTCGAACCTGGATACAGCCGATCCGTTCGGGGAAGTGCCCTACATGGGGATCAACTTCACCGCCAATCCGCAGAACGAATGGTGGGTGGTCGAGGCGACCGCGAACAGGTTTGTCGTCTATGTCTTCTATGCGCGCGCGCCGAGTGGCACGCCGTTCGCACTCACCTTCTATTCCGACAGCGGTTTCACCTACGCGAGCGGCTCCCTGTTTCCGGCCGGCGTCGTCTCGCGCATCGACCTCGGCACGTCGGGCGATGGTCCGATCGCCCCCATTCCGGATTGGCGCGCATCGATCTCCGGACTTGCGGACCTGGGACTGAGCCTGAGCCAGATTCTGGCGAATCCGCTGCTGGTGTTCGCCGGAAACGACGTCATTACCGGCGGTGACGGTGTCCGCGCGGACGAGATCTACGCCGGCGACGGCGACGATACCGTCACCGGCGGCGGACACGACGGCTGGTACGACATGGGGCGCGGAAATGGTCTGCTCGATGGCGGTGGCGGCACGGACTTCGGCCGTTTCGACCTGTCCGACCGAACCGGCGCCGTCGTCTATGCCCACAACGACACCGAGGCCCAGGCGCGGATCGATGGCCAGACCTTGGTCACGATCCGCAACGTCGAGCGCGTCGAAGTGATCGGCGGCGCCGGCTATGATGACCTGAGTGGTGGGACGGCCGACGACATCCTTGATGTCCATACGGGCGGCGGAATGGCGGATGGCGGGGCGGGCGCCGATCGCTTCCGCGCCGACTTCACGGCCAGCACCGAGGCCGTCACCTACACCCATAGCGACATCGAGGGCACGGTCTACGTCGGGGGCGTGTCCGCCGCCGTCGCGCGAAACATGGAGGCGGTCACGCTTCTGGGCGGGCAGGGCGATGACAGCCTGACGGGCGGGTCGCTGGACGACGAGCTGTCCGGAAACGCGGGCGCCGACCAGCTGACCGGCGGCGGCGGATCGGACCTGCTGATTGGCGGCGCGGGCGATGATCGCCTCGACGGCGGCGACGGGATCGACTTCGTTCGAATGAGCGTCGCCGCGACAATCGACCTGCGCATTGTCGGCGCCCAGGCCTACGGCGAAGGGTCTGACACCCTGATCAGTATCGAGGGTGTGTATGGCAGTGCGGGGAACGACACGATTGTCGGCAACGACGATGCAAACCGCCTTCACGGACGCGACGGCGACGATGTCATTCACGGCGGGGGCGGCGCCGATCAGATCACCGGCGGCTACGGCCACAATCTCATCTACGGCGGCGACGGCAACGATCACATCCGCGCCTTCACCGAGGAGCCGTACATCTACACCTGGCGAAACACCTCGGAGGGCTCGGCGGAGATCTACGGCGAGGGCGGCGACGACATCATCTTCGGCAGCAATGGTGACGACTACATCGACGGCGGCGAAGGCGACGACCAGCTGTATGGCGTTGGCGGGATCGCCGTGCTGGTCGGCGGCGCCGGCGACGACTTCCTGAACAGCTCCTTCTATGACGACGAACTGGACGGGGGCGATGGCGACGACGAGCTTCACGCCGACTTCGGGTCTGATCGCCTGACCGGCGGGTCCGGCAACGACGCGCTGTGGGGTGATGACACGCGGCTTCCCACAGGCCTTCCAGCCGGAACCACCTTCGACGATGTGCTCGACGGCGGGGCCGGCAATGATTTCCTGTGGGGCCTGCTGGGTGATGACATCCTTCGGGACGGTTCTGGCGACGACCGCTTCGAGGGAGGAGTGGGCTTCGATGTCGTCGACTTCAGCGACGCCGCGGCGGGCGTCACGGTCAATACCTACGCCATGTGGGACGTGAACGTCGGCTACTGGGGCGCCCAGGACACCGGCGGGGCGGGGATAGACACCCTTGTGGACATCGAAGGCCTGATCGGATCGGCGTTCAATGACGTCCTTTCGGGGCGCAACGACGCCTGGTCAATCGCGCAGGGCTGGACGTTCGACGAGTCCTTCGACGGCGGTGCGGGCAATGACGTCATCGACGCCGGCAATGGCGACGACTGGTTGGACGGCGGCTCGGGCAGCGACCTCCTCTTCGGCGGCGAGGGGGCCGACACGCTGATCGGCGGCGGGCATGACGCCTCGGCGCCGGACTACTTCTTCGGCGGGACGGGCGACGACACTTACGTCGTCAACTCGGCGATGACCGGGGCGCAGGACCTGGTCGACGAGGGCGAGGGGC
>CALALX010000025.1 GCA_937925635.1 uncultured Caulobacter sp.
GGTCCGTACGGTCCGGGCGGCCGTCGCGGTCGCTGTCGTAGCCGTAGCCGCCGCCGTAGCCCGGACGACGATCGTCGCGGTCATGGCGTTCGATGCGGATCTTGGCGCTCAGGCGGTCGAAGCGACGGTCCAGATCACGGCGTTCCCAAACCTGCAGGCCGCCGGTCGCCCGGTAGCGGTTCTCCAGCATGGCGATCTGGCGGAACTCGGCGCGCAGACGGTAGGCTTCATTGCGGGTCAGCGACCCATTGCGGACGCCCTGGTCGATCCGGCGGTCCAGCTGGGCCTGGCGCTGGTTGATGTTCTGCCACGGGTCGGCCATGGCGGGGGCGGCGACGGCGGTCAGGGCCGAGGCCGCCAGGAGGGGGATCAGGATCTTTTTCATGGTTCGGTTCCTCTTGCTCTGGCGCCGGCGTCCCCGGCGTTGAGGAGAGAAAAACACGTCGAACCTGAAACGGTTCTGAGCCGCTCGTTATGTTCTGTTCACCTTGAGCCGGCGCTTCAGGCGGCCTGGGCGCGGGCGGCGGCGGCGGCGGTCACCGCGTTGTCGATGGCTTCATAGAGCCGCTTCAGCTCGATCGGCTTGGAGACGTGGCCGTCCATTCCGGCCGCCAGGTAGGCCTCGACCTGATGCACCAGAGCGTTGGCGGTCAGGGCGAGAATCGGCGTGCGCGGGAGATGCTCGGACGCCTCGATCGAGCGGATGATTCGCGCCGCCTCGACGCCGTCCATGATGGGCATCTGGATGTCCATCAGGATCAGGTCGAAGCCGCCGGCCCGCCAGGCGTCCACCGCCTCCTTGCCGTCCGGCACGATCTGCAGGTGGACGTCGAGCGGCTCCATCACCGCCTGCAGCACCTTCTGGTTGGTGGCGTTGTCCTCGGCGGCCAGGATGCGCAGCTTGCGGTCCTCGAGGCCCTCGGCGACCGTCTCCGCCGACGGGGCCGCGCGCGGCGCGACGCCGCGGACCAGCGGCATCTCGACCACAAAGGTGGAGCCCTCGCCCTCGATGCTGCGCGCGGTCACCTGGCCGCCCATCAGCTGCGCCAGCTCGCGGCAGATCGCGAGGCCGAGGCCCGTGCCGCCGAAGCGGCGCGTGGTGGAATTGTCGGCCTGGATGAACTTCTCGAACAGCGTCGGCAGCTTGTCCTGAGCGATGCCGATGCCGGTGTCGGAGACCGTCAGGCGAAGACCGCCGGTCGGGCCGAGCGAGAACCGCACCGCCACCGCGCCCTCGACGGTGAACTTGATGGCGTTGGACAGCAGGTTGTTGAGCACCTGGCGAATGCGGTCCGGATCACCCTTCCACCAGCCCGATGCGCCGGCGTCGACGGTCACGCCGAAGCGCAGCCCCTTCTCGACGGCCATGACCTGGAAGGCGCTGACCGCGCCCTCGGCGATGTCCTCGAGCTGGAAGTCGCATTCGGCCAGCTCAAGCCGCCCGGCCTCGATCTTGGACAGGTCGAGCACGTCGTTGATGACGCTGAGCAGCAGCTCGCCCGACTCGCGGATGACGCCCAGCCGCTCACGCTGGCGCGGGTCCAGTTCGTCGCGGGCCATGACGTCGGCCATGGCCAGCACGCCGTTCAGCGGGGTGCGGATCTCGTGACTCATGTTGGCCAGGAACTGGCTCTTGAGCACGTTGGCGGCATTGGCCTCGTCGCGGGCCACCACCAGCTCCCCCAGCGTGGCGCGAAGGCTGCGGTCGTTTGCGTCGAGCTTGCTGATCAGCTGGTTGAAGCTGCGCGCCAGACTGCGGAACAGATCGTCGTCGGCCTCTTCGGTCACCAGGGTGAAGCGGCCGCTCTCGGCGACCTCGGTCATGGCGTGTGACAGGCGGTCGACCGGCTGGGTGATGCGCCGAGCCAGGGTGGTGGCCACGAACATGGCGATGCCGGCGGCGCCGAAGAACAGGGCGAAGGTCAGGGCGGCGTAGCGCGGGGCCAGGTCGGCCAGGGTGGGGGCCTCCACCGTCGTGACCAGGGCGCCGACGGCCCGCCCGTCCACGGAGACCGGCGTCCGCACCACATGCTCGTCCTTGCCGGCCGGGCCGGGGTCCTTGCGAGTGGCGACCACCCGCCCAGCCGAGTCGACCAGGCTGGCCATGCGCACGCCAGGGGCCTCGACGATGGCGTCGACGGCCTTGCCGGCGCTCTTGCTGTCGCCGGAGACGAGGGCGGGCCCGGCGATACGGGCGACCACGCCGTTCAGCGCGCCGGTGGTCGCGCGCGACTCCTGCAGCGACACGGCCCACTGCTGGATCATGAACGTGCCGCACGCCGCCAGCAGCACCGCCACCGTCGTGATCAGCGCGACGCTGGCGATCCGCGCCTGGAACGGCGCGTGGCTGGCGGCCTGACTGGTGCTTCCGTGCTTGTCCATCTGTCCGAAAAACAGCCCTCTGACGGGCGTTTATCGCGCAATCTCCCTAACGCTTCGCTTCCGCGACAAATTAACCGTCCATTTACCTTGGCGCCCCTTAAGGTTTCGTTTACCTTCTCCTCGCCTGAGGGCTGATGGAGAGTGGGAAGTGGAAAAAGTTTTCGTGGCGCGCAAAGTCGCGCAGAAGCTGTTCGCGACTGAGGCCGCCCTCGATACGGCGATCACCGAAGCCGCCGAACTGATGGCCGAAATGCTGAAGGCCCGTCGTGAGCTCGGCCTGTCGGCCGTGGTCGGCGACAATGCCTCGGCCAAGCTCGTGGAAGCGCTTGCGGCCCTGGGTGAAGCCCGGACGGCCGTCGTCGCCGCCCACGGCGAACTCGACCAGGTTCGCGTCCGCATCGGCGTGCGCACCAAGGGTCTGGGCTTCGAAGACAAGCCGCCGCAATTCGCCCAACTGGTCGAAGCCGCGGACGTCCGCGAGGTCGGCTAAGGGTCCACGTTGCGATAGTTTAACTTCTCTGCGTCTCAAACAGAGTTAGAGACGCAGAGAATGTACACATCGCTCGAACCCATCATCGGCTGGCTGGTCCTCTTGGGGACCTGTCTGTACGCATGGTTCAGAGGCGCCGCTCCCGAACGTATCGGGGCGGCGCTTTTGCTTCTGGGAACGATCGCGGCTCTGCTGTTCCAGGTGACCCTGTCCGACGGGGCGCGGGTGACGCCCACCCTGATCGGCGAGGGACTGCTGGCGCTGGGCTTCCTGATCCTGGCGATCCGGTACGCCAGCCTCTGGCTGGGGGCCGCCATGATCCTGCAAGGGGTCCAGTTCAGCCTGCATGCCTTCTACATCGTCATGGAACGACACCATGACTGGCTGTTCGCCGCGGTGACGAACCTGGTCACCTTCGGCATCATCGTCTGTATCCTGCTCGGCACGACCCTGACCTGGCGCCGGACCCGCGCCGCCTGAAGCCAGGGTCCCGGGTGCGATTTTGCGATCAGGCCGCCCGCTTCGGCGCCGTGGTGAGCGCCACGCCGCCGAGGATCAGCGCCAGGGCCGCGAAGGCGCTCCAGCCCGGGCGCTCCCCCATCAGTCCGACCCCCACCAGCGTGGCCCACAGCGGCAGCAGGTAGACGGTCATGCTGGTGAAGATCGCCCCGCGCCGCTGCAGCAGCCAGACCCAGCCGACGGTGCCCAGGCCGCTCGACGCCACGCCGAGCAATACGGTCACCGCCAGCGGCCACAGCGGCGGCATCGGCGGAGGGCCTTCCAAGACCAGGGCGCCGGCGGTGGCGAAGACGGCGCCGGTCAGGCACATCATCAGGGCGCCGATGGTCGAGGTCATCGGCGGCGCCTTGCGCATCAGCACGTTCGAGGCCGCGTAGAAGGCCGCCGCGCAGATCGCCAGGGCCAGCAACCCCGCCTCCAGGGTCACGCCCCCGGCAAGCCGCGGACCGACCAGCGCCAGGAGGCCCAGGAAGCCGAGGGCCACCCCGATGGCCTTGCGCCCGGTCAGGCGCTCGTCCGCCAGGAACAGGTGGGCGAAGGCGGCGGTGAACACCGGGGAGGCGCCGTTGCAGATGGCGTTGACCGCGCTGGGCAGGCCCTTCGCCGCCGTCGAGAACATGAAGAAGGGCGCCGCGAATCCGACCAGCCCGACCAGGGCGTAGGCCGGCCACGGCGAGTCGCGGCCGAACGACAGGCGCGGGATCTGCTCGCCGCGCGCCGAGCCGAGCAGCCAGAGCGTCAGGGCCGCGACCCAAAGCCGGATCGCCGACACCCAGAACGGATGGATGCCGCCTACCGCCACCTTGAGGCCGGCGAAGGCCGACCCCCAGACGACCACCAGGATCCCCAGCACGATCCAGTCGAGATATCGATTCGCCCCGCTCATGCCGGTTCCCTAGGCCCGCGCGACCGCCACGCCAAATCACGGCCTGTAAGAGAAGATTTTTGCGCGACAGACCGTCGCTGGCGGCCCCGTGAGAAAAACTTCACTTGTGCGGCGCAGCGAAATCGGGTTCTTCGGCGGCGGGCCACGCTCTCCCAACGGAGCGCTGCTCATCTGCAAGGATGGGAGACATCGCAGTGACTACGATTCCGACCAAGCCGGAAAACCGCCCGGCGCGCCCCGAATTCTCTTCAGGCCCCTGCGCCAAGAGACCCGGCTGGACCCCCCAAAGCCTGAACGACGCCGTCCTTGGACGGTCGCACCGCGGCAAGCCCGGCAAGGCGAAGCTGAAGCTGGCGATCGACCGCACCCGTGAGGTGCTGGGCGTGCCGGCCGACTTCCTGATCGGCATCGTCCCCGGCTCCGACACCGGCGCCGTCGAGATGGCCATGTGGTCGATGCTTGGCCCGCGCCCCGTCCAGCTGCTGGCCTTCGAGTCGTTCGGCAAGGACTGGGTCACCGACGTCACCAAGCAACTCAAGCTGCCGGACGTGGAGGTGCTGGACGCCCCCTACGGCCAGCTGCCGGATACGTCCAAGGTCCGCCCGGACGCCGACCTGGTCTTCACCTGGAACGGCACCACCAGCGGCGTGCGCGTGCCCAACGCCGAGTTCATCAGCGCTGACCGCGAAGGCATCGTCATTTGCGACGCCACCAGCGCCGCCTTCGCCCAGGATCTGGACTGGACCAAGCTCGATGCGGTGAGCTTCTCCTGGCAGAAGGCGCTTGGCGGAGAGGGCGCGCACGGCGTGCTGATCCTGTCGCCCCGCGCGGTCGCCCGGCTGGAGAGCTACGCCCCCGCCTGGCCGATGCCCAAGCTGTTCCGCATGACCAAGGGCGGCAAGGTGAACCTCGAGATCTTCGAAGGCGCGACCATCAACACCCCCTCGATGCTCTGCGTCGAGGACGCGCTCGACGCCCTGGCCTGGGGCGCCAGCATCGGCGGCGCGGCCGGCATGAAGGCCCGCTCCGAGGCCAACCTCGCCGCGCTCGAAGCCTGGGTCGCGAAGACCGAATGGGTCGCCTTCCTCGCCGAGGACAAGGCCATCCGCTCGAACACCTCCGTCTGCCTTAAGGTCGTGGACCCGCGCGTCACCGCCCTTCCCGCCGACGCCCAGGCCGACTTCGCCAAGAAGCTGGCCTCGGTGCTCGAGAAGGAGGGCGCCGCTTACGACATCGGCGGCTACCGCGACGCCCCGCCGGGCCTGCGCATCTGGTGCGGCGCGACGGTCGACACGGCCGATGTGCAGGCCCTGACGCCTTGGCTCGACTGGGCCTTCGCAACAGTGAGTTCCGAACTCGCGGCCGCCTGACCCTCGAAAGCCCTCCTCCGCGATGGAGGAGGGTTGGATGGTGGCGAAGGCAGGAACCCTGGCGAAGGGCGCCGATGGCGCCGAGCCTCCCCTGATCTCCCCATCCTCAGCAGACACCCCCCATCCCAACCCTTCCCATCGACGGGAAGGGCTTCAAGGAACACCCAAATGCCCCGCGTCCTCATCGCTGACAAACTGAGCCCCGCCGCCGTCGACATCTTCAAGAACCGCGGCGTCGATTTCGACATCAAGACCGGCCTGACCAAGGACGAACTGATCGCCGTCATTGGCGACTACGACGGTATCGCCATCCGCTCGGGCGCCAAGCTCGACAAGGACGTGATCGCCGCCGCCGACAAGCTGCAGGTCATCGCCCGGGCCGGCATCGGCGTCGACAACGTCGACATCCCGGCCGCCACCGCCAAGGGTATCGTGGTGATGAACACCCCGTTCGGCAACTCGATCACCACCGCCGAGCACGCCATCGCCATGATGTTCGCCCTGGCCCGCCAGATCCCGGCGGCGGATGCGAGCACCCAAGCGGGAAAATGGGAGAAGAACCGCTTCATGGGGGTGGAGCTCTACGCCAAGACCCTCGGCCTGATCGGCGCCGGCAACATCGGCTCGATCGTCGCCGACCGCGCCAACGGGCTGAAGATGAAGGTCATCGCCTATGACCCCTTCCTGAGCCCCGAGCGCGCGGTCGAGATGGGTGTCGAGAAGGTCGAGCTCGAGGACCTTCTGGCCCGCGCCGACATCATCACCCTGCACACGCCGCTGACCGACAAGACCCGCAACATCCTGTCGGCCGAGAACCTGGCGAAGACCAAGAAGGGCGTGCTGATCGTCAACTGCGCCCGCGGCGGGCTGGTCGATGAGGTCGCGCTGCGCAAGCTGCTCGACGAGGGCCACGTCGGCGGCGCCGGTTTCGACGTCTTCGTCACCGAACCGGCCAAGGAAAACCCGCTGTTCGGCAGCGACAAGGTCGTGGCCACGCCGCACCTGGGCGCCAGCACCAACGAGGCGCAGGAGAACGTGGCCCTGCAGGTCGCCGAGCAAATGAGCGACTACCTGCTGACCGGCGCCGTCACCAACGCCCTCAACAGCCCGTCGATCACGGCCGAGGAAGCGCCCAAGCTGAAGCCGTTCGTGGCCCTGGCCGAGAAGATCGGCGCCTTCGCCGGCCAGATGGTCGACTTCGGCATCAAGGCCATCGACATCGCCTACGAGGGCCAGGTCGCCGACCTGAACGTCAAGCCCATGACGAGTGCGGCGCTCGCCGGCGTGCTGAAGCCGATGCTGGCCGAGATCAACATGGTCTCGGCGCCCGCGGTGGCCAAGGAGCGCGGCATCACGGTCAGCGAGAGCCGCCAGGAGAACAGCCCGATCTACGACAGCCTGATGCGCATCACCATCACCACCGAGAAGGGCCAGCGCAGCTTCGCCGGCACCGTCATCGGCGGCGCGCCGCGCATCGTCGAGGTCAAGGGCATGGAACTGGACGCCGCCTTCGGTCCGGCCATGCTGTACGTCAACAACCTCGACAAGCCGGGCTTTATCGGCGCGCTGGGCACCATCCTGGCCGAGGCCGGCGTCAACATCGCCACCTTCAACCTGGGCCGCGTCAGCGCCGACGAGGACGCCATCGCCCTGGTCGGCGTCGATCAGGCCCCGGAGGAGAGTCTGCTGGCCCGCATCCAGGCCCTGCCGCACGTGAAGGAAGCCCGCGCGCTGCGGTTCTAGGCCTCGGAGGGACAGACATCCCGGTGTCTGTCCCTAGGTCGGCAGCATCTCCGCCCAGTCGGTCAGGATCTTGGCGAACCGCACGGGGTCGGCGGCGTGCATGCTGTGCAGGGCGTCCGGCGCATCGACCAGCTCGAACGGCTGGCCCGCACCCGTCACCAGCTCGCGCGCCTTGGCGACCTGGAAGTCGGTGATCGCGCCGATCAGCGCGCCGGACGCGGGGTCAATGACCCGCATGTGGTGCGTGAACAGCATCGGCGTCCTCGCCGAGGCCAGCATGCGCTCGTGAGGACAGTTCAGCGCGATGGTCCCGTCCCAGAAGGCCTTGCCCCACTCGGGGTCGTATTCCCTCAGGTTCTGCGGCGGCTCGGCGGCCCTGGCGAGCATGCGGTTGACCGGATAGTCGTCGGCGGCCTGCGCCGCCTTGAGGCTCGCCCAGTCGCCGATCGACCACTGCTCGCCCAGGTGCTTCGCCATCAGCCGGAAGATCGGCCCGGCCGCCTGGCGGATGCCCGGACCGTACTTCGGCCGCGCCTCGGAGGCGAAGAACGGCGCGTCCTCGCAGCAGACGCCGCGGATCTGACCGGGCATCGCATAGGCCGACAGCCAGGCCGCCAAGACCCCGCCCGAGGAGTTGCCGCTGACCACCACAGGCCGGCCGACGGCCAGTTGGATGAACCGGACCAGGTCGCCGCCCAGGGTGTTCAACGAGTATCGGCCCGGCGTCCGGGTGCTGCGCCCCTGTCCGCGCAGGTCGACGGCGAACACCTGGAACCTCGGCGCCAGCAGGGCGATGGCCTGCTCGTAGCCCCACCAGGACTCGGTCTGGCCTGGGATCAGCAGCAGCGCCGGCCGGTCGGGCGAGCCGACCACGACGTGGTTCATCGCTACCTCGCCCAGGTCGATGGTCCGTTCCTCGTAGGCGTGGTCGACGAAGGTCGTCATTGGTGTCTCCGGATCAGGCGCCGCGCAGCGCCGCCAGGCGGGGAAACACCCGCTCGGCGTTTTCCCGCGCGATGGCCGCGAGATCGGCCTCGCTCAGGCCATTGGCCTGCGTCAGCTGGTGGATGTTGCGCGCCACGCCAGGCTCGGGGGTGAACGGCCAGTCGCTGCCGAACAGGATATGGTCCAGCGGCGCCAGACTCCGCAACGCCCCGAACGCCGCCGGATGCGCCGACAGGGCGACGTCGTAGTAGAGGCGCTGCAGCGCCTCGAACGCCTCCTGCTCCGAGACCGGTCGCGGTGTGATGAAGGACACATTGGCGAAGGCCGCGATCCGGGCCGCCAACTGCGCCAGCGCCCCGCCGCCGTGCGGTGCGATCATCGTGATCCCGGGCCGGGTCTGCAGCACGCGGTTGTAGATCAGGTCGGTGACGGTCCGCGTCGTGTCGAGGGGGAACTCCAGCAGCGGGGCCGGCCTGCCCAGACCCACCGCGCCGAAGCAGGCCGGGCTGGTCGGGTGGAGAAAGACGACCGCCCCGCGCCGGTCGAGGGCGTCGAACACCGGGGCGAACCGGGCGGAACCCAGGTATTCGCCGTCGATGTTGCTTTCGAGGATCACGCCGTCGACGCCAAGGACGTCGAACGCGAACGCCATCTCGGCCAGCGCCGCCTCGACATCCGGAAGTGGCAGGGTCGCGAAGAAGCCGAACCGGCCCGGGTGGGCCGTCATCAGCGCCGCGCCGGCTTCGTTGACGGCCCGCGCGAGTGCGGGCCGCTCATCCACGGGCAGGAAGTGGGCCGCGGGCGACGACAGCGAGATCATCGCCGTCGCGATCCCTTGCCGGTCCATCACCTCCAGCGCCGCCTGCTCGCTCCAGGTTGGCACGGGCATGCCGCCGTCGACCGTCTTCATCCCGGCCTTGTCCAGCGCTCGCGCGTAGACCTCGGGCAGGAAGTGGGCGTGGACGTCGATCCGACCGCAAGCGCAGCTCATTGGAGGGCCCTCAGAAGGTCTGCAGGTCCTCAGCGAAGGTCATGGTCCCGCCATAACCCTTGGCGATCGCCTCGCGCGCGCCGGCGAGTTCGTCCCGCTCAAGGGCGATGTGGGTCAGGACCAACGCCTTGGCTCCGCAAGCCGTGGCCAGCTTGCCGACGGCCTCCGGCGATAGGTGCTCCTTGCGGAAGTGGGACTCGACCACCGGCCAGGCGAAGGCCGGTACATCGGGGCGACGCAGTTTGATGTGCGCGATGGCGAGTTTCGGATCCATGATCTCGCTGACCAGAAGGTCGACGCCCTTGCATAGGGTCTCGACCCGCGCGCTCGGCCCGGTGTCGCCCGTGTAGAGGATCGACCGTCCGGGCGCGTCGAAGCGGTAGGATAGCGACAGCGGCCGCTCCTTCTCCGGCAGGGTGTCGTAGTGGCTGTTCTCGGCGGCGGTGATGCTGATCGCGCCGATGCTGATCTTCGAGTCGGCGGCCAGCTCGACCACGGTCAGCCCGGAGTCCGGCTCGCCCGTCGCCTTGGCCCGCATGGTCGCCACGGCCGAGCGGCCAGGCTCGATGGCGGCGAGCAGGGCGTCGACGGTCGCCTTCGTTCCCGGCGGCCCGTAGAGGGTCAACGGCCCCATGTAGCCCGACTGAAAGCGCAGGCTGAGCAGGCCGAAGAGCCCTCCAGTATGGTCGAAGTGCAGGTGGCTGATGACCACCGCGTCCAGGTCGCCGATGCCCACCCCGGCTCGCGCCAGCTGATCCACGGCCCCATCTCCGACATCGACCAGGACGACGTCGTCGCCGTACCGGACCAGATTGGCCGGCTCGAACCGATCGGCGTCGGGGATGGGTCCGGAATTGGTGCCCAGCGTCGTGAACGTCAGCGACGCGGGCTCCTCGGCCCGACCCGCGAGCGGCGCGCCCGAGACAAATCCCGCCAACGCCAGGCCGATAAGACCCCTTGCCGTGCCGACCATGTGCGCCCTCTCCCGATCCATCGCTTGGCGAGATCGGTACCAGATATGACGATATCGTCAAGTTTGAGGGTGGTCGGCGTGCAGCGGTCTTGAGATCATTCGCAAATTTTATGACGCTTCGGTCAAACTTTTTCACCGATCCGCATCGTCAGGCCGCCCCCTCGATCGCCCGCGCCATGGTTGCGGCCGCCGCGTCGACCGTCAGCCCGGCCTCTCGGACCAGCGCCCGCCAGCTGTGGAAACTCAGCGCCAGGTGCAGCAGCGGCAGCTGAGCGGCCGACAGTCCCTCGCCCAGAACCGCGCGCCAGGCGGCGACGAGCGGGCCGAAACTCGCCTCGGAGGTCTCGCGCGTCAGCGCGTGGTGCTCGGCGTCGCGGAGTACGCAGCTCATCATCTCCGCGTTCGCATCATACCAGCGGTAGACGGCGGTGAGACCGGTCCCGAGTCTCGCCGGTCCGGCGGGCTCAGCGCGCCAGGACGTCATGTCCGGAGGCGGATTGCGTTCGATGAACAGGCCCGAGCAGGCCTGGAACAGGCTCCGCTCGTCCGGGAAGTGGGCATAGAGCGTGTTGCGCTGAACCCCCGCCCGCTCGGCCACCATGCTCAGGCTGGTCCGGGCCGGTCCGACCGTTCCGTGCAGCTCCATCGCCGCCTGCGCGATCCGCTGGCGTGTCTCGGCCTGACGCTCGCCGCGTCGCCTCAGGGTGTAGGTCCGGGCCATCACATTTCACTGAACATGGACGATCATTCATTTGAAGTCGTCGTCAATTTCACTACACATATCCGTATCGCGATTTTAGACCCGCGTCCAATCGGAGACCGCCCATGCAGACGCATGTCGCCGAGATCGCCGACGGCATCTATCGCCTGTCGACCTTCGTGCCTGACGTCGGCCCCACCGGCCTGACCTTCAACCAGTTCATCGTCGTCGGGGACGAGCCGCTTCTGTTCCACACGGGCCTGCGCCGCATGTTCCCGCTGGTGCGGGCGGCGGCGGCGACCGTCATCGACCCGGCGCGCCTGCGCTGGATCACCTTCGGCCACTACGAGGCCGACGAGTGCGGTTCCATGAACGACTGGCTGGCCGTCGCGCCCCACGCCGCGGTGGCTCACGGCCAGACCGGCTGCGACGTGTCGCTGGCCGACATGGCCGACCGACCGCCGCACGCCCTCGCCGACGGCGAGATCATCGACCTGGGCGGCGGCAAGCGCGTCCGCTACCTCGACACGCCCCATACGCCGCACGGCTGGGACGCGGGTCTGATCTACGAGGAATCGACGGCCACCCTGTTCTGCGGCGACCTCTTCACCCAGGGCGGCGAGGCGGCGGCGCTGGTCGAGAGCGACATCGTCGCCCCGGCCATCGCGACCGAAGATGTGTTCGGCTACTCGGCCCTCAATCCGAACATGGGCGCGACCCTGCGACGCCTGTCGGACCTGAACCCAAAGACGTTGGCGCTGATGCATGGCCCGTCCTTCGCTGGAGACGGGGCCGGCGCCCTGCGCGACCTGGCCGCCGACTACGATCGCCGAGCCCTCGCGCGCCAGTCCTAGTCCGGCCGCGAACGGCCGCGCTTCGGGTCCTGCGGCGTGACCACCCAGGCGTAGGCGATCCGCTCGCCCTCGCCGTCAGCCGAGCGGGCGATGAGTTCGGTCACCGCGTCGAGGTGGGCGTTGATCTGGCGCAGGGTGTCGGCGTCGGGTCTGCAGACCAGGCGCGCGAAGCGCACGTTGCGGGTCGCGCCGCCCGTGAGACGGTGCGGTGCGGCGACGCCGCGCGCGAAGTCGCGGGCGGCCTGTTTGCACATCGACTCGACCAGGGCGTCGAGAACCGGCTGGTTCACCGCAGCCTGCAGAGCCTCCAGCATGCGCATGCGGGGCGCGGGGGTGTCGTACAGCTGCTCGGGCTTGCGACCGGACGGTCGCATGCCCGCCTCGACCAGAAGACCGACCTCCGCGAGCCGCTGGATGTGATGATAGAGCGAGGACGGCGCGGCCCCGGTCAGTTGGCCGATTTCGCGCACCGACAGCGGTCCGAAGGCCGCCACCTGGTCCATGATGTCTGCGCGCACGGTCGACACCAGCGCCCGAAGCTGATCCGGATCGGTGATCTGATAGGTCTGGTCATGCGCCTTGCGGCGCCGCCGACCCGTTGGACTTCTGGCTTCCGTCATGCCCCTCGATGCCGCCGCCCGACGCGCATGGTCAAGCGTGGTCAGAAGCTGAACCGCCCGGTGCGGTCGTCATAGGCGTTGAACAGGGCGATCACGTCGGCGGGCGGCTCCGGCAGGGGCTCGAACGCCTGGCCCAGCCGCATGACCCCCTCGCGCGGCCAGACAGCCAGGCCCGCGCCGTTGGGGTCGCCGGTCTTCACGAAGTTGGCCCAGTAATCCATCATCCGGCCGGCGATCGCGCGGTCCCTTTCGGTGAACGGCCGCGCCGGGATCAGGTCCAGCGAACCGAACATGTAAGGGACCTCGGACGAGTGGAAGGCGCGGTAGAGCGCGGCCCGCGGCCCCGGCAGGGGATGATCCCAGAGGTAGACGAAGCTCGGCCCGCCCGCCGCGCGGGCCCGCGCCGCCCGCCAGCGCCGCAGACCGACCAGGTTGTCGTCGCGATCGGCGGCCAGGGCGGCGTCCAGCGCCTGGGCGTCGGTCGCGGCGGGATAGAGGCGCAGGAAGTCCGGGCCGTGCTTCGCGACGCTTTCACGGTGGCTCGCGAGCGTCGGCTTCAGCCAGGAGAGCTCGTCGGCCGTGACGCCGATCAGGATCGGAACCGGCGCGATGTCGGTGATCGGCGCGAATCCGGGGTCGCGGATGTGCACGCCGTCGACGAAGAGATTCAGTCCCGCGTCGCCCGACGCGGCCAGAACCGTCGTCGCCGGCGCGGCGAGCATCGCCTCACCGAACGCCACGCTGGCGTCACGCATCGTCATCGCGTCGGGCAGGCGCTCCGCGCCCGGCGGAAAACTCTGGATGATGGCGCCGGCGATCAGCCCCTTCGCCGCGGGATGGGCGAGCAGGATGTAGCTCAGCGCGCCGCCGGCGGACTGTCCCGCCAGGGTGATCCGTCCGGGGTCGCCGCCGAAGGCCTCGGCGTTGGCATGGACCCAGGTCAGGGCGGCCAGCGCGTCCTTCACCGCCTGGTTGCCGCGCGTGCCGTCGGCCTCGCCCGGCGTGGCGGGATGGGCCAGCAGCCCGAAGGCGGCGACCCGGTAGTTGATCGACACGACCACCACGCCTCGGGCGGCCAGGGCCGCGGCATTGGTGACGAGCGCCGCCTCCCCGCCGTCGGTCAGGCCGCCGCCGGGGATCCAGAGCATGACCGGCAATCGCTCGCCCGGCCTGTGGGCGGGCGTCCAGACCGTGAGGGTCAGGCAGTCCTCGCTCACCGCGCCCTGCGGCGAGAACTCGCCGGTCCAGGGCCCCCAGCCCTTGGCGGAGATGTTCTGGGTGCAGCTGGGCCCGAAGGCCTTGGCCGACCGGACGCCCGACCAGGGCGGCGCCGGGCGCGGCGCGCGCCAGCGCAGCGGTCCCGTCGGCGGCGCGGCGTAGGGCAGGCTGTGGAAGACCGCGACGCCGCCCGGCAGCGCCACGCCCTCGGCCACGCCCTCTGCGACCCGCGCCGTTGGTCCGGCCAGGGCAAGGCTGGGCGCGACCAGCACCAGCAGCAGCGCGGCCAGCAGAGCCCTCATCCGGCGGCCTGCCGCGCGGCCAAGCGCGCCTGGCGCCAGCGGTCGACCGGACGCTCGATGAGCAGCATGATCGCGATCGACACCGCGAAGGTCCCGCCGATGGCCATCCAGATCGGGAACGGCGGGTTGAAGGTCAGCACCAGGCCGATGACGATCAGCTGGCTCAAATAGACCGGATAGCTGAGGTCGCCGATCCAGCGGTCCCACCGGTTGTCCTTGAAGGCGTTGAAGATCCACGGGACGGCCACGGCGACGACGGCGTAGGTCACCCAGCGGTCCGGCCCCGGCGGCAGTTTCAGGCTGGTGTAGACCAGGCAGAAGCCGATCAGTCCGGCCGCCGCCAGCCAGCCCAGCGCCCTGGGCGCCCGCTCGACCAGGGGCAAGGCGCGATAGCCGAGCACCCCGGCCAGGAACAGGAACAGCACGGTCGGGAACAGCCGCCCCTGCCAGAGCAGGAAGTCGACATCCAGCAGATGCCCGGCCTGGCGCAGGGCGATGCTCGCCGCCGCCAGCGCCACGATCCAGCCCGTCTTCCACCGCGTGACAAGCGGCGCGAGGGCGTAGAACATCAGTTCGGTCGACAGGCTCCAGGACTGTGGCGCCAGCAGTCCCTGCCAGGCGATGGTTTGTTTGGCGGGATCGGCGTAGGCGTCGAACACTAGGTCCCCCTGCGGATCGACCGTGAACCAGAACAGCAGGTCCTGTCCGAACACGAAGAGGTTCTGCAGCACCATCACCGCCGCGGACAGTGGGTTGCCGAACAGGCTGGCCATGATCTCCGGCGAGCTGGTCACGCTGGCCTTGAGCCCGAACAAGGCGACCGCCCCGAGCAGCAGCATCACGAAGTAGGTCGGCGCCAGCCGCAGCACCCGGTTCGACCAGAACAGCCCCGTGTCCCGGTATTTTCCGTCGAGCACCAGGGCCATGTAGAAGCCGGAGATGACGAAGAAGCTCTGCACGGCGAGGCCGCCGCTGAGGATCTTGTAGCTCGCCAGAGGCAGGTGCGAGAGCAGCACCGCCAACGCGAGAAGAACGCGGATGATACCCACGGACAGCTCCCCCTGCTGTAAGGAAGAGGACGCTATGGGTGATTCAAAAACGCAGCAAATTTCGAATTGTTAATGTCAGAGCGCGCGCGGGCGGCGGCCTACCGGACCGTCTCTTTTTCCCGGGGCGCCGTGACGCGACGGGGCCTGGACTGCGCCTTGGGCTTTGGCAGCAGCCGAAAGCGGCTCTGGCACCAGGCGAAATCGACGCCGACGTCGAGCAGGGCGTCGGACCGGCCGCAGGGGCAGGCGAACTCCATGACCATGTACACCCGGTAGGTCTCACCCGCCTGGAGCGGAACCGGCTCTCCCGTGACATGGTTGGGGGCGGCGTTGACGCAGAGAACTAGATCGCCGGGGCCGACAGCGTCGCTCATCGCTTTCATCCATGGACCTGGACCAAGTCTAGACCCTGCCGCGCATGGGGCAAAGAGCCGCGAACTCCGGCGCGGCGCCGGGTGCGACGATCGCTCGCCGCACCCGGGCCGACCATCAGGCCACGTCGAAGCGGTCGGCGTTCATCACCTTGGTCCAGGCGGCGGCGAAGGCCTTGGCGAAGGCGGCCTTGGCGTCGTCCTGGGCGTAGGCCTCGGCGAGGGCCCGCAGCTGCGAGTTCGAGCCGAAGATCAGGTCGGCGCGAGTCGCCTGCCACTTCAGCGCGCCGGTCTTGCGATCGCGCCCCTCGAACTCCTCCTCATCCTCCGACGTCGCCGTCCAGACTGTGCCCATGTCGAGCAGGTTGACGAAGAAGTCGTTGCTCAGCACGCCCGGCCGCTTGGTGAACACTCCGTGCGGCCGCTGGTCGGTGTTGGCGTCCAGCGAGCGCAGACCGCCGACCAGCACCGTCATTTCCGGCGCCGACAGGGTCAGCAGCTGCGCCTTGTCGACGAGCAACTCCTCGGCGGTCATGGGCAGGCCCGGCTTCAGGTAGTTGCGGAAGCCGTCAGCGACCGGCTCGAGCACGGCGAAGGACTCGACGTCGGTCTGATCCTGCGCGGCGTCGGTGCGGCCCGGCGTGAAGGGAACCTCGATCTCAAGACCGCCCTCCCTGGCCGCCTTCTCGACCGCGGCGCCGCCGGCCAGCACGATCAGATCGGCCAACGATATCCGCTTGCCGCCGTTCTGCTTGCCGTTGAAGGCCGCCCGGATCCCTTCCAGCTTCGCCAGCACCGCCGACAGCTGGGCCGGGCTGTTGACCGCCCAGTCCTTCTGCGGCGCGAGACGCACGCGGGCGCCGTTCGCGCCGCCGCGCTTGTCGGAGCCGCGGAAGGTGGAGGCCGAAGCCCAGGCGGTCGACACCAGCTGCGGGACCGAAAGACCCGAGGCCAGCACGGCCGCCTTCAGCTCGGCCACATCCGCGGCGTTGACCAGCGGGTGGTCGACGGCCGGCACCGGGTCCTGCCAGATCAGGTCCTGGGAAGGCACGAGCGGGCCGAGGTAGCGGGACTTGGGACCCATGTCGCGGTGAGTCAGCTTGAACCACGCGCGGGCGAACGCCTCGGTGAAGGCGGCGTGGTCGTTGAGGAACCGGCGTGCGATCGGCTCGTAGATCGGGTCGAACCGCAACGCCAGATCGGTGGTCGCCATCATCGGCGCATGGCGCTTGCTGCTGTCGTGGGCGTCCTCGACCAGGGTGTCGGCGGCGCGGTCCTTCGGTCGCCACTGCTTGGCGCCGGCGGGGCTGCGTGTGAGCTCCCACTCATGGCCGAACAGGGTCTCGAAATAGCCGTTGTCCCAGGTGGTCGGCTTCGGCTTCCAGGCGCCCTCTAGACCGCTGGTGATGGTGTCGCCGCCCTTCCCGGCGCCGTGGGCGTTCCTCCAGCCCAGGCCCTGTTCGAGGATACCGGCCGCTTCCGGCTCGACGCCGACCAGGGACGCGTCGCCGGCCCCGTGCGCCTTGCCGAAGGTGTGGCCGCCGGCGATGAGGGCGACGGTCTCCTCATCGTTCATCGCCATGCGGGCGAAGGTCTCACGGATGTCGTGCGCCGCCGCGATCGGGTCGCCGCTGGCGTTCGGACCTTCGGGATTGACGTAGATGAGGCCCATCTGGACGGCGGCCAACGGATTGTCGAGCTCACGCTCGCCCTTGTAGCGGGCGTCGCCCAGCCAGGTATCCTCGACGCCCCAGTGGACATCTTCTTCCGGCGCCCAGACGTCCTCGCGACCGAAGCCGAAGCCGAAAGTCTTGAAGCCCATGGTCTCCATGCCGACGTCGGCGGCGTAGATCATCAGGTCGGCCCAGCTGATCTGGTTGCCGTACTTCTGTTTCACCGGCCACAGCAGCCGGCGCGCCTTGTCGAGGTTGCCGTTGTCCGGCCAGCTGTTGAGGGGCGCGAACCGCTGCGTGCCCGAGCCCGCGCCGCCGCGACCATCGCCGGTGCGGTAGGTGCCGGCGCTGTGCCAGGCCATGCGCACGAACAGCGGTCCGTAGTGGCCGTAGTCGGCCGGCCACCAGTCCTGGCTGTCGGTCAGCAGCGCCTCGATGTCCTTGCGCAGCGCCGCCACGTCCAGCTTCTGGACTTCCCTGGCGTAGCTGAAACCCTCGGTCATCGGGCTCGACACGGGCTGGTGCTGGTGAAGGATGGCGAGGTTCAGCTGGTTGGGCCACCAGTCCCGGTTCGAGCGCCCGCCGAAGCTGGTGTGGAATCGGACGCCATGCTTGAGGGGGCACTTCGAGGTCGGCTCGACGATATCGCTTCCGTCCATGGCCATGGTCGTCTCTCCCGGTCTGTTGCCGACAACGTCTGTTGCCGCGACGTCCTCGTCCCGGGCGGCGGGGGAACCGTCCGTCCGTCGAGATCCGGAACAACCTTCGCGCGCTCGCCCGATAAACGGAAGCATGAAGACATAATCGCCGCGATAGGCATCATCTATGCTGCGTCGCGGCAGGGAGTGCGCTACCCTGCCCCCATGAACGTCCGTGACCTGCGCTATCTCCTGGCCATCGCCGAGCACGAGCACTTCGGCCGCGCGGCCAAGGCCTGCGGCGTCAGCCAGCCCACCCTGTCGGTGCAGATCCGCAAGCTGGAGGACCAGCTCGGCGTGGTCCTGTTCGAGCGCTCGGCCAAGAGCGCCGCCCCGACCGCCGCCTGCCTTCAGCTGATCGACCACGCCCGCGCGGCGGTGACAGCCTCCGAGGCCCTTCTCGACGCCGCCCGCAACCTGCGCGACCCGCTGGCCGGCCGTTTCCGGCTCGGCGTCATCCCAACGCTCGCGCCCTACCTGCTGCCGTTGATCTTCGCCCCGCTGCGGCAGGCCCTTCCCCAGCTCGAGCCCGAGCCCTGGGAGGATCAGACCGAGGTCCTGCTCGACCGCCTCCGCGCCCACCAGCTCGACGCCGCCCTGCTGGCCACCGAGGTCGACGGTCCGGACCTGGCGAGCCTCCCCCTCTTCGACGAGCCCTTCCTCGCGGCCCTGCCGCCGGACCACCCGCTGGCGGCCTGCAGCGCCATCGCCGAGACCGATCTCGCCCAGGACATCCTGGTCCTCTCCGACGGTCACTGCCTCCGCGACCAGACCCTGGAGGTCTGCGGCCAGTCCGGCGCTCTCGGCGGCGCCCTCCGCGCCTCCAGCCTTCCGACCCTCATGAACATGGTCGCCGCCGGTTACGGCGCGACGCTGATCCCGGGCCTGGCGGCGGGGGCGGCCGAGGACGCGGGCCTGACGCTGAGGCCTCTGGAGGGCAAGCCCGGGCGGACCCTCCGCATCGCCTGGCGGGCGCACTTCCCGCGCCGGGCGGCGGTGGAGGCGGTGGGGGCGGTGATCGCTGATCGGATGAAGGGATTCACCCGAGCCGCGATGGAGAACGCGTCGCCTGACGCTAGGGAAGCCAAGAGTTGTCATAATCCCTACGGATTACCAGCCCGGGCCCTTAGTGTATCTACACCAGAGACCCGTCGAATTTGAGAATTATGACTCGATCTGGGTCAGTATAGTTCAAGTTAGACTCTATTTTACCTGCCGTTAACCCTGAATGGGGCGATCATCACCCTCAGACACTCGGGGGGACTAGTCATGCTATCGTTCGGTAGGGCGTCCAGCGACGCCGGAGCGACCTTCAAGGCACTGGACCGATCGCTCGCGATCATCGAGTTCGACAGGGACGGCAACATCCTTCGCGCGAATGCAAACTTCTGCGGCGCGATGGGCTACACCGAGGCCGAGATCAAGGGACGCCACCACAGTCTGTTCGTGGACCCCGACTATGTCGCGACTGCCGAGTACGCCGATTTCTGGACGAAGCTTCGACGCGGCGAGTACGACGCGCGCGAATATCGGCGGATCGGCAAGAGCGGCGCCGAGGTATGGATCCAGGCCAGCTACAATCCGGTTTTCAATGCCCGCGGCGCCGTCGAAAAGGTGGTCAAGGTCGCAACCGTCACGACTGACGCGAAGTTGAAAGCCGCCGAGGCGGAGAGCCGGCTCGCCGCCGTCGATCGCGTCCAGGCCGTCATCGAGTTCACCACTAGCGGCGAAGTCGTCACCGCCAACGACAATTTCCTGAAGGTGCTCGGCTACCGGCTGGAGGAGATCCGCGGTCGGCACCACCGGATGTTCGTGGATCCCGCCTACGCCCAGAGTGCTGAGTACGCGGCCTTCTGGCGAAGGCTCAATGCCGGCGAGTTTGTCGCCGATGAGTTCGAGCGGCGGGCGAAGGACGGTTCATCGGTCTGGATCCAGGCGTCCTACAATCCGATCTTCGACGCCAGCGGTCGCATCACCAAGGTCGTGAAGTTCGCCACCGACGTCACCGGCCGCGTGCGCTCTGTCGATCAAATCGCCGAGGGCCTGTCGCAACTCTCGGCCAACCAGCTGTCGTACAGAATCACGGCGACGGTCGATCCGGCCTTCCAGAAGGTCAAGGACGACTTCAACAATGCGCTCGCCGTCCTCCAGCGCACCATCAGGTCCGTGAAGGACGCCGCCGCGAGCGTGGGCGGGGGATCGAGCGAAATCGCCCGGGCCTCCGATGATCTCTCGCGCCGCACCGAGCAGCAGGCCGCGAGCCTTGAGCAGACCGCGGCCGCGCTGGACGAGATCACCCAGACCGTTCGACGCACCGCCGACGGCGCCAAACAGGCGTCTGACGCGGCGACCAAGGCGCGCCTCGAGGCCGAAAAATCGGGTCAGGTCATGCGCGAGGCGGTCAGCGCGATGGGCGAGATCGAGAATTCCTCCTCGCAGATCGGTCAGATCATCGGCGTGATCGACGAGATCGCCTTCCAGACCAACCTTCTCGCGCTCAACGCGGGTGTCGAGGCCGCCCGCGCGGGAGACGCCGGCAAGGGCTTCGCGGTCGTGGCCTCCGAGGTTCGTGCGCTGGCCCAGCGCTCGGCTGAAGCGGCCAAGGAAATCAAGGCGCTCATCAGCACCTCGAGCGCCCAGGTCGATCGCGGGGCCAAGCTGGTCGGCGACACGGGCAAGGCGCTGTCGACGATCGTCGATGCGATCGCCAGCATCGACGCCCTGGTCGGCGAGATCGCCGCCTCCACCCAGGAGCAGGCGACCGGGATGGGGCAGGTGAACACCGCCGTCAATCAGATGGACCAGGTCACGCAGCAGAACGCGGCCATGGTCGAGCAGGCCACCGCGGCGGCCGCCAGCCTCCGCGGCGAGGCGGCCGGCCTCGCCAACCTGATCGCCCATTTCGAAATCGACGCCGGCGAGGCGCGCGGCCCAGTGGCGCAACCCGCGGCGAGGGTCGCTCCCGCCGCCGCGCCGGAAGAGGTCCGGGAAAGCCCTGTCCATGCCGCGCGAGCGCGGCTCGCGTCCTTCACTCGATCAGGCTCGGCGGCTGCCGTGAACCTGGGCGCGGACTGGGAAGAGTTCTGATGTCGGCCGATCTGATCGATGTGCTCACGGCGGATGGCGACCGGACCGAGGTCATCACCCTGGTGGTCAAGGACGTGGAGTTCTGCATCGACATCAAGGCGGTGCGTGAAATCCGGGGCTGGACGCCGGCGACCCCGATTCCGCATGCGCCCGACTACGTGAAGGGCGTGATCAACCTGCGGGGCGCCGTCATGCCGGTGGTCGACCTGGCCTCAAGGCTGGGCCTGGGCATGACCGAACCGAGCAGTCGACATGTCATCGTCGTGGCCCAATGCGCCGGCCGGCTCGCCGGCCTGCTCGTCGATGGCGTATCGGAGACCTTCCATGCCTCGGCGTCTCAGTTCCAAGCTCCGCCGGCCGTCTGCGACCCGTCGGGTTCGGCGGTCGTCGACGCCATTCTTCCCGTCGAAGGCCGCATGATCAGCCGCCTCGTCGTCGATCGCCTCATCCAGCAGGACAGCCCGCTCGCGGCATAGGCCGCGGGCGGGCGGGCGGAATGGCGGCCGCCGAGCCTGTGTCGGCGACCGCGAGTCGACAGGTCTCCGTCTAGCCGGGCCGTTGAATCTTCGGGCCGAGACGCTCGATGATCCCGCGGGCGTTGTAGACCCGACCGTCTCCGGTCGGCTGCGCGCCCGAGGACATGACGATCTCGATGGTGGCCTCCCAGTGTTCGACCGTCGTCATGTCGAGTCGGAGGCTCCAGAAGGGGTCGCCAATCCAGGGATTCCATTCCCGCCAGCCGTAGGGGCGACCGTAGTAGCGCCAGTAGGGCCGCCAGTAGGGATAGTCGCTGCCGTACCAGGGATCGTAGGTCGGATCCCGCACCACCTGTCGCTCGGTTTCCCGATCAACCACCCGGAACCATTCGTAGCCCTGCTGGACCGTGAGTTCGGCGGACCGGAACAGGAGGTAGCCCTCGACGGCGTCCCGCGACGTGAAGGCGTCGCCGGAGAAGGTCACCCGATACCGATCCGGCGCCAGTCGAACTTCGGAATAGCCTTCCGAGCCATGCACGCCGGCGAGTCGTCACGCGGGGCCGAACGCGGTCTTCGCAAGACCCGCGGGGCGCCGGCGCCGGGGGTGGCGGCGGCGGTTGACCGGAGACGTCGTGGCGGTCGGGATGCTCGGACTGGCCGCGCGCGCCATCGCGAACCCGGCAGTGCAGGCTTCAGCGCCCGCGGAGTCGGCCAGGAGATTGGATGAGGGCGACGCCTACCCGCCGGCCTTCTTGCGCACGAACATCCTGGCGTCGGCTTCGGCCAACGCCTCTTCCGGGTCCATGCCCGGTTCGACGGCGCGGACGCCGTAGCTGATGCGCAGCGGAGCCGACCAGTCGCCCAGGTCGACCGGCACGGCTTGGATCACCTGTTTGAGGCGCTCGGCCTGGGTGTTGGCCGTCTCCAGATCCGTCTGCACCAGGATGACGGCGAACTCGTCGCCCCCCAACCGGCCGACGACGTCGGTCTCGCGGGTGTTGGCCAGCAGGCGGTCGGCGACGGCCTTCAGCGCGGTGTCGCCGGCGGCGTGGCCGAAGCGGTCGTTGACCGCCTTGAAGCCGTCCAGGTCGAAATAGACGAGGCTGGCCGGGCTGCCGTAGCGGCCCACGAAGGCCCCGATGCGATGCAGTTCGCGCACGAAGGCGCGGCGATTGAGCAACGGGGTCAACACGTCGCGATCGGCCAGGGTCTCGACCTCGGCCAGCCTGGCCTTGAGCCGGCTGACTTCGCCGCGCAGGTCGTCGATCTCGGTCAGCAGGGTTTTGACCGCGCCCTGCACAGCGGGCGTCAAGTCTGACTCGGCAAGGCCCAGGAACGCGGTGCGGTCGGCCGGCGCGGCCTTGTCCGCCGTGACCTGCGCGCCGGCGCGGGCCAACGCGCGCTTGCGCATGGCTGAAAACGCTTCCGCACGAGCGCCGCCGATCTTCATGACAGAATCATAGTCCAAATCCCCGACCACTGGAATCTGACGCATCGGTTGCGGCGCCACAAGCGGCGCCTATACTCCGCGCCTTTCCGGGGCTCGGCCCCGGTCAGGGGATGACCACGTCATGAGCGCAAGCCCGCCCGTCGCCATCATCATGGGCAGCCGCTCCGACTGGCCGACGATGAAGCATGCGGCCGACAATCTCGACGCGCTCGGCGTGGCCTGGGAGGCGAAGGTCGTCTCGGCGCACCGCACCCCCGACCGCATGGTGGCCTTCGCCAAGGGCGCCAAGGCGGCCGGGGTGAAGGTGATCATCGCCGGAGCCGGCGGCGCGGCCCATCTGCCCGGCATGACCGCCTCGATGACCGACCTGCCGGTGCTGGGCGTGCCGGTGGAGAGCAAGCTGCAGAACGGACTGGATTCCCTGCTGTCGATTGTCCAGATGCCCGGCGGCATCCCGGTCGGCACCCTGGCTGTCGGCGTGGCCGGGGCCAAGAACGCTGGGCTTATGGCCGCGCGGATCCTGGCCCTATCCGACCCCGCCCTGGCTGACCGGGTGGCGGCCCACAGCGCGGCCCAGACCGCCTCGGTGGCCGAGACCGTCGAGGACTGATGAGCGTTTCCTTCCCGCTTCCTCCCGGCTCGACGATCGGCATTCTCGGCGGCGGCCAGCTCGGCCGGATGCTGGCGCTGGCGGCGGCGCGGCTGGGCCTGGACGTCGTCATCCTGACGCCGGACGAGGGCTCCCCGGCCTCGCGCGTGGCCAAGCGCACCATCGTCGCCGCCTACGACGACCCGAACGCCCTGCGCACGCTGGCGGACGCCAGCCATGTGGTGACCTACGAGTTCGAGAACGTGCCGGTGCGGGCGGTCGAGACGCTGATCACCCTGGGGGCGCCGGTCGCGCCGGGGCCGGACGCCTTGCGCGTCGCTCAGGACCGGGTCGAAGAGAAGACCTTCCTCAACGCCTCGGAGGCTCCGACCGTCGCCTTCGCGGCTGTCGATCAGGCCGCCGACATCATCGAAGCCCTGCCTCGCCTTGGCCTGCCGGCGCTGCTGAAGACCCGGCGGGAGGGCTACGACGGCAAGGGCCAGGTGTGGGTCCGCGACGCGGCGGAGGCCGAGGACGCCTTCAAGAGCGTCGCCGGCGCGCCGTCGGTGCTTGAAGCCCGGGCCGCGTTCAGCCGGGAACTGTCGATCATCGCCGCCCGGGGCCGCGACGGCGCGATGGCCTTCTATCCGTTGTCTGAGAACATCCACGAGGGCGGCGTGCTGCGCACCACGATCGCGCCGGCCCGGGTCGAGCCGCGCCTGCAGGCGACCGCCGAGCGGATCGCCACCGAGGTGCTGACCCGCCTCGACTACGTCGGCGTCATGGGCATCGAGCTGTTCGACCTTGGCGACGCCGGCCTGCTGGTCAACGAGATCGCGCCACGGGTCCACAACACCGGGCATTGGACCCAGGACGGGTGCGAGGTCGATCAGTTCGAACTGCACATCCGCGCCGTGGCCGGCTGGCCGCTGGGCGACACCACGCCGAAGGTCTCGGTGGAGATGACCAATCTGCTCGGCGACGAGGTGAACGCGTGGCTCACACTGGCCGCCGAGCCGAACACCCGCGTCCACCTCTACGGCAAGGGCGAGCCGCGGCCCGGACGCAAGATGGGCCATGTGAACCGCATCGGTCCCGCCGCGAGAAGCTGAGGCGTTTGATGGCCAGGGAACCGAAGACCAGACCCACCGGCGCCTCGGTCGAGGCCTTCCTGGACGCGGTCGAACATGCCGGCCGGCGCGAGGACGGCAGGACGGTGGCCGGAATGCTGGCGGAGGTCTCCGGAGAGACGCCGGTCATGTGGGGGCCCAGCATCGTCGGCTATGGCAGCTATCGGGGCCCGACCGGCGACTGGCCGCTCATCGGCTTCTCGCCCCGCAAGGCCAACCTGGTCCTCTACATCATGAAGGGCTTCGCCGGGTCCGAGGACCTACTGGCGAGGCTGGGCAAGCACCGGACCGGCGGCGCCTGTCTGTACCTGAACCGGTTGACCGATATCGACGAGGCGATCCTGCGACAGCTGGCGGCGGAGTCGGTCGCCTACATGCGTCGGAAGTACGCCGTCTGAGGAGACGCGCCGCCGACTTCGCGCGGATCATGTGTCGAACCTCCCTGGCCGATGGGCGCCGCCGCCGCCGGTCTTCGGTTCGCCGACCGGATCGCCACCTTTGAACCGGTCTTCAACGAATTCGTCCTACGGATTGCAGCGAGCCACAGCGGGATGTGTCTTTCACGACCGGCGCGTCATTGTGACAGATCAGCGAAGCGCTCCGACAATCCAACCTAGCCAGTAGGGTTGAATATTAACATCTGTCCGAGTAGATAGCCGCGCTCCTGGACACAATGTCGCCAGGATGGGTCAGCATATCCGACCCCAGTTCACTCCCTTGAACGTCGAAGCTGGCGCGTCAGACCTCGTCGCGCCGTGCAGAAAGCTCGACAGCGCTCGACGAGGCCGACCATTGTTCCGTGAAATGCTTTCCCGCGAGACCCGTCTTCCTCCCCTGCTCGGAGTCGGACTCGCGGCCATCCTGATGGGCTCGGTCGCTGTGGCGACCGCCCAGGCCAGCCTTCCTTCGCGACAAGAACGCGCGGCGGCCGGTCCGGCTCCCAAGTGGGAAGAAGCCGAGACCGCCGCTGACGACCACGCAGGCGTGCCGAAGTTCTTCTTCGTTTCGCCGCTGGCGGGCTACGCGGTCAACTCGCCGTTCGGTCTGCGCAAGATGCCCTGGGAGGGCGGCGGCCGCCTGCATGAGGGTGTCGACATCGCCGCGCCGTCGGGCGTCGCCGTGCGCGCCACCGCCGCTGGCGTCGTGGTGCGCAGCGGCGTGGACGGCGGCTACGGCCGCTTCGTCGAAATCCGCCACGACAGCGGCCTGACCTCGCTCTACGCCCACCTCGGTCGTTTGGCGAAACTGAAGACGGGCGCCTGGGTGCAGCCTGGCGCCGTGGTCGGCTACGTGGGCTCAAGCGGTCGCTCCACCGGAGCGCACCTGCATTTCGAGATCCGCCACGACGGCCGTCCCTTGAATCCAGTGGTCTTCATGGGCCGCGCCTTCAGAAGCGAAGCGGACCTGCCGCTGACCCTCGCCGCCCGCGTCCCCCGGCGCATCCGGGTGGCTCAGGTCTCCGAATGGCCGGCCGAGATTCTCGCCCGCAAGGCCCCCGGCGCGACGACTGTCGCGTTCGCCGGCCCCCGCGACGGCCGGGTCCGCGCGGTGATCCAGCCAACAGGCAAGGCGCTCGTCGCACCGGCGGTCGAGCGCACCGAAACGCCGGTCGCGCCGCCGACGACGACACCGGCCGCGCCCTCGGCGATGGACGCCGCCTCCGCGGCCTCGACCCGTGAGATCGTGGCGACCGCTCGCTAGCGGTCCCCCCTTCCCCGCCGGCGAAGCGGCACTAGATTGAGGTCATGTTCAAGCTCGTCCTGCGGGGGGCGGCGGGTCTGACCCTCGCGCTCGTCACCTTCATCGCCATCGGAGGCCTGATGTCCGCCGCCAGCCAGACGCCGCTGCGCGGCCGCATGATCGACATCGGGGGTCGCACGCTGCACCTGGTCTGCGCTGGCCCCGAACGGGCCGGTCCCGTCGTGGTGTTCGAGGCCGGGGCCTTTGGCCTGTCCGCCGACTGGGGCGCGGTGCAGGCGCGTCTGGCGACGCGGGGCGTACGATCCTGCGCCTATGACCGCGCGGGACTCGGCCGGTCGCAGCCCGGCCCGACGCCGCGCGACGGCCTGGCGGTGGCCGGCGACTTCGAGAAGATGCTGACCGCCTCGGGCGAGCCAGGCCCCTACATCTACGTTGGCCATTCGATGGCGGGCCTCTACGCTCGCCTGTTCGCGGGCCGCAATCCTGACAAGGTGGCCGGCGTGGTGCTCGTTGACGCGGCGACGCCCGAGGCGGCCGAGATCCCGGGCGCGACCAGGTTCATAAGCGGCTTCGCGACCGCCTCCCGCTTCGCCGGTTGGGGCGCCTCGATCGGACTGTTCAGGCCGGTGTCACCCTGGATGGGCGATCGCATCGGCCTGCCGCCGGAGGCCGCGGCGGACAAGCGCCGGGCCTTCGCCTCGGGCGTCCACAATCGCTGGGCCGCCCGCGAGGTGGAGCAATGGATGGCCGCTTCGAGACAGGCCGGCGCGCTGCCGGCCTATGCGCCGTCCTTGCCCGTGGCCGTGGTCACCGCCGGACCGGTGGCCGGACGGGAGACGTGGAAGACCTTCCAGACAGCCCCCGCCAAGGCCTCGGCCCGCGGCTACGTGCGCAATGTCGACGCCGCCGGTCACGCCACCCTGCTGGGCGAGCAATTCGCGGACGAGATCGTGAAGGCCGTGCTCTTCGTTCGAGACGCGTCGGCGGCTAGTCAATAGGTCACGGTATCGATTCGGGGTTCGAATGGACGCGGCGCTGCAGCTCGAAGGGGTGACGAAGCGCTACGGCGCCTTCACCGCCGTCGATGACCTTTCCTTCGCCGCCCGGCGCGGCAGGATTCTCGGCTTCCTGGGTCCCAACGGGGCGGGCAAGACCTCGACCATCCGCATGATCCTGGGCCTTGTCGCCCCGACGTCCGGCCGGATCGACGTGCTGGGCGCGCCGGACGCCCGTTCGGTGCGCGAGCGGATCGGCTTCCTGCCCGAGGAGCGCGGCCTCTACCGCCGCATGACGCCGCTGGACGCCATCGTCTTCCTGGGTGGCCTGAAGGGCGTGCCGCGCGCCGAGTGCCGCAAGCGGGCCATGGCGCTGCTGGAAGAGCAGGGCCTCGGCTACGCCGCCAAGCGCCAGATCCGCAATCTGTCCAAGGGCATGGCCCAGAAGGTCCAGCTGATCAGCGCCATCGTGCACGAACCGGAGCTGGTCATCCTCGACGAGCCGTTCAGCGGCCTCGACCCCGTGAACCAGCAGGCCCTGGAAGGGGTCATCCGCGGGCTCGCCGCGCGCGGTGCGACCGTCATCTTCTCGACCCACGTCATGCAGCACGCCGAGCGGCTCTGCGACCATGTCGTCTTGCTGGCCAAGGGCCGGAAGGTGTTTGACGGCTCCGTGGCCGAGGCGCGCGCGCACGCCCCGCGCGCCCTGGTGCTGGAGGGCGGCGTCGACGAGGCCGCGGTCGCCGCCCTGCCCGGCGTCGAACAGGTCGCGGTCGAAACGACCGAGGACGGCGTCCGTCGATTCACCGCCGCCCTGGCCAGGGGCGCTCCGGGGCAGGAGGCGCTCAAGGCCGCCTTCGCCGCCGGCCTCGACATCTCGCGCTTCGAGCTGCGCGAGCCGACGCTGCACGACGCCTTCATCACCCTGACCAACGGGGAGGGCGCGCAATGATGCGGCTCCTGAAGATCGCGGCCCGCGAGTACGGCGCCTATGTCCGCACCGCCGGGTTCTGGCTGTCGATGCTGCTGATGCCGGTGGTCGGAGCGGCCGCCTTCTCGGCCCCGGCGCTGCTCGAGCGCAACGCGCCGCCCGCGTCGATCGCCATCATCGACCAGACCGGCCAGGGATTCGCCGCCCCGGTGGTCGAGGCGATGAAGAAGGCGAACGGCGACACGGCGAAGGCCAGGATCGCCGATGTGAGGGCCGACGACGGCCGGCCGCTCGACGACCAGATCCGGACCTGGCTGAGTGAGCGCAGCGAAGGCGGGGGCGGACTGACCGCCGTCGCCGTCCTGCATGGATCGGACGACGGGGTGGCGGTCGACTTCTGGAGCAACAACCTCGCCGATCCCTCGCTGGAGCGGGGATTCACCAGCGCCGTGGCGGACGTCATGCAGGCGCGCCGGCTGGTCGCGCTGGGCATCGACGCCGCGACGCTGAAGGCCGCTCAATCCCTCTCGCCGAAGGTCACCGCCTTCTCGCCAAAGGCCGCGAGCGGCGGGCAGGTCGCCGCCCGCGATCGGCTGCCCGGGATTGTCGGATTCGCCGCCGCCTTCCTGTTGTGGTCGATGATCCTGACCGGCGCGGGCATCCTGCTGAACAGTGTGATCGAGGAGAAGTCCAATCGCGTGCTGGAGGTCCTGCTGGCCTCCGCCTCCTCGACCGAGATCATGTTCGGCAAGATTCTGGGCGTCGCCGGCGTGACCCTGACCGTGCTGACCGTCTGGGCCGGCGTCGGCGGAACGGCCGCGACCATCGCCATGCCCGAGGGCGCGGCCGATGTGGCCGCCGTCCTGTTCGGCCAGGGCCTGATCTTCTACTTCGGCTTCTACCTGATCGGCGGCTATCTGCTGTACGCGGCCATCTTCATCGCCGTGGGAGCGTTCTGTGAGACCACGCGCGAGGCCCAGACGCTGCTGGGGCCCGTGATGGCCCTGCTGACCATCCCGATCGTGTTCATGACCCAGGCCATCCGTCGGCCCGACTCGGCGCTGCTGGAGGCGCTTTCGTGGATTCCGCCGTTCACGCCCTTCCTGATGACCGCCCGCGCCGCCGGACAGCCGCCGCTTTGGGAGGTGATCGGCACGGGTCTGCTCATGCTGGCCACCGTCGCGGTAGTGGTCTGGGCGGCCGGCCGGGCGTTCCGGGCGGGCGCGCTGTCCACCGGCAAGGTCGACCTCAAGGGTCTGATCGCGAAGATCCGGGGAGCGGAAGCCTAGGCGTTGCGTGGTTCGACACGGCCCTGCGGGCCTGCTCACCATGACGTAGATGGATAGCCTTCCAACCACGTCATCCTGAGCAGCCCGCGCGGCGGGCGTGTCGAAGGACGCACCGCGCAAAGAAAAAGGGCCGTCCGGTCATCCCGGACGGCCCTTTCGGATTTCGGCTTGAAGCCCCGGTCCTACGAGCGGGCGGGCTTCTTCGGCGCGGCGATCAGGCCTTCGCGCTGGGCGCGCTTGCGAGCCAGTTTGCGGGCGCGACGCACGGCTTCCGCCTTCTGGCGAGCGCGCTTCTCCGAGGGCTTCTCGTAGGCGACGTGACGCTTCATCTCGCGGAACGAGCCTTCGCGTTGCATCTTCTTCTTCAGGGCCTTCAGCGCCTGGTCGACATTGTTGTCGCGGACGAAAATCTGAACCAGGGGACTCTCTCCTTCGTACGGCCCGCCGCTAGCCGTGCGGCGTGGCGGACGAAATCAAAATTGGATTGGCCCCGGGAGCTGGCTCCCGTGGCGAGGCGCGCGAGATAGCAGAGGCGGAAGGCGTTGTCTATGCGCGAGAGTCTATCGGCGACGCGCCGAACCCCTTGTATAGAATACCCGCATGACCGCTCCGGACGACTGGGCCATCAGGACTGAACAGCAGGTGCTCGACGAGGCGCTGGCCATCGCGCCGCGACTCGGCTGGGGCCGCGAAACCCTGGTCAAGGCCGCGGCGGCCGCCGGGCTGACCGCGCCGGAGGCCGATCTGCTGTTTCCGAACGGAGGACGGGACCTGGCCGCCCTGCTGTCTCGCCGGCACGACGCGGCGGCGCTGGCGGCGCTGCCCGACCCGGGGGCGCTGAAGATCCGTGACCGCATCCGCGCGGCGGTGGTGGCCCGGTTGGACGCCGCCCAGGCCGACCAGGCGGCGCTGCGCCGCTGGGTCGGGTTCCTGGCCCTGCCGACCAACCTGCCGCTGGCCCTGAGGCTGGTGTGGGAGAGCGCCGACCAGCTGTGGCGCTGGGCCGGGGACACGGCGACCGACGAGAATCACTACAGCAAGCGGGCCATCCTCTCGGGCATCCTGATCGGGACGCTGGTCCAGGACCTGACCGCCGGCCGCGGCGCGGCGCTGGACACCCTGGACGCGCGCATCCAGAACGTCATGGACTTCGAGAAGTGGAAGGCCGGGATCAAGCCCTCCGACTTCGCCAAGGACGTCGTCGGCGCCCTGGCGAAGGCGCGCTTCGGCTGATCGCGCGCTTCAACGCCGGCTTCACGCCCCGACCGGGTCATCCAAGACGAAACGGCCGCCATCGCACCCGATGGCGGCCGCTCGAAGCGTTGGGTCGGCGCGGCGACTACAGCGCCTTGACGATCCCCTCGACCATCTTCTTGGCGTCCGCGAACAGCATCATGGTGTTGTCGCGGAAGAAGAGCTCGTTCTCGACGCCGGCGTAGCCGCTGGACATGCCGCGCTTCACGAACAGGACCGTGCGGGCCTTCTCGACGTCCAGGATCGGCATGCCGAAGATGGCGCTCGAGGGATCGGTCTTGGCGGCCGGATTGGTGACGTCGTTGGCCCCGATCACGAAGGCCACGTCGGCGGTCGGGAACTCGGCGTTGATGTCCTCCAGCTCGAAGACCTCGTCGTAGGGGACGTTCGCTTCGGCGAGGAGCACGTTCATGTGTCCTGGCATGCGGCCGGCGACGGGGTGGATGGCGTACTTCACCTCGACGCCCTCCTCCTTCAGCTTGTCGGCCATCTCGCGCAGGGCGTGCTGCGCCTGGCTGACCGCCATGCCGTAGCCGGGGACGATGATGACCTTGGAGGCGTTCTTCATGATGAAGGCCGCGTCGTCGGCGCTGCCCTGCTTCACGGGGCGGGTCTCGATCTTGCCGCCGGCGGCCGCGGCCGAGTCGTCGGCGCCGAAGCCGCCCAGGATCACCGAGATGAAGCTGCGGTTCATCCCCTTGCACATGATGTAGCTGAGGATGGCCCCCGAAGAGCCGACCAGCGCGCCGGTGATGATCAGGGTGACGTTCTCGAGCGTGAAGCCCAGCGCGGCCGCGGCCCAGCCCGAGTAGCTGTTCAGCATCGACACGACGACGGGCATGTCCGCCCCGCCGATCGGGATGATGAGGGTGATGCCGATCAGCAGGCTGAGCGCGAAGATGCCCCAGAACGCCCAGATCGCCGTACCGCCGCTCATCACCAGGATGACCGTCAGCACGACGATGCCGGCCAGGATCGCGAGGTTCAGCAGATGGCGGGCCGGCAGCAGGATCGGCGCGCCGCTCATGTTGCCGTTCAACTTGGCGAAGGCGATCACCGAGCCGGTGAAGGTGATGGCGCCGATGGCCAGGCCGACAGCCAGCTCGATCAGCGACTGCAGGTGGATGTGGCCGTTCTCGCCGGCGATTCCATAGGCCTCGGGCGTGTAGATGGCGGCGACCGCCACCAGGCAGGCGGCCATCCCGACCAGGCTGTGGAAGGCGGCGACCAGCTGCGGCATCGAGGTCATGGCGACCCGGCGGGCGATCACCGCCCCGACGATGCCGCCGACGGCGACGCCGCCGGCGATGAGACCCAGCGTGATGGTGTCGAGCTTCTGCTCACCCCAGAGGGTGGCGAGCGTGACGCCCACGGCGATGGCCATGCCGATCATGCCGTTGCGGTTGCCCGCCTGGCTGGTCGTCGGACTGCTGAGTCCGCGCAGCGCCAGGATGAAGAGCACGCCCGAGGCGATGTAGAGCAGGGCGGCGATGTTGGCGTTCATGGTCTGGATTCCCCCGCGCGCGCTCTAGTGGCCGCTCTTGCCCTTGGCGGGCTCTTTTTTCTTGTACATGGCCAGCATGCGCTGGGTGACCAGGAAGCCGCCGAAGATGTTCACGGCGGCGAAGGCGGCGGCGAGCGCGCCGGCCCCCTTGGAGATCCAGACGTTCGGGGTCGGATCGCCGCCCCCCACGCCGTGCGCGGCGGCGGCCAGAAGCGCGCCGACGATGATCACCGAGGAAATGGCGTTGGTGACGGCCATCAGCGGCGTGTGCAGCGCCGGCGTGACGCTCCAGACCACGTAGTAGCCGACGAAGATCGCCAGCACGAAGATGGCCAGACGGAAGACGGTGGGATCGACGGCGTCCATCGTGTGACCTCTACTTCTTCTTCGGAGCGGCGGCCGGCTTGGCCGGGGCCTTGGCTTTGGCGGCGGGCTTGGCGGCGGCTTTGGGCGCAGCCTTCGCGGCGGGCTTCGGAGCCGGAGCCGCTTTCGCGGGTGCGGCCTTCGGCTTGGCGGCCGGCTTCGGAGCAGCGGCCTTCTTGGCAGGCGCCGCAGCCTTCGCAGGCGCGGCCTTGGCAGGAGCGGCGGCCTTCGCCGGCGCGGCCTTCTTCGTGGGAGCGGCCTTCGGCGCGGCGGTGGCCGGAGCCTTTGCGGCCGCGGCGGGCGCCGTCTTCAGCTGCTCATGGACGATCGCGCCGTCCTTCGTGACCAGGCTGGCCTTGAGGATCTCGTCCTCGAAGTCCGGGGCCAGCTTGCCCTCCTTGTCCAGCAGCAGGCCGGCGAAGGCGAGCAGGTTGCGGGCATAGAGGGCCGAAGCGTCGGCGGCGATGCGGCCGGGCAGGTTCGGGCGGCCGAGGATCTTCACGCCGTTGGCGGTGGTCACGACCTCGCCCAGTTTCGCGCCTTCGACGTTGCCGCCCTGCTCGACGGCGAGGTCGACCAGGATGGAGCCCGGCTTCATCGAGGCGACCTGGGCGGCGCTGACCAGCTTCGGCGCCGGCCGGCCGGGGATCAGGGCGGTGGTGATGACGATGTCCTGCTTGGCGATGTGGCTGGAGACCAGCTCGGCCTGCTTGGCCTGGTACTCCTTGGACATCTCCTTGGCGTAGCCGCCGGCGGTCTGGGCGTTCTTGAACTCCTCGTCCTCGACGGCGAGGAACTTGGCGCCCAGAGACTCGACCTGTTCCTTGGTGGCCGGCCGCACGTCGGTGGCGGTGACCACCGCGCCCAGGCGACGGGCGGTGGCGATGGCCTGCAGCCCGGCGACGCCGACGCCCATGATGAACACCTTGGCCGCGGCGACGGTGCCGGCGGCGGTCATCATCATCGGCATGGCCTTGCCGTAGGCCTCGGACGCCTCGATCACGGCGCGGTAGCCGGCGAGGTTGGCCTGGGAGGACAGGACGTCCATCACCTGGGCCCGCGTGATCCGCGGCACGAACTCCATGGCGAAGGCGCTGGCCTTGGCCTTGGCGAGGCCGTCGAGGGTGGCCCGGTCCTGGTAGGGATTGAGCGTCGCCATGACGATGGCGCCGGGCTTGAGGGCGGCGAGCTCCTCCGCTTCGGGGCCGCGCACCTTGAAGACCACGTCGGCCTTGGCGAGCGCGTCCTTGAGGGTCTTGGCGACCGTCGCGCCGGCGGCGGCGTAGTCGGCGTCCGGGATGGAGGAACCGGCGCCCGCGCCGGCCTCGACGGTCACGGAGAAGCCCGAGCCGATCAGCTTCTTGACCGTTTCCGGCGTTGCGGCGACCCGCGTTTCACCCGCCCGGCGTTCCCTGGTGACGGCGACGACTGCCATGAAGCTCCCCTCCGGGCGCAGTTCGACTGTCGCGCCCTTGAGAGCTTGTTTAGGGGATGATCTTGCCCGTTGTCGAGCCCATCATGCTGCGGCGCGAAAAATTATTCCCGCAGCGCAGCATCGACGTCGGGATCTAGTGCCCGGCGCCCGGCTTCTCGCGCAGGAAGATGATGCCCAGCACCGCCAGGACGACGCCCGGGATCAGGCCGCCGAGGAAGCCGGCCGGGGTGCAGAACCACAGCGTCGGAACCAGGATCAGGACGGCGAGCGCCAGGGAGCCCCACTTGGTGAGACCCATCACCGCATGGAAGGTCGCGGTGTGCTCGGAGATGTCCATTTCGCCGCGGTGGTATTCAGAAGCCATCGTCAGATCCTGCGCTCAAGGTGGGGCGGCTCTACAACACGGCGCGTCATGGCTCAAGCCGCCAGCCCGCGAGCAATCCGCGCAGGGCCGCGACGAAGGCCAGCGGCTGGTCGATCATCACGTGGTGGTCGGCGTCCGGGATGGCCAGTTGCGGCGAGCCCGGCGGCAGAAGGCCCTTCATGTAGTCGAGGATCTCCTCGTCCACGAGGCCGGAGCGATCGCCCCACATCATGGCGATCGGGCAGGTCGCGGCGCTGAGCAGCGGGCCCCGATCCTCCATCTGGAACGAGGTCCACATGAACGGATCGAACCGCCAGGTGAAGCCGCCCTCGACCTCCTTGACCGCATTGCGCGCGATCCAGTCGGCGATGAACAGGTTCTCACAGCCCTGCGGCGGCGCCAGGCGGAAACGCGCCAGGGCCTCGGGCAGGGTCGCGTAGACGCGGTTGGGGTTGGCGCGCCTCGGCGGCCCGCGCCACTCGCGTTCGGGCGGGCGCACGACCGAATCGACCAGCACGGCCGCCCGCATGCGGTCGCCGTAGCGCGAAGCCGCCAGCATCGTCGGGAAGCCGCCGAACGAATGCGCCACGAAGACCGGCTTGCCGGCCGCGTAGAGACCGGCCGCCTCGGCCGCCGCGAAGCTTTCGCGAGCGAAGGCGTCGGCATCGTAGCGCTCGCGCCAGTCGGACCGGCCCATGCCGCTCCAGCTGAAGGCGGCGACGCGGTAGTCCTGCGCGAAGAACGGCGCGATGAAGGTCCACCAGTCGGCGCTGGCCCCGTTGCCGTGCAGCAGCAGCAGGCCGGGCTTGCCGACCTCGCCCCAGGTCAGCAGCTCGATGGCCGCGCCCTCGAAGTCGAAGACGGTCCGCTCGGGCGCCTGTTCCAGCGCCTTGTCGAACCAGGCCGGGGCCGGCGGCTTCTCGCCGTTGAAGCGGGCCAGCGGAGCGGCGATCTCCGGCGGCAGGACCTGACCGTCAGCCACCGGCGCCCGCCTCGACAAAGGCCTTCTCGCCCGGGCGCGGCTCGCGCGCGCCAACGACCTTGTAGACGGCCGTGCCGGTCATCAGCAGCCGGTCGCCCGACCACAGTTCGCCGCGCACGGTGTAGAGGTCGTCGTCCTCGATCACGATCTCCGACTTGCCATGCACCCAGTCGCCGAGCCTGGCGCTGGAGAGGAAGTCGCAGGTCAGCCGCACCGTCACCCAGAAGTGCGACTTCTGCACCGAGATGACTCGACCCCAGGCGACGTCGGCCACCGTCATCAGCATGCCGCCGTGGCAGTTGCGCATGCCGTTGGTGTGATGTTCCTCGACCCGGAAGCCGAGCGTGCAGTCGTAGCCCTCGTATTTCTCGTAGAGCGGGCCGATCTGCCGGCCAAAGCCGCGGGTCCAGTTCAGGGGCTTGAAACCCGGCGGTATGTCGCCGGTCTGGGCTTCGGTAAGATCGTCGGACATGCCGCGACTCTAACAAGCGTTTGAGGACGGGGGAACGAGATTCCTGATGCGCCGGACTCCGACCTTTCCGAACTTTCACTTGAGCCGGCGGCCGACCCGCGCTCGAAAGAACGCCGGTGCGCGAAATCGCGAGGTCGACATGAACAATCCTGATCGGCGGAGGCTGTTGCTGGCGGCCGGCGCCCTGGCGTCCGGCCTGGCCTCGTCCCGCGCCGTCGCCTTTTCGGCCGAGCACGGCCCCCACGACGACGGCCACGGACCCATCCCGGATATTCTGGCGGCGACCGGCGCCCCGGCCCTCACCGGCGG
>CALALX010000026.1 GCA_937925635.1 uncultured Caulobacter sp.
AACGCCTTCGTCATCTGCATCACCAACCCGCTCGACGCCATGGTCTGGGCGCTGCAGCAGTTCTCGGGCCTGCCGACCGGCAAGGTCGTGGGCATGGCCGGCGTGCTCGACTCGGCGCGCTTCGCCTACTTCCTGGCCGAGAAGACCGGTGTCTCGGTCGAGGACATCCACGCCTGGACGCTCGGCGGCCATGGCGACGACATGGTGCCGATGGTGCGCCACTCGACGGTCGGCGGTCTGCCGCTGCCGGAACTGGTCAAGCAGGGCTGGATGACCCAGGACGAGCTGGACGGCATCGTCAAGCGCACCCGCGGCGGCGGCGGCGAGATCGTCGCCCTGCTGAAGACCGGCAGCGCCTATTACGCTCCGGCCGAGAGCGCGATCGCCATGGCGACCAGCTACCTCAAGGACAAGAAGCGCGTCCTGCCCTGCGCCGCCTTCCTGACCGGCCAGTATGGCCTCAAGGACCTCTACGTCGGCGTGCCGGTGATCATCGGCGCCGGCGGCGCGGAGAAGGTCATCGAGTTCGAGACCAACGACGAGGAAAAGGCGATGTTCGCCAAGTCGGTCGAGTCCGTGCAGGGCCTGATCGCGGCCTGCAAGCAGATCGATCCGTCGCTGGCCTAGGATCGAAGGCCTCGCGGCCTGATCGGGGCGGTCTCGCGTCGGAGAGGATTGGCGTCGGCCGGGCTGGGCCTCTAACTAGCGCCATGACCGCTTCCGACGCCCTCGCCGACCGCGCCATCGCCATCCTGCGCAGCCTGGTCTCCTTCGACACCACGTCGCGCGGCTCCAACCTAGCGCTGATCGAGTGGGTCGAGGGCTATCTGGCCGACCACGGGGTCGCCTCGCGCCGGATCGCCAGCCACGACGGCGACAAGTCCAACCTGCTGGCCAGCGTCGGCCCGGCGGTCGCCGGCGGGGTCGTGCTGTCGGGCCATACCGACGTGGTGCCGGTCGACGGCCAGCCCTGGACGACCGACCCCTGGACCCTGACCGAGCGGGACGGGAAGCTGTTCGGGCGCGGGGCCTCGGACATGAAGGGCTTCATCGCCCTGGCCCTGGCCGCCGTCCCGGACTTCGCCGACCTCAAGCGACCCGTGCACCTGGCCCTTTCCTACGACGAAGAGACCGGTTGCTTCGGCGCGCCCGACATGATCGCGGTCATCGGCCGCGAACTGCCGCGTCCGGCGCTGGTGATCGTCGGCGAGCCTTCGCTGATGCAGGCCGTGAGCGGCCACAAGGGCGCGGCCTTCTTCCGCGTCGTGGTCACGGGCCGCGAGGCCCACTCCAGCCAGCCGCACCTGGGCGTGTCCGCCAACATGGCCGCGGCCGAGCTGATCGCCGCCCTGATGGCCCTGTCCGCCCGGCTGGAGGCCCAGGCCGATCCCGCGTCGCCGTTCGAGCCGAGGGGCTCGACCCTGACCATCGGCCGTATCGACGGCGGCACCGCCGCCAACATCCTGGCCCGCCGCTGCGAAATCGTCTTCGATCTGAGGGCTGCGCCGGGCAAGACTGGGGCGCTGGAAGAGCTCAAGCCGTTCATCGCCCAGGTCGCCGATCTCGACGCCCGGCTGAAGGCCCGCGACCCGGAGGCTTCGGCGGTGTTCGAGGTCATCGCCGACGTGCCGCCCATGGCCCCCGAACAGCAGGGCGCCGCCGAGGCCTTCGTGCGCGGCCTGACCGGGGACAACAGTCCGATGCGGGTCGTGCCCTTCGCGTCCGAGGGCGGGCAGTTCCAGGGGGCCGGCTTCTCGACCGTGATCTGCGGCCCCGGCTCCATCGACCAGGCCCACCAGCCGGACGAGTACGTCGCGGTCGACCAGATGCGAAGAGGGGCCGCCTTCATGCTGCGGCTGGCGGAGGCGCTCTCCTCCTGACGCGCCGGACCAGGCGAGGGAGGCCCGGCGCCGCGCTACCGCGGGGCGCGCTTGGCCAGGATTCGCTGCAGGGTGCGGCGATGCATCGACAGCCGCCGCGCCGTCTCCGAGACATTGTGGCCGCAGAGTTCGTAGACGCGCTGGATATGTTCCCAGCGCACGCGGTCGGCGCTCATCGGGTTCTCGGGCGGCGCCGGGTTGGCGCCCATGGCCAGCAGCGCCCGGGCCACGTCGTCGGCGTCGGCCGGCTTGGCCAGATAGTCCACGGCCCCCGCCTTCACCGCCGCGACGGCCGTGGCGATGTTGCCGTAGCCGGTCAGCATGACCACCCGCGACTCCGGCCGCGCGTCCCGCACGGCCTGGACCACCTTCAGCCCGGTGCCGTCGTCCAGCCGCATGTCGAGCACCGCATGGGCCGGGGCGGAAGCCTTCACGGCATCCAGCGCCTCGGCCACGCTGCCGGCCAGGCGGACCTCGAATCCGCGCTGCTCCAGCGCCCTGCCCAGACGGGTCCTCAGCGCCGCGTCGTCATCAAGGACGAGCAGACTCCTGTCCGGTAGGCCGGCGACGACGTCCGCGATATCGCTCATCTGCTCACTCCAGGCCGTTCTCGCCGAGGTTGAATCCCGGTCGCGTCATTCTGTCGCGGTACTGGCCCCGACTTCAAGCCCCGTGAAGGGGTCGGCGCCCTTTGGCGCCTCGATCGCGGACCGGTTCCAGCGGGCGGTTATCACCGCGCCGCCGCGGCGCCCATTGCGGAAATCCACACTGGCGCCGGTCCGTTCCAGCAGCGTCTTGGCGATAAAGAATCCCAGGCCCATGCCGACATGGCCGCTGCGCATGCTCTCAGCTCCAAGACGGCTGGTCACATAGGGTTCGCCCAGCTTGACCAGAACCTCGGGCGAGAAGCCCGGGCCGTCGTCGCGGACCTCCACGACGATGTGCCGCGCATCGAAGCGGGCGGTGACCAGGATCTCCGACCTGGCGAAGTCGACCGCGTTCTCGACGAAGGCCGTCAGGGCGTGCAGCACCTCGGGAAGGCGCCAGATCTCAGGCGGCGACTCGCCCGCCGGTCCGGAGACCACGGCCTCCACCCGCACGTCAGGTCCGCGGGTGTGCGGCTCGATCGCCTCCTGGACGACCTGAAGCAGACTCATCCGTTCATGGACCACGTCGCCGGCTTCCGGCGCGCGGGTCAGCCGGCGCAGGATCTCGCGACAGCGCTCGGCCTGCGACATTAGCAAGTCGGCGTCTTCCTTGAGCGGGCCCGGCGGCGCTTCGCGGGCGATCTCGCGCGCGACGATGGTCATGGTCGCCAGCGGCGTGCCGAGCTCGTGCGCGGCGGCCGCGGCCAGCGCGCCCAGGGCCGACAGGCGCTGCTCCCGGGCCAGCACGGTGTGGGCCGTGTCGAGCGCCAGCTCCATGCGGGCCGCTTCCTGCGCCGCCTGCCAGGCATAGCCGGCGCAGAAGGCGATGCCGAGGATCCGGGCCACGACGCCCCCGATCCGGTTCGTCAGCGGCGGATCGAACGGTTCGGCGTGCGGCGCCGGCAGAGGCATGGCCTGGATCGCCAGCGCTGTGCAGGCCAGGATCGCCAGCAGGCAGACGGCGATGACGTAGCGCTGCGGCAGGGTCGCGGCGGCCAGCACCGCCGGACCGATGAGCAGCAGCGAGAACGGATTCTGGATGCCGCCGGTCAGGTAGAGCATTCCCGACAGCTGCAGGATGTCGAAGGTGATGTGCGCGGCCGCTTCGTTGTCCGTCGCCAGCCGCTGGCCGGACGAGGCCAGGCCGACCAGGACGTTGAGCCAGGCCGAAAGGGCGATCAGCGCGAAGCAGGCGGCGAACGGCACGGGCAGATGCATGAAGAAGCCGACCACGACGACGGTGATCGTCTGGCCCGCCACCGCCAGCCAGCGCAGGGTGGTCAGGGTGCGCACGCGCAGTCGGCCGCGGCGCGGCACCCCCGTCGGCCACAGGGCGTCCCACCCTTGCGCGGCAGGGCGCGCGGGCCTATCGAGGCCGGGCCCTCGCTCGGCGTCCGTCGCCGGGTCTGGTGTCAGCGCCATGCCGCCACTGTGACCCCAATTCGCGGCCGATGGCGAGCCCTATGGAGAGTCTCGTGACGCGCCAACGGATCCTGCTTTTGATCGCCTGTTTCGCTGGATTGCTGGTGGCCGGCGGCCTGGCCTGGAGGGCCGGCGTGTTCAAGGGCGAAGGCGCCCAGGCCGGCCTGGTCGGCGGGCCGTTCCAGCTGGTCGACCAGACCGGCAAGGCGGTCGACGAAAGCGTCCTGAAGGGCAAATGGAGTGTTGTCTTCTTCGGCTTCACCTACTGTCCCGACGTCTGCCCTGGCACCCTGCAGGCGCTGACCGGCGCGATGGACCAGCTGGGGCCGAAGGCCGAAGACGTGAGGATCGTGTTCATCTCGGTCGATCCGGAGCGCGACACGCCGGCCAAGGTCCGCGCCTGGCTTGAGGCGCAGCGCCCGCCCGCCGGAACGCTCGGGCTGACCGGCACGGTCGAGCAGTCGAACGCCGCGGCGAAGGCCTATCGCGTGTTCCACGAGAAGGCCGGCGACGGCCCCGACTATCTCGTGAACCACTCGACCGCCATGTACCTGATGGACCCACGCGGGCGCTTCGTGAAGGTGCTGGCCTACGGCATGACGCCCGAGCAGCTCGCCGACCAGATCCGCGCCGCCATGCGCGGCGACTGAGCGCGACAATTCGAACTGGACTTCGTTAAGGCGCGGCGTGTTATGCTGCGTTGCACAACGACCGAGGTTCGATGCTCTACACCCTGCACGAAGCGACCTACTATGCGGCCTCGCCCATGCGCGCCGCGGCGCGACTGACGCGCGACTGGTGGTCCTCGCCGCTCAATCCCGCCCGGGATTCGGTGGTCGGCCGGAGCCTGTACGCAGGCGCCGACCTCTACGCCAACGTCACCCGGCGCTACGGCAAGCCCGACTGGCATATCGACGAAATCCAGGTGAACGGCCACCCGGTCCGGGTGCGTCCGACCGTGGTCTGGGAAAGCCCCTGGTGCCGCATGGTGCAGTTCGACCGGGACATGGCCGACATGCGCCACGCCGGAAAGCTGCAGCTGGACCCGGCCGTGCTGATCGTCGCCCCGATGTCCGGCCACTACGCGACGCTGCTGCGCGGCACCGTCGAGGCCTTCGCCCCCGACCATGCGGTGTTCGTCACCGACTGGAAAAACGCCCGCGATGTGCCGATGCTCGAGGGCCGCTTCGACTTCGACGACTACATCGACCACATCCAGCAGATGCTGCGCGCCCTGGGCCATCGCGCCCACGTCGTCGCCGTCTGTCAGCCGGGGCCGCCTGTCCTGGCCGCCGCCGCCCTGATGGCCCAGGACAACGACCCGCGCCGGCCGCGCACCATGACCTTCATGGGGTCCCCGATCGACGCGCGTCTATCCCCGACCGTGACCAACAGGCTGGCCGAGGAGCGGCCGTTCACCTGGTTCCAGTCGAACATGATCTACACCGTGCCCCCGCCCTATCCGGGCGTGGGACGGCGCGTCTATCCGGGCTTCGTGCAGCTGGCCAGCTTCATGTCGATGAATCTGGAGCGTCACCAGGACGCCCACCGCCGCTACTTCGACCACCTGGTCAGCGGCGACGGCGACAGCGCCGACAAGCACCGCGCCTTCTATGACGAGTATCTGGCCGTGATGGATCTGACCGAGGAGTTCTACCTCGACACCATCCACAAGGTTTTCCAGGACTACGCCCTGCCCAAGGGCGAACTGACCCATCGCGGTCGGCTGGTGAAGCCGTCGGCGATCACCGACATCGGACTGATGACCGTCGAGGGCGAGCTGGACGACATTTCGGGCATCGGCCAGACCCAGGCCGCCCATGAGCTCTGCGCCAACATCCCGGCAGACCTGAAGCGGGACCATGTCCAGGCCGGCGTCGGCCACTACGGGGTCTTCAACGGGCGCCGCTTCCGGGAGGAGATCTTCCCCAAGGTGGCGGGGTTCATTCGCGACCTCGATCCGGACTTCTGAAGCGGGCCTTTCCCGGCGCGGTGTGCGGGCCTATCAGAAGGCCATGAAGTTGTTCGGCGGGTCGGCGTTCTCCCACGGGGACCGGATCGAGGCGGACGGGTTTCCCGTTCGGCTGTCCGTCAACGCCCGCGCGCGCCGCGTCAGCCTGCGCATCGATCGCTACAGGCGGGAGGTCGTCGCCACGGCCCCCAGCGCCCGGCGACTGCCCGAGGCGGTGGCGTTCGCGCGGGAGAAGGCCGACTGGATCGCCGGCCAGCTGGCCTGCCTGCCGACCGGCCAGGTTCTGGCGCCGGCGATGACCATCGCCCTGTTCGGCGAGCCCGTGGACCTGGTCGAGGGCGCCGGCCGCGCCCGGTTGACGCCCGCGGCCGGCCCGTCGCGCGCCTGTATCCGCGCCCCGGCCGACGCGGCCTTCGGCGACCGCGTGCTGAGGCTCGTCAAGACCGAGGCGCGCCGCTGGCTGACCGATCGGACCGAGCACTACGCTACGACGCTCGGCCGGCCGACGCCGAAGGTGGCGATCACCGATCCACGCGGCCGCTGGGGCTCCTGCCGGCCGGCCAGTCCTCGGGCCGGCGCCTCGATCCGCTACAGCTGGCGGCTGGCGCTGGCGCCGGCGGCGGTGGCCGACTACGTCGCCGCCCATGAGTGCGCGCACCTGATCGAGGCCAACCACGGTCCGCGCTTCTGGGCCATCGTCCACGACCTTGTCGGCGACCATTCCCCGCACCGCGCCTGGCTGAAGCGCGAGGGCGCCGCCCTGCACGCCTTCGGACGAGGATAGGGGCCCAGGGACTGCTTCCGGCGATAGCCGGTAGCAGTCCCTCAACAGCATTCAGACGGGGTTGAGGGACGGCTTCGCTTCGCGAAGCAGTCCCAGACCGTCCCTAGTAGGGCACCTCTTCCGGCACTCTCGGCGGCGGCCCCTTCTCCGGCTGCGGCGCCGGTTCGGGGGGATGGTCCTCGGCGCGGCCGCCAAGGCCGAGGTTCGACAGAAGATCGCCGATGGTGTCCTGTTCCGGCGCGGGCGGCGTGGCGTAGCCGCCCGGGATCGCCTGGGCGCGCAGCCTCGGCAACGCCTGGGCCATGAAGCTGCGCCAGATGCCGGCCGGCGCGCCGCCGCCGGTGACGCCGCGCATCGGCTTGTTGTCGTCCTTGCCGGTCCAGACGGCGGTCACGAAGCCGCCCGTGTAGCCGACGAACCAGGCGTCTCGATAGTCGCTGGTCGTACCGGTCTTGCCGGCGATGTCGTAGCCCTCGACCCGGACGCGCTTTCCGGTGCCGCTGACCACGACCTCCCGCATCATCTGGTTCATATACTGCAGGGAAGGCGACCCGATCACCGACTTGCGGGCGCGCTGCTCGAGGTTGTGGTCATAGAGAACCCTGCCCGCCGAGGTGCGAATCCTCTGGATGCCGTAGCCGCGCGCCAGGAAGCCGCCGTTGGCGAACGGGGCGTAGGCCTGGGCCATCTCCAGGGGGCTGACCTCCACGGCGCCCAGCGCCATCGACGGGTCGAGCTGGATCTTGGAGTTGATGCCCAGCCGCTTGGCGGTGGAGGCCACGTTGCCGGTGCCGACCTCATTGGCCAGGCGCGCCGCCACGGTGTTCACCGACTGCGCCAGCGCCGTCTGCAGGGTGATCGGGCCGAGATACTTGTTGGTGTAGTTCTTCGGCTCCCAGTTGCCGATGCGAACCGGCTCGTCGGTCACGACCACGGCCGGCGTACGGCCGGCCTCCATGGCGGCCAGGTAGACGAAGGGCTTGAAGGCGGAACCGGCCTGGCGGCGGGCGGTGGTGGCGCGGTCGAACTGGCTTTCGCCGTAGTTCGCCCCGCCGACATAGGCGCGGATGCGGCCTTCGCCGTCGATGGCGACCAGCGCCGCCTGCTGCACGCCCTGGCGGCTGGCGCCGGCCACGCCGCGGCGCACGGCGGTCTCGGCGGCGGCCTGGATCGGAAGATCGAGCGTCGTTTCGACGATCAGGTCTTCGGTCGGTTCGCCCACGAGCGCCCGCACCTGACCGTCGACCCAGTCGGTGAAGTACTGCGCCCGCTGGTTGGCCAGCACGGCGGAAACCCGCACCGGCGTACGGATCGCCTCGGCGCGCTGATCGCTGGTGATGGCCTTGGTCCGCACCATCTCGTCCAGCACGATGTTGGCGCGACGTTCGGCCCGGCCGGTCGCCGTCACCGGGCTGTAGCGCGAGGGGCCTTTCATCATCCCGGCCAGCAACGCCGCTTCGCCGACCGTCAGTTTCGACGCGGGCTTGTTGAAATAGCGCTGGGCGGCCGCCTCGATCCCGTAGGCGCCGGCCCCGAAGTAGACTCGGTTCAGATAGAGGGCCAGGATCTCCTTCTTGGTGAATTTCATCTCCAGCCACAGCGACAGGATCAGCTCCTGCGCCTTGCGCCGCCAGTTCTGATCCAGGGTCAGGAACAGGTTGCGGGCCAGCTGCTGGGTGATGGTCGAACCGCCGGCGGCGACGCACATGCAGGAGACGTTCTTGACCGCCGCGCGGGTGATGCCGATCGGATCAAAGCCCGGGTGCCAATAGAACCGCCGGTCCTCAATGGCGATGAAGGCCTTGGGGACATAGTCGGGCAGCTTGTCCAGGTCGACCGGCGGCGCGTACTGGCTGCCACGCACGGCGATCAGGGCGCCTGAGCGGTCGAGGTACGAGATCGACGGCTGCCGCGTGACATCGTTGAGTTTCGACACGTCCGGCAGGTCGGTCGCGAACATCGCGAAGAAGGCGACCAGGAAGATCAGGCCCCAGACGCCGACCACCGCGCCCCAGTAGGTCAGCGCCTCTATCGGCGTCCGCCGCGCGCCCTGTTCCTTCGCCATGCTCTCTTCGTGTCCGGAAGTTCAGTCCTCGGGCGCTAGCAGAACGCGCGCTCGCCCGTCAGCCCCATCATGATTGACGACATATGAACGCGACGTTTTCGCGGCGGTAAATCCGCCTGGATGTGGAACTTCGGTGCAGGCGACGCACGAGCAGGGGCTCGGCATTCGGCGCGACGCCCGCCATAACCGCCCGGTGACCGATTCCCTTGAGCCCGCCCGCGACATCCTGCGCCACGTTTTCGGCCACGCCGAATTCCGCGGCCTGCAGGGCCAGGTCATCGCCGAGGTGCTGGCCGGGCGGAGCGCGATGGCCGTCCTGCCGACCGGCGGCGGCAAGTCGCTCTGCTATCAGATTCCCAGCCTGGTTCGGCCGGGCCTGGGTCTGGTGGTTTCGCCGCTGATCGCGCTGATGGCCGACCAGGTTGAGGCATTGAAGCAATCGGGCGTCGCCGCCGAGCGCCTCGATTCCACCGCTGACTTGGACCAGCGTCAGGAAATCTGGCGGCGCATCGACGCGGGCGAGCTGAACCTGCTCTATCTGTCGCCCGAGGGTCTCGCGCAGCCGGCGATGCTCAATCGGCTCGCCAAGACGCCCCTGGCTCTGATCGCCATCGACGAAGCCCACTGCGTCAGCCAGTGGGGCCACGACTTCCGGCCGGAGTACCGCACCCTCGGCCGGCTGGCGGACATCTTCCCGGACGTGCCGCGCCTGGCGGTGACGGCCACCGCCGACGCCCGCACGCGCGAGGACATCCGCGCCGAGCTTCGCCTGGAGAACGCCGCCGAGTTCGTCGACAGTTTCGCGCGACCCGAGCTGATCCTGTCGGCCGAACGCAAGCGCGGCCAGGGTCACGGCCGGGTCGAGGAGCTGGTGCTGGCCCGTCCCGGCAAGGCCGGCGTCGTCTATGCCGGCTCGCGCGAAGGGACCGAGAAGTTGGCCGAACGCCTCAGCGCGGCCGGCGTGCCGGCGCTGGCCTATCACGCCGGACTCGACAAGACGGTGCGCGCTCGGCGGTTGGAGCAGTTTCTCGAGGCCGACGCGGCGGTGATGGTCGCGACCATCGCCTTCGGCATGGGCATCGACAAACCGGACGTCCGTTTCGTGATCCACGCCGATCCGCCCGCCTCGATCGAGGCCTACTGGCAGGAGATCGGCCGCGCCGGGCGCGACGGCCAGCCGGCCGAGGGCATCACCCTCTACGGCTCGGCGGACATGGCCTGGGCCCTGCGCCGCATCGACGGCCGCGAGTTCGCCGACGAGGTCCGAAGCGTCCAGGTGCGCAAGGTGCGGCAGCTCTACGCCATGCTCGACGGAACGGCCTGCCGCGCGGCGGCGGTGCGGCGCTATTTCGGCGAGGAGGGCGTCGCCCGCTGCGGCCAGTGCGACCTGTGCGTCAGCCCGCCGGCCTCGATCGACGTCACGGTCGGCGCCCAGAAGGCCCTGGCCGCGGTCCATCGGCTGGGCGGCCGTTTCGGGCGTGGGCGGCTGGTCGACCACCTGCTGGGCAAGACCAAGGACGTGTCCGATCATGAGGCGTCGCTCAGCACCTGGGGCATCGGTCAGGAGTTCAGCGCTGTCGCCTGGCGCGATCTGATCGACCAGCTGCTGTTCGAGGGCCTGCTGCGCGAGGATCCCAACGACGGCCGTCCGCTGATCGGTCTGGGCGACGCCGACTCGGTGAAGGCCGTCTATCGCGGCGAGAGGAAAGTCGCCGTCCGCAAGCCGCCCGAGGGCGCGCCGACCACCGGCCGCACCGGCCGCGCCCGCCGCAAGGGCGAGACGCCTGAGCTCGCCGGAGACGCCGCGGTGCTGTTCGAGGCCCTCCGCGCCTGGCGTCGCGACGAGGCGCACGACCAGCACGTGCCGCCCTACGTGATCTTCTCCGACAAGACCCTGATCGACATTGCTCGCCTGCGCCCCCGATCGCGCTCCGAACTGCTTCTGGCCAACGGCGTTGGCGACAGCAAGGTCGAGCGCTACGGCGAGGCGGTGCTGAGGGTGGTGCGCGACAGCTGACGGTCTCGGCCTCGTCCGGTTCTTGACCCTGCTCAATGCGGGGAGAGGGATCGGCGCGTTCACTCACGCGATGAGGAGGCCTTGACCATGACAGAGACCGTCGGCCGGCTTGACCCCGAGCGGCCCCAGCACCCCCATCCCGCACCGGCGATCGCCGCGGTCGGGGCCGAGGCGGTCGGCGCCCGGGCGACCGGCGCGCTGGCCGGCGCGGCGGCGGCCTTCGGCCTGGGACTGGTGGGCGTCATCACCATCGCCCGACTGGCCATCCGCAACATGGAGGTCCAGAAGCTGAAGGTGAAATCCCTCAAGGTCCGACGACTTGAGGTGGACGAACTGACGGTCCGCCGCCTCAAGGCCGATCGGGCAGAGCCGGGCGAGGATTAGACGTCCACCTCGGCGTCCAGGGCGTTTTCCTGGATGAACTCACGGCGCGGCTCGACCAGGTCGCCCATCAGGCGGCTGAACATGTCGTCGGCGTCGTCGGCGTGGCTGACCTTGACCTGCAGCAGGGTGCGGGCCGTGGAGTCCAGCGTGGTCTCCCACAGCTGCTCCGGGTTCATCTCACCCAGGCCTTTGTAGCGCTGGATCGACAGGCCCTTGCGGCCGGCGTCCATCACCGCGGCGACCAGGTCGAGCGGGCCGCGGACGGTCGTCGACCTGTCCTTGCGGCGGAAGACGGCGTTGCCCGCGAACAGCGGCGCGAGCTGTTGGGCGCGTTCGGCCAGGCGCCGGGCGTCGGCGGCCTGCAGCAGGGCGTCCTCGAGGACGATCTTCTCCGAGACGCTGCGCTTGACGCGGCTGAACTGGAAGCCGCCCTGGACGCGTTCGCCGCTCCAGGGGCCGTCGCCTTCCTCCGCGTAGAGGTCGAAGCGGGCGGCGGCGGCGGCGGGATCCGGCGCGTCGCCCATCAGCCCGGCCAGGGCCGACTGTTCGATGGCGAAGGCCGGAGCGCGGGCGGCGAGGCGGTCGATATTGCCCTTGGCGGCGCGGGTGTCCTTGACCAGAGCCAGCAGGTCGGCCCCGATACGGCGTTCGCCGCTCGCCAGGTCGAGCTCGGCGCCCTCGACGCCCTCGTCGATCAGGAAGGCCTCGTACTCGGCGTCATCCTTCAGATAGCGCGACGACTTGCCCTTGGCGGCTTTGTAGAGCGGCGGCTGGGCGATGTAGAGGTAGCCGCGCTCGATCACCTCCGGCATCTGCCGGTAGAAGAAGGTCAGCAGCAGCGTGCGGATGTGGGCGCCGTCGACGTCGGCGTCGGTCATGATGACGATGCGGTGGTAGCGCATCTTGTCGATGTTGAAGTCCTCGCGGCCGATGCCGGCGCCGAGCGCCGTGATCAGGGTGCCGACCTGGTCGGACGACAGCATCTTGTCGAACCGCGCCCGCTCGACGTTCAGGATCTTGCCGCGCAGGGGCAGGATGGCCTGGTTCTCGCGGTTGCGCGCCTGTTTGGCCGAGCCGCCGGCCGAGTCGCCCTCGACGATGAACAGCTCGGACTTGGCCGGGTCGCGCTCGGTGCAGTCGGCCAGCTTGCCGGGCAGGCTGGTGATGTCGAGCGCGCTCTTGCGGCGGGTCAGTTCGCGCGCCTTGCGGGCCGCGTCGCGGGCGGCGGCGGCTTCGGCGATCTTGGTGACGATGGCGCGGGCCTCGGCCGGATGTTCCTCGAACCAGGTGGCGAGGCCTTCCTGGACCAGGCCCTCGACGGCCGGCCGCACCTCGGAGGAGACCAGCTTGTCCTTGGTCTGGGATGAGAACTTGGGATCGGGCACCTTGACCGACAGCACGCAGGTCAGGCCTTCGCGGGCGTCCTCGCCGGTGACCGAGACCTTCTCCTTCTTGGTCACGCCGGAGCTCTCGGCATAGCCGGTGACGATCCGGGTCAGGGCGGCGCGGAAGGCGGAAAGGTGCGTGCCGCCATCCCGCTGCGGGATGTTGTTGGTGAAGCACAGCATGTGCTCGTGGTAGCTGTCGTTCCACCACAGGGCGAGGTCGATCTCGACCTTGTCGCGCACGCCCCGGACGCTGATCGGCGCCTTGAGCAGCGGTTGCTTGGCCTTGTCGAGGTGGCGCACGAAGGCCTCGATGCCGCCCTCGTAGTGCAGCACCTCTTCCCAGGGTTCGGCGTCGCGCAGGTCGCGGAAGTGGATGGTCACGCCGCTGTTCAGGAAGGCTAGCTCGCGCAGGCGGTGCTCGAGCGTCTTCCGGTCGAACTCGATGAAGGCGAAGGTCGATGTCGACGGCAGGAAGGTCACATGGGTGCCGGTCAGGTGCGTTCCTTCGCGGGTGTCCTCCGGCGCGCGCTGCGGGGCGTCGCCGGTGATGGTCAGGGACGAGACCGCGTCGCCGCGCTCGAACCGCATCTCATGCTGCTTGCCATTGCGGAAAATCTTCAGCTGCAGCCAGTCGCTGAGCGCGTTGACCACCGAGACGCCGACGCCGTGCAGGCCGCCGGAGACCTTGTAGCTGTTCTGGTCGAACTTACCGCCGGCGTGCAGCTGGGT
>CALALX010000027.1 GCA_937925635.1 uncultured Caulobacter sp.
CCCGCCCGGGGCCTGGGGAACGGCGGCATTGGCCGGTTCCGCACCGGCAGCGGCAAGCCGGCGATCATTGATGCAGAGCGCATACGCCGCAGAGAGAGCAATGCCGACCAGTGCCATGATCCCGAATGCGGGCCGCCAACCCATCGCGCCCGCGACGGCTCCTCCGAGGCTCACGCCGAGCATCGAACCGAACAGGCCGCCGGCCATAAAGGCGCCCGTCAGTGTGGCCCGCAGAGATTTCGGAAATACGCCGAGCACCACCGCGATACCGACGCTGCCGTAAGCCGCCTCGCCGACGCCGACCATGAAGCGCGCCCAGAACATTTCTTGGTAGTCGCGGGCGACGGCGCAGGCCGCTGTGGCGAGGCTCCAGAGTAGAGCCATGATCACCAGGCTGCGCGAACGTCCGAACCGGTCCGCGAGGGCCGACAGCGGCAGGGTCAACAGGCCGACCATCAGCGCGACGATGCTGCTGAGCGCACCGAGCTGTCCATCGCTCAGTGACCACTCCGCTCGGAGCAGCGGGAACACGGCGCTGAGCACCTGACGGGACATGTAGTCGGACACGAGCAAGCCGAACGTCAGGGCGAAGACCAGCCAGGCGTAGTGCTTGGTGGGCGTGGCCGGAGCTGCGGCTGCGTCGGCGGCGAAGGTCATCACGGGGCTCTGCTGCACGGTGGGCTGGGGAGAAAGGTATGGCCGGCGGCGCCTGGGGAACTTGCGCCGCCGGCCGCCGCGGGTCACCCCGCCATGCGCAGCGGCACCGCGCGTTCGTTGGGCCGGCGATTGGGCGCCATGCCCAGCCGGGCCAGGGTCTCGTCGACGCCCTGGTATTGGACGCCAATCCTGTAGATGGCGCGGGCCTCCTCGGCGCTGGCGACTTCGCGGCCCAGCTCCCTGGAGATGCGGACCAGCTGTTCGACCTGAGCCACGGACGACATGAAGTTCCCGTCCGGACCGTACAGCGTGTCCTCGATGCCGCAGCGGACGTGCATGCCGAGCGCGATGGCCACCGTGTTGATCGGCAGCACGTTCCGCATCACCGACTCCAGCGTGACGGTCGACCCGTCCGGCGCGCGCCGGATGAACTCCATGAAGTTGTTCGGGTTGGGCCCGTCGAAGCCGCCGCCGATGCCGACCCAGGTGAGGTTCAGCGGGCCAGTGTAGTGACCGCGGCGGACGAGACGTTCAAGCGTCTCGAGGTCGGACATCTTGGTCAGCTGGAAGTGCGGCTGGACGCCGTTGCTCTGCAGGCGGCGCAGGTGCTCCTCGACCCATTCCGGTCCTGCCGGCACGACCATCTCGCGATAGGCGTGGTAGGTCGCCGGATCGGCAAGGCTGGTCTTGCCGAACTCGGCCTCGCTCATCAGGTCCATGATGTTCATCTGCGTCGTGTTGACCGCGACGGTGACCTGTTCGGGCGTGGGCTTCAGCTCGGCCAGCATGTGGCGGGTGTCGTCGGACAGCCACTTGGCTTCCTCCCCCTCACCTTCCGGCGAGAACGAGATCGAGCCGCCGACCTGCAGGATCATGTCCGGCACCGCCTGCTTCAGCAGGCCCAGCAGCTCGTTGAACTTCGACAGCCGCTTGGAGCCCTTGCCGTCCTCCTCGCGGACATGGAGGTGCAGGACGGTGGCACCGGCGTTGTAGCAGTCGATCGCCTTCTGGACGTGTTCGTCCATCGTGACGGGGATGTCCTCCGGGTAGTCCTCCGGCATCCATTCGGGGCCGTAGGGCGCGACCGTGATGACCAGCTTGTCCTGGTTCTCGGGAAGCAGGGAGTCGTCGAGGAACTGCATGGCTCTTCTCTCTCGATCAGGGTTGCGGATCAGTAGGGGCGATCGCCGATGATCCCGGCGCGCTCCATCTTGCGGACGGCCGGCCAGTAGTCCTGGACCGCGTAGTGCTGGGTGCAGCGGTTGTCCCAGATCGCCACGCTGCCCGGCGTCCAGCGCCAGCGGACCTGGTACTCCGGGATGGCCGCGCGGCCGATCAGGTAACTTAGCAAGGCGGCCGAGCCGGGCGCGAAGTCCTGGCCGAAGCGGACGTTCTCGGGCGTGTGGAAGTTCACGAAGTGGGTCGTGAAGCCGCTGACGAACAGCACCTTCTCGCCCGTGTCCGGATGGGTCCGGACGACAGGATGTTCGGGGTCGGGATACTGGGCTTTGAGCGCGCGCCGCTTTTCGTCCGGCATGGCCGCGCCGAACGTGGCCTCGATGCTGTGGCGGGCGCGCAGCGGTGCGATCTGCGCCTTGACGGTCTCGGGAAGGTCCTCGTAGGCGCGGACCATGTTGACCCAGATGGTGTCGCCGCCGACTTCAGGGGTCTCGATGCAGCGCAGGACGCAACCGAACGGCGGCGCGTCGCGCCAGGTTGCATCGCAGTGCCAAGCGTTCTCGTAGTGCTCGGGTGGACTGTCGAGGTCCTTGTAGATGCGGACCAGCCCCGGATGCTCAGGATCGCTGCCGGCAACGGGATGATCCTCGAGGTCGCCAAATCGCCGGGCGAAGGCGACATGGTCGGCCCGCGAGATGTCCTGGTCGCGGAGGAACAGAACCTTGTGCTGAAGCAGCAGTCCGCGGATATCGGCGAACAGATGATCGTCGCGGGCGGCGTCTGTGAGGCTGACGTCCTTCAGTTCGGCCCCGATGTGCGTGGTGAGCTTTTCAACGCGCATGACTGACCTCAGATCTCGAAGATGGAGGAACCCGTGGTGCGCCGGGCTTCCAGGTCGCGATGGGCCTGGACGGCGTCGCCCAGCGCATAGCGTTGGTTGATCTCGACCCGGATCCGGCCGGCCGCGACATGGTCAAACAGCTCGCCCGCCAGAGCGGCGCGCTCGGTAGGATCGGCGATGTAGTCGGCCAGGGCGGGGCGGGTGACGTAGAGCGACCCTTTCACGGCCAGCTGGAAGGCGTCGATCGGCGGGATCGGACCGGACGCCGTTCCGACGCAGACCAGCATGCCGCGACGCCGCAGGCAGTCGAGCGAGCCCATCACCGTGTCCTGGCCGACGCTGTCGTAGACCACCGCGACGCCCTCACCGCCCGTCAGGTCCCGGACTTGCTTCACCCAGTCGTCGCGCGTGTAGTCGACGACATGGTCGCAGCCGTGGGCGCGGGCCAACTCGGCCTTGGCGGCGCTGGAGGTGGTGCCGATCACCGTGAGGCCAAGGATCTTGGCCCACTGGGCCGCGATCAAACCGACACCGCCGGCGGCGGCGTGCAGGAGGACCGCATCGCCGGCCTTCAGGGTCGGGCAGATACGGCGGGTCAAATAGGCCGAGGTCAGGCCGCGCATGGTCATCGCAGCGGCCGTATCGAAGCCGATTTCGTCCGGTAGCCGGATCAGCGAGCCGATCGGCATCACCCTTTCAGTCGAGTATGCACCCAGCGGGCTACCCGTGTAGGTGACCCGGTCGCCCACCGCGAAGCCCGCGACGCCCTCGCCGACGGCCGTGATCTCGCCGGCGCCTTCGACGCCGATGCCGCAGGGCAGCGGCGCCGGGTAGTAGCCAGTACGGAAATAGGTATCGGCGAAGTTCAGGCCGACTGCGGCATGGCGGATGCGGACCTCACTCGGTCCCGGGTCGCCGACCTCGACCTCCTGCCAGCGCAGGACTTCGGGGCCGCCGAATTCCGAGAAGCGAACAGCGTGGGCCATGGGGGATCTCCGTGTGGGCGGCGCACAGCGAGGCGCGCGCCGCCCTGTGGGTCAGAAGCGGGCGCGGAGCTCGATGCCCCAGGTGCGCGGTTCCTGGACGAAGCCGGCGAAGCCGCCGGGCGCGAGCGGGATGTCGTTGACCGTCGTGAAAGTGACCTCGTCGGTCAGGTTCCGGCCAAAAGCGGAAACCTCCCAGCTTCCCTCAGCCGAACCGAAGGCGACCCGGGCGTTGACGCGGGTCTGGGCACCCTGGAGGGAGGCCGGATCCAAGTCGTAGTCCAGGAAGTGCTCACCACGATAGTTGGCGTCCGCGTTCACGCGCAGCAGCAGGTCGTCGCCGACAGGATGCTTCCAGTCGATCGCCAGGCTCCCGCTCCATTGCGGCGCGAAGGCGTTGGTCTTGCCGCTCAGATCCTGCACGCAGGGCGCGGGCGTGGCGGAGATCTGCTGGGCAGAGCAGCCGGCGTTGGCGTAGTCCGAGAACTGGAAGTCGAGGTAGGCCAGCGAGCCCGACAGTGTCAGCTCGGAGGTCAGCCGCAGCTGGCCGTCGGCCTCGAAGCCGCGGATTTCGGAGCCCTTGGCGTTGGCGACGACGTAGCTCGCGCCCTGAAAGACAGTGACCTGCAGGTCCTCGTACTGCGTGAAGAAGGCCGACAGGTTCAGCACCGCGCGGCCGTCCAGCAGACGGGTCTTGAGGCCGGCCTCGTACGAGGTCGCCGTCTCGGCATCGTACTCGAAGCCGGCGCCCGGCTTGGTCGGGTCGTAGGCGGCGTTGCGCACCGATAGACCCAACGGCGTCAGCGCCGTCCAGGGGGAAGCGGTGTTGGAGAGCCGCTGATCGTCGTTACCGTTGAAGCCGCCCGACTTCCGGCCGCGCGAGTAGGTCGCGTAGGCCATGACGTCGTCGGAAATGTCCCACTGGACCTTGAGCGAGGGATCGAAGCCCGACTCCTTGCGGCGGCCGACAGCGTCGACGAGGTTGTTGTTGGCGTCCAGCGCCTTCACGTACAGCAGCAGGACATTCTCCTGCGTGATGCTCGACGGCGCGGTGAACAACCCCTGCGGCGAGGCGTCGGCGCCGAACCAGACGCGCTTGACGAAGTCCTTGTCCTCGCTCGACCAGCGGCCGCCGAGGGTCACGGTCACGGCGTCTGTCGGCCGCCAGCGCAGTTCGCCGAACATGGCGACGGTGTCGGTCTGCTGCGAGAAGTAGCTGTTGCGGCTGATGACGTTGGCCGGCAGCAGCGGATAAACCGCTGCCGTCGGACCGCCGGCGAACGCCGAGGCTGGCAGGAAGCCGAGGCGCGAGTTGATCAGCAGCGCGCCGGCCTGCTCGAGCTCCTGGGTCTCGACATAGCCGCCCAGCATGAAGTCGACCGAGCCGCCGGTGTCGGAGGCGAGGCGCAGCTCCTGGGAGTACTGCGTGAAGTCCTGCTCCTCGTTGCGGAAGATGAAGCGTATGGGCAGGAAATCGAGGTCGAGGCCATCACGGGTCTCGTAGGCCGAGTAGCCGGTGACCGAGGTCAGCGTCAGGCTGTCGCTGACTTCGTACTCCATATTCAACACGCCCAGCTGCGAGCGCGTTTCGATGCGCGCTTCGCGGCCCGACCAGCCCGCCACGTCAGGGTCATCGCGGTAGGTGGTGAAGGGGTCCTTGACCGAGAAGTCGGGCTCGACGAGCGCCACGTTCGCAAACAAGAGGTTGCTGAGCGCCGTCGGCGGCGTGACGACGCCGGTCACTTTGGTAAAGCGCGTGACCACGGCGTTCATGCCGTCGATGCTGGAGTCCAGCACGCTGAACTTCAGGTTGGCCGTGAAGGCGTCGGTGGGTTGCCAGAGCAGCGTGGCGCGCGCGGCAAACTCTTCTGTGGCTGGCTCGTCGCGGCCGCGGGTGGCGTTCTCGATGTAGCCGTCGCCGGAGCGGTGCTGGACCGCAAGCCGGAGCGCGGCGGTCTCGCCGAGGGGGATGGTCGCGGCGCCGTTCAGCTGCAGCGTGGATGTGTCGAAATCCCATCGCGCCGCAGCTTCGCCACTGAAGCCTCCGTCCAGTGAAGGATTGGCGGTGATGATGCTGACCGCGCCGCCGATGGTGTTGCGGCCGAACAGGGTGCCCTGCGGCCCCCGCAGGACTTCGACGCGGTCGAGGTCCATGAACGGCGCGCGGAACTGCCGGTCGCGGCCCATGTAGACGCCGTCGACATACATGCCGACCGACTGTTCGAAGCCGCGGTTGCTGCCGGACCCGACGCCCCGGATGTTGATCTGGGTGTTGATAGCGCCCTTGCCGATCTGCACGCCCGGCACGTAGCCCGAGAGATCCTCGAGGTTCTCGATTCCCTGCGCCTCAAGCTTGTCGCCACTCGTGGCCGATACCGAGATCGGCACATCCTGCAGGTTCTCGGAGCGCTTCTGGGCGGTGACGATGATTTCCTCGACCTGGATGTTCTCATCCTGGGCGAGGGCGGGCGTGGACAGGCAGCCCATGACTGCGAACGCGAGAACAGACGCCTGCATGCGGGCGCACGGGCGCCCATGCCGCGTGAAGCGACGTGACTGCATTGTTTCCTCCGGCCTTCTCTCGGCTTTGCCGATCTCATTGGGAGGAAGCGCAACGCGGCGCTTCCCCACGGTCAGGTCTAGGTCGGCCGGTCGGCGTCCGATTGACTATCAGCGACACTCGCTATCCATTTCACGACACAGGAGAGACAGGGATGGCCGCCCAAGCGCGCGCGGGGGTGCTCGCGCACTACTTCGACGTGCTGCGCGACTACGACGTCGATCCGACGCCGCTTTTGCGCGAGGCCGGCCTCAGCCGCGCCATGATCGCCGACCCCGATGGACGCATTCCCCTGGCCTCGGCGATGCTCCTGCTGGAGCGCAGCGCCGAGGTCTCAGGATGTGCTTCGCTGGGCTTGAGAATGACCGAACGGCGCCAGCCGGCCGATTTCGGGCCGGTCGGTCTGCTGCTGCAGCATCAGGCAAGCCTTCGGGAGGGCGTGAGCATGCTGCAGCGCTACGAGCATCTGTTGAACGAGTCCCTGGCCATCCACATGGCCGAGTCCGACGGGATCGCGGTCATCCGCGAGGAGCTGGTCTCGGGGCGTCCCGGCGTAGCGCGTCAGTCGACCGAACTGGCGGTCGGCGTGCTGTTTCGTATGTGCAGCGCCGTGCTCGGTCCGGATTGGCGGCCGCTGGAAGTCCACTTCGTCCACCCGGAGGCCGAGGAACTGCAGGTCCACCGCCGGCTCTTCCGATGCCCGATCCGGTTCGGCGCCGAGTTCAACGGACTTGTCGTAGCGTTGAGCGATCTTGATCGGCCCAACGCGCGGGCCGACGAGCAGATGGCGCGCTATGCGCGCCGCTACCTTGACGCCATTCCAGCCGGACGGGTCTCGGGCGTCGAGCAACAGGTGCGCAACACCCTCTACATCCTGCTGCCGGCTGGCCGCGGTGGGCTGGAGGATGTGGCCGATCGGCTGGGCCTCAACGCCCGCACCCTTCAGCGTCGTCTGGCCGCGTCCGGTCTGAACTTCGGCAACATCCTGGATGACGTCCGAGCCGAGCTCGCCGAACGTTATCTCGTCAACGGCGCCTACCCGATCAGTCAGGTGGCCGACCTGCTCGGCTACAGCTCGCCCAGCGCCTTCACCCGATGGTTCGGCGCCCGCTTCGGACAGTCGCCGGGCGTCTTTCGTCGCAAGCCCAGCCCCTGAGGGCGTGAGGCCAGTTCAAGCGCCTTCTGCACCGACAGTTCGAACATGTGGTGAAGTGGCCGCCGAGATGACCTCTCGGTTCGGCCGTAGCCAGTGACCACCGCGCCGACCGCCGCCCGCCGGCTGCTCCGATGGAGCCGGACGCCCCGGCCGAGGCTGGACTGTGGCAGCTCCTAGAAGAGCAGATCGTCCACTGTATCCAGGGTCACAGTTTCATCTTGCGGCTCGAGGTCCAAACCGATGGCCGCTGCGGCAGCAAAGTGAGCCTCGCGCTCCCTTTGCATGGTGTAGCGCTCGGAAAGGGCCTCGCAGAACCCCCGTAGAGTCTCTCTTACGTCACCCTCAGTGGCCGCCAGCGGACTGACCGCACCGGACAGGCCGGCTTGCGCGCCCTCTAGTCGCGCGCCGACCAGCTCCTCAAAGCGCACGCTGCGCGCCGCCGCGTGCAGCCCCTCCATTGCCCTGCGGCCCAACTGCTCAAGCTCATGAAGATTTGCGCCCGCCGCCATTCCCGCCTCACCGATCCGCTCGAGGGCGGCGCCGAGATCGGCGGAGACACGCTCCGCCCCAGCCCCATCCGCGCCGCGCTCGGCGACCGCCCTGGCGCCCTTCCCCAAGCTGTCGATGGCCCCCAGCGGGTCTTGTCAGGTAAACGACCACGAGGCGAGGAGGCCCCCTCCCCGCACTGCGATCAGGCGGCGGCGGTTGCAGCCGCCCAGGTCCGCTGAGCCTCGGCCCGGAGGAGGCGCAGGGTCGATCGACGGATCAGGTGGGGCTGGAGGTTGAAGGCGTTGTAGACGGCGGCGTGGGTGGCCAGGAACTTTTGGGCCGAGGCCCGAGACTTGAACTTCTGCTGCTTTCGTTCTCGTCGCCGGATCGGCAGGTGGGAGTTCTCAGCCCGGTTGTTCTCCCGCATTCCGCCTGGTCGGTGGCGATCCGCCAGGCCCAGATCCCGCGTTGCGGCGCGATACGAGGCGAGCTTGTCCGTGACGATCGTCTCAGGCCGGACGCCCTGATTCCTCAGCAATTTCCGGAGCAGCTTGAGGGCCGCAGCTCTGTTGCGGCGCTCCTGGACCAGCATGTCCAGGACCTCGCCCTCGTCATCGACGGCCCGCCAGAGGAACATCCGCTTGCCGCCGATCTTCACGACCATCTCGTCGAGATGCCAACGATCTGTCGGCCGCGGCCGGGACCGACGCAGGTTGTGGGCGAACTGCCGGCCGAACCTGAGCGTCCCGCATCGGACCGTCTCGTAGCTGACTTCGACACCACGCTGCGCGAGCAACTCCTCGACATCCCGAAGGCTCAGAGTGAACCGGAAATACAGCCAGACCGCATGGCGGATGATCTCCGGGGGAAACCTGTGTCGCCTGTACGAAATCGGTCTCAACGCGGCCTCCGCTCCACCCACCAAGCCCTTGGTGGAGGCGGGTTAGCGTTTGCCTGACAGCATCCTTTCATCGTCTTCCACTCCTCCCTGCCCAGGGAAACGGCGCGGAATACTCCAACTCAGATCGGCCCAGTTTCCGGGGAGCGGATCACCAGCACTCCGAATGGTTGAGGGACCAGAGCGGGCTCAGGTCAAGGTCTCTGACCGAAACGATTAAGTACTAGATCACTTCAAATTTTTTGCGGTCAAGCTGAAAGGATCATTTCTATCTATAGAATATATTCTCGACAGCCTGGGCCCTCAATGCGGGAAACATCGTCCGCATTGCGAACTCGGGGTCAAGATTGAGAGAGGCCGCTGCCGCGCTGGCAAGCAGCCGCTCAAGCTCTAATGTGCCGCGAAGCCCGGCATTTTCGCGGTCCGTCCCAAGCGCAAGGCCCGGCCAATCAGAGATCACTCGCCCTCCTCGGACCCCGCCGCCGAGCAGCATCGCGACCGATGCCGTTCCGTGATCCGTTCCGCCCGAGCTGTTGGGTCTGATCGCCCGCCCGAACTCGGTTGCCACCACCACGACGGTATTGTGCCACAGCGGCCCGAGCCCGGCCTCAATCGCGCCAATCATCCCGTCGAGGTTCGGGAGAAGCGTTCCCAGCCGAGACTTCTGATCGTCATGTGTGTCCCAACCGTCGGTTTCGACCATCGCAATGCGGGGCCCGTCGACTGATCTCAGGCGGCTGGCGATGAACGCGCCGAAGCTAACGCCACCGGCGCGAGCGTCGGCTTCCGGCGGTCCGGCAGCGATCGCCAGCTTCTCAATTCCCGCCAAAGCTGGGACAAAGCAGGTTGCCGGCGCGTCAGGAACCCAAAGATGATGTGAGCGAGCCGCATCCAGCGGCAAGCTGCAACTCGAATCCGCCCGGCTATCGGCTGCTGTGGATCTGGAGATCATCGCGACACTGGTCCGCGGGTCGTTCGGAAGCTGCGCGGCAAGCCGAGCAATCCAGCTGTCGGACCGATCAAAAGCCCGACGCCCACCGCTCAACAGAGTGTTTTGCGCTTCGCAATGCGAGCTGGTCGAGCTGGATAGCGCGACCGCATGAGCCAGCAGGGCCTGCCCATTTCGGTAAAGCCGCGCCAGATTGTCGAGTGCCGGATGCAGGGCAAACATGCCGTCCAACGTGGGAATGCCGACGAACTCTTCGCCCAGTAGACCACGCCGCTGCCGGAACAGCCGGTCACCAACGGGGGCGAGGATGCTCAGCCCATCGGCCGCCCCGCGCTGGAGAATGAAAACCAGTCGCCCCTGCCCCGAGACTTGGCCAAAGGCAACAGTGGGCGCAACAGCAGCCGAGATTGCCCCGGCTGCGCCTGCTACGAATTCCCTGCGTGACACCATCAGTCAATTCCCGCCTGGAGTTGATTAATTGGCGCCGGTCCTCTGTCCAACGACACAGCAGCCACCGGTCAATCCTCGCTCAACGCCGCGTGCATTTCACGTGACTGATCGAGTGCGTAGTCGTCGGCCGCTTCGACAACGGCGTTCTCAATCGTGCCGTGCAGAAAGCAAGGCGGCCCGTAGCGATCGCTTACCGGCGCACCCCAGTCATATCCGAGCCGAAAGCTGCCGCTCATCGGACTTGAAGGCCACATGTCCGCGATCGGTCGTCGCGCGAGTTGGGCGCCATCGACCCGGATCGAGACCTCTCCCGCACGATCGCCGTTCTTGCGGAACTCGAGTTCAATCGTTCGGCGGCCGACTGAGATCACCGCCTCACTTTCGGTGACATGGCGGGCCGACGGCCCCACATACTCGTGAACCAGCTTGCCCTGATCGAGGAACAACGCGTAGCCGCCCGCACGTCCCCCGGCGGCAACAATGACTCCGCGCTCAACGGACTTGAGCGTCACCTCGAACTGCATCCGATAGGAGCGGTTGCCGAGTGCTGGCGCGGCATAGCCCGACACGCGCACCGGGCCGGGACCGTAGCGCCAGGAACTGCGTGACGGCAGAAAATAGGTAAGGGGCAGTCGGCTGCGATTGCGGTCGTCGAGGGGGAAGACGTCGTGTTTGGCGGCCTCCCGTTCCCACAATGCCTTCAACTCCGCCAGCCGTTCTGGATGTCGGTCGGCCAGGTCGTTCGCTTCGGAAAAGTCGCTGTCGAGGTGGTAGAGTTCCCAAGCTTCCGCTTCATAGTCGTCGCCCTCGAAATGGCGCGTCACTGCCTTCCACCCGTCCGCCCATATGCCGCGATTGCCCAGCAACTCGAAATGCTGCACCTGCTTTCGGGTCGGTGCATCGGGGGTATCAAAGGTGTAGACCAAGCTGGTCCCCTGCATCGGCACGACCCGCTGCCCCTTGATCGTGTCGGGTTGGGCTATGCCGGCCGCCTCCAGAATCGTCGGTGCGATGTCGGCACAATGTGAAAACTGGTGGCATATGCCCCCTGCATTGCGAACCCGACGCGGCCAGCGGACGATCAGCGGATCGCGAACGCCGCCGCCATGGGTCTGCATCTTGAACCACTTGTGCGGAGTGTTGCCCGCATGCCCCCACCCGGCCGGATAGGTGTTCCAGTGCCGATCGGAACCCAGTTCGTCGAGGACAGGCAGGTGCTCACCAAGCTGCTCGTCATGCAGCTGGAAGTGGCGGCGCAAGTTGATGTGCCCGAATGCTCCGCCCTCCGCCGATGCGCCATTGTCCGACAGCAGCATCACCAGAGTGTCCTCGGCAAGCCCCGCTCCCTCGAGCCAGTCCAGCAGGCGCCCAATCTGGGCATCGGTATGGGTGAGAAAACCTGCAAACACCTCCTGATGGCGCGCGCAGACACGACGTTCATCGTCTGTGAGTTCAGCCCAGGCCGAAACTTCGCTGTTGCGGGGCGTCAGCTTGCTGTCGGCCGGTGAGATGCCGAGCTCGATCTGGCGGGCGTGCCAGCGTTCACGCATCGCGTCCCAGCCTTCGTCGAAGGCGCCTCTATAGGCGTCGATATAGGATTTGGGCGCCTGGTGCGGCGAATGGCAGGCGCCAAAGGCGACATAGCTGAAGAAAGGTCGGTCGGGGTCTGCCGCGCGCGCGGCATGGATCATGTCGATCGCCTCATCGACCATTGCTTCGCTGAGATGATAGCCCGGATCGGAGGGCGCCTCGATGAAGCTGTTGTCGCGCACCAGTTCGGGGTGCCACTGGTCGACGAGCGAATAGAGAAAGCCGTAAAACCGCTCGAAGCCGCGACCCAATGGCCATTGCCGGAACGGGCCGGCCTGAGTCATTTCACGTGCACGCGTCAGATGCCACTTCCCCAGCGCGAATGCACTGTAGCCAGCGGGGACCATAATCTCCGGCAGCGTAGCCGCATCCTCACGGATCTCCCCAAGATAGCCGGGATACCCCGTACACATGTCGGCGATGATCCCCATGCCGACGGCATGATGGTTACACCCGGTCAGCAACGAGGCCCGGGTGGGCGAGCACATCGCAGTCGTATGGAAGTTGGTATAGCGCAGCCCGCCAGCCGCCAGGCGGTCGATATTTGGGGTGGCTATTGTCGAACCATAACAACCGAGGTGGGCGAAGCCGACATCGTCGAGCACGATGAGAAGCACGTTGGGCGCGTGCTTCGCCGGCCGGTCCATCGGCTCGAGCCAGGGTGTCGATTCCCGATATGTACGACCGATCACGCTTGGCCATGCGCGTCTCGACATCAGTCCGTGTCCCACGCGATCTTGAATTCGAGATCGGCGTTTGCAAGCAGATCGCCCACTAGATCGAACGTCAGCGCCTCGACGCGACCGGTCAGTCGCGCAGGCATCACATAACGATCGCTGACCGGGCTCGCATTGTCATAGCCCACAGTCAGGCCGCCGCTCATGGGGCTCGACTGCCACATGTCTTCGATCGCGCCCGAGCCGACCTGCTGTCCATCTACGAGCAGCGTGAGATTGCCCTTCGCATTGCCGGTCTTCTTGAAGACAACGCGGATCGCATGTCGCCCGGGCGGCAATCGCTCCTTGCTCTCAATCACGGTTCTGCTGCGCGGCCCGACATACTCATGGACCAGGCGTCCCTGGTCGAGGAACAGCACATAGCCCCCCGCCTTGCCGCCCGCTGCAGCGATGACCCCGCTGGCCCTGCGTTCCAGCGTAACCTGCGCGTCGATGCGATAGGATCGATTGCCGACAGCGGGCGCAGAGTAGCCGCTTGCATAGACCTCACCTTCACCTAGATCCCAGTGCGTTCGCGGCGGCAGATAATAGGTAAGTGCGAGGCGGGGCCCATAGCGGTCGTCGAGGGGGAATACGTTGTTCGCCGTCGCCTCCCGTTCCCACAGCGCCTTTAGCGTGGCGAGCCGCTGCGGCTCCTTCGCGGCAAGGTCATTTGCCTCGGAAAAGTCGGTATCGAGGTGATAGAGTTCCCACGGTTCGGCATCGTAATCCGCGTCGCGTGTGTGCTTGGACACGGCCTTCCAACCTTCGGCCCAGATGCCGCGATTGCCCATGAGCTCGAAATATTGCGCGTGCTTGCGCTCCGGCGCATCGGCGCGATCGAAGGTGTAGGCAATGCTGGTCCCGGTCAGCGGCATGGCTCGGCGATTGTTGACAATCTCCGGCGGCTTTACGCCCGAAGCTTCCAGGATCGTCGGGGCGAGATCGCTGCAGTGACAGAATTGCGTGCTGATCTTGCCGCCATCGCGAATGCGCGCCGGCCAGTGGACGATCAGCGGATCGCGAACGCCGCCGCCATGGGTCTGCGTCTTGTACCATTTATGCGGCGTGTTCCCGGCATGGGCCCATCCGCGCGCATAATTGCTCCAGTGCTTGTCACCCCCCAACTCGTCGATGGCCGCAAGCTGTTCGTCGAGTGTTTCCTCCGGAAGCTGAAATTTGCGCCGTAGGTTGAGATGGCCATGCGGGCCACCGCCCCCCTCAGCGCCATTGTCGGAAAGCAGCATGACGAGGGTATTTTCGAGCATTCCCCGCCGTTCGAGCCAATTGATCAGTCGGCCGATCTGTTCGTCGGTGTGGGTCAGGAAACCGGCAAAAACCTCCTGACCACGCGCGCAGAACTGCTTTTCCTTGCTGCTCAGCGAATCCCAAGCCGGCACGGTCGCATCGCGGGGCGTCAGTTGGGTTCCCTTGGGGATGATGCCCATTTCAAGCTGGCGCCGGTACCAGCGCTCGCGCATCACGTCCCAGCCCTCGTCGAACGCTCCGCGATAGGCATCGATATGCTCACGCGGCGCCTGCAGCGGCCCATGGCAAGCGCCAAAGGCCAGATAGGCGAAGAAGGGCCGATCCGGATCGGACGCATGCGTCGCACCGATCATGTCGATCGTCTGGTCAACCAGGTCTTCGCTCAGGTGATATCCGGGCCGCATCGGCGTTTCGATATAGCGATTGTCGCACACCAGTTCGGGATGCCACTGATCGACCAGCGAATAGAGAAAGCCGTAGTAGCGCTGGAACCCGCGCCCGAGCGGCCATTGGTGAAAGGGGCCGGCGGGGCTCATGTCCCGAGCACGGGTCAAGTGCCACTTGCCAACCGCAAAGGCGTTGTAACCGGCAGGCACGAGCATTTCCGGCAACGTCGCCGCAGCGGGCGAGATTTCGCCGAGATAACCGGGATAGCCCGTGCACATATCGGCGATAATCCCCATGCCGACGGCGTGATGGTTGCACCCGGTGAGCAACGAGGCACGGGTGGGCGAGCACATCGCGGTCGTGTGAAAATTAGTGTATAGTCGCCCATTGGCAGCAAGACGGTCGCAATGCGGCGTAGCAATGGTTGAGCCATAGCATCCGAACTGCGCAAATCCGACATCGTCGAGGACGATCATCAAGACGTTGGGAGCGCCGCTTTTCACCTGTGGCTGGGGCTCCAGCCAAGCCTCGCTTTCCTTCCAGGTTCTGCCGATCTTGCCGGGCCATTCGCTCCGCATGATGATCTTCCCGATTGATGAGGAATAGTGGACGACGCCCCCGCCGCGCCTGGGCGGGGGCGTGTGCTTTGACGATCAGAATTTCTTGCGGAACCCGATCCGGAAGTTGCGGCCTAAAGGATCCGCAGTAACGGCGTCATAACCTTCGGGAAGGAGCGCCAGTGACGGGTCCTCATCAAACAGGTTGGTGACCGTGAAGCTGAACGTGGTCTCCCACGGCAGTTCAACGTTAAGAGCCACATCGTGCAGCGTCTGGCCGGGGATACTGTAACCAAGCGTCGTCTTGGCCTGCCGCTTGTCGACGTAGGTCGAGTAATGGCGCACGGTCCAGCGCAGATTGAATGGCCCGTTACTGTAGTTCACGTAACCATTCACCTTCCATTTCGGCAGCGGATGCGCCAGCGTACCCTGGTTAAGACTACCGACGGCATCAAAGCCGGGGACCGCCAGACCGGCAACGGTGAACTCTTCGAAGCTATAGTCCAGTATAACGTTCGCGGTGCCGCCGAGCGACAATTCGCCGCCAAACACGCCACTGGTAGTGTACGAAGCTCGGAAATCGAGACCGGAGAAATTCGCCTCCGGCCCATTGATCCGGAGCAGTTTGACTTTGGTAAGGTTTGCGGCGCTGCACGTGCCGGAGAATTCGAAATGGTCGGCGATGAACTGCGGGTCCAAGGTCGCGCAGTTATTGGCTCCGGATGCACCGTTAGGAAACAGCGCATTCACGATCGCGTTCTGAGGTTCATTGGTCAGGATATTGGTGATCGAGTAGTTGTAATAATCGATCCCCGCATCAAAGCCCGAAAAATTGACCAGAACACCCAGATTGAAGGTCGTCGCTTCCTCGGGCTTCAGATCCGGGTTCCCGATCGTATCGAGCGCCGTGGGCTTTCCAAGAATGCCGGGAATGGAGGCAACGGGGTTCGGCGCCAATGCGCTCGGCGGCGGCGCTCGGAAGGTGGTGCTCACTGAGGCGCGGAAGCTCAGCCAGTCGAACACCTCGATCTTCGCACGCGCCTGTGGATTGAAGGTGCCGCCGCCGCTGTTGCCAAGGTCCTCGTACCGGGCACCCAGAGTTACGTCGACGCCATCGACGATAGGCAGCGCCGCTTCGATATAGCCGGCGAAGACATTTGTCGTCGTGTCGGTGGGAACGAGGGCGACCGCGAGGCCCAACGGCGTGTAGGGCGTCGGCGTACAGACATTTGCGTTCGGGATGTCGAGCACCGAATCGAGGCACGGCACCCGCGTGCGATCGGCGTACTTGGAGTCTTGCTCGCGGAACGATATCTGGCGCCATTGCGCCCCCACCGCCCATTTGAGCGGCCCCGCGCCCAGATCGATTGCCGGCCATGATCCGTCGGCGCCTGCGTTGGCCTCCGTGATCTCGCTGGTCAGGTGGCGACGCTGCGGGAGCATCAGCCAGTCCGCGAGTTCCTTCGTGTTGGCGACCGCTGGATTGTATCCGGCATAGCTTGTAACGCCGTTGATCAGCGCGTTGGGCACCGAGTTCGACATCGGGTTGAGCCACAGGCAGCCGGGGCTGCCCGGTGCGGCTGTCTGCCACTGGCAGTCAGGACCACCCAGGCCACGCAGCGCCAGCTGGATCATTGAGCCAGCGAAATCCCATCCCCGCAAATCATGTTCGTTGCGGCCATAGGTGAAGTCGAGATTCCAGTTCATGTCATCGCCGAACCTGCCCTTGAGCCCGGCGCTGATCCGATACTCGTCCTGGTCACGGGTCTGATAGGCGGGCGTCAACCCGTCGCCGAAGAACGGGTTTCCCCCGACCAGATAGGGCCGCCATGCACCTACGGGGATAAAGATGCCGGTCGTTCCAGCCGGAAACTGAGAGGGGTTCGCGGCGGCGTAGGCAGCCAGGCCAGGGTTGGAGATCGGCACAAACCAGTTGTTGTACAGGCGGGGACTGGTGCCCGCCAGTGCAGTCGCGGGGTTCATGTTCGAAGGCAGCACGGTCGCCGTGATCGGCTTTGGCTGGTTGAACGAGGGCGCATAGTGCATGATCGTACGCCCATTGGCGTAGTAGGTCTCGAAATGCAGCTCGGTATCGGGCGCGAATTCCCAGTTGAATTCACCATAGACTTGCCAGGTCTTGGCGGGAGCGACGAGATCCTGCCATTTCTGCACATTGTACATACAAACGCCTGGGCTTGGCTGAATGCCGCCGAGCGGCAAGCATCCCACGTCGAGGGCGCTGCCACCGACTGCGGCAAGGCTGCCGCCCGGGCCGGTATTGCCGACCGGCGTGAACCGCGACGGCATTGCCGACAGATTCCAGCCGTTGTTCGGGTTGATTGAACGTGGCTGGATCGCCCAATCGCGATCAATGGCCTTCAACTGCGCTCGGTCCTGATAACCACCCGAGATCAGCACGTTCCAATTACTGCCGACTTTGCCAAAGGTAGCGTCCGCACGCCAGTTTCCGTCAGTTCGGTCGACGAGCGTGTAATCGCCGCCAATCTCCAGGCCATCGAAATCGCGCTTCGTGATGAAATTGACGACACCAGTCATCGCGTCGGAGCCATAGACGGTCGAGGCGGCATCCTTGAGAATTTCGACGCGACCGATCGCCGATGACGGGATATTGCGGGTATTGACGAAAAAGCCGCTGACAAGCGGCAGGCGGAGCCCGTTCAGCAGCACCAGATTGCGGTCCGGACCGAGGCCGCGAAGGTTGATGCTTTCCGAACCTTCAAAGCCCTGCCCCTTGCCGGGCTGACCGGAATTGTTACCGATCGAGCCTGCAGCTTCGGGCATTGCGCGAATGAGGTCGATCAGAGGCGGCGAGCCTTGGGCCTCGATGTCCTCCGCTGTGACTACACGAAGTGGCAGCGCTGCGGCCTGATCGCCTGTCAGAATCCTTGATCCGGTGACAACGATCTCATCCACCGTGGCCTCGGGACTCGCTGCGGCCGCATCCTGTGCGCTCGCCGGCGCGGCAAAGCCGATCATGATGAGCGCCAGCGCCGACGTGGTGCCTGCAAGAACGGACTTCCGATGTGTTTTCATTGCTAACCCTCCCCGCTTGATGGTTGCCCGGCCTCGCATAGAGGGCCAGGTCACTCCCAACGTCAGGATCGAGGTCCTCAGGATTTTCGCCCAGAGCCGATCCCATATGCCATTGCGTAACGTTGGTTTGGCGGCGGTCCTCTCATTCTCGGAACCGGCGCTGTTTGACTTCGAAACTGACTGATCAATTTGTTGCCGCAGGGCTGACGCAGCGTGACCTGCTCCCGAAGAACCGGACCGGTTTGAGCCCGAAATTCTAGCTTTGCGGCAAGGAGCGAGGATCGAGGAGCGAGGAGCGAGGAGCGACCATGAACAGGTCGAAGGTCAGTGAGGCGCAGATGGCGTTCGTCCTGCGCAAGGCCGATGAACACGCCAGCGTAGGGGAAGTCTGCCGAATGGCGGGGATTTCGGAGGCCACATTCTATGTCTGGCGGAGGAAGTACGCAAAGCTGATCTCCTCGGAGATCAAGCGGCTTCGCCAGCTTGAAGACGAGAACGCCCAACTCAACCGGATCGTGGCGGATCTGTCGCTCGACAAGGAGACGTCGCAGGACGTCATCAAGCGAACGTTCGAAGCCAAGCTGCGCGAGGACCGCCGGCCAGCTTCAGGACCCAACGGCATCTAGGCCATGTACTTCCTGCATGACCAGTCATTCGATGGCCGCAAGACCCACGCCCTGGCGGTGATCGACACCTTTGGCCGGCTCTAACCGCCGCTGGACCCACCGATGGCATGCAAGGCCGGCGACGCGGTCCAGGCGCTTGAACTGCCCGGAAAGTCCGTCGACTTTCCCCGGGTCTTTCGGGTCGGCAACGGCCCGGTGTTCGCCCCCCGCGATCTGGACCTGCGGGCCTGTCAGCTTGGCGGCGTCCTCAACTTCATCCGCGCCTGCACGCCGATCGGCAACGCCTTCGCCGGGTCCCTTCCCGATTTCACACCCCTGGACGCAGATTTTGACCAGTCGCGTTCGAAGCGAACTAGTCGCTTTGCCTCCACCTCCGTCGCCGACTTGCTCAACTCTACCTGATGCGGGATCGCCTGCCCGGGATCCGGGCTTTCGGGCTTGAATGGACGGCGGACAATTGGGGTGACGGATGCGGGCCATGAACGAGGACAGCTTCGACTTTATCATTGTCGGCGCAGGTTCAGCCGGTTGCGTGCTGGCGAACCGGCTGACCGCAGACGGACGGTTCCGCGTCCTGCTTCTGGAGGCCGGGGGCGACCATCGGCGATTCATGATCGACATGCCGGCGGGGCTTGGCCATGTCTTTTATGACCCCAAGGTCAACTGGTGTTACGAAACCGAGGCCGATCAAAGCATGGCCGGTCGGACCGACTATTGGCCGCGCGGCAAGGTGCTGGGCGGCTCCAGCGCGATCAACGGCATGGTGTACATCCGCGGGCAGCGTCAGGATTTCGACGACTGGAAGGCGCTGGGTTGCATCGGCTGGGGCTATGACGACGTTCTCCCCTATTTCAAGATGTCGGAAGACAACGACAAGGGCGAAGACGCATGGCGTGGCGCTGGCGGTCCCTGGAAGATTTCGAGCATCGATACCCGCGCTCATCCGCTGACGCGCATGGCGCTAGCGAGCGCGGAGGCGCTGGGATATCCGGCCAACCCTGATTTCAATGGCGCGAGCCAACTCGGCGCGGGCTACTATCAGTTCAGTTTTCGCGGCGGGCGCCGCACTCATGCTGCGGGGGCGTTCCTTGAACCCGCAATGAAGCGATCAAATCTGGTCATCCGCAAGCATGCCCATGTGCAACGCGTGCTGATGGAGGGGCGAGAGGCGACCGGCGTCGTCTACCGCGTCCGGGACGAGGAACGGGTCGCCAAGGCGCGGCGCGAAGTTATTGTGGCCACCGGTGCAGTGAACTCGCCGCTTCTCCTTCAACTGTCAGGGATAGGGCCGGGAGGGCTTCTGCGCCACCATGGGATCGACGTGGTCGCCGACCTGCCAATGGTCGGCGAGAATCTTCAGGACCATGTCTTCACCGGCCTGGTCTTCCGCACGTCGCAGCCTACGCTAAACGACCGGCTGAATAACTGGCCGTCCATCCTGCTGGCCGGGGCGCAATATGTTCTCGCACGCAGCGGCCCGCTGACGTTCGGGATCAATCAAGGGGGCGCCTTTGTCAGTACGCGCCCGGGCGAAGGCCGACCCGATACGCAACTCTACTTCATCCCGCTCAGCTTTCAGTCGGGCGTCGGTCGCAAGGTTTGGCCCCATGATTTCAGCGGGTTCACGATCAACGTCAGCCCCTGCCGCCCGACCAGTCGCGGTTACATCCGGATCCGTTCCGCGGATGCTGCCGCAGCGCCGATAATTTATCGCAACTACCTGTCGACCGACGACGACGTTCAGACATTTGTCGAGAGCCTGCGGATAGCCGATCGCATCAGCCGCACGAGTCCCTTTGCCGATCTGGTCAAGGAGCGGGTCTGGCCCGAGCCTGGCGATCTGACGGAAGATGTCCTGGTAAACTGGGCACGGCAAACCGGTCGGACCACCTATCACCCCACCAGCACCTGCACGATGGGGACAGATCCCAAGTCCTCCGTGGTCGACCCACGACTGCGTGTGCATGGGGTCAATCGCCTGCGCGTCATCGACGCGTCGATTATGCCGTTGATCGTTTCGGGTAACACCAACGCAGCAGCGACGATGATCGGAGAGCGGGGCGCTGCGATGGTGCTTGAGGACCATCGCTAGGAGTGCGGGGATGCACGGTTCTCGTCATTTCTACGTCGATGGCCGCTGGGTCAAACTCACGAACTCCGGCGAGATCGAGGTATTTGCTCCGACGACCGAAGCGCGTTGCGGGTCGCTCGCCGGCAGTGGGCACAACCTGATTCAGGCGCGCGCACTTGCCCGACGCTTCCGCTCTGGAGAGGTGATCCTGAACGGCAGCTGGGAAAACGATGCGCTTTTCGGTGGCTACAAGCAGAGCGGAGATGGGCGCGGGCGGAGCGTATTCGGTCTTGAAGACTTTCTTGAGACCAAGGCCATCGTCGCGCATGGTCCCGCAGCATGAGCGCATCGCACGACGTGCTGATTATGGAAGCGGCGTATGCGCGGCTCGGCGAATTGCTTCGGCCGTTTGCCGCTCACCTCTTGCTGATGGGACTCGATGGCGTCGTCTCACGAGCCGATAGCGGCGCTACGGTCGTCGCTCCGCAGCCCGCAGGTGCGTGGTATGGAAGTGATGCCTGGTTTAATCCGCTGACTTCCGCATTTCTGGACTGCGCCGCGCAATCGCCGCGTCTAAGATGGCTCCACAGTGGCAATGCAGGGATCGACACTCCCGCCTACGCACCATTCCGATCTCGGCCGATCGCTATTACCACAAGTCATGGCTTCGCCCCCGGCATTGCCGACCTTGTGTTGGCCGGCGTGCTCGACCACTGGCAGAATGGACCCGATCGACGCGCGCGGCGAGAAGCGCGCGAGTGGCGATCGGCGCCGTTTCGCGAGATCGCTGACAGCATCTGGCTGATCATCGGTTTCGGCGCAATCGGGCGGGAGGTGGCTAGCCGCGCGCGCGGCTTCGGTGCGCGTATCATCGGCGTCCGGCGAAATCCTGGTTCCGACCCCCTGGCTGATCGCGTGATCGGGATGAACGCGCTACCCCAGGCTCTGCCCAATGCTGATGTCGTCGTCCTGTGCGTTGCGCTGAACGATGCGACGCGCGACCTGGTGGACGCCGCCTTTCTATCGGCGCTTAAATCAGGAGCCACCTTCGTCAATGTTGCACGCGGAGCGCTGGTGGACGAAGCCGCGCTCCTCGATGGCCTCACGCAACGGCGTCCAGGACATGCAATCCTGGATGTCGTGAGGGACGAGCCACTATCTCCCGACTCTCCGTTCTGGATGCATCCGGCCGTTACGCTGACGCCGCATATGGCGTGGCGGGGGGATCGGGCTGAAGCGCGCAACGATCAGGCCTTTCTGGCAAATCTCGGACGATTCATTCGCGACGAGCCGCTTGCCGGCGTTACCCAAGCGGGAACAATTGCGATGGAGCCCAGGTCATGAACCCGGCGTCGATCGACGACTATCGGATCATGGCCCGGCGGCGACTTCCGCGCATGCTCGCGGACTATATCGACGGCGGATCGTTCTCGGACACGACCCTTTCGGCCAACATGCTTGATCTGGAACGCGTTTCGCTGCGTCAGCGCGTCATGGTGGATGTCACCGCGCGCGACATGATCGTCCGAGTTCTTGGGCAGACGTTATCGATGCCGATCGGCCTCGCTCCCGTCGGGATCGCGGGCCTTTACGCCAGGCGCGGGGAAGCGCAGGCGGCGCGCGCGGCAAAGGGCGCTGGCATCCCGATGTGTCTCTCCACGCTCAGCATCTGTGCGATCGAGGAAACCGCCGCTGCCGGACAGCCACCATGGTTCCAGCTGTACATGCTCAAAGACCGCGGGTTCATGCGCGAGCTGCTTGCCCGCGCGCGTGCTGCGGGTTGCCCCGTCCTTGTCTTTACCGTCGACATGCCGGTGAGTGGCGGCCGCTACCGCGACTACCGATCAACCGGAATCATCGGCGCCGGCGCGTTCGACCGCTTCGTACAGGGCGCGATGCGAGGGCGCTGGGTGTGGGACGTCCTCTGCATGGGAGGCCCTCTCATTCCAGGAAACATCGCGCCGGCACTTCCTGACGATGCGACCATTCGCGACAGCCTGGTTTGGGTCGGCGCGAACATGGACACGACCGTGACCTGGCGCGATCTCGATTTCGTTCGCGAGCATTGGGAGGGTCCGCTCGCGATCAAGGGCGTGCTTGATGTCCATGATGCGGGAGAGGCTGTGCGCGTCGGGGCCGATGCGATCATCGTGTCGAACCATGGTGGTCGGCAACTTGATGGCGTGCGCTCTGCGGTTGCCGCGCTCCCGCATATCGTGGCGGCCGTCGGCGACGATGCCGAGATCCTGGTCGATGGAGGCATAAGGAGCGGGCTGGACGTCCTGAGGATGCTGGCGCTGGGCGCCAAGGCGTGTCTGATCGGCCGACCATGGGCATGGGCACTTGCCGCCGGCGGCGAGGCGATGGTCGAGCGCATGCTGGGCACGCTCAGGGCAGAACTCGCGATGGCAATGACCCTTACCGGCTGCCCCCGTCTGGGTGATGCCGGAGCCGAGCTAGTCGACACGAGTGTGTCGTGATCGTTGCGATCGTGTCATGCTGTCGCGATCCAGATTTGTTGGAAGTACAGGGCCTTGACGTTGTCGAACGCAGAGCTGGTTGAAGGGATCGTCCGCGGGATTGCTTGTGGCGGATTCATCGCAACAGCACTGATCATCCTGCGCGCCGACAGATCGCTCACGCCGATTCTTGGGGCGCTGTTCCATGTTGGCCGTTCCGCACATGTGATCGGCCAGTTCCCGTCGGCAATGGCGATGATGGGCGGATGGTATCTACTGATCGACATTCCATCCATCGCCGCCGCGCCGCTTTCCTGGCTGTTTGTGACCGAGTTCTTTGGCGACACACGCCGCTTCAATCGGCTGAAGCTGCTTGTACTGGCTACAGTGCTTGCGATCGGAATTGCAGCGCGCATGCTTCCTCCCGACCAGGCGCGTGTGCTGTGGCTGATCAACAACTTCATCAATGTCGGCCTGTTCGCACATATCACATCGACCGTCCTCAAGTCGTGGAGTGGCGACTTGGTGGAGCAGCGACGGTTGGCGGTTGCGCCATTGTTTCTCATCAATGTGGGGTATGGCGTGGCCGTTGCAGTTGTGCAGACCGTGGAACTGTTCTCGTTTGCTCCGCGATCGCCGTCGATGTTCGCTGCGGTGGTGCTACTCCTGATCAGCTGGCTAAGCGTATGGACGTTCGGCCGTGCAACGCCAGGTCTCTTCAAGACTGCGCCCCGGCGCGCAAGCGCCGAACCGCACCGGCCGATCGTCCCGCTCGCCCAGGGTGATACGGCTCTGGTGGCCGAACTAGATCGATTGATGGGCGAAGAGCGAATGTACCGGATCGAAAATCTTCGCATTTCGACGTTGGCGATGCGGCTAGGCGTGACGGAGCATCGGCTGCGCAAGTTGCTGAACAGCGATCTGGGCTATCGCAATTTCAGCGCCTATGTGGCGCGGTGGCGGCTGGACGAGGCGAAGGAGGCACTGGCCGATCCGACACAGCAGGAAGTGTCGATCTCTACGATCGCCCTTGATGCCGGCTTTCAGTCGCTCGCACCATTCAACCGTGCATTTAAGGTGGATACTGGACAAACACCCACCGCCTTCCGGCGCAAAGCACTTAAGGCAGCGGGCGTTGCGACCCCTGATAGTCGGGCGGAGCTTCCGGCGGGGAAATGATCTGACGTTGCGGTCAGTTTTTCATCGATGATCCGCACGTGATCAGGCCCACTGAATTCGGCGTGGAATTCGGCGGGTAGCGAGTGAGCGCGGCTTCATCAGGCTCGGTGCCCCAGCCCGGGCGGTCCGGCACAACGATACAACCATCTTCGAACTGGGGTTCGCGCGTGAAGAGCTCGGCATCGCGAGCCAGCCGGTCGATATCCGTTTCCATGATGCGGAGGTTCGGCGTCGCCGCCGCGAAATGCAGATTCATCATGGTCGCCAGATGACCGTAGAAATTGTGCGGCGCGACGTTGACGTCGTGCGCATCCGCCATCGCCGCGATCTTCATCGACTGCCACGCCCCGTTCCACAGCAGGTCGATAATGGCGATATCGACGGCCTGTTTGGTCAGGAACGGAACGAACGATCCCGGCCGCGTCAACGTTTCGCACGAAGCGATGGGCATGCGTGCCTTGCGCCGGATGTCCGCCAGCGCATCGGCATCCAGAAGATCAAGTTCGAGCCAGAACAGCCCGAGATCTTCGATCCCCCGCATAATCTTGAGATAACCTTCAGGCTTGGCGTTGAAATTCAGATCCAGCAGGATGCCGACATCCGGTCCGGCGCCCTCGCGTAGGACGCCAAGGTGCTCGCGCAGTCCGTCGATCAGCTTGTGCTCGATGTTGAGTCCGGGATCGAATGGCAGTCCGAACCCGGTGGCCCAGCCGCGCGGCTTGCCGTCGGGATCATAGGTGTAGATGTTGGTCTTCAGCCCCCGGAACCCACGGTCCCGCACCTCTGCACCGAGTGCGCGCACGCCGTCGCGATGATTGACCAGCGGCTCGTACCAGGGTTGGCGGCTGATCCGCCACGTCCCGCAATGCGACCAGTAAACCGGGACGCGATCACGAACGACGCCGCCCAGCAGGTGCGCGCATGGCACTTCCAGTGCTTTCGCTTTCGCGTCCAGCAAAGCGTTTTCGATCGCACCGAGTGCCTGGGCGACCACGCCGATGGTCGCCGGCCGTGCTGCCATCAGCATCTCGGAATAGAGCCGCTCATGGTCAGCCACTGATTTGCCGATGAGACGGTTGGACAGGGCAGCGATGATGGTTGAGATCCCGGGGTTGCCGAAATCCTCGTCAAACTCGCTCCACCCCGTGATCCCGGCGTCAGTGGACAGCTTTACGAAATGGTAGTTGCGCCAGCCTGCCCCTACGGCCAGCGTCTCGACAGCGGTAATCTTGGGATAGTGCTTCATACTGCTGGTATCTCCGGCGGGAAATTGTTGCTTAGGGGTGGTCGCACCATCCCCGGAGCAGTTTCGTGCGTCGTGGACGAGTGGCCCGCTACCCCACGCTCGAAACCGGCTAATCCAGTCTGTCCCCGGCATGATCGGATTTCAAAATCGCGCGACGGCCCTCCACTGCTCGGCCGGCAACGGCGCCGACCCGCAGCGCATCCATTCTTCGGCGATCAATCACTTTCGAACGTGACTAGCCGTCATCAGCGACAGGAGCGACAGCGTCGCGAGAATGCGGCAGCACCGGTGCACAAGCATAGTGAATAGGGCGGGGAGGCCCACTCATGGAAATAGCGGTGCGCATGAGGGCATTCGCCATACGGCCCCGCCTCGACGGATTCGGCGCTGAGGTCGAAAGACTAAACCTCACCGCTCCCGTTTTTGGCGGGATCGCCTGCTCAATCCGTGAAGTGCGGGCTGACCGCCGTGCACTATGGTTCCGCGCCCAGCAATTCTGCCATGACACACTCAAGCGATTGAGCCGCGCACCAAGGCCGTTCGGCCGCAATCTATTCGTTCATGCGCTACCGGATCATCCAGGGATCCTGGAAGTTCGCCGGAATCCGGAAGAGCGAACAGCGGCTTTCAGCGGCGGATGGCACTCCGACTGGAGGTTCCCCCCGAGGTGCCGGCGATGACGATCCTCCACGCAAGGTTCGTTTCGGCGGTTGTCGGTGAAACTCGCACCGGATTGCATTGCGCGACCGGGGAATACGACGGGAATCTGCGGCTGGTGCACCGGACGGCAGTTGCATGGGGGGTGCCGGCATGACTGCTCATCGCCGCACCCCGGTATCGCCGGCTGGCGATCCTCCGACGCTCAAGCGATCGACCCGGTTCTTCTATGGCCTCGGCGGTGTGGCGCTGGGCCTCAAGGACAACGGCTTCTCGTACCTGCTGCTCATCTTCTACAATCAGGTCGTCGGACTTCCGGCCGCCACAGTCGGCCTGGCCATCATGATCGCCCTGGTGCTTGACGCCATGATCGATCCTGTAATCGGCCACGTGTCCGACAATCTGCGTTCCCGCTGGGGCCGTCGCCATCCGTTCATGTACGGTGCCGCGCTCCCCGTCGCCGCCACCTATCTCCTGATCTGGCATCCGCCCCTCGGCTGGTCCCACGAGGCCTTATTCGTCTACCTGATCGTCGTCGCCCTCGCCGTCCGAACCTTCCTCGCCCTCTTTGAGATACCGAGCGCCGCGCTCGCGCCGGAACTGACCACGGACTACCACGGACGGACCAGACTGCTTGCGTTCCGCGCCCTGTTCATCTGGTACGGCGCTCTGATCATGACGCTGCTGACGTTCCGCGTCTTCCTGAAGCCCGACGCCGAACACCCCGTCGCCCAGCTCAACCCGGCGGGCTACAGCAGCTACGGAATGGTCTCCGCGGCGGTGATGCTCGTGGTGATCCTGGCCTCCGCCGCCGGCACGCACAGCGCCATTCCGCGCCTGCGGACCGCGCCCGAAGGGCGCATCGGCGTGAAGCAGGCGGCCCGCGAGATCGCCGGGGCGATCCTCAATCCCTCCCTCGTGCCCTTGCTAATCTCGGGCATCTTCAACTCGATGAGCTACGGCCTGTCCGTGGCGCTGAACCTGTACTTCAACACCTTCTTCTGGGGCCTTAGCGCAGCGCAAATCTCGCTGTTCGTGTTCGCCCAGTTCCTCTCGTCAGCCTTCGCCGTCGCCCTGGCGACTCCGATTTCCCGTGTGTTCGGTAAACGCAACGCGGCGATCCTATGCAAGCTCCTGGCCTTCAGCATCGGCACAACGCCGATCATCCTGCGGCTGCTAGGCTGGTTTCCTGAGAACGGCAGCCCGGCCGTCCTGGCGATCCTCTGGGTTCAGGCCATGGTCTCGGTGACCTTCGCCTCAATCGCCGCGGTGCTCCATTCGTCCATGACAGCGGATGTCGTCGAGGAGACGGAAATCCGGAACGGACGGCGGTCAGAGGGGCTGTTCTTCGCCGCCAACATCTTCGTGGCCAAGGCCGTTTCGGGAGTCGGCATCTTCGCCTCGAGCATGGTTCTCATGATCGCCGGCTTCCCGGACGGCGCGAAACCCGGCGAGGTCGGAGAGGACGTCGTCCGTAATCTGGCGCTGGTTTACCTGCCGGTGCTGGCCGCCTCCAATCTCGCGGCCATCGCCGCGATGCTGTTCTTCCACATCACAAAGAGCCGTCACGAGGAGAATCTGGCGCGGCTCTCTGAAGCGGCGCAAGCCGGCGAGCGTTAGGAACCACGATGCAGGATTGCACCCGACACTTCATTAACGGCGAATGGCGCTCTTCGACCGGCGGCTCCGTGTCGACAGTGATCAACCCGGCAACCGGCAAGCCTTGCGGCTACGTCGCGCTCGGCTCGATCGAGGACGCGCAGGACGCCGTCACCGCGGCGCGCGTCGCCTTCGCAGACTGGTCAGCGACGCCCCGCGAAGAGCGAATTCTGCGCATGCAGGCGCTGTTGGCAGAATACGATAGCCGATCTGAAGCGATCGCCGAGGCATTGACCGACGAGATCGGTTGCCCTCTTTCGCTCTCACGATCCGCGCAGGTTCCAATCGGCCGGGCGCACATCGCGACAGCCATTGAAGTCCTGCACGACTTCCGGTTCGAGGACGATCGCACTCCGACCCGGATCGTCCGCGAACCGGTCGGAGTCTGTGGTCTCATCACCCCCTGGAACTGGCCCCTGAACCAGATCGCCTGCAAGGTCGCGCCTGCGCTCGCGGCGGGCTGCACGGTCGTTCTGAAGCCGTCCGAGCTCTCGCCTGCGTCAGCGCGGATCTTCGCCGAGGCCGTCGCCGCAGCAGGCTTTCCGAAGGGCGTATTTAACCTCGTTCAGGGCGACGGCACGGCGGTGGGGGCGGAACTGTCGCGCCATCCGGATGTAGACATGGTCTCTTTCACAGGGTCGAACCGCGCGGGCGTACGCGTGGCGATCAACGCCGCCCCGACGGTCAAGCGGGTGCATCAGGAGCTGGGCGGGAAGAGCGCGTGCATCGTCCTCGACGACGATGCGCTGGCGGACAACGTGGCGTCCGCGGTGCTCCATGTCATGCTGAACTCCGGCCAGTCGTGCAACGCGCCGACCCGGATCCTGGCGCCGGCTTCGCGGCGCGACGAAGCTGTCGCGGCAGCCCGAAAAGCCTGTGAGTCCCTTACCCTCGGGAATCCTCGCGACGACGTGCGCATGGGACCGGTGGTCTCCGACGCCCAGTGGAAGCGTGTGCAGGCCTATATCGAACTCGCCATCGCGCAAGGCGCGACACTGGTCTGTGGAGGTCTGGGGAAGCCGCCCGGACTGGAGTCCGGCGCCTACGTGCGTCCGACTGTCTTCGCCGACGTCACCCCCGATTCGACGCTCGCGCGGGAGGAAGTGTTCGGCCCCGTCGCCGCACTAATGACCTATGAGAGTCACGACGAGGCTGTCCGGATCGCGAACGAGACCATCTTCGGACTCGCGGGCTATGTCCGAGGCGCCGACGTCGCCGTCACCAGATCGCTCGCCACCCGAATCCGCGCAGGCCAGGTGTCGATCAATGGCGCCGGTGGCGACTTCCGGGCCCCCTTCGGCGGCTACCGCCAGAGCGGCAACGGCCGGGAATGGGGCGAGGCGGCCTTCCATGAGTTCCTTGAAGTAAAAGCCCTGCTCGGATTCTCGACGGCCGAAGCTCCTTGAAAACATTAGGCCAACCTCGGTCCCAGTGCGTGCGGGCGGTCGCCGACGAACTGCGCGAGGCGCGCGTGGCCGCGGGCTGTTCCCAGCGTGAGCTAGCGCGGAGGCTCGGGAAGGCTCATTCTCACGTCTCCAAGATAGAGGCAGGCGCGCGCCGCATCGACACCCTCGAATTCATCCTCGTCGCCAAGGCCTTAGGAATTGATCCCGGAGAGCTGACGAACCGGGCAGTACGGCGGCTCCAAGCAAACGCTAGCGCGTGAAAACGGTAGCATTGTCGGCGGGCGAACTCCGGGAAGTTGCGACGAACCGCCGGTACCTTTACCCAGAGCCGCAGTTCACTGGAGACCACTGTCCTAATGACTGCGCCCACCGCCACTCAGTCTCCAAGTATTCGACAAGTATTATTTCAGATTTTGTCGCCATGTTTTCTTGGTCGAGTCATTTTTAGTCTCTGTGAATACTTATATCGTGACATCATAATCTGTATTATCGGAAATATTACGTCTCCGATTTCCCTGCTCGCTAAATTACGCCGACATGTCCGAGGCTTAGGATTCAAATCCCTCTCGGGAGTTCGATTCGACTGTTCCTCCGCCACACCGTCAGCCGCTAAACGCCGGTTCGCTGTTGCCCGCGAAGTTCGCCCGACACTTCCGCGACTTGCCGGAAGGTGGAGACGCACGCGCCGTCTCTGCGGTCTTGTCAGGTTAACGACCACGAGGCGAGGAGGCCCCCTCCCCGCACTGCGATCAGGCGGCGGCGGTTGCAGCCGCCCAGGTCCGCTGAGCCTCGGCCCGGAGGAGGCGCAGGGTCGATCGACGGATCAGGTGGGGCTGGAGGTTGAAGGCGTTGTAGACGGCGGCGTGGGTGGCCAGGAACTTTTGGGCCGAGGCCCGAGACTTGAACTTCTGCTGCTTTCGTTCTCGTCGCCGGATCGGCAGGTGGGAGTTCTCAGCCCGGTTGTTCTCCCGCATTCCGCCTGGTCGGTGGCGATCCGCCAGGCCCAGATCCCGCGTTGCGGCGCGATACGAGGCGAGCTTGTCCGTGACGATCGTCTCAGGCCGGACGCCCTGATTCCTCAGCAATTTCCGGAGCAGCTTGAGGGCCGCAGCTCTGTTGCGGCGCTCCTGGACCAGCATGTCCAGGACCTCGCCCTCGTCATCGACGGCCCGCCAGAGGAACATCCGCTTGCCGCCGATCTTCACGACCATCTCGTCGAGATGCCAACGATCTGTCGGCCGCGGCCGGGACCGACGCAGGTTGTGGGCGAACTGCCGGCCGAACCTGAGCGTCCCGCATCGGACCGTCTCGTAGCTGACTTCGACACCACGCTGCGCGAGCAACTCCTCGACGTACCGAAGGCTCAGCGTGAACCGGAAGTACAGCCAGACAGCGTGGCGGATAACCTCCGGTGGGAACCGGTGACGCTTGTACGAAATCGGTCTCAACGCGGCCTCCGGCTTGGCCGCCAAGGCCTATGTGGAGACGGGTCAGCGCTAAACTCACAGCACCACCTTGGTTGACTCGTTATCAAATATGACGTCATATTCATTTTTGTAGCTGGAGGATTTGATGTCGCACCTTTCCCATGATGCCGCCGGCCCCCTGGGCAAGATCCCTGTCGGCGCGGAGCTCGGCGTCTCTGAGTGGTTCACCATCACCCAGGACATGATCAGCAAGTTCGGGGCAGCGACCCTGGACGCCGATCCGATGCACGACGACCCGGACTGGGCCAAGGAACAAGGCCCCTACGGCTCGACGATCGCCTATGGCTTCCAGACGGTGGGCATGCTCACACGCCTGATGCGCAGCGCTCTTGGCGAGGAAGTATCGCTGGAGCCCTCGGCTGCTGGCTATCCGCTCAACTACGGCTTCGATCGTCTGCGTCTGGTCGCGCCGGTCCCCTGCAATTCCCGCATCCGCGGTCGCTTCACCTTGACCGATCGGACGATCGACGAGCGGGACCGGATCGTCCAGCGAGTCGCCGCCGTGATCGAAATTGAAGGTCAGGCGCGCCCCGCCCTGGTGGCGGAGTGGCTGTCTGTCTGGGTCCCGATCGCGACGGCCTAGGGGCGAACGTGGTGGGCCAACCGCTCCGCGCGCCGGACATCGCCGCCTATGCCGTCGGTTCGATCGGCACGGGTGTCTTTTCGTCCGTGCCGACCGTCCTCCTGCTCTACTATTGCACGGAAACCCTGAATATTCCGGCGGCGCTGGCGACGCTGGCCGTCTTCGTTCCCAAAGTGTGGGCCATACTCTGGGACCCGATCGTCGGCGCCTGGTCGGACCGCGCGCGTAGCCCGTTTGGCCGCCGGCGGCCCTTCCTGGTGATCGGCGCGATCGGGGTGTTCTGCGCCTTCGTGACGCTCTTCAGCACTCCGCTCTTGCCGGTTCAAGGCGCGTTCCTCTGGGTGGCGAGCTCCTATTTCGCCCTCGCCACGCTCTACTCTGTCTTCGCCGTCCCCTATGTCTCGCTTCCCGCGGTGCTCGGCCCATCGCCCGCCAGCCGCGCCACGTTGGTGTCAGCACGCATTACCCTCGCAACCCTGGGCGTCCTGGCCGGGGCGGCCATCGCCCCTGTGTTGGTCGAGCGCTTTGGCGGCGGCCGGCCGGGGTATGGCGTCATGGCCTGGATACTCGCCAGCGTATGCGCCGTCGCTATGCTGGGGCCGATCGCGATCCTCAGAGGACGCGACGACGACACCCCGACGTCCGACGACACTTCGTTCCTAAGGCGTCTGACGGCCGCTCTCGGTGAGCGGCGGCTGCGTATGCTGGGCGCCAGCTATATTCTCCAGATCGCCGCCTCCGGCGCGTTCTCCGCCACCGTCCCCTATCTTGTCACACGCGTCGCCGGCCGCCCCGAGGGCGAGATCGGCACGGTCTTGGGACTCATGTTCTCGACCGCCATCGCCGCAACGCCGCTCTGGAGCTGGCTTGGCCGCCGCGCCGGCGAAGTCAGGGTCAATGCGGCCGCGCTGGTGACCTACGCAGTGGTCCTTGCCTGCATAGGCATCGCCTGCATGGCGCGCGCGCCCTGGCCGGTGCTGCTTGCTCTGTTCGCCGCAGCCGGCGCCCCCTTCGCGGCCACCCAGGTCCTACCCTTCGCGATCCAGGCCAACATCGCTCATCGCGCTTCGCGGCATGCCGGCAGAAGTCTTGAGGGAGCGTTCGCCGGGGCTTGGACCGCCGCCGAGAAGCTCGGCCTCGCCCTGGGTCCGCTGCTGACCGGCCTCGCCCTGGCGGTCATTGGCGAAGACGTGGCCACGGGCGCCTCGGCCTTCGTCGCCCTGGTTCCCCCTGTCCTTCTATTCGCCAGCCTTGCGCCCTTGGCGGCGGTCGATTCAAAGTGAAAGACGAAACGCCCATGCGCCAACCCCCTCAGGTCAACCGCATCGATGAGCTGGTCTCCTACTGGGCCAGAGAGACCCCCGACGCGGTCGCCTGCGTCGTCGACGACGAGCGGACCACCTACGCCGAGCTCCGGGAAGAAATCGACCGCCTGGCCGGCGCATTCGTCGCCTTCGGGATCAAGAAGGGCGATCGGATCGCCACCCTTGGCCCGCCCAACCGGGACTTTCTCGTCAGCTTTCTGGCGTCCGCCTCGATCGGTGCGATCTGGATCGGCCTGAACCCCCGCTATCAGCTAAACGAACTCCTCTACGTCCTTGGCGACAGCGAACCGCGCCTGCTCCTGACCCGCACCCGGCTCGGTGATCGCGACTACGGGCCGGAGATCCGCGCCTTCCAGGACAAGGCGAGGTCCATCGAACAAGTCATCGCGCTCGACGCGCCGATTCCCGGAACCCTTGGCCTCGACGCATTCTGCGCTCTGGCTGAGCACGGGGATGGGGCAGCCCTGGCCAGCGCCGACGCGGCCGTTCTGGACGTCGACCCGTGTCTGATTATCTACACCTCCGGCTCGACCGGACGCCCGAAGGGGGCGCTGCTGCACCACAGGGGCGTAACGCGCTTTGCGCTGCGCCAGAATGAAATCTGGCCAACCGACCCGCTCGTCACCCTGAACTATTTCCCGATCAACCACGCCGGCTGCGTCACCGACCTGACGGTCCCAACGCTCGCTGCGGGCGGAACGTCCGTCTTTATGGAAGAGTTTGATCCGGCCCGATCCATGGAGCTCATGGTCAAGGAGCGTGTCACCATGTGGGGCTCGGTGCCGAGCGTCTTTCAGATGCAGTTGGCGCTGGAGTCCTTCAACGACTACGATCTCTCCGCCGTCCAGATCGTCGTTTGGGAGGGCGCCGCAGCGCCGGAGCCGATGATCCGTCGCCTCCTGCAACTGCACGCGCGCCTGACCACGAACTACGGCATGACCGAGACAATGGCGAGCACCGCCATGGCCCCGACCTCTGATCTTGAGGCGCTGGCCAACAGCGTCGGGCCGGCCTTCCCCGGCGTCGAGATCCGCCTCATCCAGGCGGACGGGACGGACGCCCCGAACGGCCTGCCGGGCGAGATCTGGGTTCGATCGGACTATAACTTCGCCGGCTACTGGCGCCAGCCCGAGGCCACGGCCGAGGCGCTCACGCCCGACGGATTCTTCAAGACCGGCGATCTGGCCATACGCCGCCCCGACGGGGCCTACAAAATCGTCGGTCGAATCAAGGAGATGTATAAGTCGGGCGGCTACAATGTTTATCCTCGCGAGATCGAGACAGTCATTGAGGACCATCCGGCCGTCGTCGCGGCCGCCGTCGTGGCGGCCCCCGACCCCGTCTGGCAGGAGGTCGGCGTCGCCTATGTCGCGCCCAGCGGCGCGCTCGACACCGCCGACCTCGAGCGCCATTGCCGCGCCCACCTCGCCAACTACAAAGTTCCCAAGCGGTTCGTCATCGAGCCAAACCTGCCGCTGCTGCCGGTGGGAAAGATCGACAAGGTCACGCTCAAGGCGCGGGCCGCACGAGGGGAATAGCCGCGAACTGGCGAACACGAAGCGGGATTTGATGCTAGGCTAATCTTCTATACGGACTCTCTTGGAGATGGCCTTGAAACGACCAGCCGCCAAGGGCGCTTCGCCCACCGGCGAACTCGCCTTCAATTCACTCCTCAAGAAGAAGCAGAGCACAGGTGCGGCCAAGCGTAAGGGCGAGCGCACCCGTGACAACCTCAAGCTCGCCGCCGTCTCCGTCCTGAACAAGGTCGGCTATCAGCGGATGCGCATTTCCGACATCTGTGAGGCCGCAGGAATCGCCGCTGGCTCCTTTTATGTCTACTACGCCAACAAGGACGAGATCACCGTCGACGTCCTCACCGAATTCCTGAACACGATCGAAGAGACCTACCGTCAGGGACCAACGCCGAAGAGCGCCTATGAGGCCGTCTATCGCACCAACCTCGTCTATATCGCCGCGGCCCGCGCCAACGCCGGCCTGATCCGCTGCACGCTGCAATTCCTCGACGAGGCGCCGGCGTTCGCCGCTCACGAGCATCGCGTAACGCATTTGCACTTCAAGCGCGCAGCCGAGCACATCCTGCGCCACGCGGGCGACGCCGCGCCTGATCCGGACGCCGTCATGCTGGCCGCCTACACTTTGGGCGGCATGGTGGACGAACTGTGCCGACGGCTCTTCGTCTACAAAGACCCGCACCTCCTGGCCATCACAGACAGCTACGCGCCGAGCGACGAGGAGATCGCCGAGTTCCTGTCAGTGATGTGGCACCGCGCGCTCTACGCGCGCGACCCGGACGAGGTGCGCTTTGCCCCGGCCAAGGCGCTTGCGGCGCTGAACGCCGCAAGCCCGGGATCCTAGCCGATCACCCTCACCACTTGAATGACAGCGCCGCGCCCCAGGTGCGCGGAGCGCCATAGAGTTCGTAGAAGCCGCCCAGATCATCGCTCTTGGCGGTGACGCGGTACTGCTCGTCGAAGGCGTTGTCGAGCCAGGCGGACAGCTCCCAGGTCCCATCCGGCGCGCCGATGGCGGCCCGGAAGTTGGCGAGTCCGTAGCCGCCTTCGTGATAGAGCGGGGCTTCCTGCGGCGTCAGGACGAAATCGAAGTTGAAGTCCGACCGAAAAGCGTAGCCAGCCTGAAGGGTGGCCTTCATCTGCGGCGTGACGTCGAACTCGTATCGGGCCGACAGGGCGCCTGTCCGGTCCGACTGATTCAGCAGTCTTTGGCCCTGTAGCGGCCAGAGGCCGCCGGACGCGAAGCTATCCGGGATCGCGCGGTCGCTACGCACGATCTCGCCATCCAACAGGCCTAGAGTCATTTGCAGCGTCAGCGCTGCCATCGGGCGCCAGGCAAACTCGAACTCGGCGCCCGAGATCTCCGCATCCCCGACGTTCGACAGAAGGCTGATCTGCGCCCCGCCGGTCGTCGTCGTGTTCGCAAACCCCTGCAGGCCAGCGTAGTCATAGTAGAAGACCGAAGCATTGGCGCGCAGCGTTCCCGACAGCCACTCGGACTTCACGCCCGCTTCGTAGGCCGTCACGATCTCCGGCTCGTAAGGGGCAAGTTCGTCCGGCGCCGTCGCAAAGCCCCCGAAGAAGCCGCCGGACTTGAAGCCGCGGGAAAGGCTCGCGTACCAGAGTAGGTCCGGAGTCTGACGGAAATCGATCTCAAGACGGCCCGAGTAGTCATCAAACCGCCGACGCTGGTCGACATTGAACAATTGCAGGGCAAATTCGGGGAAGAGCGTTCCGCCGCTAAAAGTCTTGAGTTCATTCGTGTAGCGAAGTTCGCCGACGAGCTTGGTCCGTTGGCCAAGGCGCAGGTCGCCTCTGACAAACCCGGCGAAGCTGGTGGTCTCCTGCTTGTAGATTTGGCCAACTTTGGTCACGCCATAGCCGACCGGCACCAGGCCCTGCTCGGCAAGGAGCAGTGAGTCCTCAGCGAGCGTGTCCTTGGCGTAGTTGAGGCCCGCGATCCAGTCGATGGCGCCCTGGCTCCAGGCGATGCGAAGCTCCTGGGAGAATGCCTCGATCTCGCTCCGGTAGGTCAGGTCCTGATAGGCCGCCGGCAGGCCGTCCCAGTCGGTGATGCGGGCATAGTTCAGGCGATCAACCCCGGTCACCGACGTGATCGTCGCCTCCCCGACCTCCAGGTTGGCGATGACGACGGCGCCGATCCAATCGCTGTCAAGTCGGTTGGCGCTGGAGCTTAGGCTGGCGTACGGATCGTTGCCGAGGCCCAGCGACTGCGGCGTCGCGCCCGAGACGTTCGCGCATTGATCGTTGTCGCGCCGCCCGGCGAGGATTGGAGCGCAGATCGCGCCAAGACCCGGCGCGATCCCTCCGTAGTTCAGGATTACGGAGTCAGCGAGGCCTGGGGCGATGGTCGCGCCGGGCGTCCATACGCCCATCGTTCGCAGAAGCGGGGTCTCAGAGCGGTCAGCGCCGCCGTGAACGTTGGCGTAGACGCTGAGGGCATCCGTCGGCTCCCAACGCGCGCTGAGACGCAGAGCCCAACGCTCCTGCGCGCCGTGCTCTCGTCCGGTCAGGGCGTTGTAGGTGTAGCCGCCGTCACTCCAGACGCCGTGGCCGCTCGCCCGCAAAGCAAGGGTTTCCGACACCGGAACATTGACCGCGCCATCCAGGCTTCGCTCGCCGTAGGAGCCGGCCCCCGCGGTCAGGGCGCCGCCAAAGGTCCCGAACTGCGGGCGCGCGGACACCAACTGCACCGCCCCGCCGGTCGTATTGCGGCCATAGAGTCCGCCTTGTGGTCCTTTGAGGATTTCAATGCGCTCAAGATCGAACATCCCCTCGTTCGTGGTCGCCACGGAAGGCTGATAGACCTCGTCGACATAGAACGACGCTGTCGGCGTGTTGTTGACGCGGAAGTCCTGTAGGCCGACGCCGCGGATGACTACGATCGGCACCCCGCCGCCGGTCGGTTCATAGAGCTCGACATTCGGCACGGAAACGACGAGGTCGGCGACCGTATCGATACGCTTCTCGCGCAGTTCTTCGCTGGAAAATGCGGTGATCGCGACGCCAAGGTCCTGTGGGTTCGCTGCGCGCTTGGTCGCTGTGACGACAATCTGATCCAGCTCAGCGACGCCGCCGCCGTCCTGCGCGAAGGCCATCGGCGCCCCGAAAGCCCAGAAGGCGGAGACGGCGCCGCCCACCCAAAGGCATGATGAAGTTCTTTTCATTTTTCCCTCCCCACCGTCTCCGGCGTCAGTTTCTAAAAATGAAACTGACATAGGTTTCATTTTTCGGCAAGCGGGGCAGGATCGCGCGTCCCGAGGGCGGCATCCGCACGGGCGGCGATCGCAACGAATTGCGACCAATTCAGCTGCGTGGACGGCGCTCACCGTCGGCCGGCCCGCTGGCAGCTGTCGGGTCACTGCCGTCTACGCGCCCGCGGGCCTAGCCGGCGTTGATCGCAGCGCCGCCCTGCTCACACACCTCCTCCAGGATGTTCCGCCCGGCGCCAGGACGCGTGATCCACTGGAAGTTCTCGACCAGTTGAAGGCGGCCGTCGGGCTGACGGTACAGAACACCGGTGGAGTTCCCCGCGTCGATGCGCGTCGTGAAGTCAGCCTGGACATAGCGAAACTCCAGCACCCCGCCCGCATGGCGCCGGCCGATGAGGTAGCCATCCGCGATCTCCCCGCCGCGATAGCGCGCCGAGAAAAGATCTCCGGTCTGCTCGAACTCAAACAGGGTCTCTCCGGAAACGACCGAGCCGGCGGCTCCAGAGACGGCGCGCATCCGTACGCCCTGGAGAGACCTAGGGTCGGCCATCAGCGACGACGCTCCCTCATCGTCCACCCTCAGGATAGGCTCGCGCGGGCTCCGATCGGCTCGGGCGGGTCACGAGCGGCATGTCCGGCAGGAAGGTCCGGCGCGCCGGTGACCGGCACGGGGGCTCATGGCCCGACCGGCCGACGGAACCGCAGCATGAACTGGTCCGTTCGCCCCCGCACAGCGGGAGCAAAGACGCTGGCGTCGAGCGTGTCGCCGGGTGATTTCAGGACTTCGCTCGTCGCCTCAAGGACGAAGCCTGCAGCCGTCAGCTCCCGGATGACGTCTGCCTCATCGATCCGATGAAGGGCCTCCGCTACCCCAAGGCCAGCGCCGGGACGGGCTGAGTGGTCGACGACGACGAGTACGCCGCCCGGCTTCACGGCGGCGGCGAGCGCCCGTGTCATCGCCTGGATATCCTCACCCTCGGCGAACTTGGTGTGCAGGTCGTGATAGCCCTGGATCATGACCACGACGTCGAATGGGCGCTCGGGCCGATAGTCGCTCAGTCTTGAGATGGTCAGTCGAGCGTTCGGCGTCGCCGCCACCGACCGACGCACTATCTCCAGGTAGCCCGGGTATTTGGCCGCCGCCGGCAGCTCGAGGACCTCGACCTGTCCGGTCGGGCCGACAGCGGCGGCGAGGAGCCGCGTGAAATAGCCCTCGCCCGAAAGAAACTCCAGAACCCGATCCCCTTGTTCAGCGCCCGCGAACGCAAGGGTTTCGGCCGGCTTTCGCCGGGCGTCCGCGGCGCGGTCAGCCTCGCTTCGGCCAGGAGCGGAGAGCAGGCTCTGGGGGGCGCCCTCCTCCGACGCGACAGCAGCGGTCAGCGTTGAGAGCGCGATGGTCGCGCCGACCATCGCTGCGAGTGTGCGCTGTCTCGTGCGGGTCGATGGCATGTTCATTCTCCTGGCCGTCTTCTCGTTGGCCCGACCTTCAATCGCCGCCTGCACCGAAGTCACGACTGGGCGAGCACTTCCGCGACGAACACCGTAATTTCATCGACCAGCGCCGCCGATCGCACGACGGGTGGAGACCTTGAGCCGGCCCAACAGGTTCACGCCGTCACTGAATGGCGGCCAGTCGGCTTGCTCGACGTCCAGCTTCGGCGCAGCGTGCGCGCGTCTCAGTCGCGGCGACTCTGCATCATGTCATCCGATCTCGTTTCAACACTTGGCCTGCTGATCGCCTTCAATGGACTGGCCTTCGGGACGATCCTGGCGGTGTTGGCGGTCCGCGGCCGCGCGATCAATCCAGCGATCCCGGGAATGACGTTCTGCCTTTCGGCGTTGATGATCCTGAACCTCTTGCACGACACACAGGGAAACACCCGCCTCACCGAACTGCGGTTCGCCGTACCCCTTCTGATCGGCCCGACCTTTCTGCTCTTTGTCATCCGCGATTGCGGTCACCCGCTTCCGCGGCCGAGGTGGCTGATCCTGCACGCCGCACCGGCCGCCCTTATGGCCCTCGCGGTGGCGACCCGTTCGACGCCCGATCGCCTGCTACCGCTGATCATTCTGACCCACATCGGCGCCTACATCGCCTACGCAGCGCTAACCGCGGCACGGAACGGCGCCGGGCGTTGGTCGCGCCTGCTCTCCGCGCTCGGCGCGGCAGCCGTCGCCCTGAACATCATCTCTCTGGCGGCCGAGCGGTGGTCGGCGGGGCTCGGCGCACTGTCAGAGGGCGTCCTGTTCGCGGTCCTGCTCGCCATGGTCTGCGCCCTGATTGTCGCCGGCCTGTCGGGGCCGGCGAAGCTGATCCGGGAAGCCGTTGACCGCTTGCATGACGTCGAACGCACACGACTGGACGACGCGGAGGTCGGTAGACTCATCACGCGCATTGAGTCCCTCATCGCCGAAGAGCGACCGCATCTCGACCCCGGCTTCAGGCTATCAGACCTTGCCCATCGACTGCGCGAGCCCGAGCGGCGTGTCTCCCAGGCGATCAACCAGGCGTTCGACCTCAATGTGCCGGACTTCCTGAACCGCCAACGGGTGATGGCGGTGCAGAGCAGGCTCGCCGATCAGACCGAAGTCGCCAACTTGCTCGAAATCGCCTTCGACTGTGGCTTCAATTCCAAGGCGACCTTCAACAGGGCTTTCGCGCGCCATACCGGCTCGACGCCGAGCCAGGCCCGAGCCGGAGGGCCTGAGCGGACAATAGAGGCGTCTCAGAACGCGTTCTGAGGCGACCGCAGCGCTGGAACCGCCGGAACATCCGTGACCTTGATCACGGAGCCTTCCATGCGTTTCAGACTTCTCGTCGCGCCTCTGCTTTTCGCCCTTGCGACCGTTTCAAATCCCGCCTCCGCCGCGCCTCGATCGGTGACGATCGACTGGGACGAATGGGACGTGCCCCACGTCTCCGCCGAGTCCCTGGAAGCGGCGGCCTACGGCTCCGGATGGGCGCAGATGGAAGCCCGCGGCGACACCGTGGCGCGCGCCTACCTGCTGGCGAGGGGCGAGGCCGCCGCCTGTTTCGGCGAGACGTCATTTGGATCCGACCTCCGCATGCGGCAACTCGGCGTTTCGGCGCGGGCCGCGCAATGGCTGGGGGTCCAGGACGCCGAGGCGATGGCGATCAATCGTGGCTTCGTGAACGGCATGAACGCCTGGCTCGCCGGGCACCCGATCAGCGACGGTCCGCGCGCCTGTCTTGGGGACGTGCGGGACACCGATCCGCTGGCCCTTCTACAGGTGATCCTCCATGTCGGCGTGGTGGCCTTCGGCATGGACGAGCAGCTGACGTCCTGGCGCGAGACGCGCGGATCGAACGCCTATGCCGTTGCCCCGACGCGGACATCGGACGGGCGTACGCTATTGCTGATCAACCCCCACTCTCCGTGGCGCGAGCCATTTCTGGTCTTTGAGCAACATCTGTCGGCGCCGGGACTTGAGGCCTACGGCATGACCTACCCCGGCTTGCCGCTGCCCGTGCTGGGGCTCTCGCGCCTTCACGGCTGGGCATTGACGTTCAACGACGTTGACGGCGTCGACCTCTACGATCTGCAGCTCGAGGCCGGCGGCTATCGCCACGGCGGCAGGGTCTTGCCGTTCGAGACACGAACCGAGACCATCCGAGTGAAAGTCGCCGGTGGAGGGACGGACTCAAGGGCCGTGACCCTTCAGTCGAGCGTCCATGGCCCCGTGCTCGAAGCCCTCAATGATCGCGCCATTGCGGTGCGGATCGCCGGCCTAGACCGACCCGATCTGGTCTCGCAGCTGATCGGCATGTGGCAGGCCAACTCGCTCGGCGCTTTCAGAACCGCCCTCGGCCGACAGCAGATGCCAATCACCAACGTCGTCTACGCTGACCAAGCAGGCGACATCTTCTATCTGTTCAACGGCCTTTCGCCCAAACGAGGCAAGGGCGATCGCGCCTTCTGGTCCGGCGTTGTCGATGGTTCGGATCCCGACCTCGTCTGGTCGGACTACCTGTCGCTTGGCGCACTGCCGCAGATCGCCAATCCGGCCGGAGGGTTTGTTCAAAACGCCAACGATGGCCCGACATCGGCGACCTGGCCGCCGGAGGCTTCGTTGGCGATCAGCGACAGTGTCCTCACGGCCGACCGCCGAACGCCGCGCGGCCGAAGGTCGCTTCGGCAGCTGGCGATGGCCGCGCCGCTGGATCTCGACGCCCTGGGCCGGCTCCGCGCCTCAACGATCCTGGACTACGCCGAACTGATCCGGGAACCGCTCGCTGAGGCTGCCCGTAGCTCCGGCGACCGTGAGTTGGCCGCACTCGCTGACATCCTCGCCGCCTGGGACGGTTCGAGCCGACCCGAGAGTCGCGGTGGGGTGCTGTTCACGGACTGGGCCTACCGCATGCGCCGCGGGGGCGTACAGCTTTTCGACCCTTATCTGCAGCGCCTGTCGCCCATGTCGACCAAGGCGCGACTGGTTGACCCCGCGCGGTCGCTCGCCACGCTTCGCGAAGCCGGCCGCGGCCTCGTGCAGCGGTTTGGCGCGGCCGATGTCGCCTGGGGCGACGTCTACAGGATCCGCAGAGCGGGTCTCGATCTGCCGTCTCCGGTGGGACGTGACGAATGGGGCGCGTTCAACGCCGGTCGCTACAGCCGCGTCGGGGGGGCGGGAGCGAATTCGGGGACCTTCACGCTCGACGAGGCGTCCACGCTGATCATCGAAGCCGCCTTTGGCCCGGCAGGCCCCGAAGCTCGCGGACTGCTCACATACGGCAATACCGACGATCAATCAGCGCCGGCCGTCGGCGCGCAGTTGAAGTTGTTCTCGGAAGGCCGGCTAAGACCGCTGGCCCTGACTCCGGCCCAGGTCGCGCGCGCCTCTCGCCGCCGGGAAATGCTGGACCTCCCCTGATCCAGCTCTGGTCTCCCCGCGCACCTAGGCGCGCGGGGAGCTTCGAAGTCCTATGGGCGCTGCCAGGGCATGCCCGCGTCCGCGCACCACGGTGACGATTTCGTCGTCGCCAAGGCTTCGAAGCTTCTTCTGTAGTCGCCAGGCGCTCACCGCCGCGGTCCGTGACGCCAGCTCCAGACCGCCATAGGCCGCGGCCTGGAGTTCGGCGTCGTTCAAGGGGCGCCCGCCCGCGGACATCAGCGCGCGAAGGACACGGTCATCGGTGCTTGTGAGGCGAACCGAGCGACCATCGCCAGCAAACACTTCTCGACGATCCCGGTCGTAGACGTAGTCGTGGTGCGTTGTGTCGGACCAGCCGCCGACCGCGCGAGCCCGTCTCCTTTGAAGCGCCTTGACGCGGGCGATGAACTCTCGCGGCGGACATGGCCAGCTGATGAAGTCATCACACCCCTTCTCGATGGCCAGGATGCGGTCGACCGGGTCGTTCGTCTCATCGACGAACAGTATGGCCGGTCCGGGACGCGCGGCCATGAGCGCGCAGGCGTCCCGGGCGTCATGCCTCGGCGGCGCATGAACCAGGATCACCAGTTCCGGGTTGTCTCCATCGCTGTCCGCGAAACCACAGGCCGACAGCAGGTCGACCAATTGGTCCCTGAAATCCGGCTGCTCGGCGAAGATCCGGGCCGACCTCGGACAGCCCCTGATGGCCGGCCATTTGGCGACTGTCTGTTCAGCGATGTCGAACACGCTTCCTCCCGCGCGCTAGCCTAAGTCCACCAGGCGATTGTCGACCGGCACGTTGCTATAGGCGACGCGAATTCGACGGGAATGATCAACGTCGCGACGGAACCGTCACCCACTGCTGCAATGCCGTAACAGAAACGGGGGCGGATCATGATCCGCCCCCGTCCGCCCAGCTGACGCCGGAAGAAGGTGCTCTATCTGGGGTCAGAACACCCAGTCGAATCCGATCCGCACAGTTCGCGGGCTCTGGTAGGTGATCGGCTTCTGGTAGTTCGGGTCAGCCCCGCCGTTCGCCAGATCTCCCCTTTCGTTGGCGGTCGTCACACCGGCTGAGTCGAAGACATTGAAGATGTCGGCGCGCAGGACGAGGTTGCCCGGAACCGACATCGGCACTTCGTACCGGGCCGACAGGTCGACCGAGGCGACCCAATCGGTCTCGAACGCCTCCCCGCGGCGAACCGCGACGCCGTCGCAGTAGCGCGAGGAGGCGCCATAGCCGGCGGCGTGCGCGTCGGTCGGATGAACGCCGAGACAACCGTACTTTCGCGGTGACATGAGCTGGAAGTTGCCGCCGATCAGCAGGTCCGGAAGCACCTGGTAGGATCCCCGCAGCTTGAACTGGTGCATGCGGTGGTTGGGCAGATAGCCGTACTGGTTGTCCGCCAGACCCGGATGATCGTAGAGGATGGTGGTGCCGGCATCGATCTGGCCGTTGTCGGACAGGACGGTGCCTTCATAGTTGCCGATCGACATGGACCAGACGTAGGAGGCCTGCAGGGCCCAGACACCGTCGAACGCCCGGTCGGCGGTAAACTCCAGGGCCACGTACTCCCGCTCGGCCTCCGGCAGACGCAGGTCGTCCTTGGTGAGGGAGATCAGGCTGCGCTCGGTGTCACCCGGGAGCGGGTCGCGGGTCCAGACCTTGATGCCGGCGCCCGGATTGAGGACGACATATTGGTAGTCGCCCCACCAGATCTGGTCACAACCGACGATGCCCTCCCGCGCACAGTAGGCATTCACCGCCCCGTCGATCGCCACGTCCTCGGAGACATTCTGCAGCGTGCGATAGACCGCCCGCGCGCCAATGGTCCAGTCATCGCCCGCGCGATGGGCAAGGCCGATCACGAACTCGTCCTCGTTCGTGGCCTTGAGGCCCCGCGCGGTCTTGGAGATAGCGGGCTCCTGGGAGCCGTTGCCCAGCACCACACAGCCGACGGTTCCCGGGGCGCCGAACACGCCGGCAGGACAGGCGCTGGCGCCTTGGTAGCTGTCGATGTTGGAGTTCAGCGCGGTGCGTTGATCGCCCAGCACAACAGCGCCCGTCGCGGCATCGAAGGAGGTCAGGTTGAAGAACTCGAAGACGTAGAGATCGGCGCCACGGAAGCTCATGTTCGACGCCGGCGGGATGAAATAGCGACCATAGCTGCCGAAGAGCTTGGTCCGCCCGTCGCCGTTGATGTCGTAGTTAAAGCCGATCCGCGGCCCCCAGTTGTCCTTGAGATCGATCGGCGTGTCACCGACCAGGTTCTCGACGATGAAGCGATCGTTCCGCAGACCCAGCTGGAGGTTCAGACGGTCGGTCACGTCCCACGAGTCCTGGATATAGAAGGCCTTGTTCTCGCCCTCGACGCGCCCGCCGAGGTCGACAATCGCAGTACGCACCAGTTCGGCGCCGATCGGGACACCGTATCCGGCGGCCTGAGACGCGCTCGTCACCTTGAACAGCCGGTACTCTGCACCACCCGTCCGGCCGGTCGTGTGCACAAGGAGCGTCTGCTCGTTGTCGATCCCGAACCGCAGGTGATGCTGACCCATGAAGTCGAAGAAGACGTCCGCGTCGAAGCGGTAGAACTCGCGCTCCGTGTCATTGGCGTTGTTCGAGAGGGTCGTCTGCGGCCCGGCGCGGGTAGCGGTGCCGCTCCGGACGTCGGTGACGTAGGAGATGTTGGAATCGAGGGCCAGTTGATAGTTGCTGTCCTCGCTGACGCCGTAGGCGGCCGAAAGGGTCAGCCAGTCGGTGAACTGGCCCGTGTACTTGGCGACATAGCTGACGCCGCCGTCCCGGAACGTGGTGCCGCCGAACTTCGCGCCGATGTCATCAGTCGCCGGATTGAACGCGAGCGTGCTCCTCGACACGGTCCGGGAGGTGTCGAAGTAGGTGAACTCGAGGCGATGGTCGTCGGTGATGTAGCCGTCGAGCTTGAACCCGAAGAAGGGATCATCGGTCTCGTCGCGGTTGACCGATTGCAGCGACAGGGATGCATCCTCGCGCAAGCTGTCGTTGAACTGATACAGGCCGTAGAAGAACAGCCGGTCCTTGATGATCGGGCCGCCGGCCTCAAGGGTCAGCGACCGGTCTTCCCGGATGTCCAGCGCGTTGCGGGCCAGGTAGGTGTCCGGCGCGGTGCTTTGCAGTCCCTCGGGGGTCCAGTTGCCGTGCACGCCGAACCTGAACTCGTTCGTGCCCGACTTGGTGACGGCGTTGATCACGCCGCCAGTCGCGCGGCCGAACTCGGCCGGATAGCCGCCGGTCTTGATTTCCACGGTGTCGTAGAAGTCGAACGGCACAGTCGCACTGCCGAGGTAGGTGTCGAAGTTGGTGATGTTCAAGCCGTTGACGTAGAAGGCATTCTCCGCGCCGGACGAACCGCCGATGGTCACGGCGGTGTTGCGGGTCGGCGTCGCGAGAAGGAAGTTCGAGTCCGCCTGCACCGCCGTCGGCGCCAGCATGGTCAAGCCCTCGATCGAACGGGCCACCGGCAGCGTCTTCAGCGTCTCCTCAAGGTTCAACGTGACGCCTGACGTCGTTTGGGCGAAGGCCAGCTGCTGGCCGGGCGCCGCGGTGACGACCAGGGCGTCGACCTCGTCCACTCGCCTCGGCGTGAAGACGTACGACGCTTCGCCGCCGACCTGCACCCGGACGACCTGCTTGAGGTCCTGATAGCCCGGCGCGCTGATCGTGACGTCGTAGGAACCGCCTGGCAGCAAGGTCAGGCGGAACGCTCCAGACTCCGAGGTGGTCAGGTCCCGGGTGAAGCCCTGCGCCTGCGAGACGACCCGCACGCTGGCGTTCGCAACGACTGCGCCGTCACCGCCGACGACCGAGCCCGCCAGGGCGCCGGTCGTGTAGTCCTGCGCCAGGGCCGGCGAGGACGCCAGCACCGCGACGCTCAGCGCGCCCGCCGGAGCCAACAAGGCCACGGCGCCCATGAGCACGGTCGACGTCAGAAGCCGCGCTCGGCCGCCTCTCTTTCTGATGTTCATTCTATCCCCCTCAAGGATCTGCTCGTTGTCACCGGCGTTGGGCCGGGCATCGGCGGATATCGACAGGTCGCAGGGGAGTGGGCGGTCCAATTCGACGAGCCGCGCCCGGCATGCGGCGAAGCCAGCCGGATTGCGACGAAGTCGGTCGCAGGCGCGACGAACATGGGCGCACGGCAAGTCAGGGGCTGCTAGGCTGCCATGAGCCTTGGTCGGAGATCTCAATGACGGCGCGTGTTCGCCTGGACAGGGGGCTCCTTGTCATCGACCTGGGGCTCTGGACACTTTTTTACGGCCTCTTCTTCCTCCTTGTCGCGGTACAGGGCGGACTGACGCTGCTCGTCGGACTGTGGATGGCGATCGGCGTGGTCGTAGGCGCGGCGCTGTCCCAGATCGTCCAGCAGGTGGTAATTCGAACGGAAGAGATGGGCGCAGTACGTCGGTCGCTCGTGGTCGGATCGACGGTCGTGGCCATCGCGGCGCTCAACGCACTGATCGACGTGTCGACCCTGGGACGAGTCATGGCCAGGTCAGACGACATGACGGCCAAAGCGGCCTTCCTGTTCGTCCTGCAGTCGTTCACATTCCTGATCTGGATTCACGGCTTCTTCGCCGCCCTGGTCTGGGTCAACCGGCTGATGGTGTCGATGGTGGAGCAGGAGCGCAGGCTGGCGCGCGCGGAGGCCGAGGCTCAGAAGGCCGTGCTCGCGGCGCTTCGGTTCCAGATCAACCCTCACTTCCTTTTCAACGCTCTCAATGCCGCCGCCGCGTTGATCGCCGCGCAGCGCAATCGCGAGGCGGAAGAAGTCGTGATCCGGCTTTCGGACTTCTTCCGAGCTTCGCTCGCCAGTTCATCGGACAACGCCTCGGCGCTCTCCGACGAACTCGAGCTGCTGGACGTCTACCTGCAGATCGAGCGAACTCGGTTTTCGGACAGAATGACCGTGGACGTGGATTGTCCCGCCGCTCTTGAGGGTGCGCTTGTCCCCAGCCTGCTGCTTCAGCCCCTTGCGGAAAATGCCGTAAAACATGCTGTGGCGCGGGCGACGCGGCCCGTCCATGTCCAGGTCACTGCGGAAGTCGAGGACGGTAGACTGGTTCTGTCGGTGATCGACGACGGCGAGCGTCTGCACAGGGAGTCGCCAGCGCGCGAAGGCGAAGGCGTTGGCCTACGCAATGTCGAGGGCCGCTTGAAGGCGCTCTATGGCGATCGTGGTGAGGCCGAGGCCGGTCCCACTGACACAGGCTATCGGGCTCGCCTGCGCTTCCCGCTCGAGTTCGCCGGCGCGGCGCGGACGGCTGCGCCGTGACGCTGACCGTCCTGATCGTCGACGACGAGCCTCTCGCAATCGACCGTCTCAAGGTCGGCTTTCGCGGCCTTGCCGGCGTCCGAGTCGTCGGCTCCGCGCGGTCCGGAGAGGAAGCGATCGACATGATCGCCGCCTTGACGCCCGACCTCGTCATTCTGGATATCCAGATGCCCGGTCGCACGGGTCTTGAGATCGCCAGGGTAATGAAGGAGACCTCCGAACCCGGGCCGGAGGTCATCTTTGCAACCGCCTACGACGCCTACGCTCCGGAAGCGTTCGAGGTCGACGCGTCCGACTATCTGCTGAAGCCGATCCGCTTCGAGCGACTGCAGATCGCCGTGGACCGGGCGCGTCGGAGGATCGATGCCCGGCGAGCGGGGCAGCGGATCAGCGAACTCGAACTGGTGGTCGACGCACTTCGCGATTCCGTGGCCGCCGCTCCGGGCGGCGCGGCGCAAAGCCTCTACGAAACGGAAATCTGGATTCCCCGCGCCGGTGGCCTTGCAAGGGTGCCGGTCGCCAACATCCAGTGGGTGGAGGCCGCCCGTGACTACATCCTGATCCACACCGAACACCGCAGCTACATCGTTCGTGAAACCATGGCAGGCATCGGCGGTCGCCTTGACCCGTCACTGGTCCTGCGCGTTCACCGATCAGCGTACGTCAACCGTCTTCACGTCGAGAGCGTCGACCGCACAGGGCGGGGAGGACTGAGGTTGCGGCTAGCCGGCGGAGCCGAGGTTCCAGTCGGTATGAGCTACCGCAACGCAGTCCTGACCGGTCTTGGAACCGAGGGCGGCGATCGGAAGTCCGATGTCACGGTTCGGGCCTGACGTCGGCCTGTGCCAAGGCAGTGGCCGTCAGGCGGTCGGGGCATTGCATCCAATGACGCCCGCCAAGGCCTCTACCTCCTGTGATCCAGGCGGCCACATTTCCTGTCGTCCGGGCGTGAACGGGACTTCCCAAATTCTTGAGGTGAAGGCTGCATGACCAGGGGGAGACTACGGCGGTGGCTCGGGACGCCCTTTCGCGTGATCCCCTGGTACGTCTGGATGGTCATCCTGGCGACGGCCGCCTGGTTTGGACGCCGGATACTGTTGATCGTCGCGACGGTGCTCGCGTTTCATCCAATACCCATTCCTCCGCTCCTTCAGCCACGACCGGAGTCCGCGCTCGAAGCAAGGATGCAGGACCTTCGGCATTTCGAGCATGTTCCGCGAAACGAACGCTCCATGACCCCGGAGATGCGGGCGCGCTTCGATCGCCGGATCGCCGACATTCGGAGTCGGGCCGCAACAATGACCGACGCTGAATTCATGCTCGGACTGGCCCGCGCCCAGGCCGAGATCGACAACGCCCATTCGAACGGGAACGTGGCCTCCATGGTCGAGCGGTTTCCCCACCTGCCGGTGCGAGCCGCATTCCTGGGCGATGATCTGCGGATCCTGCGTGCGGCCCGCGGGTACGAGGACCTGCTGGGTTCCCGGATCACACACATCGGCGGACAGCCAGTGGGAGAGGTCACTCGCCGCTTCCGGGACGCGTTCGGCGGAAATGACGCCTCCTTCAGGGTTGTGGCTCCGCTCCTGTTGGAAACGCCCGCCTACCTGAACGCCGTCGGCATCCCCGGCGACCCCATTGAAGTCCAGCTCGAAAGGATCGGTGAGGCCCCGAAGGTCCGTTTGCTGGAAGCCTTCACCCCTTCCGCCGACGCTCGCTGGGTTACTCCCGGCGCATTGCCGCTCCATTGGCGGCGCGACACCGCCACCGTCTGGACATCGCTGAGGCCGTCTGGCGACCCGCTGTACCTGCAGTTGCCGGATCGCGGCTACTGGCGTCGCCCCCTTCCAGACCAGAATGCGGTCTACATCAACCTGCGGACCAACATCGACGACGATACAGGAGTAAGCCTCAAGGCCTTCGTCGCCGAAACAGTCGCGGATCTTCGACGGCACAGGCCGGCAGCTGTGATCGTCGATCTGAGGTTCAATCCCGGTGGCGACTATTCCCTTACCCACCCGCTCATGAGCGCTCTAGGGGATATCGTTGGCCCCAACGGCAGAATCTATCTCCTGAGCAGCAACAACACCTTCTCGGCGGCGATCGTCAGTATGGCCTTCGCCAAGCAGGGCGCTCCGGACCGAACGGTCATCGTCGGCGAGGAGATCGGAGACCGGACGGCGTTCTGGGCGGAAGGCTGGCGCTACAAGCTACCCAACAGCGGCTTCGGTGCCCGCTACTCAACAGCCTTCTACGACCTCACGAACGGCTGCACGGGGCTCTTCCGATGCTATTGGGGCGCGTTTTTCCTCATGCCTGTGATTGTCGACGATCTGGACGTCGACATCCCCGCGCCGCTTACGTTCGCCGACTACGTGGCGGGCCGCGATCCGGCCTTGGAGGCGATAGAACAGGCCGAGGCCGTTCGCCGGGGGCGGATTCCATGACGATGTGTGGCGGCCCGCATCGGTCGACAATCGTGGAAGGATGATCATGGTGCGCATAACACGTAGGGGCGCCCTGCAAAGCGTCGCGATGGGCGGCGCCGGCATTTCGGGCGAGGCATGCGCCGCACCGCTCTTGTCGGAAGCTGTGGGCTACACCTTGCCTCGGTCCAAAGTCGTACGCCTCCATTCCGAGATCAATGATGTCGAATATGCGCTCTATGTGCGCACGCCGCCCGCCTATGTTGAGGGCGCCGACCGCTACCCCGTCATTGTGACGCTCGACGCCGACTATTCCTTTGCAGCCTGTGCTACGCATCTGGAACACATGGCGGCGCGGCGGCGCCAAGCGCCGGAGGCGATCCTCGTCTCGGTAGCCTATGCCGGGGCCCATGCCGATCCGAGGGCGTACAGGCTTAACCGCACGCGCGACTATACGCCGGTGTTCATTGCGGACGGCGGATATGGACCCGAGTACCAGAGGCTGTCGGGCGGCGCGCCGGCTTTTCTGCGATGCTTGGTCGAGGAGATACTGCCGCTCGTCGAGCGCCGATGGCGCGCCGATCCCGGCGACAGGACGCTGGTCGGCCATTCCTTCGGTGGCCTGTTCGCAGGATGGACCTTGCAGACCCGGCCCGACAGCTTCAACCGCTACCTGCTGATCAGTCCGTCCCTGTGGTACGCTGACGACCTCTTGCCACGCACCGAAGCTCTGGGTCGGGTGGTGAAGCCGCGCCGCCCTACGCGAGTCTATCTCGCCGTAGGTGATCAGGAGGAGCACGCGCGCGGCGTGGGCCACAGGATGGTCAGCCAGATGACGGATTTTGCCGAAGCGCTGAGGGCCCGTGAGGATCTAGATCTCTTTGTGCGACATCGCGTCTTTGAGGACGAGACGCACGCCAGCATCTTCCCGGCGGCTTTCTCCACCGGCATTCGCAAGCTCTTCGAGCCGTAACGCCCCCGCGCCCTGAGGTCGGCTAGGCCCGGGACGCCACAGGGCGTGGATGTCCGCTGTCCCGCGTCTCCGTGGAGACAGGTTCGCGCCAGGCTGACAGCACCGCCACCCACCCCCACAAGTTTTCTCTGTTGGTCGGCCAATTCGCCAAGCCGCGGACTTGGTGGCGCTATTCCGCGTGAAAGTCCCGCTGCTACTCCCTGAATCCCTGAATTCGAGACGACTTCGGCGCCCTTTCGGCCCAGCGTCTCCGCGTGTCCGCGATCCGGTCGAGTTTCCCTGCGAACAGGCGCTTGCCTGACGGCCCTCAGACAAGCCGAACCAGGACGAGGACAAACAGCGCCAGAAGGGCGGCCTCGATGGCCAGCAGGGCGAACGGACGGACGCCGACCTCCACGAGCGAGGCGAGATTTGTCCGCATGCCCAGGGCCGAGATGGCCAGTACGAGGCACCAGCGCGAGGCTTCCACCATCGCCTCCCTGATCACCGCGGGCACGAGGCCGGTGCTGCAGGCGCCCGCAAGGGCGAGAAAGGCGACCGCGAACCATGGCAGCAACGGCTCCTTTGGCCGATCCGGGTGCGGTTCCGCGCGCCGTGTCAGCAGGCCCACGATGATGACCACGGGAGCGAGCATGCCGACGCGCACCAGCTTCATCACCGTGGCCACATCGCCCGTGGTGGTCGACAGGCTGTAACCAGCCCCGATCACCTGAGCGACGTCGTGGATGGAGCCCCCCAGGAACAGCCCGGCGTGGCGTTCGGAGAGCCCCAGCCGTGTGGCCAGCATGGGATAGGTCACCATGGCGGCCGTCGACAGCAGCGAGACTCCGACGACGGTGAAGGTCGTGGCGCGCTCCTTCATCGGATGCGCCGGAAGGACCGCCGACAGGGCCAGGGCCGCGGAGGCGCCACAGATCGCCGTGGCGCCGCCGGTCAGGACGCCGAACAGCGGGTTGAAGCCGAACAGGCGGGCGAGCCCGACCGACACCAGGATCGTCGCGGCGACGCCGCCGATCGCGATCGCCGCCGGCCCCACGCCGAGATCGGCGATCTGCCCAAGGGTGATCCGCGCGCCCAGGAGGGCGATGCCAAGGCGCAGCAGCGACCGCGCGCTGAAGCCGACACCCTCGGCGCAGCGGGCGTCCGAGGCCGCCGGGCTCAGGGCCATGCCGATCAGCAGCGCCATCAGCATGGCCGGCGCCTGGTAGTGATCCGCCAGGAAGGTCGCCGCCGCGGCCGCCACAGCGCAGATCGCAACGCCGCGCCACCGTCGAGCCAGAGGATCGGCGATGCGGATGACGGCGGCGATCATGCGCCGGCGCGTCGCAGGCGGGCGGCGTCTTCATCGAACGCCCGATAGGCCGCAAGCAACGCCACGGACGCGAGAAGGCTGGCGAGGGCCGATCCCCTCAGGGCTGTCGCCAACCCGTGTCCGTCCGCCAGGAGGCCGGTGATCCAGGGGCCCGGGGCGTGGCCGAGCAGGTTGAAGGCGAGGGTCGCGAGCGCCAGGGCGGTCGCATGAACGGCGGGGCGGCTGACATCCGCGCCGACGGCGCTGGCGGGACCCGCCGCGCCTCCCGCCAATGCGAAGGCGCACGCCATCAAGCCGAGCTGCGCCGCGCCCGCGGGCGCACCCAAGGCCAGGGCGACCAGGCCGCCGGTCACGACGCAGTAGCCGGCGGCGACGAGCGCCCTGCGCGCCGGCCGGCGTCGCGAGAGGCCGTCGGCGACCGCGCCGCAAACCATCATCCCGACGGCGGAGAGCAGCACCAGGAGCGCGGCGACGCCGCCCGCCCGCGCCGGCTCTAGGCCGTACGTCCGCGTCAGCAAGCTCGGCGTCCAGGCGATCAGGGCGGCCAGGGTGAAGAACTGCAGCCCGCCGCCGGCGTAGGCCAGCAGCAGGGTCCGGGTGGTCAGCAGGGTCCACAGTGACGCCAGCCCCCCCTCAGAGGCGTCGGCGGAATCCTGCGTCTCAAGCGGCGCCGCCGGCAGGCGCACGACCGCGGCGAAGAGCGACGCCAGCACCAATCCCAGTCCGCCGAGCGCGACGAAGGCGCCACGCCAGCCGATGGTCTCGGCCATCCAGCCCCCCGCCGCGAGGCCGAGAACGGAGCCCACGGCGCCGCCGGCGAGAAACGCCGCCGCGACAGCCCCGCGAACGCGCGCGGGAAAGACTGAGAACAGGATCGCTCCGCCGACGCTGCCGTAAGCGGCTTCTCCGACGCCGAGGCAGAGCCGGGCCAGCAGCAGCTGCCCGTAGCTGGCCGCCAGGCCGCAGGCGAGCGTCGCCGCGCTCCAGACCAGGGCCATGACGACGATCGCCCTCACCCGCCCGAACCGGTCGGCGGCGAACGACAGCGGCGCCGTCAGCAGGCCGACCGCCAGGGCCACGACGCTGACCAGGGCGCCGAGCCGCCCATCGCTCAGGGCCCACTCGGCCTTGAGGGCCGGGAACATCGGGATGAGCGCCTGCCGGCACACATAGTCGGACAGCAACAGCAGGAAGGTCAGGGTGAAGATGACCGCGGCGCGCGTCCTGCCGACCGGCCAGTCGGCCTCGCCTTCACGACGGGCGGCGAGGCCGACCACGGGTCAGGCCGCCCGGGACAGGTCGGCGACGGCCGGTCGACGATTGGGGGCCCAGCCGACCTTGGCGAGCGTCTCGTCGGCCGATCCGTAGGTCTCGCCGATACGGTAGATCCGCCGGGCCTCCGCGCCGGTGGCCACCTCGCGGTAGAGCTCCCGCGAGATGCGGACCAGCTGCTCGATCTGGCGGACCGACGACAGGCGCTCGCCCTTGCGGCCCCAGAGGTTGTCTTCGATGCCGCAGCGAACGTGCAGGCCCATGGCGATGGCCATGGTGTTGAGCGGCAGGCAGGTGCGCATGATGCCCTCGACGGTGAGCACCGCGTTGTCCGGCGCGCGGCGGACGAACTCCATCAGGTTGGTCGCGGTCGGACCGTCGGCGCCGCCGCCGATGCCGACCCAGTTCATCACCAGCGGACCGGTGTAGACGCCTCGGCGCACCAGGCGTTCCACGGTCTCCAGCTGGCCGGGGTCGCCGAGCATGAAGTGCGGCTGGACGCCCGCCGCCTGCAGCCGGCGCAGATGCTCCTCGACGAAGGCCGGGCCGGACGGGATCCACATTTCCCGGTAGGCGTCCGCATAGGCCGGCAGCGCCAGGGACGTGCCGGCGACGTCGTCCGCGCTCATCACCTCGGTGATGTTCATCTGGTTGGTGTTGATGGCGATGGTCACCTGGTCCGGCTTCGGATCGAGGTCGGCCAGCATGTGGCGGGTGTCGTCGGAGAGCCAATTTGCCGCCTCCCCCTCGCCCTCCGGCGCGAACGAGATCGAGCCGCCGACCTGGAGCAGCATGTCGGGCACGGCCTCGCGCAGGCGGGCGATCATCTCGTTGAACATCGACAGCCGCTTGGAGCCCGAACCGTCGGCCTCACGGACGTGGATATGGAGGACGGTCGCGCCGGCGTTCCAACAGTCGACCGCCTTCTGGACCTGTTCGTCCATCGTGACCGGGATGTCGTCGGAGTCGCCCGGCAGAAATTCGGGACCGTAGGGCGCGGCCTGGATGACCAGCGGCTGCTGATGTTCCGGCAACAGGGCGTCGTCGAGGAAATGCATGGGGACTCCTCCTTTGGGGTCAGGCGGGCTGGGCCGCGTCGCGCGCGGCGAGTTCTTCGGCGAGGATCGGGAAGCCGAGGGCGCAGGAGTGGATGCCGAGGACCGCGACGGCCTCGAGCACGGCGGCGATCTCCTGCGGCGTGACGCCGATCTGGAGCGCCTTGCGAATGTGGCGGCGAACGCCGGGCGCGTAGAGGTGGGTGCAGGACGCGTCGACGGCGATGGCAATCAGCTCGAAAGTCTTTGGATCGAGCACGCCCGAGCGCAGGGGCCGGGTTCCCATGTCCAGGAACGACTCCAGCCAGGCGGGGTCGGAGTCGGCGATGGCCTCCCAGGCAGGATTGAACTCGCCAGAAGCGCGCAGAGCGTCGGTGATGGGGGTCGCGTCGGTCACGGCCAGGTCTCCTCGAGGCGGATGTTGCCCGAGGCGTGGCGGTCGTGATTGAATATTTGAGACAGTGACTGTCGAATTTGGGACAGCCCATGACCGCCCTCGTCCGTGCCGCCAGTTTGACGGGCTACTCAGATCTCGTGAGGGACCTGGGCGGCGATCCGCGACGCCTGCTGTCCGACTGCGGTCTGACCCCGCTCCTGCTTGAAAACCCCGATATGAAGATCAGCGCCGACACCGTCGGGCGGCTGCTCGAACGCACGGCCGAGCAACTCGGCGCGCCGGACTTTGGGCTGCGCCTCGCCGAAGCGCGGCGACCATCGAACCTCGGCCCGGTCAGCCTCGTGGCGCGTGACCAGGCGTCCCTGCGACAGGCGCTGGAGGTCATGCGGCAGTACCAGTGGCTGCACAACGAGGCCCTGTTGCTGACGCTTGAGGAGGACGGCGAGATCGCCGTGTTGTCCCTGGCGCTTCTGGCCGGGAGCGGCCTCGCCTCACGGCAGGCCACGGAACTCTCAGTCGCCGTCCTGACCCGGACGCTGTCGGCCCTGCTGGGCGGCGCCTGGCGCGCGGACTCCGTTCACTTCCGGCACGCCGCGCCGGCGTCGGTGGTCACGCACCGGCGGGTGCTGGGCATTTCACCGTTCTTCGACCAGCCCTTTGACGGTCTCGTGCTGCCGCGCGAAACCCTGTCCGAGCCCCTGCCCGCCGCTGACCCGCTGATGGCTCTGCAGGCCAGGCGCTATGCCGAGCAGCTGGCGGCGGGCCGACTGCGCTCCTGGACGGGCGCCGCGCGCGAACTGATCATCCTGCTGCTGCCGACCGGTCGCTGCGGCGCCGACGAGGTCGCCCGCCTCATTGGCGTCAACCGCAGGACCCTGCACCGCCGGCTGGCGGCCGAGGGCGAGAGTTTCCGCGGCCTGCTGGCCGAGTGCCGCGGCGCGATGACGGAGTCCCTGATCGCCTCTGGCACCTCGAAGACGCGGATCTCCGAACTGGTCGGCTTCTCCTCTCCGAGCAGCTTCGCGCACTGGCGACGCCGCGCCGGCGCCGACAAGCCATGAAGCCCCTGCCCGCCGAAGGGTCCGGAGACCGTCGCCCCCGATCCGCCGCGGCCGCCTGAACGAAAGTTAACTTGCGGCTTTCCGGCGAAAGGTGCCCGAAAGTCCTTACGGTTTTCCCGCGCGGCGGATCGGTCAGTCGACGGGACATGTCACTTCGGGAGGGCTGGACCATGGACAAGGCCGGGCTGACGCGGCGAGCGTTCGCCGCCCAGGCCGCCGCGCTGGGCGCGGCGCTGGCGTTCGGAGGGTCCCCCGCGCGGGCGGGGACGATCGTGCGCGGCGAGCGACGTGATCTGTTTCCCCAGGGCGTGGCCTCGGGGGATCCGGGTCCGGACAGCGTGATCCTGTGGACACGGCGCCCCCCCGACCGCGGCGTCGCCTCGCACCGGCTGACCGTCGAGGTCGCCGGCGATCCGGCGTTCGGAAAGGTGGTCGCGCGCGGCGATGTCGCGGTCACCTCGGCGACGGACTGGACCTGCCGCTTCCTCGCGGCGGGCCTGAAGCCGGCGCGGGAGTATTGGTATCGTTTCATCGACGAAGCGGGGAACGCCAGCCGGGTCGGCCGCACCCTGACGGCGCCGGCGGACGGAGACGACCGGGCGGTGAAGTTCGCCTTCGTCAGCTGCCAGGACGTCACCCAGGGCGCCCTCAACGCCTACCGACGCATGATCCATGAGGACGCACGCAGACCGCGCGAGGAGCAGCTGGGCTTTGTCCTGCATCTGGGCGACTTCATCTACGAACTGGTCTGGTACCCCGAGGAACGGCCGGGCGGCATGGAGCGAGGCCGGCGGCTGCGTGACATCGTGCGCTATCCGAACGGCGAGAAGGTGAGCACCTTCAACATCCCGACCGATCTCGAGGATTACCGCACGGCCTATCGCGGCTACCTGCTCGACCCCGACCTGCAGGACGCCCGGGCCCGCTGGCCCTTTGTGCCCGTCTGGGACAACCACGAGTTCAACTGGCGCTCCTACCAGAGCCAGCAGATCGTCGATGGCAAGGTCCGTCCGGCGCAGGCGCTCAAGGTCGCGGCGAGCCAGGCTTGGTACGAGTATCAGCCCGCCCGGGTGAGCAAGCCCGGGAGCGGGGACGCCTTCGAGGCGCCCGCCGTCGAGAACAGGCCGGTGGAGACATTCGACGCGCGGGGCGTCGGGCAGGAGCCCAACAACCTGGCCGCCATCACCGCGCTGCGGATCCAGCGGGCGTTCCGGTACGGCAAGAACGTCGACATGATCCTGACCGACAACCGGTCGTTCATGTCGCCGGGCGGTCCCTACAGCGGGCTTCCCGAAATCAAGTTCAACGCCATGCCCGAGGAGATGCTTGAGATCCTGGACCAGGCGCGAGACTACGCGGGGGGGCATCCCCCCGCCAGGATCACGGTGGGCGAGCTCGACTTTCCCAATCCGCACGTGGACGCGCCGCCCGAGGCATATCTCGGTCTCGAGCAGATGGCCTGGTTCAAGGATCGCCTGCGCGCGGCGCGAGCCCCCTGGAAGATCTGGGGTCATTCATTCGGCACGCTGTCCGGACGGATGGACCCCCAGAACCTGCCGGAGGCCTTCGCCGACCGATGGCCCAAGGGCGCCGGCTATGGCGTGTACAGCGGCGGCTATACGCTGGAGCGCGGCGAGATCTTCGACATGATCCGCGAGGAAGGGATCACCGGATTCGCGATCGTGGCCGGCGACAAGCACGCCTTCTGGGCCGGATATCCGAGCAAGACCCTGCCGCCGCGTGCTTTCGACCCGGTGGGCGTCGAGTTCATCACCGGTTCGATTTCGGCCCAGACGGCGGGCGAGGTGCAGCAACTGACCATGCGCAAGGACGCGCCCCTGCGGCCGCTGTTTGTCCACGACAAGCCGGATGGCTCAATGGCCTGCAGCCTGGGCATGACCCTGATGCACGGAATGAAGTCCGCCTTCGTGCTCAAGGAGACGGGCGATCCCGCCAAGGCGCGCGCGGCGCGCAATCCAGAGCTGGCGCCGCACCTGGCCTTCGTGGATCACGCCGGGCACGGGTATGTGACGGTGCGGGCGTCGCCGGACGAGCTTGAGACCGAATTCGTCTGCATCCCGATCCCGTTTGAGCGCAGCGAGACGGACGATGGCGGACCGTTGCTCTACCGCGTGGCGCACCGCGTCTCGCTCTGGAAGGCGGGAGAACGCCCCCGGCTCCGGCAGGAGGTCCTCGAAGGCGACCCCGGCCTCGCGATCTGAAGCCCCCGGCCCAGCGCCGCGCGCCGCCGCGCGAGCAGCGTCCAGGAGTTCCGCCGCTTGGGATCAAGCGCAAGCGTCGCCGGCCCGCTCGCCCGGCGGAGATCCAGGCGCCGCGCAAGATATTCATTCGCGTGATAGTCAGTGTTGACGAACGGCTGAACGCGTGTCAGCGTCTCCCCATGCGCCGTAGAGCGCGCGCCGTTACGGCAAGGGGAGGGAAACATGAGACTTCAGGCAGCGATGCTGAGCGCGTCGATCCTTGCGCTCGGCTGGTGCGGAGCCGCCGCGGCGCAAACCGCGCCGGCGCCGCAATCCGGACAGGGGGAAGAAGCCTCGGCCGTCGATGAAGTGGTGATCACCGCCGAGCGACGGTCCTCCAATCTGCAGACGACGCCGATCGCGGCGACCGTCCTGACCGGCCAGGCGCTTGAGAAGAAGGGCGTCACCACCGTCGACCAGTTGCAGTTCGTCGTGCCCGGCGCGGTGATCAACAACTTCGGCCAGGGCATCGACTTCAACATCCGCGGCATCGGCAAGGCCGAGCACAACACCCAGACGACCACCGGGGTGATCACCTATCGGGACGGCGTCGCGACCTTCCCTGGCTACATCCAGGGCGAGCCCTACTTCGACATCGCCAGCATCGAGGTCTTGCGCGGCCCGCAGGGGACCTTCGTCGGCCAGAACGCCACCGGCGGCGCGGTCTTCGTCACCTCCAACGATCCGGTCATCGGCGGGGGGGACTCCGGCTACCTCGCCGGCCAGGTCGGCAACTTCAACGACGTAGCCGCGCAGGGCGCCCTGAACATCCCGGTCAGCGACACCTTCGCCGCGCGCCTGTCTTTCCAGAGCGAAAGCCGCGACAGCTTCTGGGACGTGAAGGGCCCTCTCGCCCGCGGCAACGAAGGCGTCGAGATTAACGCCCTCCGCCTGGGGCTCCTGTGGACGCCGACGGAGGCCCTGACCGTCAACTTCAAGACCGACGTCGGGCGGCTCGACTATGGCGGCTATCCCTCGGACCCCGTGAACTCGCCGAATGATCCGTTCCAGATCACGGCCAACGCCCTGCAAATGGCGGTCGACACCTACCAGCGCTCCGTCCTCAAGGTCGAATACGTGTTCGACAACGGCGTGAAGCTGCGGTCGATCAGCGGCTACCAGGACGGGACGACGCGGTACGCGGCCGACCTGGATGGCACGAGCGTCGGGGTCGCGACCTTCGCCGACGACGTCGACGAGGTCATCTACTCCCAGGAACTCAACCTGATCTCGCCGGACGACCAGCCGATCTCCTGGGTCGTCGGCGCCTATGTCCAGACCGACGAATACGACTTCAAGCCCGGCAAGTTCGTCATCGGCCTGCCGGCCGGCAACATCCTGACCGAATACCGGCTGGAAGGCACAAATCCGAAGCAGGTCAGCGCCGTCTTCGGCCAGGTCAGTTTCGAGCTGCCGCACAACTTCGAGCTTCAGGTCGGCGCCCGCTATTCGGACGTCCGGTCGACCAACCACGTCACCTTCCTGCAGTACGGCCTGCCGCTGACCCAGGACCAGTCGATCAAGGACAACAACGTGTCCGGCAAGGTCGCCCTGAGCTGGACGGTCAACGACCACAACTTCCTGTACGGCTTCGTGGCGACCGGCTTCCGCGCCGGAGGTCTGAACGTCCCGGTGGGACTCGGCGTGCCGGCCCCCTTCGATCCCGAAGAGGTCACCCAATACGAGATCGGCTGGAAAGCCGGCTTCCTGGGCGGCCGCATCCGGACCCAGATCGACGCCTTCTACAACGACTACAAGAACTTCCAGGTGACGATCGGCTATCCGCTGATCCCGGTCTTCGGGTTCGAGGTGAACAATCCCGGCACGACGAAGATCTATGGCATCGAGGCTCAGCTCGAAGCCGTGTTCGGGCCGCTGTCGGTCGACGCCGGCCTGGGCTGGATGCGGAGCTCGCTCGGCAAGTTCTACGCGACCGATCCGCGGGCGGCGGCCTTCGGCGCCTGTGATCCGGCGACGGGGCCGGAGTCGCCGACCTGTATCGACCTCGAAGGTCGCGACCAGACCTATGCGCCGAACGTCACCTTCAACGTCGGCGGCCAGTACCGGTTCACGCTGGACAACGGCGACACCATCACGCCGCGCCTGAACTACGGCTACGTTTCGCCGCAGTGGGCGACCCTGTTCCAGAACAGGGCCCGGGGCGACCGGATCGAGCAGCGCAACATGCTCAACGCGCAGCTCGCCTGGACCCACGACGACATCGTCACCACGCTGTACGCGACCAACCTGACCGACGAGACCTATATCGCGGCGATCAATTCCGGCCTGCGGTTCGCCATGCCTCCGCGCCAGTTCGGTCTGCGGGTGATGAAAGTGTTCTGACGCGGTTCCCTCCCGCGCCTTGCGTGGCCGTCCGGCGGATGTCGGGCGGCCACTCTTCTGACCGGACGGCCGCATGCGGCCTGACGGCGAGCATTGAGTGATCTGAACGATGCAGTCCTACGGCCTGACGGTCGACAAGTTCCTGGACCACGCCGCCAAATGGGCCGCTGACCGAGACGTCGTCACGGCGGACGCCGGCCGCATCGGCTACGCCGCCCTGCGCGACCGGGCCAACCGCTTCTCCGGCGCCCTGGCCAGCCTGGGCCTGGAATTCGGCGACCGGATCGCCACGCTCGCATGGAATACTCAGCACCACCTGGAACTCTACTATGCCGCGATGGGCGCCGGCCTCGTCTGCCACACGCTGAACCCGCGGGTGACGGCCCCGCACCTGGCCGCGATGGTCAACGAGGCCGAGGATCGCGTGCTGGCCGTGGCCTCGAGCCTGGCCTTCATGCTGGATGACCTCCTGCCGCTCTGTCCGGGGATCGAGCACGTCGTGATCATGGACAGCCATGCGCCCGGTCGCGACGCGTCGGCCGTGACGACCTGGACCTTCGAAGACCTGCTCGAAAGCCGCGGCCGCCCGTCCGTCTGGGGCGACTTCGACGAGGGTTCGCCGGCCGGGCTCTGTTACACGTCCGGTACGACCGGTCGGCCCAAGGGCGTCCTCTACACGCACCGCTCCAACTACCTGCACACCCTGCGCGCCCTGCAGGCCGACGCCTTCGCCCTCACGGGTGAGGACGCCGTGCTGGTGGCCGTGCCGATGTTCCACGCCAACGGATGGGGCCTGCCGTTCGCCGCCCCGGCCGCCGGAGCCCGGCTGATCCTGCCGGGACGTCAGCTGGACGGCGCCAGCCTGACCCGTCTTCTGCGGTCGGAAGGGGCGACGATCGCGGTCGGAGTCCAGACCGTCTGGCTGGGCGTCCTCGATCATCTCGACGCCGTAGGCGGCGAGGTTCCCGATCTCAGGCGGATCATCATCGGAGGCTCCCACTGTCCGGAGTCCCTGATCCGCCGGATGGAGGATCGCCTGGGTGCGACTGTCCAGACCAGTTGGGGCATGACCGAACTGTCGCCGCTCGGCACCGTCTCGCCGGCCAACCCTGCCCCGCCGGCGGCGCGGGCGTCGGGGCGCCCGCCCGTCGGCCTGGACCTCAAGTTGACGGACGCCGACGGGCATGCCCTGCCCAGGCAGCGCGGCGATGTCGGCCACCTCAAGGTCCGCGGCCAGAGCGTCGTCGATCGCTATTTCAACGCCGACGAGGATGCCCTCGACGACGACGGCTATTTCGACACCGGCGATCTGGCGCGCATCGACGAGGACGGAAGCCTGACCATCTGCGGTCGCTCGAAGGACCTCATCAAATCCGGCGGGGAGTGGATCAATCCCGCCGAGATCGAGGACATCATCGGCCGTCATCCCGATGTCGGACAGTCGGCGGTCATCGGACGCGCGGACGACAAGTGGGGCGAACGGCCGTTGCTCATCGTCGAGCCGCGGCAGGGGCGGACGATCGAGGCCAAGGCGCTTCTCAATGCTCTGAAGGGCCGGGTCGCGGACTGGTGGCTGCCCGATCAGGTCGTTCAGATCGGCTCCATGCCCTTGGCTGCCACGGGGAAGATTGACAAGAACCGGCTACGTGCCGACTACGGCGCCGAGGGTTCCGGTGGGACGGGCCCAGGCCACGACGGTCCGGAAGCGAGCGAGACTTCCGGGACGTAGAGAGGAAAGCTTGATGTCAGCTGCTCCAAGGGCGAAGCGGGTCCGGCGAACGAAAGCCGAGCAGCGCGCCGAGACCCTTGAACAGATCCTCGACGCGGCGGAATACCTCTTTTCCCTCCAGGGTCTGCACGGCGTGACGTTGCGCGACGTGGCCCTGCGCGTCGGCGTCCACACGACGCTTCTTCACTACTACTTCGACGACAAGCGCAGCCTGTTCGAGGCGGTTTTCGCGCGACGGGCTGGCGTGACAAGCGGCCTTCGAATGGAGGCCCTGGATCACTATGCCGCCGAGTCGGGCGACCATCCGACCGTGGAGGGTGCGCTGCACGCCTTCCTGGATACCGATCTGGACCTCTACAGCCGCAGCGAATCCTGGATGAACTACGCGGCTTTCTGCGCCCGGGTCAGCAACACGCTCGAGGGCGCGGAGCTGATGGACGTCCATTTCGATCCCGTCGTCCTGAAGCTCGTGTCGATCCTGAAGCGCGCCCTTCCCGACACCCCGGAGGAGGACATCTTCTGGGGCTACCACTTCGTCACCGGTTCGCTGATGAACACCCTGGCCAGAACGGGCCGGATCGACCGCCTGTCCGGCGGCCTCTGCCGATCCGACGACTTCGCCGCCGTCAAGAAGCGGATGGCCCGGTTCATGGCGGCGGGCTTCATGTCTTTCCTCGAGAAGGACTGACGGCCCGACGCCGCGCCTACTTCAGCGAATCGAAGTCGCAGCCCGAAGCCTGCGGCGCCAGCGGCGGGGCGACGAGTCCCATGTTCCAGTTCCAGGGCGTGTCGCCCTGCGCACGGCGTCGGCAGACCACGGCCTCATGCAGCTCGTACATGCCGGGGAACAGGCGGGCCGACGCGCGCGGCTGGTCCTGGAAGGCCATGAACGCGCGCCCGGCGCCGAAAGTCGGCCATGCTGGCGCGCCATCGGCCTTCGGAACGCCGTCCCGCACGAAACTCGCCCAATAGGCGGTCATCGCCGCGGAGAGCCGCTTCTCTGTCGGAGTCTGTGGAATCTTGGGCCAGTACGGCGGCGTCTTGCGGGCCGTTCCGAAGACGAACGGCAGTTCCGCGCCGTGGAAGGCGCGCAGGCCCAGGGCGTCGGCGGCCGGATAGCCGTGATCGAAGATATAGAGGTAGGCCGGCTGTCCGAGAGCGGTCTGTTTGCGCACCAGGCGTTCCGCGGTCCATCCGTAGATCACATCCCGCGTCGAAGCCACGATCGCGCCTTCAGGATCGGCGGGCGGATAGAGGCTGAGATGAGCCTCCGCGAGATCCGCGTAGCGCTCGCGAATGGCCTTTTCGTAGGTCGCGGACAGCGCCGGCGCCGGGGGGCCGAGGAACCGGAGGGAGCGGATCTCGCCGCTGTTGAACCCGGCCAGGAGCGGCGTCGGCGCCTGCTCGCCGCGGTCGAACACCGCCACGAGCTGGTCGGGCAGGATCTTGCCGTCGACGACGGCGAACGCCGGAAATCCACCCGCCGCCGCCGCCTTCGTCAGCGCGAACGGTTCAAGGGCGCGCAACGCCGATAGCTCTGTCGCCTTGAGGCGTGTGGCGAGCGCGACACCCTGGGCCTCCGCCGGTGCTTCCCCAAAGCGCGAGTCCCGCAGGCTGGGCGTCGAGATCATGTAGGCGCTCTGCGCGATCGCCTTGGCGAAGAGGCCGCGGGCCTGGGGTGAGGCCATGAGATACATGACACTGAGCCCGCCGGCGGACTCTCCGGCGATCGTCACGTTATCCGGGTCGCCGCCAAACGCCGCGATGTTGTCTCGGACCCAGCGCAGGGCCTGGATCTGGTCCAGGAGGCCGTAGTTTCCAGAGACGCCCTGATCGGACTCGGCGCTGAGGGCCGGGTGGGCCAGGTAGCCGAGCACGCCGAGCCGATAGTTGATCGTGACGACGACGATTCCCTGCTCGGCGAACGCGGTCCCGTCATAGATCGGTTCGTGGCCATAGCCGCCCCACAGCGAGCCGCCGTGTATCCAGACCATGACCGGCGCCTTTCGCGCGCCGGCGGGCGCCCAGATGTTCAGGGTCAGGCAGTCCTCGCTCATCCGCGCCGGATCATTGGCGTAGATGTTGATTGAGCTCGATCTGTTCTGGACGCAGGCCGGACCGAACGCCGTCGCGTCGCGCTGGCCGGGCCAGCGGGGCGCCGGCCTGGGCGGCTTCCAGCGCTGGTCGCCAACCGGCGGCAGAGCGTAGGGCAGTCCCTTGAAGACGTTCACGGAGTCGTCGGCGACCCCGACGACGACCCCGGCAGGCGCTTCGGCCACGACAGGAGCCGCCGCGGACGCTGGAACGGCGACCATGATGGCGGCCGCGGCGATCAGGGCGGCGATGCGGCCGGTCATCATTGCGCGACTCTCCGTTCCTCGCGGCGGAGCACGCCCGCCAGAACCATGAAAAGGCCGATGGCCACGACGTAGACGGGCGTCAGTCCATAGAAGGCCAGCTGCAGTGAATTGTCCGGGTGGACCGGCTTCAGGAAGTCGCTGAGGAATCCGACAAAGGTCGGCCCCAGGCCCATCCCGGTGAGGTTCATCACCAGCAGCAACAGGGCGCCCGACAGGACCCGCTGTTCGGGGCGCACGTCTTCCTGCACCAGGGCCACGACCGACGACAGGTAGAAGTAGTTCAGGAAGGTGGGCAGCAGGAGGAAGGCCAGCGCCACCGGCCAGGTCGGCGCCCAGACGAAGGCCAGGAAGGGCAGGATCGCGAGGGACAGCGTTAAGGCCGGTATGGTCGCGTAGGCGGTCCGGGTGCGGCGTGTGAAATGGTCGATGACCCGCCCCGACACCAGGATGCCGCCACCCATGCCGACCAGGACGACGAGCGCATACCAGAGCGAAATATCCGGCAGCGTCATGCCCTTTTCCCGGATCAGGAACAGTGTGGTGAAGTTGCCCGCGCCGTAGGTGACGATCTGCGTGACGCCGCTGGCGGCGGCGGCGAGGACAAGCGCCGGCCGGGAGAAGAACATTCGGAACGTCGGCCAGAAGCCGGCGGCGGCCTGGGGCGCCGGCGGGCGACGGTCGAGGCCGCCGCGCACCGGCTCCTTGACGAAGGACAGAACGGCGATGGCGGCGACGACCCCCACCGCGCCCAGCACCACGAACGCCAGCCGCCAGTTGTAGGCCGCCGCAATCGCCGCCCCGAACGCGACCCCGAGCGCCTGGCCGATCGGCGGGCCGAGGTTGAACAGGCCCAGGGCGGTCCCGCGACGCCCCGATGGGAAGTAGTCGGAGATGATGGCGTAGGAGGGCGGCACGCCGCCGGCCTCTCCCACGCCGACGGTCATCCGCGCGACGACCAGCTGGGCGTAGTTCGCCGACATCCCGCAGCCGATCGTCGCCAGGCTCCACAGGCCGCAGGCGAAGGCCAGCACCCGGACGCGGTTCGTCCGGTCCGCCAGCCAGCCGACCGGCAGAGAGATCAGGCAGTAGAACAAGGCGAAGTACAGTCCGCCGATGAGGCCCAACTGGCCGTCAGTGACCTTCAGAGTGTCCTGAATGGGCTTGGCCAGGATCGACAGCAGTTGGCGGTCGAGGAAGTTCAACACATAGACGAAGCACAGCATGCCGAGTGCGAACCAGGCGCGCGCCGTGATCGGCGCTGACGTCTCGGCTGAGCGCGCGTCGACCGTCGCCTCGACTGTTTCCCCCTGCATGGCGCTCTCCCTGGTCACCGATCGCCTTCGCCGGTGTTGGCCTTCACCATGACCGCGACGGCGGCCATCGGTCAACACTCACTCTCACATGGATGAATATTATGCCGACGCGTCGACCGCCGGCGCGGGGCGCCTGCTCAAGCGGTCCTCAGTCAACGGGATCGCGACTCCGCCCCGGCTAGCCCCCGGCGAGCGCCGCTTCGGCCTGGCTGACCGCGGCCAGGGTGCGCGGCAGGCTGGAGGGGTTGACGCTAATCGAGTCGACGCCCAGTCGGGTCAGGAAGGCGGCGATCTCCGGATAGGTCGCCGGAGCCTCGCCGCAGATGCCGACGTGACGCCCATTGCGATGGGCTCCCTCGACGGCCAGGCGGAGCATTTCCAGCACGCCCGGGTCGCGTTCATCGAAGTCGAAGGCGACCGTCTCGGAATCGCGATCCACGCCGAGCACCAGCTGCGTCAGATCATTCGACCCGATCGAGAAACCGTCGAACAGTCTGGCGAAGGCGTCGATCTGGATGACGTTGTTCGGGATCTCGCACATCACGAAGATCTCCAGGCCGTTGTCGCCGCGACGCAGGCCGTGGGCCGCCATGGCGGCCAGGACACGCTCGGCCTCATCGATCCGGCGGCAGAATGGAACCATGATCTTCACATTGGTCAGGCCCATGACATCGCGGACATGGCGCAGGGCCTCGCACTCCAGCGCGAAGCCGTCGGCGTAGCGTGGATGGGCATAGCGGGCCGCCCCCCGAAAGCCGAGCATGGGGTTTTCCTCCACCGGCTCGAAGGCGGCGCCGCCCGTCAGCCGGGCGTACTCATTGGTCTTGAAGTCGGACAGCCGCACGATCACGGGGCGCGGATGGAAGGCGGCGGCGATCGTCCCGACGCCTTCGGCGAGCCGGCGAATGAAGTCGTCGCGCGGCGCGCCCTGGCCGTGGCTACGTTTGTAAATGGTGGCCCGGTCCCGCGCGGAGGCCACCTGCTCGGGGTGGGCGGCGGCCATGGGGTGAATGCCGATCTGTTCGCCGATGATGAACTCCAGCCGGGCCAGGCCCACGCCGGCCGACGGCAGAAGAGCAGCGCGGAAGGCCAAGTCGGGCTGGGCCAGGTTGACCGCCACCTCTGTGCGTGTGCGGGGGAGCGCCTCTGTTGAAAGGCTCTCCACCGAGAAGGGGACCGCGCCCGCATAGATCCGACCGGTCTCTCCCTCGGCGCAGGACACGGTCACTTGCTGGCGCTCGGCCAGTCGCGAGGTGGCGTCCCCTGTCCCGACCACCGCCGGCACGCCGAGCTCCCGAGCGACGATCGCGGCATGGCAGGTGCGCCCGCCCTGGTCGGTGATGATGGCGCCGGCGATCTTCATCACCGGCAGCCAGTCCGGACTAGTCGAGGCGGCGACCAGGACGTCCCCAGGTTCGAAGGCCCGCAGGTCGGCGGCGGTGCGGACCTGCCGCACGCGGCCAGAGGCGACCTTTTCCCCGACCGCCTTGCCGGAGGCGAGCACCTCCCCCTGCCCTTTCAGGCGGTAGGTTTCGAAGGTCGTCGCCGACCGGCGTGAGGCGACAGTCTCGGGCCGGGCCTGCAGGACGTAAAGCCGGCCGTCGTGAGCGTCCTTCGCCCACTCTATGTCCATCGGCGTCGGCTTGCCGGCCCTGGCGGAATAGTGGTCATCGATGCGGATGCAGACGTCGGCCAGATCGAGGACCTCGGCGTCGGTGATGCAGAATCGCAGGCGGTCGCGGGCGGGGACCCGGTAGCTGTGCAGCGCGCCGCCCGCATCACCGCGCCGGTGCGCGAGGCGGGTCTCCTTGGTCCCGAGGGACCGGCGCAACACCGCGCGGAACCCCTGTCGGTACGTCGGCTTGTGGACATGGAACTCGTCGGGACCGACCCGGCCCTGCACGATGTTCTCCCCCAGACCATAGGCGCCGGTGATGAAGACCACGTCGCGGAATCCCGTTTCGGTGTCCAGGGTGAACGCGACGCCGCTCGCGGCCTCGTCGGAGCGGACCATCTTCATGACGGCGACCGAGAGGGCGACCTTGAGATGGTCGAAGCCGTTATTGACGCGATAGGCGATGGCCCGGTCGGTGAAGATCGAGGCGAAGCAGCGCCGGCAGGCCTCGACCAGTCCGTCTTCGTCGCGGATATGCAGGAAGCTGTCGTGCTGGCCGGCGAAGCTGGCGGTCGGCAGATCTTCGGCGGTGGCGGAACTGCGCACGGCGACGGTCAGGTCGGGTCCCTCGCGCTCCCGCATCGCGCGGAAGGCCCGCGCGATCTCCAGCCGCAGGGCGTCGCCGGCGGTGGCGGCGTAGACGATCGACCGCGCCGCCTCGGCCCGCCGGGCCAGATCCTCGACATCCTCGACGTCCAGGCCTGCGAGCAGGGCCTCCAGCCGCGGCCAGGCCCCCGCCTCCGTCAGGGCGTCGCGATAGGCCGCGGCGGTGATGGCGAACCCGTCGGGGATCCCGACCTTGGCGCCCGCCAGCAAGCGAAAGAGCTCGCCCAGCGACGCCGTCTTGCCTCCGACCAGGGGGACGTCCTCCAGGCCGAGTTCGCTGAACCAGCGGACGTGGTCGGACCGGGGCGCATCGCGGCCGAGCGGGGCGTGGGGATCCATGCGCTTCTCCCTTTTCGCGAGATTGCGACGCCGACGGCCCGAGAACCTTGACCGATATCAACCCCAGGGGGCCGACAAGGCCTGCGGCGGCCCGCGGTCATCGCCTCGCGACCACTGGCCTTTCCCGGGCGCGTCGAAGCAGGGGCCTGGCGCGCAGAGCCTTGTAGCCTTCGCCCAGGGCCAGGACGCTGGCGGCCAGCACGCCGAGGATCAGCCATTCCACCGGGCCCACCGGGTGCAGGCCCAACACGCCGCTGAGTCCGGGCGTGACCATCGCCAGGGCATGGACCGTCGGCGCCCCGACCAGAGTCGCGATGAGGACCGGATTGGCCCGCAACGGAATTCGCAGGATGGACCGCGTCTCCGACCGGCAATTGAAGACATGCACGTTCTCAAACAGGACCAGGAACAGCAGGGTCAGGTTCCTGGCCTCGGCCAGGTCTTGGCCTGCCGGCCCGGCTAGCCAGGAGAAGAGAAGGAAGGCGACGACGCCGATGTAGGCGCCGGTCAGGATGCATTGTTCGATCATCTGGCGATCGAAGATCGCCTGCGTCGGCGGACGCGGCGGTCGGCGCATGGTGTCCGGCTCCTTGCCCTCCAGGGCCAGCGCCACGTCCTGGATGCCCTCGTGAACCAGGTTCAGCCACAGGATCTGGACCGCCGTCAGCGGCATCGGCAGGCCGGTCAGCAGGGTCAGGGAGAACAGCAGCACCTCGGCGATCGCAGTGCTAATCAGCAACCAGACGATCTTGCGGATGTTGGCATAGGCGGTGCGCCCCTCCTCCACGCCCGCGACGATGGAGGCGAAATTGTCGTCGGAGACGATCAGGTCGGCGGCCGACCGCGCCACGTCGGCGCCGCTGGCGCCCATGGACACGCCGACCTCGGCGGCCCGCAGCGCCGGGGCGTCGTTGACGCCGTCGCCCGTCACCGCGACGAAGTGACCGTGCGCCTGCAGCGTCTGGACGATCATCGTCTTCTGCCCGGGTTCGACCCGGGCGAAGACGTCCGCCTGTAGAACCTCACGCTCCAGCGCCGCCCCTGAAAGCCGCGCGAGCTCCCCGCCCGTGAGGGCCCGGTCCGGCTGCGGCGCGTCATAGATCTGGCGGGCGATGGCCAAGGCTGTTTCCGGGTGGTCGCCAGTGATCATCCGCACCTCGACGCCGGCCGCCCGACAGGCGGCGACCGCGCCGGGGACTTCCGGCCGGATGGGGTCGATGAGACCGGCGAAGCCGATCAGTCGCAGACCCTGGAGGTCCGAGGGCGCGACGCGGCCGGCCGGGCTCACGGGCCCCTCGGCGACGGCGATCACCCGATGACCCGCCCTTGCCAGGGCGTGGACCTGGGCGGCGACGGCGGCCGGATCAAATCCCTCGCACATGGCCAGGATCCGCTCCGGCGCGCCCTTCACACGCACCCGTCCGCCGCCCTCGGAGGCGGAGAAGCCCAACTCCGACTCATAGGGGATCGTCGACCGCTGAGGCTCCTCCACGAGCAGGGCGTCACGATCGAAACCGAGCTTCGCGGCCAGAACGAGAAACGCCACATCGACGCTGTCGCCGCTGGCCTCGACGGCGCCATCGTCGCTACGCAGCCGCGCTTCGTTGGCGAGCGCCGCCGCCTTGGCGAGCCGGTGGAACGCTTCGCCGTCCTCGGTCGACGGCGAGGGAAGCAGGCGGCCGTGGGGGTCGAGGCCCTCGCCCTCGACATCGGCGGCGGCGCCGGAGGCCAGCTCGATGCGTTTGACGGTCAGGCGATTGACCGTGAGCGTGCCGGTCTTGTCGGTGGCGATCAGGGTGCAGGACCCCAGGCCCTCCACCGCCGGCAGGCGTCGCACGATGACATGCCGCCTCGCCATGCGCGCGGACGCCACGGCCAGGGCGATGGTGATCGCCACGGGCAGCCCCTCGGGGATCGCCGACACCGCCAGTGCGATGGTCATCCCGAAGATCTCGGCCGGCGGCGCGCCGCGCAGATGCTGACCGATCGCCAGCAGGATGACCACCGCCACGGTGGCGACGGCGATCCGGCGGGACAGGGCCTGCATGCGCAGCAACAGCGGCGGCGGCGTCTGGTCGCCGCCCAGGCTCCGGGCGATGGCGCCCAACTGGGTCCGCGGTCCTGTCGCGCATACGACGCCGGTTCCGCGCCCCGCCAGGACCATGCTGCCGGCGAAGGCCATGTTGCGCCGGTCGGCCAGGGGCGTGGCCTCGTCCAGCGCAGCCTCGGTCTTTTCGACCAACACGGATTCGCCGGTCAGCAGCGACTCGTCGACGCGCAGATCATGGACGGACAGCAGACGAAGGTCGGCCGGCACGGCGCCGCCGGACTCCAGGAGGATGACGTCGCCGGGAGCCAGCTCGGCCGCGTCGATCGTCCGCCGCGCGCCGCCGCGCAGCACGGTCGCTCGCGGGTTCAGCACCTTCTTCAACGCCGCCGCGCCGGTCTCGGCCCGCCACTCGAGGACCGCCCCGATGCCCGCGTCGAGCAGCAGCACCGCGAAGATGAACAGCGCGTCGTCCCAGGCCCGCAGGGCGAGCGAGACGACGCTGGCCGCCAGCAGCAGGTAGATGAGCGGGCTCTTGAACTGCCTCAGGAACACCGCCGCGCGCGACGCCACGGCCGGCTCGGGCAGGACATTGCGACCGACGGCGTCCAGTCGCGCGGCGACCTCGGCCTCCGCGAGGCCCTCAGGACGCGAGTCGAGGCGATGCAGCGCCGCCTGTCCCGACAGGACGTGCCAAGTCGGAGCGGTGTCCTCACGAATCGCCATGCGAGGCCCTCAGCCGGTCCGCCGCGGACCTCTGGTCAGGCGCGGCCGAGGTCGACGACGCCCAACAGCATGCTGAGGCGGCCATCGCCCCACATCGGCAGCACCAGTCGATGATAGCCGCGGCCGTCCGCCAGCGCGCCCTCCATGACGGTCGGCGCCGAAGCTTCGATGGCGGCGCTGGCCTGCGAGGCGAGGAAGTCGAAGGGAGCCGCGGGCTTGAACTCGTCGAGGAACAGGCCGGTCACGGTCGTTCCGACGAGGGTCGTCAGATCCTCTCCCACCAGATCGAGACGGAAGCGGTCCGGATTGTTGAACACGCCGATCAGAAACAGCCGTCCGGCGAGATCGGGAAGGTCGGTGAGGTCCAGATCGTCCCAGAAGGGAATCTCCGCCGAACCGCGAAGCAGGCCTTCCCAGTAGGCCTTAACCCGGGCGAGGTCCGGAGAAAGATGCTTGGGCGGAGCGTAGGGTCGCGTCATCAACTGGCCTCCTGACCGGATCGTCTGACCTCAAGTCACATCCCCTCGCTAACACTAGGTCCCCGCTCGACGCTTTGACATCGCTCAAGGCGTCCGGCCCGCCGTCGGCCGATCATGGCGCATCCCAGCCGATGGTCGTCAGCCATGCAGAATGTCGTCACCATCACGATCAACCCGGCGATCGACGTCTCGACGACGGTCGACCGCCTTGAGCCGGCGGCGAAGATGCGCTGTGGACCGGCCCGCCGCGACGCCGGCGGCGGCGGCGTGAACGTGGCCCGCGTCGTGAAGCGGCTCGGCGGCGACCCCTTGGCGATCTTCCCGGCCGGCGGCGCCTCCGGCAAGTTGCTGGTGCAGCTCCTCGAAGCGGAGGCCGTGCCCGTCCTGCCGGTGCCCATCGCCGGCGAGACCCGCGAGAACTTCACGGTCTTCGAGCAATCCACCGGACGAGAGTACCGCTTCGTCCTAGAAGGTCCCGAACTGAGCTGGGCGGAGAGCAGCGCTTGCCTCGAGTCGGTGATCGAACCGGGGGACGGTCCGGCGATCATCGTCGCCAGCGGAAGCCTGCCGCCCGGCGCGCCCCCGGATTTTCACGCCCGACTGGCCAACAACGTCAAGATGGCGGGCGACCGGATGGTGCTGGACGCGTAAGGCCCGGCCCTGCGGGCGGCCTTCCGGGAGGGCGTCTACCTGATCAAACCGAACCTCCGCGAACTGGAGGATCTCGTTGGCCGACGCCTCGGGGCCGATCGCGAGCGCCTCTCCGCGGCGCGGGAGATCATCGACCAGGGCGGCGCCGAGTTGGTCGCCCTCACCCTCGGCGAGGAGGGCGCCCTGCTGGTCGCCGCCGACCGCGCCTGGCGCGCGGACGCCCTGCCGATCCGCCCGGTCAGTTCCGTGGGAGCGGGAGACAGTTTCCTGGGCGGCATGGTCCGGGCCCTGGCCGAAGGTCGGTCGCTTGAGGACGCCTTCCGTCTGGCCATGGCCGCCGGCGCCGCCGCCCTGCTTTCGCCCGGCACGGGCCTGTGCGACGCCGCCCAGGTCGAACGCCTTCTGCCGACGGTCGAGATTCGTCCACTGTGACGAGGACGAGCGTGGCCATGGCTTCCGGGTCTTGATGGGTGTCAATTCGCCGGAACGCCGGACGGGATAGCCACAAGGTGATGCAGGACGCCAATCCGAGGAGCGTGTTCGAAGCCCGCGGCCTGACCAAGGTCTACCGGACGGGCGACGTCGAGGTGCGGGCGCTGCGTGGCCTGGACCTGGATCTCTATGCCGGCGAGTTCGCCGTCTTCCTGGGCCCCTCCGGCAGCGGCAAGTCGACGTTGTTCAACATCCTCGGCGGCCTGGACAGGGCGACCGGGGGCTCGGCGAAGTTCGAGGGGCAGGAGCTCACCACGCTCAGCGACCGGGAGCTCACGCGGTATCGCCGACGCAATGTCGGCTTCGTGTTCCAGTTCTACAACCTGGTGCCCAGTCTCACCGCGCGCGAGAATGTTGCGCTCGTCACCGAGATCGCCGACCGACCGATGTCGCCCGACGAAGCGCTGGACATGGTCGGTCTCGGCGACCGAGCAGGGCATTTTCCGGCGCAACTCTCGGGCGGTGAACAACAGCGCGTGGCGATCGCGCGCGCCATCGCCAAGCGTCCCGAGGTGCTGCTCTGCGACGAGCCGACCGGCGCGCTGGACTCGGCGACCGGCGTGCGGGTGCTGGAGGCGCTGGCCTTCATCAACGAGACGCTGGGCGCCACGACCGCCGTCATCACCCACAATTCCTCGATCCGGGAGATGGCGCATCGCGTGCTGTATTTCGGCGACGGCCGGGTCAGCCGGGTCGAGACCAACACCGCTCGCAAGTCTCCGAAGGACCTCAGCTGGTGAGCGCCCTCGACCGCAAGCTGCTGCGCGACATTCGCCGGGTCTGGGCGCAGGCCCTGGCCATCGCGCTGGTCATGGCGGCCGGCGTGGCGACGCTGGTGCTGGGCGACGGCGCCTATCGCTCCATTCGCGAGACGCGGGGGGCCTACTACGACCGTGCCAGCTTCGCCGATGTCTTCGTCCAGGCGCGACGCGCGCCGGAAGGCCTCGCCCGAGAGGTGGACGCCCTGCCCGGCGTGGCGGTGGCCGAAACCCGGATCGTCCAGGCCGCCCTGCTCGACCTGCCCGGACTGATGGAGCCCGGCGCCGCCGCCCTGGTCTCGCTGCCCGAAAGCGGACAACCCAGGCTGAACCGATTGACGCTCCGCTCGGGACGACTGCCGGACCCCAGGGCCATCGACGAGGTCGTTGTCAACGAGGCCTTCGCGATCGCGCACGGCTTCCGCGGCGGCGACCGGTTCGACATCGTTATGAATGGCCGCAAGCGGAGCCTGCGGGTCGTCGGCGTCGCGCTGTCGCCCGAGTACGTCTATGCCATGGGCCCCGGCGACATCGTGCCCGACGACCGGCGCTTCGCCGTGATCTGGATGCCGCGCGAGGCGCTGGAGGCCGCCTTCGATCTGCGCGGCGCCTTCAACAGCGTCACACTGAAGCTGTGGCCCGGCGCGCGCGAGGCGGAAGCGATCCGGCGGTTGGACGACCTGCTGGCGCCCTATGGGGGATCGGGGGCCTATGGACGCAGGGACCAGGCCTCCAACAGCTACCTCGACAGTGAGTTGCAGCAGTTGGACGCCATGCGACGCGTCCTGCCGCCGATCTTCCTGCTGGTGTCGGCCTTCCTCATAAACATGACTCTCACGCGGCTGCTGGCCCTCGAACGCGAGCAGATCGGCCTGTTCAAGGCCCTCGGCTACGACAACCTTCCGATCGCCTGGCACTATATGAAACTGGCGTTGCTGATCACCGCGGTTGGCGTGGTCATGGGCCTGGCCGCCGGCCTGTGGCTGGGACGCGGGATGACCCGCCTGTACGGCGAGTTCTTCCATTTTCCCTTCCTTGTCTTCGTCGAGGACGCGCGGACCTACCTTCTTGCGGTCGTCACCGCCGGCGGGGCGGCGGTCCTGGGCGCGGCCCGGGCGGTCTGGGGCATCAGCCGCCTGGCCCCCGCGACGGCGATGGCGCCGGCGGCGCCGCCGCGCTTCTCGAAATCGCCCCTTGAGGCGCTGGTTCGGCCGTTGGCCGGCTCGCAGCTGACCATGATGGCCTTGCGCCGGCTGATCCGCTGGCCCGTTCGGTCGGGGCTGACGATGCTCGGGCTGGCCCTCTCGGCGGCCCTGCTCGTGGGATCATTGTTCACCGTGGACTCCCTGGAAGTGATGATCGACACGACCTTCAATCGCGCCGACCGACAGAACGCGACATTGGCCTTCGTCGAACCCAGGGCGCCGGCCGCCCTGGCCGACATCCGCCATCTGCCGGGCGTGCTGCGCGCCGAGCCCTACCGCGCCACGCCGGTGCGGTTGCGCAGCGGCCCGATCAGCCGCCGGACCGCCATCGTCGCCAAGGTCCCGGATGCGCGGCTCAGCCGGGCCCTGGACGCGAAGGCTCGCCCCGTCGAGATTCCCCCCAGCGGCATCGTGCTCAGCTCGAAGCTGGCCCACATCCTCGGTGTGGAGCCCGGAGACACGATCGACGTGGAGATTCTCGAAGGTCGGCGACGCTTGGCCCAGGTGCGCGTCAGCGCGGTGGTGGAAAGTTACTTCGGCATCGTCACCTTCATGCACCCCGCCGCGCTGGACCGGCTGATCGGCGAGGGTCCGCGCATCTCCGGCGCCTACGTCGACCTCGACTCGGGGAGGGCCCGCGACTTCTTCGACGCGGTCAAGGCGAGCCCCGCGATCGGCGCGGTGCAGCTCCAGGATCGCGCGCTCCAGAAGTTCCGCGACACCATGGCCCGCAACATCGACGTCATGATGACCACCTATCTGGGCCTGGCGGTGACCGTGGCTTTCGGCGTGATCTACAACAGCGCCCGCATCCAGCTGTCGGAAAGCGCGCGCGAACTGGCCAGCCTGCGCGTGCTGGGCTTCACCAGCGGCGAGACCTCCGGCGTGCTGCTGACCGAGATCGGCCTTCTGGTCGTGCTGTCGATTCCGCTCGGTTGGGGGCTCGGCTACGGGCTGGCGGCGGCCATGGTCGAAGCCTTCGACAGCGAGCTCTTCCGCATTCCGCTCATCGTCGCGCCGACGACCTACGCCCGCGCCGCGCTGGTGGTGCTGGCCGCCGCGGCGGTCTCGATGATCATTGTGCGCAACCGCGTGGGACGGCTCGACCTCGTAGCCGTTCTCAAGACCAGGGATTGACCGATGAAGCGGATCTCGCCGCGCCTGTTGCTCGTGATCGCCCTGGCCGTCGCCGGCGTGGCGGCGCTTGTCTGGATGATGATGCCCACGCCCGTGCCGGTGGACGCGGGGAAGGTCACCAGCGGACCACTGGAGGTCTGGCTGGAGGAACAGGGCCGGACCCGCGTGCGGGAGGTCTACATCGTCTCCTCGCCCCTGGCCGGCAAGACGGCTCGCGTCACCCTCGAAGCGGGCGACGCCGTCGCCGCGGGTCAGACGATCGCCGCCATCCGTCCTGTCGATCCGCCGTTGATCGACGCGCGGACCCGGGCCGAACTGGAATCCGCCGTGGCCGCCGCCGACGCCGCCGTGCGGCTGGCTCAGGCCGACCTGACCCGAGCCCAGGCCCAGTCGGCCTTCGCCGCCTCCGAATGGACACGCGGACAGACGCTCGCCGAGCGGGGCGTCATCTCGGCCCAGACGCTGGATCAGAGGCGGTTGGCGCGCGATACGGCCGAAGCCGCCGCCGCGGCCGCCCGGGCGGCGGTCACGGTGCGCGGTCGGGAACGTGACAGCGCCCGCGGTCGACTGGCGGAGACATTCGGCGCCGCCCGTCCCCCGACGCTGCTCCGGTCGCCGGTCGCCGGCCGCGTGCTTCGCGTGATCCGCGAGAGCGAACAGGTGGTGCAGGCCGGGGAACCGATCCTGCAGATCGGCGACCCGCGCGACATCGACGTCGTCGTCGAGCTGCTATCCACCGACGCAGTCGCCGTTCGCCCAGGCGCGGCCGCGCGGATCGAGGGCTGGGGCGGCCCGCCTCTCGCCGCCCGGGTCCGGCGGGTGGAGCCCTCGGGGTTCACCAAGATCTCCGCACTGGGCGTTGAGGAGCAACGCGTCCTCGTCTACCTCGACTTCGCCGATCCCGCCCAGGCGGCCGGCATGGGACACGACTACCGCGTGACCGCCCGGATCATCACCGCCTCGGCGCCGAGGACCCTGAGGGTCCCCGCCAGCGCGCTGTTCCGGCAGGGTCCCGACTGGGCGGTCTATCGCATCGCCGACGGTCGCGCCGAGCGGCGGACGGTCCGGGTCGGTCGCCGCAACGATGATTTCGCCGAGGTGCTCGGCGGTCTCTCGGAGGGCGACGCGGTCGTGACCTATCCGGGCGACCGGCTGGCGGACGGCGTTCGGGTGGCGCAGCGACAGGCCGAGTGACCAATGCCGGGCGAGCGCGCCGTCAGCCCGGGCCGCCGGCCGGACAGCGCGCGCCGGCCAATAGCCCCTTGAGGTAGCCGCGCCTCACCATCCCCGCGAGGATCGCGGCGGCCCGCTCGCGGTCCCGGCGTTCCGCGCCGCTGACGCGCCGGACCACGCCCCGGAAGGGAAGACTCACCGCGCCGCGCAGCGCGCCGAGCACGATGTCTCCGGCGAGGTTGTCGTCGCCCGATTTCGGCGCATCCACATCCTGGCCCAGGAGGATGTCCAGAGCGGCGACCTCCTCGGCCAGCGCGGCGCAGTCGGCCGAATCCGCCACGGCATAGGGGGCGGCGGCCGCGTTGACGAGGACATCGGGGGTCGCCGGTCGCACCATGCCGAGATCTCGGAGCGGCTGGCCCACCGCCTCCCCCATGCCGCTGGAGGTCTTCGGCGCGGACTGATCGCCCGTGGACGCGCAGGCCGCGAGGCCAAGCACCAGTACGCCGGCGAGATTCGCCGACAGGACACGCCCGCACGGTGTCATGCGCGCACCTCATCTCTCAGGGCCTCGGCCAGTCTTCCGGCCAGGGGCAGACCGTTGGTCGCGTGGGCGATTGAATCGCTTGAGACAATTCGGCGCGCGCCGGCCCGTCGCAGGCGCTGCTCGACATCCTCGCCGAAGAGAGCGTGCGCCACGGCCACATCCACGGACGACGCCCCTGCCGCGCGCAACTGGACGATCGCCCGCTCCAGCGTGCCGCCGGTCGAACAGACGTCGTCGATCAGCAGCACGGCGCGGCCGTTGATGCCGACCGCGGCGTCCAGCGAGAGCCGGACGTCCCGGTCTCCCAGGCGCGTCTTGGCGAAGGTGGTCCAGTCCGTCCCAAGCCGGGCGGCGGCGGCCTCCACCCAAGGGCGCGACTCCGCGTCCGGCCCGACGATCAGCGGACGCTCCTCGCCGGCGACCACGGCCGCCAGGTCCGCGGTGATCAAAAGGTTGTCGGCGGACGATCCCAGGACGGCGCCGAGATCCGAGGTTCGATGGAGATGAGCCTGAACGGTCACCACCCGATCGAAGGCCGCCCCGAGCATGGGTCCGATCACATCTCGGCTGAGCGGCTGGCCCGGCGCGAAGATGGCGTCCTGACGCAGATAGCAGAGATATGGCGCGACGAGCACGAGACGCTCGACCCCGGCCCGCCGGTAGGCGTCAGCGGCGAGCAGCAGCGGAACGAGCCGCTCATCGGGATGATGCAGGGAGCGGTAGAGGATCACCGTGCGCGCACCGACCGGCACCGTCGGCAGGCTCTCGCCGTCCGGAAACCGGTGCAGGCGGATGACGCCCGCCGGAACGCACAGCGCGGCGGCCAGGCGCCCTGTCGAGCCGGCGTCGTCGGCAAAGCCGTGCGCCTCGACCTCACTCATGTGCGCGCCATCCGGAAGCCGCTGTCGGCCTCGGCCGCTTCCACCGCGAACGCGAAATCCGAGGCGTCGGATCCGTGGATCCGGAAGAGCGGATCCCCCGCCCTGACAGTGTCGCCGAGCCTTCGCAGCAGATCGACGCCGGCGCCCGCGTCTGTGGGGGCGCCGGCCAGCCTGGCGACGTTGGCGATACGAAGGCAGTCGATCGCCTCGACGACCCCGGCCTTCGGGGCCAGGACCTCATGCACCATGCCGCCCAGCGACGCGGTCAGTGGCGTGGCGCCCTGGGCCGCGATGATGGCCTCCATCTGGGCCAGAGCGGCTCCGGACTCGAGAAGCTCGCGGGCGCGAGCCTCGGCCTTTCCGCCTGGAATGGTCGGATCGGCGTCCAGCACGCGCGCGGCGAGGCCGACCGCCTTTTCGCGCAGGTCCGCGGGAGCGTCAGGGGCATTGGCCAACACCGCCATGATGTCCCGGGCCTCCAGCACCGGACCGACGCCTCGGCCGATCGGCTGGGAGCCATCGGTGAAAACGACCTCGATGTCGAGACCGAGGTTCGCGGCCACATACTCGAAGAGCTTCCGCAATCGCACCGCCGCGCGTCCGTCCCGCAGCTTCGCCGACGGCCCGACAGGCAGATCGAGGACCAGTCGCCCGACTCCCGCCGCGACCTTCTTCGAGAGGATGGAGGCGACCATCTGCTCGGGCGTGTCGATCGACAGCGGCCGCTCGACGGAGATCAACACATCGTCCGCGGGCGACAAGTTCACCCGCCCGCCCCAGACGATGCATCCGCCGCAGGTTTCGACCACCGCGCGCATCTCCTGTTCGGACAGGTCGACACGGGCAAGGACCTCCATCGTGTCGGCGGTGCCGGCCGGCGACGTGATGGCGCGGGACGAGGTCTTTGGCATCGTCAGGCCGTGGGCGGCGACGATGGGCGTCACGATCAGGGAGGTGCGGTTTCCGGGAATGCCGCCGATGCAGTGCTTGTCCACGACCTGCCGGCCGTTCCAGTCGAGCCGCGATCCGGCGGCGATCATGCCCCGCGTCAGGCCAAGGGTCTCCTCGGGGGACATGAAGCGGGCGCAGGCGATCAGGAACGCGGTGACGTCCATGTCGCTCCAGCGATGATCGGCGAGGTCGCGGGCGACGGCGGCCAGGGTCTCGTCATCCAGCGTCAGACCGTCGACCTTGGCGCGAATGGCCGAGAGGCTTCGCGGCGGGCGGGCGGGCGCGACCTGGATCGGATCGCCGGCCTTGACCCCGAGCCGCCGGAAGAGCGGCTGCGGCAACCCGATTTCGTCTGGGTGCAGCAGGTCGTCGTCGCCGATCATCGTCGACGCCAGCAGCGTGCGTCCCGCCGCCCGCAGCTCGACCTTTCGCGAGCCGCGGAGACGCTCGGGCCGCAGCACGGTGCTGCAGCGGGCGAGGACGACGACATTCTCGCGGAAGCTGTCGAGACCGAGCGCACGAGCCTTCAGCACGCCGCTCACGCCGGACCCGCCGGGGGCCGCGCCCGTCTTCTTGCTGCTCAAGGCGCTCATACCCGACTCCCAACCACGCAACGAAAATGACCTGGCCCCGCTTCCAGGGCCTTGAGGCATATCAAGGCGCCCGGAGAACCGCCCCGTGATGATCCGAGCGGGGCGGGACATCCGGCGCGGCCGGACCACGGAGGATCGCCATGAACAGACTTGCGGGCAAGGTCGCCATCGTCACCGGCGGGGCGCTCGGACTGGGTCGCGCCGCGGCCGAGCGCATGGCCCAAGAGGGCGCCGCCGTCGCCATCCTGGATATGCTGGATGACCCCGGCGCCGAGCTGGCGCGGACCATCCAGACGCGAGGCGGCAAGGCCGAGTACTGGCGCTGCGACGTGTCCAGCGAGGCCCGGGTGGCCGAGGTCATGGGGGACGTGGTCGCGCGCTTCGGGCGGATCGACATCCTGGTGAACAACGCGGGCGTGGCCGGCGTGAACAAGCCGACCCACGAAATCACCGAAGCTGAATGGGACTGGGTTCAGGCGATCAACGTCAAGGGCGTGTTCTTCTGCACCAAGCACGCGGTTCCGCATCTGAAGCGCGCCGGCGGCGGCAGCATCATCAACCTGTCGTCGATCTACGGCCTGGTCGGCGGAGCCGATGTGCCGCCCTATCACGCCTCCAAGGGCGCCGTGCGCCTGATGAGCAAGACCGACGCCCTGCTCTACGCGCCGGACCGAATCCGTGTGAACTCGATCCACCCTGGCTTCATCGTCACGCCCATGGTCGAGCACCATCTTGCGACGATGGAGGACAAGGATGCCGCACGCGACCAGGTCGCGGCGCTGCATCCCCTGGGTCACATGGGCGAACCCGACGATATTGCCTGGGGCGTCGTCTACCTGGCGTCCGATGAATCGAAGTTCGTCACCGGCGCCGAGCTGGTGATCGACGGCGGCTACACGGCCCGCTGACGGCGCGGGCGCCCGACACGTCGGAGCCCGCGCCACTCAGGCGATCCTGGCTGATGGTCGTCTGAGCTAGTGCGACATGAACAGGGCGGCCGGCGGATCGCCGAGCAGGTCGTGGCTGACTCCGCCCAGGATCACTTCCTGCAGCCGAGGCCGGCCGTAGAGCCCCATGACCACCAGATCGACGTCCAGGGCCTTCGCCTGTCGGCGCAGGATATCGGCCGCCGAAGCATCGGGACTGTGGTCGACGATGATGTTGGCTTCGCAGCCATGCCGCTCCAGGTGGCGTTGCAGCAGGCCCTCGGGACCGCCCTCGCCCTCCGGCGCCACGACCAGCACATGAACATCCTTCGCCCCGGTGATCAGCGGCCAGGCGTCGCGAAGGGCCCGCGCGGATTCTCGAGTGCCCTTCCAGGCCACGAGGATCCGTTCGCCGATCGTGAGCGACGTCGGCTGGCGGGGAAGGATCAACGCCGGCCCGCCGCTGGCCAGCGCGACGTCCGCGGCCGACAGCCGCCGCCAGCCCAGGCTGGCGGTGACCTTCGGCGGCATGATGACGAGGTCGAACCGCCGCGCGGCCTCCGAAAGCCGCACGGCGTCGTCGCCCTCAAGGGTCAACCAGGACGAGTCGACGCGGGCGTCGCGCGCGGCGGCCTCGAAGATTTCCCGCGCCGATTCCGACGCCTTGGCCACGCCGGCGGCATGGTCCCGCAGGAGAAGCTCAAGCGTCTGCTGGGGCAAATAGGCCACGGCCTCGCCGGCCATGTAGCTGCGCAGGAAGTCGGACGTCAGGAAAACGCCCGTCAGGTGGGCGCCCGAGTCCGCGGCGAGTTTCGCCGCCGCCGCGGCCCGGTCAGCGGACGCCTGCAATTCGTCAATCTGCACGAGGATGTCACGGTAGCTCATGGATAGCCCTCCGGTTCGAGGGCAGGTTGCCGTCTGGCGAACCGGAGCGCTTTGATCGTCGTCAATCGGCGGTGCGCCGACCATCGACCGGCGCGCCTACGTAGACTCCCTTAGGGTGTCGACCCGAATTTCCATTCCGCCGCACTCGCATACCCTCGGTTTCATCGAGGGAGGCATCCGTGAACGCCCAGGTCATTTCGATCAGCCGCAATTTCCCGCTGCCGCACGCGCCGTGGCAGATCGTCTCCGGCGCCCAGCGCCGGCTTGAGGCGGATCGGGAGATCTACCTCCAGGACGAGGAGGCCGACGAGGTCTTCCTTCTGGTCTCCGGGGTCGTGCGGACCACCCGCCTGGACCGCGACGGGCGTCGCCAGATCGGCGGCTTCTATTACCCGGGCGACGTCTTCGGACTGGAAAGCGGCGACCTGCATCGCTACTCGGCCGAAGCGCTGACGGAGTGCGAAGTCCTTGCTGTCCGTCGATCGTCGTTGCGGCGTGGCGGCGACGGCGTCGCCGATGTCGAGCGGGCGATCTGGGACGGCACCATCCGCGAGCTTGAGCGGACGCAGGAACACCTGCTGCTGCTCGGCCGCAAGACCGCGTGCGAGAAGGTCGCCGCCTTCCTTTCCGACCTCGCCGCCCGCTCTGGCCAGGAGATCACCGACCTGCCCATGGGCCGCCAGGACATGGCCGACTACCTCGGCCTGACGATCGAGACCGTGTCGCGCATGATTTCGCAGCTGCAGTCCGAGGGCGTCGTCGAATTCCTGGGTTGCCGGCGTTTCCGCCTCCGCAATGCGGTCGGCCTCCGCCGTCTGGCCGCCGCCTGATCACATCATCCTTCGTTCGTCGCGGAGCATCGTGCTAGATCACCCGTAGGAGTACCTGCGGCGGATCCATGCCTGACCCGACGAATACACCGGAGCTTGGGCGACCCGGCCAGGCTCCGTCATCCCGGCTGATGGCCCACGGCGTCGCGATCGGCGGCTCCGCGCTTACGGGATTTGTGCACCAGCTCATCTTCTCGTGGCATGGCGGCGCCGCGCCGATCGCCCATGTTCCCGTCCTGATCGCCGCCGCGGCGATCGGCGGCCTGTCGCCGACGCTGACGGCCACGGCCCTTGGACTTGTCGCCAGCCTGCTGGTGCTCCGGGGAGAAGCCCTCCAGGTCGGGAGTCTGTTGCAGCTCGCCATCTTCGCCGTGACGGGCCCGCTCGTGGGGCTGGCCGGCGAGCGCCGACGCATCGACGGCGCCGACGCCCGGGCGAGGCAAGCCCACCTGCAGTCGATCCTCGACACGGTGCCGGAGGCCATGATCGTCATCGACAGCAATGGCATCATCCGGTCCTTCAGCGCGGCGGCCAAGCGCCTGTTCGGCTGGTCCGCGGAGGAAGCGATCGGGCGCAACGTCAACATGTTGATGCCGTCCCCCTTCAGGGAGGAACACGACGGTTACGTCGGGCGATACCTGGCCACGAACGAACGGCGCATCATCGGCATCGGGCGCATCGTCGTCGGCGAACGCAAGGACGGTTCGACCTTCCCGATGGAACTGGCCGTCGGCGAGGCGCTGGCCGGCCGCGAGCAGTTCTTCACGGGATTCGTGCGCGATCTCACCGAGCGGCGCGACCAGGAGCGAAGGCTCCAGGAACTGCAGTCTGAACTGGTGCATGTCTCGCGCCTGACGGCGATGGGCGAGATGGCCTCCTCCCTGGCCCACGAGCTCAACCAGCCGCTCTCGGCCGTGAGCAACTACATGCGCGGTTCGGCCACGCTGCTGGATGCGGAAACCGTCGACCGCGACCGCTTGCGGCAAGCCCTTCAGAAGGCCAGCGAGCAGGCCGTGCGAGCCGGCGACATCATCAAGCGTCTGCGAGAGTTCGTCGCCAAGGGAGAAATCGATCGCGCCGTGGAGGATCCCGCGCGACTGATGGAAGAGGCGAGCGCCCTGGCGCTGGTCGGCGCCCGCGAACAGGGCGTGCGGGTGACCCTGCGCTTCTCGCGCAAGGCCGGGGCGGTGATCGTCGACAAGATCCAGATCCAGCAGGTGGCGCTGAACCTCATCCGCAACGCCGTTGACGCGATGGCGCATTCGCAGCGGAAGGATCTTGTCATTTCCGTCGAGCGCGGCGAGGACGACATGGTTCTGGTCCGCGTCGCCGATACCGGCCCGGGGATCAGTCCGGAGGTCGCCGACCGCCTGTTCCAGCCGTTCGTCACCTCGAAAGCGCAGGGCATGGGCGTGGGGCTTTCAATCTGCCGAACGATCATCGAGGCGCACGGAGGCCGGATCTGGGTCGAGGCCAGGGAGGAAGGCGGCGCGGTGTTCTCCTTCACGCTGCCGCTCGCTGATCGGGAGAGCGAACTTGTCGAGTGAAACGCCCATCGTCCACGTCATCGACGACGATGACGCCATGCGCGACTCGCTGGCCTTCCTGCTTGGCGTCGAAGGCTTCTCGACGCGCCTCTATCCGTCGGCGGAGGCCTTTCTGAAGGGGGCCGGGAGCTTCGCGGCGGGCTGCATCGTCACCGACGTGCGAATGCCCGGCATGAGCGGACTGGATCTCGTGCGACGAATTCAGGACCTTGGCCGGGGATGGCCGGTGATCGTCATGACCGGCCATGGCGATGTTCCGCTGGCGGTAGAGGCGATGAAGGCCGGGGCGCGGGACTTCATCGAGAAGCCCTTCAGCGACGAGACCCTGCTCCGGTCGATTCGCGCGGCCATGGAGCCCGTCGATCCCGATGGCTTCGCCGACGCCGCCCGCCAGGAAGCCGAACAGCGACTCGCCGCCCTCTCGCCAAGGGAGCGCGACGTGCTGATGGGCGTGGTGGCCGGCAAGGCGAACAAGGTGATCGCCCATGAACTCGACATCAGTCCCCGAACGGTAGAGGTCTATCGCGCAAACCTGATGTCCAAGACCGGAGCGCGGACCCTTTCCGACCTAATGCGGCTGGCGCTGGCGGCCGGGCTCTGAGTCGCGGATCAGGCGGCCGACCAGGCAGGGCCCCGGAACAGGGTCCGGGAAAGATTTGGGCGCTCCCGGGGGACGAGAGCGCCCAATGCGGACAACGGCTGTCGGGGGGATGGGAGCCGCGCCCGCTTTACTCAATTCCAGGTCTGTGGACCTGTGATCATAAAAGCAGGCGCCGACGCCCTCCGCTTTGACATTGATCAACGTTCCCGAGAATTCTTCGCGTCCTAACCCGCGCGGGCGCCCAACGCCTCGATCCGCCGAAGCCAGTCCCTCCGACGGCTGACCGAGCTTTCGACGCCGCCGATGATCGTGCTCCTCACCCGGAACCCGGCCAGTCGCAACATGCCGCGCGTGAGGCACTTCAGCCCGGCGCCGTCGAACATGGAGCTGAAGATCGGCGCCGGCATTCCCATGGTCACGATCACCCGCGCGGTGCGACCGCGCAGCAGTCCCAGCTTGCCCGAGCCCGGCCGGCCCACCGCGAAACCGTACCGGAAGACCTGCTCGAAAAAGGCCTTCAGAACGGCCGGCGGCGCCCCCAGCCACAGGGGGTAGACCACGACCACATGTTCGGCCCATCGGATGGCGTCCTGCGCCGACTTGGCGGCGTCGCACGGCTCGGCGGTGAATTCGGCCGGCGACTTCACGGGCGGCAAGTCCAGGACGCCGACGTCCACGCGCCGAATCTGGTGACCGGCCATGTTCGCGCCGCGCAGATAGGCCGCCGCGACCGCGGTGCAATACCGCTCTCCCGACGGGTCAGGGTGTCCATTGATGACCAGCACCCGACGGGCCATCAGACACTCCTCGAGTGGCGAACCGCCTCGGGGTCGAAGTAGGCGTCGAAGGTCGCCGCGACGGACCGAACGAGCGGACGCCCGACCTCGGTCACAGCCACGCGCCCACCCTCGGCCACCACCAGACCATCCTCGACGAAGGGCGCAAGCCGCCGCAACGACAGGCCGAGGTCGGGAAGGTCCGTGGCGGCCTGCCGATGGCGCGCGCGCACCGCGTCAAGATCCACGGCGAGATCGCACATCAGCGACTCAATGATCTCTCCGCGGAAGCGATCCTCCGCCGTCAGGGCCACGCCCCGGGCGGTCGGCAGGCGCCCGGCGTTGATGGCTTCGCGCCACAGCCGTTCCTGCGCGTGATTCTGCACGAAACCGCGCGGCAGCTTGCTGATCGACGACGCGCCCAGACCGATGAGCACGGCGTTGGCGTCGGTGGTGTAGCCCTGGAAGTTGCGATGCAGGCGGTGCTCGGCCAGCGCGATCGCCAGTTCGTCGTCCGGCAGGGCGTAGTGGTCGAGACCGATGCGGACGTAGCCTTCCGCCGCCAACTTCTCCGCCGCTGCTTCGGACTGTTCGAATCGCTCGGACGGGCCCGGCAGATCGGCTTCGCGGATCAATTGCTGGTTCGACTTCATCCAAGGAACGTGGGCGTAGCCGAATAGCGCCAGCCGCTCGGGCCGCAACTTCACGACCTGGTCCAGGGTGGCGACCACATCCGTCACCCGCTGACGCGGAAGGCCGTACATCAGGTCGAGATTGATCGAGAGCACGCCGGCCTCGCGCAGCCAACCAACGGCTCGCTCGATCATCTCGAACGACTCGGGGCGGTTCACGGCCTGTTGGACTCGCGGCGAAAGATCCTGGACTCCGACGCTCGCCCGGCTCAGGCCGTGGAACGCGGCCGCCTGGACCCAGTCTCTCGTCAGGACCGCGGGATCGAGCTCGGCCGCGACCGCCGCGCCTGGCGAGAGCTGGAAGACGTGACGCAAGGCCGCGAACAGACGCGTCATGTCATCGCGCGAGAGCATGTTCGGCGTCCCGCCGCCGAGATGAACCTCCCGCGCCCGCAGACGCCCCGGCAGCGCGGCCTCGACGAGCGCCAGCTCCTCGATCAGTCCATCGACGTAGTCGGTGACCGGCGCCGTCCGCGTGGTGGCGCGCGTATGGCAACCGCAATACCAGCAGAGCCGCGCGCAGAAGGGGATGTGGAAGTAGAGGGACACCGCCTGCGCGGGATCGAGCGCGCCCAGCCAGGCGCGGTGTTCGTCGGCGTCGACCTCGGGGGTGAACTGCACAGCGGTCGGGTAGCTGGTGTAGCGCGGCGCGCGTCCGTCATAGCGAGCGATCAATGCGTCGCGGGAAGCAGCGGACGACAGGCTTTGGGTCACGGTCGAACAAGTCCAAGTCGGAAGGTCGCCGCGCCAACTGCGGCCAACGGGCTTCCCTACCGCGCTCCGCGCGGCTGTTCCTTGACGCCGATCAATTCCCGCGGCCGTCGGTCTTGATCCAGGTCAACGACCCGAGCCGGACTTCGCCCTCAAAAATGACGCCAGCGTCACCTTTGAGGCGGCGGACAAAAAGGGAAGAAGCGCCACATGCTGAATGTTCATCAAGTCGATCATCCGCCGCGCGAGGTCCAGGCCTTCGACAACGAGCTGACCGACCAGCTCACCCCTGAAGATGTCGAGGTGATCCGCGAGATCTTCCGCACGCCGCTGACTGGATCCTACAACTGGGACTATCGGGACGCCAACGCCCGCATCCGGAAGCTCTATGAGCTGGGCAAGCGCTTCAACTGGGACGCCCAGATGGACGTCGATTGGGACGTGCCCTTCTCGAAGTCGGAGTTCCCCAACGATCCTGCCCAGAACGCCTTCGCCGGCCACCCCAAGTACGAGGCCCTGACCCAGCAGCAGAAGCTCGACTTCGCCTGGCGCAGCCACGCCCAGACCCTGTCGCAGTTCCTGCACGGCGAGCAGGGTGCGATGCTGGTCGCCAGCCAGCTGGTCAGCTGCGCGCCCACTTACGACGCCAAGCTCTACGCCTCCTCGCAGACCTTCGACGAGGCCCGCCACGTCGAGGTGTTCCACAAGTACCTGAGCGAGCGCTGCAAGCTCGTTTACCCGATCAACCCGAACCTGAAGCTGCTGCTCGACAAGGTGCTCACCGACGAGCGCTGGGATCTGAAGTTCATCGGCATGCAGGTGCTGATCGAGGGCCTGGCCCTGGCCGCCTTCCAGGCGATGACCCAGAGCACGCGCGATCCGCTGCTCAGGCAGATCCTGGAGCTGGTGATGCGCGACGAAGGCCGTCACGTGGCGTTCGGCGTGAACTACCTCGAGGACTGGATCCGCGCCCTTCCAGAGCACGAGATCGAGGAACGCGCCCAGTTCGCCTACGAGGCCTGCCTCATCATGCGCGAGCGGCTGTTCAGCGTCGACGTGCCCCAGGAGTACGGGTTCACCCTGGAGGAAGCCCGCGAGATCAACCACAACGCCCAGGCGGGCGGCGCCTTCCGCGACTTCCTGTTCGCCCGGATGATTCCCAACCTCAAGCGGATCGGCCTGCTGACCGAGAGCGTGCGTCCGAAGTTCGAGGCGCTCGGCGTCCTGCGGTTCGAGGACGAAGTGCACGACGGTCTGATCGACTGGGCGACGCTCGAAAAGCCCCTCCCCGTCACGCCGCGGGCGATGGCCGCCGAATAGCCGGCCCACCTCCAACACACTCCGGCCTGCCCCCGGTCAGCCCTGCTGCCGGGGGCTTTTTTTCGTCCGGCGCGCAACCATTGATCCAGGTCAGGGAATGTCGCGCCGGGGCGCGTATGAAGGAGTTGCGAGGCGGTCAAAGCCGCCAGAAAACAAGGGGATAACAATGAGAACTCTGTTCGCCGCCGCCGCTGCCGTCGCGCTGCTGGCCGGCGCTTCGGCGGCTGGCGCCGAAGATTTTCAGCCCAAGGCCGCGGGTTCGTGGCTGGTGAATTTCCGCGCCACCACGGTCGCGCCTGACGAATCGGGACCGATCCTGACCGCCGCTGGCGCGCCGACCGGCCTGGCCGCCGCCGTCAGCGATGACACCATCCCGAGCCTGGGCATCTCCTACTTCCTGACCGACAAGGTCGCGGTGGAAGTGATCCTCGGCACCTCCAAGCACGAAATCGACGCCGTCGGCGGCCCGACCCCCGTGCGCGTGCACGAAACCTGGGTGCTGCCGCCGGTGGTCTCGGTCCAGTATCACCCGCTGCCGGCCGCGCGGGTCAGCCCCTACGTCGGCGCCGGCGTGAACTACATGCTGTTCTACAACGGCAGCGACAAGAACGGCTTCAAGGTCGATCTGGACAATGGCTTCGGCTACTCGCTGCAAGCCGGCGTCGATGTCGCCGTCCAGGGCCCCTGGTCGATCAACGTCGACGCCAAGAAGGTGTTCTTCGAAACCGACGCCAGCATCAACAACGGCACGCTGAAGTCGGCGGTGACGCTGGATCCGTGGGTCGTCTCGGTCGGCCTCGGGCGGAAATTCTAACCGCCTCCATCCGCCTCGGGGTCGAGCCCGGCGAGCTGCAGAAGCTCGCCGGGCTTCTCGATTCTGAGGCTATGCATCGAAAGCAGCCGGATCACGCCGCGCGTCTTCAGGCGCGTGGTGTTGCGGCTGACGGTCTCGGTCGTCAGGCCGAGATAGTCGGCCATTTCCGCGCGGGTCATCGGCAGGGAGACCATCCTGCCGTCGCCGGTGGCGCGCAGGCTTCGCTCCGACAGGCCGACCAGGAACGACGCAAGTCGCTCCATCGCGGTCTTTCGGCCCAACAGAAGCATCTGATCATGAGCCGCCTTGAGCTCATGCGCGGCGCGATCGAGCAGCGCATGCTCAAGGTCCGGCATTTCCGCCAGCAGGCGCCGATAGTCGACCTTGCGGAACCGGCAGGCGGACCCCGCGGTCAAGGCTTCGGCGGAAAAGGCGTAGCGGTCGCCGCTGGCGAGACCGAGGAAGTCGCCGGCCGAGAGAAAGCCCACGATCTGGCGCCGCCCGTCGGCGAGCAGTTTGTGCACGCGCACGTCGCCCGCCGTGATGTTGAACAGGTGAGTCGCCGGGTCCCCCTCGCGCACCAGCACGTCGCCTGGCCGGAAGGTCGCATGATCGGACGCGGCGTTCAGCTTGCGCAGGCCCTCGTCCCGCAGCACCGAGCACACGCTGAGGTGTCGGGCAGAGCAGGTCGCGCAGACATCCGCCCCGGCGGCGGAGCCGCAGTTGGTTCCGGAATCCAAGGTGATCATGTCTGGCGCTCCCGCGCGCTGTCTTGACGCAGGTCAACGCAATCGGCGGCGACGCCGAGCAAGATCAAACTCATGAGCGACGCAAGGTCCACGATTTCTGTTTCGATGATGTCGGCCGCGGACGCCGACGCGGCGTTCGGGCTGGCCAGGCTGGCCTTTCCCGACCTGACGGCGTCCCGCTGGCGCCAGCTCGTACGCAGATGGACCTGCACGAGTCGCGGCGCGGGCGGAGCCTTGCTCGCCCGCGATGGGGCCGGGCGCATCGTGGGCTTCGCGCCGTACGAGATTCGCACCGACCTTTGCCCGGGCCGAACCTTGTGGGTTGAACGGGTGGTGGCGGTCTCGCTGATCGATTCGACGCCGGCCGTCCGGGCCCTGGTCAGCGCGCTGTCGGATCTGGCCCGGCGCCTCGGCTGCTGGCGCATGAAGGTCGAGACCGCCGGCGCAGACCGGATTCTGCGACAAGCCCTGTCGAGGGGCGCGGGGCCCCTCCGCTCGACGGTTCTGCAAGAAGCCACGGTCTAGTCGCGCCCGACCAGTTGATAGAGCCGCGCCGCGCCGGTCAGGCTGACGAGGGTCAGGACCGCGGCGGGCGCGCACAGGGGACAGTGCCCCAGCAGGCCGGTCGCCTCGCCGCAGATCGGCCCATAGGCCCACCGGGGCGCTTCGGTCCACAGCACGGCCAGCCACAGCAGCAGCGCGCCAGCGCCGCTGTGCAGCGTGATCATCTCCATCGGGGCCCTGGCCGCCAGTGCACGGATGTTCATGAGACTCTCCATTGGTGTCGTCTCACCATCGCGTCCTCGCGCGGATGCGGCCTTGATATGGATCAAGGCGACGGCTCGGTGGGGGGTCTAGGCCCGGGCCGGACAACCCTGTGGGGGCTACGAAGGGCCAATGAGCCAATTATCAAAATCAGCCGGCGCGACGCCGGGCGGGCCAGCGATGCTGGTCGCCGTCGTCCTGGGCGGCTTCCTCTTTTTCCTCGGCGCGATGTTCACGGACGATCCGCTGTTCCGCTTCCAGGCGATGATATTCGTCGCGGCGGCGGTGCTGGCGGGCTTCGCGCTTACCGCGGGCGTGAGTGGCGGGCTGTTCCGCGACTCTCCGGCCCGCTACATGGACGGCGTCGTCCGCGCCGGCGTGATCGCCACCATGTTCTGGGCGGCGGTCGGCATGCTGGTGGGCGTGGTCATCGCCGCGCAGCTTTCCTGGCCGACCCTCTTCTATTTTCCGGAAGCGGGCTGGCTGAATTTCGGCCGCCTGCGGCCGCTGCACACCTCGGGCGTGATCTTCGCCTTCGGCGGCAACGCCCTGATCTGCACGTCCTTCTACGTCGTGCAGCGCACCTGCCGGGCGCGACTGTTCGGCGGCCTGCTGCCCTGGTTCGTATTCTGGGGCTATCAGCTGTTCATCGTGCTGGCGGCCACCGGCTATGTGACCGGGATCACGCAGTCGCGGGAGTACGCTGAACCGGAATGGCTGGTCGACCTCTGGCTGACCGTGGTCTGGGTCGCCTACCTGCTGGTCTTCCTGGGCACGATCTGGAAGCGCAAGGAACCCCACATCTACGTGGCCAACTGGTTCTATCTGGCCTTCATCGTGACGGTCGCGCTGCTGCACGTCGTCAACAACCTGGCCCTGCCGGTCGGACTGCTGAACCACCGCAGCTACAGCCTGTTCTCGGGGGTGCAGGACGCCCTGACCCAGTGGTGGTACGGCCACAACGCGGTCGGCTTCTTCCTGACCGCCGGCTTCCTGGGCATGATGTACTACTTCGTGCCCAAGCGGGTTGAGCGGCCGGTCTACAGCTACCGCCTGTCGATCGTGCACTTCTGGGCGCTGATCTTCATCTACATCTGGGCCGGTCCGCACCACCTGCACTACACGGCGCTGCCGCAGTGGGCGCAGACCCTGGGCATGACCTTCTCGATCATGCTGTGGATGCCCAGCTGGGGCGGCATGATCAACGGCCTGATGACCCTGTCGGGGGCCTGGGACAAGCTGCGCACCGACCCGGTCGTGCGGATGATGGTGGTCTCGATCGCCTTCTACGGCATGTCGACCTTCGAAGGTCCGGTGATGTCGATCCGGGCGGTCAACGCCCTCAGCCACTACACCGACTGGACCATCGGCCACGTGCACTCCGGCGCGCTCGGCTGGGTGGGCTTCATCAGCTTCGGCGCGATGTACTGCCTGGTCCCGTGGCTGTGGAACAAGGAGCGCCTGTACTCGAACCGCCTGGTCGAGTGGCACTTCTGGATCGCGACCACCGGCATCCTGCTCTACATCTGCGCGATGTGGGTCTCCGGCATCATGGAAGGCCTGATGTGGCGGGAATACACGCCCGAGGGCTTCCTCGCCTGGAGCTTCATCGAGACAGTCTCGGCCAAGCATGTCGAGAACATCATCCGCACCCTGGGCGGCCTGATGTTCCTGTCTGGTGTCTTCATCATGATCTTCAACCTGTGGCGCACGGTGAAACTGCCGTCCGTCGACCGCAACGACGCGCTCGCCGCGCCGCTGCCGGCAGCCGCGTGAGGTCGGCGACATGAGTGTCTGGAAACATCACGGAAAGCTTGAGCGTCACTCGCTCCTGCTGATCATCGGCATCGTTCTGGTCGTCTCGGTTGGCGGCCTGGTCGAGATCGCGCCCCTGTTCTGGCTGCAGAGCACGGTCGAGAAGGTGGAGGGCGTCCGTCCCTACACCCCGCTCGAACTGGCGGGCCGCGACATCTACATCCGCGAGGGCTGCTACACCTGCCACTCGCAGATGGTCCGCCCGCTGCGCGACGAGGTCGAGCGCTACGGCCACTACAGCCTCGCCGCCGAGAGCATGTACGACCACCCGTTCCAGTGGGGCTCCAAGCGCACGGGGCCGGATCTGGCCCGCGTGGGCGGCAAGTACTCCGACGCTTGGCACCGCGACCACCTGGTCGACCCGCGCTCGGTCGTTCCCGAGTCGGTGATGCCGCCTTACGCCTTCCTGGCGAACAAGGAGCTGTCGGTCCGGGACATCCGCGAGAAGATGCAGGCCATGACCGCCCTGGGCGTTCCCTACACCCAGGCCGCGCTCGACAACGCGGTCACCGACCTGGAGGCCCAGGCCGATCCGTTCTCCACGGACGCGGTCGCCCTCCGCAAGCGCTACGGCGCCAAGGTCGTGAACCGGGATTTCGACGGCGATCCTGACCGGATCACCGAGATGGACGCCCTGATCGCCTACCTGCAGATGCTCGGCACCCTCGTCGACTTCCGCACCTATGAGGCGGCCGCGCCCGCCAACCAGCGCTAGGGAGGGCGACGCATGACCTACGAAACCATCGCCCGCATCGCCCAGCAGGGAGGGCTGATCTACTTCGGTCTGATCTTCCTTGCCGGCTGCGCCTACGCCTTCTGGCCAGGCAACCGCGAAGCCTTCGCGCGCGCCAAGCACCTCCCTCTCGCGGACGACGACCAATGAGCGAACATCAACGCGAAACCGACGCCGTCAGCGGCGTCGAGACCACGGGCCACGAATGGGACGGCATTCGGGAACTCGACAATCCGCTGCCGCGGTGGTGGCTGTGGGTGTTCTGGGCCTGCGTCCTGTTCAGTATCGGCTACTGGGTGGCGATGCCGGCCTGGCCTGGCATCAGCGGCTACACCCAGGGCCTGCTCGGCAAGTCCGACCGGCAGGAAGTCGCCCAGGCCCTCGCCGATCTCAAGACCCAGCGCGGCATCAACGGCGCCAAGCTCCGGGACGCCACGCTGCAACAGATCGAGAGTGATCCGGCCCTCCAGGCCTACGCCCTCTCGGTCGGGCAATCGGCCTTCGGCGACAACTGCGCGACCTGTCACGGGCCGGGCGGCGCCGGCGCCAAGGGCTATCCCAACCTGCGGGATGACGTCTGGCTCTGGGGCGGCAACCTGGAAGACATCGCCACGACCCTACGTCACGGCATTCGCTCCGGCGATCCGGCCGCGCGGGTCTCGCAGATGCCGGCCTTCGGGCGCGACGGCATGCTCGACGCCCGCCAGGTTTCCGACGTGACCGAGTACGTGGTCGCGCTGTCGGGCCGCCCCGCGGACCGGGCCGCCGTCGGCCGGGCGACCCAGCTCTACGCCGACCAGTGCTCAAGCTGTCATGGTCCGGCCGGCAAGGGCGACCAGGCCGTCGGCGCCCCTGACCTGACCGACGCGGAGTGGCTCTACGGCTCCGACCGCGCCGCGATCTCGGGTCAGATCCACAACGGCCGCGGCGGCGTGATGCCGGCCTGGGGGCAACGTTTCGACCCCGAGACCATCAAGGCCATCGCCGTCTACATCCACGCTAACTCGGGCCAGTAACTGTCGTGACCGTCGTAATCGACCGGACTTCGCCTACCAACCCGGCCCCCCAGGGCCAGGGTCCGGTCTCCGCCGCCGCTTCCGCGCGCAAGAAAGCCGGCGGCGGCGGCGGGCTCTACAAGGCCAGGACGCCGATCTATCCCAAGCTGGTTCACGGCCGCTGGCGGATGATCAAATGGGCGCTGCTCATTCTCACCCTGGCGGTCTACTACATCGTTCCGTGGCTTCGCTGGGAACGCCCGGGCGCCCTGCCCGACCAGGCCGTGCTGGTCGACTTCACGGGCCGGCGCTTCTACTTCTTCTTCATCCAGCTGTGGCCTCAGGAGGTCTACTTCATCACCGGCCTGCTGGTGATGGCCGCGCTGGCGCTGTTCCTGACCACGGCGCTCTTCGGGCGGCTGTGGTGCGGGTACGCCTGCCCGCAGACCGTCTGGACCGACCTCTTCATCGCCGTCGAGCGGCTCTTCGAGGGCGACCGCAACGCGCGCATGAAGCTCGACGCCTCGCCGATGAGCTTCGACAAGCTGTGGCGCAAGACCGGCAAGCACCTGGTCTGGCTGGGGATCTCCTTCGGCACCGGCGGGGCCTGGATCTTCTACTTCCACGACGCGCCGACCCTGATCCGGGATTTCTGGATCGGCCAGGGCCCCGCGACGGCCTACATCTCCTGCGCCGTGCTGACCGCGACGACCTACACCTTCGCCGGCACGATGCGCGAGCAGGTCTGCACCTACATGTGCCCCTGGCCCCGCATCCAGGGCGCGATGCTCGACAAGCATTCGCTGCAGGTGACCTATCGCCGCGACCGCGGCGAGCCGCGCGGACCGCACAAGAAGAACCAATCCTGGGAAGGCCGCGGCGACTGCGTCGACTGCAACCAGTGCGTCGTGGTCTGCCCGATGGGCATCGACATTCGCGACGGCGCCCAGCTGGAGTGCATCAACTGCGGCCTCTGCATCGACGCCTGCGACGAGATCATGCAGCGCGTGGGACGGCCCAAGGGTCTGATCTCCTACGACACCGATCACGCCGTGGCTTCCCGCGAGACCGGAGAACATAAGGGCCTGTACCGTTTTATCCGCTCACGGACCGTCTTCTACGCAGTCGCGCTCTCGCTAATCAGCGGCGTGATGATCTGGGGGCTGACGCACCGGACCTCGATCGACCTGCACGCGCTTCGCGACCGCAATCCCACCTTCGTGCGGCTTCACGACGGGTCGATCCGCAACGGCTATACGCTCAAGATCACCAACCGCGGTTTCGAGCCGCGCACCTACAGGGTCACGGCGGAAGGCCTGCCCGGCGCCCTGCTGAAGACGCCCGGCGAGGACGCTTCACGCGGGGCGCTGAGCGTGGTCGTGCAGCCGGACGAGGTTCGGGCCGTCCGGGTCTTCGTCACCCTCAAGGGCGAGGCGATCACCGCGCCCAACCTGCCGATGCGCTTCAAGGCCGAAGCGGCCGGCGAATCCGTCACCGTCCGCTCCATCTTCCTGTCTGGGGAGGCCAACGCCCGATGACCGCAGTCGCAGACAAGCCCAGCTTCACGATCAAGGGATGGCACGTCCTGGTCAGCCTGATCCTGTTCTTCGGGATCATCATCGCCACCGACGTCGCCTTTGTCGTTCTCGCCTACCGCACCTTCTCCGGGCAGGTGGCCTCCAATCCCTACGAGGCTGGCCTCGCCTACAACAAGACGCTCGCCCAGAAGGCGCGTCAGGACGCGCTGGGCTGGACCGCCTCCATCGGCGATGAAGGCGGCCGCCTGAGCGTGACGATCTCCGACCCGGCGGGCCGGCCGATTGAGGGCCTCGGCGTGACCGCCACGCTGGAGCGCCCGGCCACCGAGCAGGGACGGCGCGTGATCAAGCTGACGCCGGACGGCGCCGGCCGCTACGGCGCGCCGTTCGCGTCCGGCGGCGCCTGGGACGTTCGTGTCGTGGCCGAGGGCCCGGGCGGTGACCGCTTCGAGGCCGAACGCCGGCTGGTGCGACCGTGACCGCCGTCCTGGCCCGCGATCTGTCGGCCTTCGTCGCGCGCGGCGAGGACGACCGCGGTCGCCTTGAGCTGCTGGTGAAGGGTGCGCGCTGCGGCGCCTGTCTGGCCAAGATCGAGAAGACCGCGCGCGAGACGATCGGCGTCGAGGCCGCGCGCTTCAATCTGACGACCGGCAAGCTCGCGGTGACCTTCGCCGGCGCCGACGGCGACGCGGCCGCCGTGATCGACGCCCTCGATCGCGCCGGCTATCCGGCCACGCCCTTCGACCCCGCCCAGGCCATCCGCGAGGAGGACCGCGAGGGTCGCGCTCTGGCGCTGGCCCTGGGCGTCGCCGGCTTCGGCGCCGGCAACGTCATGATGTTCACGGTGCCGGTCTGGGCGGGCGTGTTCGGCCAAGAGCTTTCGCCGGCGACCCGCGAGGTCATGTACTGGTTCGCCGCGGCGGTCGCGACGCCCTGCGCCCTGTTCGCCGGCATGCCCTTCTTCCGCTCCGCCTGGGCCTCCCTGCGTCGGCGGCGCGCCAACATGGACGTGCCGATCTCGATCGGCGTCATCCTGACCCTGATCGTCAGCTTTTCCGAGACGTTCCAGCACGGCGAGCACGCCTATTTCGACGCGGCCGTCACCCTGCTGTTCCTGCTGTTGATCGGTCGATATCTGGACCACAAGCTCCGGGTCCGGGCGCGCGGCGCCGCGCGGGACCTGCTGGCCCTGCAATCGCCGGCGGCGACGCGCATCGACGCGGACGGACTGGAGCGCGTCGTGCCGGTCGGCGAAGTCGAGGTCGGCGACGCCCTGGCGGTCGCCCCCGGCGATCGGATCCCCGTCAACGCCCTGGTGGAGAGCGGCGCCTCCGAACTCGACAACGCCCTGATCAGCGGCGAAACGGCGCCGGTCGCGGTGCGCGCCGGATCGGTCGTGCACGCCGGCGCCCTGAATCTGTCGGGACGGCTGGTGCTGCGCGCCCAGGCCCGGTCCGAGAACTCGGCCATCGCCGAGATCGCGCGGCTGATGGAGGCGGGCGCCCAGAGCAAGTCCTCCTACGTCCGCCTGGCCGACAAGGCCGCAGCGCTCTATGTGCCGATCGTCCACAGCTTGGCGCTGCTGGCCTTCGTGGGCGTCTGGGCGATCGGCCTGGGACCGCGCGAGGCCATCCTGCGCGCCGCCGCCGTGCTCATCGTCACCTGCCCCTGCGCCCTGGGCCTGGCGGTCCCGGCCGTGCAGATCGTCGCCAGCGGCCGGCTGTTCCGCATGGGTGTCCTGGTGAAATCCGGCGCCGCGCTGGAACGCCTGGCCGAGATCGATCACGTGGTGTTCGACAAGACCGGCGTTCTGACCGAAGGCCGTCCCCGCCTGATCGACGCGCCGGCGGCCGTTGTCGCCATGGCGGCGCCGCTGGCCCGGGCCTCCCGCCACCCGCTGGCCCGCGCGCTCGCCGACGCCGCCGGCTGCGGCGAGGTCGCGACCGACGTCGTCGAAGTCGCCGGCATGGGCGTGGAGGGCATGATCGACGGGCGCCACGCCCGCCTCGGCCGAGCCAGCTTCGTCGGCGTGGATTCTCCGCACGGGTCCGACACGGAGCTGTGGTTCGGGTTTGACGACGACGTGCGCGTGCGCTTCGCCTTCGAGGACTCCGTGCGCGCCGACGCGGCCGCCGCCGCGGCCGAGCTTCGGGCGCTCGGCATCGCGATGGAGATCGTGTCGGGCGATGTCGCCGGTCCCGTCGCGCGGACGGCGCAGGCTGTCGGGGTCGATCGCTGGATCTGCGGCGTCACGCCGTTCGACAAGGTCGGCATCGTCGAGCGTCTGCAGGCGTCCGGCCGAAAGGTGCTGATGGTCGGCGACGGCCTCAACGACGCCGCCGCGCTCGCCAAGGCCCACGCCTCCATGGCGCCCGGCTCGGCGGTCGACGCCAGCCAGAACGCCGCCGACCTGGTCTTCTCGCAGGGAGCGCTCCGGTCGATCCCTGAGAGCATCCGCGTCGCCCGCGCGGCCCGCCGACGGGTGATGGAGAACTTCGCCTTCTCGGCGCTGTACAACGTGGTCGCGGCCCCGGCGGCGATCCTCGGCCTCGTCAATCCCTTCCTGGCCGCCATCGCCATGTCGGGGTCCTCGCTGGTCGTGATCCTGAACGCCCTGCGGCTCGGAGTCGGGAGGTCTCGATGACCATCGTCTACATGCTCGCGCCCTTGTCGCTGTTGCTCGGGCTGTCCGGCCTGGCCGCCTTCTGGTGGACCCTGCGTTCAGGCCAGTACGAGGACCCGATGGGCGACGCCGCGCGCATCCTGGATGACCACCTTCGCGAGGGCCCGGACGAGGAATGACCTTGTCCTCCCTTGACCCAGGTCAAGGCTCGCTCTGTTATCGCCGATAACATAGCGCAAAGACCATAATGAGGGAGGAGTGGGCGATGACGACATCGACCTTGAAGGACCGTTCGACCGCGGCCGCGGTGGAGCATTTCGACGTGCTGATCGTCGGCGCCGGCATTTCAGGCATCGGCGCGGCCTGGCGGCTTTCGAAGAAGCGGCCCAACGACAGCTTCGTGGTCCTGGAAACGCTGGACAGCTTCGGCGGCACCTGGCTGACGCACAAATACCCCGGGATCCGGTCCGACAGCGACCTCTACACCTTCGGCTACGACTTCAAGCCCTGGGTCGGCCCGCCGATCGCCACCGCCCAGGAGATTCTGACCTACATGGGCGAGGTGATCGAGGAGAACGACCTCGGCCGCCACATCCGCTACGGACACGCGATCCGCAAGGCGACCTGGTCGAGCGCGACCAACCGCTGGACGATCGAGGCGGTGAAGAAGGCCACTGGCGAAACCGTAACCATCACCGCCAGCTTCCTGTGGATGTGCCAAGGCTACTACCGCCACGACGCCGGCTTCACACCGCAGTGGGAGGGCATGGAGGACTATCAGGGCCAGATCATCCATCCTCAGACCTGGCCGGAAGACCTCGACTACAAGGACAAGACCGTCGTCATCATCGGGTCCGGCGCGACCGCCGCGACCGTGTTGCCGGCGATCGCCGACGACTGCAAGCATGTGACCCTGCTGCAGCGGTCGCCGACCTACTTCATCCCCGGCCGCAACGCCAACGAGTTGGCCGACACGCTGCGTGAGCTGAAGATCGACGAGACCTGGATCCACGAGATCGTGCGCCGCAAGCTGCTGCACGATCAGGCCCTGTTCACCGAGCGGTCCTTCAACGAGCCGGAAGTCGTCCGCGACGAACTGCTGGCCGGCGTGCGCGCCTTCCTCGGCGACGAGGCCGTGAAGGAGCATTTCACGCCGCGATACCGGCCCTGGCGCCAGCGCATCGCCTTCGTCCCCGACGGCGACCTGTTCCAGGCCGTGATCAAGGGCAAGGCCAGCGTCGTCACCGACGAGATCGACCGCTTCACGCCGGAGGGTATCCGCCTGAAATCGGGTCGCGAGCTCAAGGCCGACATCATCGTCTCGGCCACGGGCTTCAACATCAACGCGCTCGGCGACATCGCCTTCGAGATCGACGGCAAGCCCCTCGACTTCCATGACACCGTGACCTGGCGCGGCATGATGTTCACCGGCGTGCCGAACCTGGTCTGGGTCATGGGCTATTTCCGGGCCAGCTGGACCCTGCGCGCCGACCTCGTGGCCGACTTCGTCTGCCGGCTGCGGGACCACATGCAGGCGCGGCAGGCGCAAAAGGTCGAGGTCGCGCTCCGGCCGGAAGACGCCGACATGGAACTGCTCGACTGGATTGACACCGAGAACTTCAATCCCGGCTACCTGCAGCGTGGCGTGCACCTCTGGCCGCGCCGCGGAACCAAGCCCGAATGGCAGCACAGTCAGGACTACTGGACCGAGAAGGACCTCATCCCGACCGTCGATCTCGACGACGCCGCCTTCCACTACAGCTAGGCGAACCGCGTCGGTCGCGGGCGAGCCCCTCGCCCGCGGCCGACGCCGCCATCAGCGCGTTCGGCGCGCGAGGTTGAACGCCACGGCTGAACGGATCAGGTCCTTCAGCGCCTCGCCGTCGATGGCCTCGCCCTCGCGGAAATCGATGGCGCGGCGGGTATTGCCCTCCAGGCTGGAGTTGAACAGGCCCGCGGGATCCTCCAGCGACGCGCCCCTGGCGAAGGTCATCTTCACGGCGGCCTTGTAGATCTCGCCGGTGGACAGAATGCCGGCGTGCTCCCAGACCGCGACGCCGCCCCATTTCACGGTCTCGATGGCCTCTGGATCGGCCTCGTGGACCAGGGCCCGGAGGCGGGCCAGCGTCTCGCCCCGCCAGTCGCCCAGCGCCGCGATCTTCGCGTCGATGTGCGCGGCGGCGGCGGCGCCCTCGAGTATCCCGGTCGTTCCGCCTTCGGTCTTCTTCATGCGGCGTCGTCTCCCTGCTCACATCCGCTCGCCGGGCAGCCGGCTGGCCTGTTTCACCCAGCCGGTGAACCTCGCTTCGCCCAGCTCGTCGCCCTCATGGACGTGGAAGTAGCGCACGTCCTTCTGTTTGGACCCGACCGGCGGAACCGGGTCGAGCGAGGTGCCCTTGAAGAAGGCGACCTTCACGTAGCGGTCGAAGCAATGGAAGCTCAGGAACCAGACGTCCTCCTCGACGCCGTAGAAGGGCGAGTTCCACTTGACCGCCTTCAGCACGCCCGGAACGGCCTTGACGATGAGCGTGTCGAGCCGGCGGCCGACGTCGCGCTTCCACCCCGGCATGGCGGCGATATAGGCCTGCACCGGCCCGTCGCCGTAACCCTTGGCGATCTGGGGGTTGCCGCCTGACAGCAGCTTTGCCATCGCGTCACCCCTTCGCCCCGGCGCGGCCCTTCGAAACGTAGGGCAGCACGAACATGTAGAGGCCGCTGCACAGCAGCAGGATGAGCGGAACCAGCGCGAAGAGGCCGAGCCAGGCCGGCGGCGTCCCCTGGGTCATGACGACGATGTAGGTGATGACGCCGAGGGTGAAGGCGATCGACATCCAGCGGTGAAACTGCCGGATCAACACGTTCCAGTTCATGGGACTCTCCCTGTCGTGCCGTTCGAAGGTCGCTCGCTCAAGGCGTTCGCGCCAGAAGCTCTTCGAGGTTGGCCAGGAACCTCGCCCAGCCCGCCTGCGCGCCGCCGAACGCCTGCTTCTGATTCGGCCGGAAGCCCGTCTGCTCCATGCGCAGATGCGTGCCCGAGGCCGTCGGCGTCAGCGTGAAGGTCACCACGCTTCGAAGCGAGAAGGCCGGGTCGTCGTGATCGTGGTTCCAGCTGTAGGACAGCCTGTGGGGCGGCTCGACCGCCAGCACCTCGCAGTCCAGGATCCCGCCCCACTCCCCGCGCAGCTTGAAGCCGTGGCCGACCACCGGTTCGAAATCGTTGCTCATCAGCCAGGCTTCGATCAGGTGCGGCTGCGTCAGCGCCCGCCAGAGCTTTTCCGGCGGATAGGGGATGTCGCGCTCGACGACGACGGAACGGGTGTCGGGGGCGGTCACTGGTCCATCCTCCTGAGCAGATCCTCAAGCCGGTCAAATCGGCCCTCCCAGAACCCGGTCATCTGATGCGTCCAGTCGACCAGCGGTCCGAGCGCGCCGGGCCGCGCGCTGTAGTGGGTCTGTCGCCCCGCCGGCCGATCCAGCACCAGCCCCGCCTGCTTCAGCACGCCGAGGTGTTTGGACACCGCCGGCTGGGAGACGCCGGCCCGAGCCGTCAAGGCCCCGACCGTCTGCTCACCCTCGCGGCACAGGCGCTCAAAGATCGCCCGCCGCGTTGGATCGGCGAGGGTTCGAAACAGCATGTCCTGGTCGGCCGACATCGAGATCAATAATTCCCCGGCTATGAAACCACTCATAACCAGAGAGATATGAGACGGTCAAGCTCGTCTCCATGCCCGGCGAGCGCTTTTCCTGCTTTCTTGCCCTACGGTCAGGCAGGGATAGTCGTGGAAGACACGAGGGAGTCCGCCCATGGCCTATCCGTTGCCCAACGCCTCGATCGACCTGACCGGCCAGATCGCGCTGGTGACAGGCGCATCCTCCGGCCTCGGCCGGCGGTTCGCAAAGGTCCTGGCCCGCCAGGGAGCCAAGGTGGCGATCACGGGGCGGCGTCTGGACCGTCTCGAAGCCCTGGCCGCGGAAATCGCCGCCGACGGCGGAACCGCCGCGGCGCTGCAGCTGGACGTGACCGACACGGACCAGCTTCTGAGCCTGTTCGACCGGGCCGAGGCGGCGCTGGGGCCCGTCGACATCCTGGTCAACAATGCCGGCATCCCGGACGCCCAGCGGGCCACGAAGATGTCGATCGAGCTGATCGACAACGTGCTTGGCACCAACGTGCGCGCGCCCTGGATCCTGGCGACCGAATTCGCCAAGCGCCGGCTTGAGGCCAAGCGCCCCGGCCGGATCATCAACATCGCGTCGATGGCCGCCTACAGCTATCGCGGCGAGGGCGCGGCGCTCTATTCGGTGAGTAAGGCGGCGGTGGTGCGCATGACCGAGGCGCTGGCCGTCGAGTGGTCGAAGTTCCACATCAACGTCAACGCCATCGCACCGGGGGCCTTCGCCTCGGAGATGATGGACGGCATGCTGGAGCGGATGGGCGATATCAGTCAGCATATGCCGCGCCGGCGGATCGGCGATCCCGCCCAGCTCGACAGCACCCTGCTCTATCTCTGCTCGCCCGCCTCCGACGCCGTCACCGGGACCTCGATCAAGGTCGACGACGGCCAGGGCGGGCGCTGACCGACAAGAAGACGATCACCAGGAAGGAACGACCATGAAGCTCTACACCTCGATGGGTCCCAACCCGCACATGGTCCGCATGTTCGCGGCCGAGAAGGGCCTGTCGCTGCCGATGGTCGAGGTCGACCTGATGGGCGGCGAGAACCGTCGCCCGCCCTACAGCGAGGCGGTCAACGTCGCCGGCCAGACTCCCGCGCTCGAACTGGAGGACGGCACGAAGATCACCGAGATCACGGTCATCTGCGAGTACCTTGAGGAAAAGCATCCCTCTCCCGCCCTGATCGGCTCAACGCCGGAGGAGCGCGCCGAAACGCGGATGTGGACCCGCCGCATCGACCTCAACATCTGCGAGCCCATGACCAACGGCTTCCGCGCCGCCGAGGGCCGCCGCATCTTCGAGAACCGCATGAAGCTGGTCGGCGCCGAGGGCGCGGCCGAGCTGAAGGCCATCGCAAAGGACCGGCTGATCTGGCTCGACGGCCAGCTGAAGGGCCGCCAGTTCATCTGCGGCGACCGCTTCAGCCTGGCCGACGTGCTGCTGTTCGCCTTCCTCGCCTTCGGCGCCCAGGTCGGCCAACCGATTCCCGACGAGGCCGGCTGGGTGAAGGACTGGTTCGCGCGCGTCGGCGCCCGGCCGTCCGCCGCCGCCTGACACCGATCAAAGAAAAGACAGATAGGGAGACGCCAGGATGGCGATCGATTTCGAGATTCCGGCGGAGGCCAAGGCCATCCGTGAGAAGGTCCGCCAGTGGGTGAACGACGAGTGCCGCCCAGCCGAAAAGCGGCTGCTGGACGGCGAGGACTTCAAGACCGTGCTCGGCGAGCTGCGCGCCAAGGCGCGCGCCCAGGGCCTCTGGTGCCCGTTCATCCCCAAGGAGCATGGCGGCATGGGCCTTGGCCCGCTCGCCAACGCCCTGGTGCAGATGGAGCTCGGCGAGAGCTACCTGGGGGCGTTGTCGCTCAACACCCAGGGCCCCGATGACGCCACCATGATGACGCTGCTGGCGCACGGCACCGAGTACCAGAAGGAGAAGTTCCTCAAGCCGTTGCTGAACGGCGAGAAGCGCATCTGCTATTCGATGACCGAGAAGGCCGCCGGCGCCGACGCCACCGGCATGCGCACCACCGCGGTCAAGGACGGCAACGAGAACTACATCCTCAACGGCGAGAAGTGGTTCAGCTCGGCCGCTTCGGTGGCCGACATCGCGCTGGTCATGGCCCGCACCGACCCGGACGCGCCGCGCCACCAGCAGTTCTCGACCTTCATCGTCGAGCTGCCCAACCCCGGCTACCGCATTGTCCGGGACATCGAGACGATGGCCGCTCATGGTCCGCTGTCGCACGTCCTCGGCGGCGGCCACTCCGAGGTCGAGATCAAGGATCTCGTCATCCCGGCCGAGAACCTGCTGGGCGGCGAGGGCAACGGCTTCAACATGGGCCAGCACCGTCTCGCCTATGGCCGCCTGCGCCACGGCATGCACAATGTCGCCATGGCCCAGCGCGCCCTTGACCTGGCCGTGGAGCATGTGACCAAGCGCTCGACCTTCGGCAAGCCGCTCAGCGAGCGGCAGGGCGTCCAGTTCATGCTCGCCGACTGCGCGCAGGACATCTACATCGCCCGGTTGATGCTGCTGCACATCGCCTACAAGGCGGAGAAGGGCCTCGACCTGCGCCAGGAGAACGGCATCGCCAAGGTGTTCCTGGCCAACATGGTGCATCGGGTGGTCGACACCGCCATCCAGCTTCACGGCGCGCTCGGCTATTCCATGGATACGCCGCTGGCCCGCTGGTACACGCACATCCGGTCGCAGCGTCTGGTCGACGGGCCGGACGAGGTCCATCGCTGGACCACGGGCCGCAACGTGATCAAGGCCTTCCAGCAGCATGGCACGACCGCCTCGGCGGTCGGCGGCGATCTGCTCTGACGGTCTAGGAACCGCCGCGTCCGCCAACGAGGACGCGGCGGCCGACTTCGAATACGGCGAGTCCGGCGAAAGATCGGACCGCGGGGAAACGCGACAACGGGAGACGACGGGTGCACTACGCGGAACTGGAACAGGCCTGGGCCGAACTGACGGCGCCAGGGCAGCCGTTCGAGATCACCACCATCGCGGTGCGCGGCGCGCCGATCCGCACCTTCGCCGCCGCGCCGCCCGACATCCGCGCCCTGTGGCTGTCCACGCTGCAGTTCGCCGACCGCGACTACCTCGTCTACGAGGACGAGCGCATCACCTATGGCGAGGCGCACCGTCAGGTGGCGGCCGTCGCCAACTGGCTGATGGACCAGGGGGTGAAGCCCGGCGACCGCGTGGCCATCGCCATGCGCAACTACCCCGAATGGATGCTGATCTACTGGGCCGGCGTGTCGATCGGCGTCGCCGTGGTCGGCATGAACGCCTGGTGGACGGCGGCCGAGATGGCTTACGGCTTGAAGGACTCCGCGCCGAAGGTGGTGTTCGCCGACGCCGAGCGGATCGCCCGCATCGCCGAACAGCCCGACATGCTCGGCGGCGCGAAGCTGGTCGCGGTCCGGGCCGAGACGCCCGCCGGGGCCGCGCCCTGGGCCGAGGTTCTGGCGCGAGGCGGCGATCTGCCCATGGTCACGATCGACCCCGACGCCGACGCCTGCATCTTCTACACCTCGGGCACCACCGGGTTCCCGAAGGGCGCCCAGCTGACCCAGCGCGGCTGCGTCAACAATCTGATGAACATGATGTTCGCCGGCCAGGTCACCGCCCTGGCGACAGCGCGCGGCACCGGCGTCATGCCCGACCCGGATGCGCCGGTCCCGATCCCGGTGACGCTGGTCACCACGCCGCTGTTCCACGTGACGGCCAACAACTGCGGCGCCTACGCCACGACCGCGGCGGGCGGCAAGATGGTGCTCATGTATCGCTGGGACGCGGGCGAGGCCCTGAAGCTGATCGAGCGCGAGAAGGTCACGACCGTCAGCGGCGTGCCGGTCATGGCCCGCGAACTGGTCACCCATCCGGACTTTGGCAAGTACGACACCTCCAGCCTGATGTCGGTCGGCGGCGGCGGCGCGCAGATCCAGCCGGACCTCGTCGACAAGATCGAGAAGACCGTCGCCACGGCCAGGCCCAACACCGGCTACGGCATGACCGAGACCTGCGGGATCATCACCTCGATCAGCGGCGACTTCTTCGTCGACAAGCCGGCCAGCTGCGGCCGAGCGATGCCCAGCTTCGAGGCCAAGGTCGTCGACGATGCCGGAAACGAACTACCCGCGGGGCAGCCGGGCGAGCTGTGGGTCCGCGGCGCCTCGGTGATCAAGGGCTACATCAACCGCCCCGACGCCACCGCCGAGAGCATCACCGACGGCTGGTTGCACACCGGCGACGTCGCCCGCATCGACGAGGACGGCTTCATCTTCCTGGTCGACCGCAAGAAGGACATGGTCCTGCGCGGCGGAGAGAACGTCTATTGCGCCGAGGTCGAGGCCAACCTCCACCACCACGCCGCCGTGGCCGAGTGCTGCGCCTTCGGGGTGCCGGACGCGCGCCTGGGCGAGGAGGTCGGCGTCGCGGTCGTGCTCCGCGCCGGAGAGACCGTCACGCCGGCGGCGCTGCGCGAGCATTGCATCGCCCTGGCCGCCCGGCACAAGGCGCCGCGATACATCTGGATGCGTGACGAACCCCTGCCCCGCAACGCCAGCGGCAAGTTCCTGCGCCGCGAACTGCGAGACGGTCTGAAGGTCGAGGACGCCGCCGACCTCGCCTAGAGCACGATGGCATCAGACGGAATCGTCTGATGGCTGAAGCGTGCTCTAGAATCAAAGCTGTAGAGCCTGATTCAGGGTTCAGATTGTTCCATCTGAACCCATCAGCCTCTGGCCACGGCCCTTGTGGAACACTGTTCGAAGGCCTTTCCTGGGGTCAACAAGAAGCGTGGGGAGAGCGCAATGGCCGACGGAGCGATGGATCAGCGCGGGGTTCGCGAAGCGGTGTATTCAGCGCCGCTCGAAAGCCTCGATCCGGCCCAGCCGGCCCTCTTCCAGTCCGACTCGATGTGGCCGATCTTCGACCGGCTGCGGGCCGAGGCCCCCGTGCACCTCACCGAGGGCGGCGAGTTCGGCCCCTACTGGTCGATCACCCGCTACAACGACATCATGGCGGTGGACACCAACCACCAGGTGTTCTCATCCGACTTCCTGCTCGGCGGCATCACCATCGGCGGCGGCCAGTCCAACTTCGAACCGCTGCCGATGTTCATCGCCATGGACCCGCCCCGGCACGATGTGCAGCGCAAGGCGGTCAGCCCGGCGGTCTCGCCCGCCAATCTGCAGGTGCTGGCGCCGCTGATCCGGGAGCGGGCCGGCGCCATCCTGGACAGCCTGCCGATCGGCGAGGAGTTCGACTGGGTCGACCTGGTGTCGGAGGAACTGACGGCGATGACCCTCGCCACCCTCTTCGACGCGCCGCAGGAAGACCGCCGCAAGCTGCCGTACTGGTCGGACGTCGTCACCGCCATCCCGATGCCGGGGGGCCTGGTGGAGTCTCTGGACCAGAAGATCGAGATCTTCGGCGAGTACCAAGCCTACTTCAACGAGCTCTGGAACAGGAAGGTCAACGCGCCGCCCGCCGGTGACCTGATCTCGATGCTCGCGCACCATCCCGAGACCCGCAACATGGCGCCGCGGGAGTATTTCGGGAACGTGGTCCTGTTGACCGTCGGCGGCAACGACACCACGCGCAACACCATCTCCGGCTCGGTCTATGAGCTTAACCGCAACCCCGATCAGTACGCGAAGCTGCGCGCCAACCCCGGGCTGATCGCCTCGATGGTCTCCGAGACCATCCGCTACCAGACGCCGCTGGCCCACATGCGCCGCACGGCGCTGGAGGATATCGAGTTCGGCGGCAAGCTGATCCGCAAGGGCGACAAGGTCGTCATGTGGTACGTCTCGGGCAACCGCGACGAGACGGTCATCGAACGGCCCAACGACTACATCATCGACCGCGAGCGTCCGCGGCAGCACATCTCCTTCGGCTTCGGCATTCACCGCTGCGTCGGCAACCGGCTCGCGGAGTTGCAGCTGCAGATCATCTGGGAAGAGATCCTCAAACGCTTCCCGGAGGTCGTCGTGACCGGCGAACCCCGGCGCAGCTATTCGGTGTTCGTCCGGGGCTACGAGACCCTGCCGGTGATGATCCCACGCCGCCTCTGACGGGCGCTATTCGGGATGGTCGATCAGATAGGCGCCGCCGGCGAACAGCTTCTGCATCAGCTCGGGCGGCGGCTGACCGCCGGGATGCGAGGCGATGATCGCCGCCATCCCCCGGCCGAGCGCCCAGAGGGCGTAGGCGGCGTGCTCCTGGTGACGGGGCGGGATGCGCACATCGGCCTGAACAGCCGCCATATAGGCCATCAGGACGCCGCGCTCGGCCTCCCGAAGGACCTCGTGTCGCGCCAGCAATCGCTCGCTGAACATCAGGGAGAACAGCGCCGGCCGAGCCTGGGCGAAAGCGAAGAAGGCGCGCGAACCGCCGCGCATGGGCGCGCCGGCGTCCGGATCGGCCTGTCCGGACAGGATGGCGCGGCGGAGGTCCTCGTAGCCGCTCAGCGCCAGGCTCAGCAGCAGGTCCTCCTTGTTGGCGAAGTAGTGGTAGATCGACGCCAGCCCAATGCCGGCCGCATCGGCGATCGCGCGCAGGCTCAGCTCCTCGGCGCCCTGCGCGGACAGGATGCTCGCCGCCGCCGAAAGCGCCCGCGCGCGCACGCCCGTCCCTTCCTGGACCGCTGGCCTGACCGTCTGCCTCATACGTCGAGTGTTCCGGCGGAGGCTTCGAAGTCAAGCCGAACCGAGACGCGAAACCACCTGTTCGAACAGTCCGCCACTCGCCTCGTCTCGAGGCCCATCGAGCAGCCCCGCGACATACTTGATGTTCGAAGGTCGCCAATCCCCGTTGCGAAACGACGTTCGAATGTTCCAGACTTGAACCGCGGCCGGACTGGGCGGCCTGTTGGAGACCGCGATGTCGCTCGCCGATCCTGAACCTGATCTCGCGTCGCGCCTCGACGCCGCATCCCTGGTCGGCATGACCTTCGCGGTCTGGGCCGGACTGCAGCCGGGGCGGACCGCGGTCGTCGACCCGGACGGCGCGACGCACAGCTTCGCCGAGGTCAACGCCAACGCCAACCGGCTCGTAAGACTCCTGCGCGCCAGCGGCCTGGGCGTCGGCGACTCCGTGGCGCTGGTCTGCTCCAACCGCGTCGAGTTCCTCGAGACCCTGGCCGCGGCCCTGCGCTGCGGCATGCGCCTGACGCCGGTGAACTGGCACCTGACCGCCGACGAGATCGGCTACATCATCCGCGACTGCGAGGCCAAGGTGGTCATCGCCGACGCCCGCGTCGCCACCGTCCCCGAGGCCATCGCCGCCTGCCCCGGCCTGACGCTCAAGCTCTCGGTCGGCGGCGACATCGGCGGTTTCCAGCCGTATCGCGAGGCGATCGCCGCCTTCGACGGGTTCGACATCCCCGACCCGTCGCTCGGCAACACCATGATGTACACCTCGGGCACGACGGGGCGGCCCAAGGGAGTCTTCCGCCCCAATCCGGCGGTGACCCCCTATGTCACCTACCAGATGCGCGGCTATGATCCGGAGACCTCGGTGCAGATGTGCGCCGGACCGGCCTATCATGCCGCGCCGCTGGTCTTCGACGTGCGCGCCGCCATGAACGCCGGCGTGCCGCTGGTGCTGATCGACAAGTGGGACTCCGAACATGTCCTGCGCACGATCGCCGAGCGGCGCGTCACGCACTTCCACCTGGTGCCGATCATGTTCCAGCGTCTGCTGGCCCTGCCGGAGGCGGTGAAGGCCCGCTATCCCGTCGACCATGTCCGCTTCATCATCCATGGCGCCGCGCCCTGCCCGCCCGAGATCAAGCGCGCGATGATCGATTGGTTCGGCCCGGTCCTGACGGAATACTATGCCGGTTCCGAGGGCGGCGCGGGCTTCCTGATCGACTCTCACGAGTGGCTGGCCAAGCCGGGCAGCGTCGGAAAGCGACCGGCCCTGCTCGGAGTCCGCATCCTCGACGAGCAGGGGCGCGATCTGCCCAACGGCCAGGCCGGAGCCATCTACCAGCAGCTGCCCCCGGGCGGCGCCTTCACCTACTTCAAGGACGAGGCGAAGACCCGGGCCTCGCGCGTCGACGACTATTTCACCATGGGCGATGTCGGCTACTTCGACGAGGACGACTACCTGTTCCTGACCGGCCGTAACGCCGAGACGATCATCTCTGGCGGGGTGAACATCTACCCGCAGGAGATCGACAACGAGCTGGTCAAGCACGCCGCCGTGGCCGACTCCGCGACCGTGGGCGTGCCGCACGACGAATGGGGCGAGCAGGTGAAGGCGGTGATCCTCCTGCGGCCGGGCCATGAACCGTCAGAAACGCTGGCCGAGGAGATCCTGGCCTTCGCGCGGGACAGCCTGCCGGCCTTCAAGGTCCCGCGCAGCCTCGACTTCGTGACCGATCTGCCGCGCTCGGAAGCCGGCAAGATCCAGCGCAACAAGGTGCGCGCGCCCTATTGGGAAGGCCGCGCGCGCCAGATCTGAAACCGCGTCCGCCGGGACGCTGACGACAACACATTCGGGACGACGCCAGGAGCACTGACATGGCCGATTTTGGCAGCACGGACGCGGAGGCCTTCCGCGCGGAGGTGAAGGACTGGCTCGCCGCCAACTTCCCGCCGTCGCTGGCGGGCGTGGAGGTGGCGATGATCAATGCCACCGGCCCGGTCGAGGGCGACGCGCTGCTGTGGAAGCAGCGGATGGGCGAGAAGGGCTGGGGCACGCCGACCTGGCCGAAGGAATACGGCGGCGGCGGCCTTTCGCCGGCCCAGGCCCGCATCCTGCAGCAGGAGATGGCCAAGATCGGCGCCCGCAACCCGATCGGCGGCATGGGCATCATGATGTTCGGCCCGACCCTGCTGGAGTACGGCAACGAGGCGCAGAAGCAGCGCCACATTCCGCCGATCTGCCGCGGCGAGATTCGCTGGTGCCAGGGCTATTCGGAGCCCGGCGCCGGCTCTGACCTGGCCGCCCTGCAGACCCGCTGCGACGACATGGGCGACCACTACCTGGTCAACGGCCAGAAGATCTGGACGTCCGGCGCCCAGTACGCCGACTGGTGCTTCTGCCTGGTGCGCACGGACTTCACGACCAAGCACGAGGGCATCAGCTTCATCCTGTTCGACATGAGGACGCCGGGCGTCGAGGTGCGGCCGATCAAGCTGATCAGCGGCGTCTCGCCCTTCTGCGAGACCTTCCTGACCGACGTGAAGGTGCCCAAGGAGAACCTGGTCGGCGAGCTCAACAAGGGTTGGACGATCGGCAAGCGCCTGCTGCAGCACGAGCGAAACAGCCTGTCGGGCGGCGGCGGCTCGGCGGGTCGGTTCGCCTCTGGAACCTCGCTGGACCAGCTGGCCAAGGACTACATCGGCGTCGACGCGACCGGACGCATCGCCGATCCGGACCTGCGGGCCCGGATCATCCGCCACCAGATGGAAAGCCGCGCCTTCATGCTGACCCTGATGCGGGCCCAGGCCGAGGCCAAGGGCGGCGGCGGCCCCTCGAACGCCACCTCGATCATGAAGAACGTCGGCTCCAAGGTCGGCCAGGACCGCGCGGAGCTCGCGGTCGAGATCATGGGCCTGCAGGGCCTTGGCTGGGAGGGGGAAGGCTTCACCGACAAGGAGCTGGAGCAGACCCGCAACTGGCTCGGCGGCAAGGCCACCACGATCTACGGCGGCTCGGCCGAAATCCAGAACAACATCATCGCCAAGCGTATCCTTGGCCTTCTCGATCACCAGTAGGGAGCGCGCACCATGGCCGTCCTGAACGAAGAACAGACGATGCTGCGCGACGCCGCGAAGGCGTGGGTGCAGGAGCGAGCCCCTGTCGCGGCCCTGCGCAAGGCGCGCGACAGCGGCAACCTGGCGGGCTACGCCCCCGAGGCCTTGCGCGAGATGGCGGAGATGGGCTGGGCCGGCGTGGTCGTGCCCGAGGCGCACGGCGGCTCGGAGTTCGGCTACCTGAGCCTGGGCCTGGTGCTCGAGGAGCTCGGCCGAAACCTCGCCGCCTCGCCTCTGGCTGTCTCCTCGATGGCCGCGACCCACGCCCTGGTCCGCGCTGGAACCGACGGCCAGAAGGCGGCCTGGCTGCCGGGCGTCGCGTCGGCGGAGGCGATCATCGCCCTGGCCGTCGACGAGGGGCCGCGCCACGATCCGGCCGGCGTCGCGCTGGCCGCCGAACCGTCGGGCGACGGCTGGCGCCTGACCGGCGGCAAGGCGTTCGTCGCCGAAGGCATGACGGCGACGGCCTTCCTCGCGAGCGCCCGGACGGGCGGCAAGCCCGGCGATGAGAACGGGATCACCCTCTTCCTCGTCTCCGCCGACGCCGCCGGCCTGTCCCGTGCGCCGCGCCACGTCGCCGACAGTCGTGACTACGCGGCCCTGACCCTGGACGGCGTCCAGGTCGGCGCCGAGGCGGTGCTGGGCGAGGTCGGCGGCGGCCACGCGCTGCTGGAACGGACGCTCGACGTCGCCCGCATCGCCCTGTCGGCGGAGATGCTGGGCATGTCGGCACAGGCCTTCGAGACCACGCTCGACTATCTCAAGACGCGCGTGCAGTTCGGCCAGACCATCGGCAGCTTCCAGGCGCTGCAGCATCGCGCCGCCAAGATGTTCAGCGAGCTGGAGCTGGCCCGCTCCTGCGTCGAGGCGGCTCTGTCGGCCATCGATCAGGATGCCGGCAATCTCCCGGAGATGGCGGCCCTGGCCAAGGCCGTCGCCGGCGACACCCTGAACCTGATCTCGCGCGAGATGGTCCAGATGCATGGCGGCATCGGCATGACCGACGCCCACGACGCTGGCCTCTACCTCAAGCGCGCCCGCGCGGTGGAGAGCCTGTTCGGTTCGACCGCCTGGCATCGCGACCGCTGGGGCCGGATGCAGGGGTACTGATCGTCCGATGACAGGTCCCAGGCCCCGGCGGCCGGCATGAGCGAAGTCGACAGGGCGGACGCCGAACCGGTGTCCGCCCCCAGTGATCCCGCGGCCCGGGAGGCCGCATTCGAGTCGTTCGTCTGGGACAACCTGCGTCGCAACTACGTCGGCAATTTCGTGCATGGCATGCTGGGGATGACGGGCTTTCGCCTGATCAACGCCCCCACCTTCATGCCGGCCTACCTGCACCTGATCTCCGGGTCGAACACCGTGGTCGGCCTCGGCCTGGCGCTGCAGCAGATGGGCGGGATCATCTCGCCGCTCGTGGCCGGCGCCAACATGGAGCACCGCACGCGGATCATGCCGACCGCCATTGTGCTGGGCAGCCTCGGGCGGCTGGCGATCCTCGGCATGGCGCTGGCCGGCTGGTTCCTGAAGGACCAGGCGCTGACCCTCACCCTGCTGACCTTCATCTTCCTGTTCGGGATCTTCATGGGCGCCCAGCGGGTGGCCTTCTCTCTGCTGATGGCCAAGGTCATTCCCATCAGCCTGCGCGGCCGACTGCAGGCCTGGCGCAATGCTGTCGGCGGCCTGATCGCGGCCATCCTCGCCTACGTCTCGGGCAAGTGGCTCATCGGCCAGAACCTGTTCGGCAATGGCTATTCGACGACCTTCATCCTGGCCTTCCTGCTGACCAGCGCCGGACTGTGGTTCCTGCAGCACCAGATCCGGGAGCCGGAGCCGCCGACAATCCGCCCGCCGGTGAGACTGCGCGACCGCCTTCGCGACGTGCCCGGCCTGATCGCCGCCGACCGCGCCTACGGCTGGTTCCTGGTGGTGCAGATGTTGGCCACCTCGGCGCGCATCGCCACCCCCTTCTTCATCCTCTATGTCGGCCAGCGGATGCACGTCGACGGCGCCACCCTGGGCCTGCTGTCGCTGGCCTTCCTTGGCGCGGACACGGTGTCGAACCTCGCCTGGGGCTATCTCGGAGACCGGACCGGCTTCCACCTCGTGCTGCTGCTGTCGATCGGCGGGTGGATCCTCTCGACCCTCCTGATGATCACCCTGCACCAGCCGGCGGCGGTGTTCCTGGCCTTCTTCGTGCTCGGCGCGGCCCAGGCCGGCTACATGATGGCCTCGCAGACCATGATCCTTGAGTTCGGCCACCGCGACGACCTGCCGATGCGCATCGGCATCTCCGCCACCGCGGAAGGCGTCACCGCCACGCTCGGACCTCTGGTCGGCGGGGCGGTCGCCGACCTGTTCGGCTACGACTTCGTCTTCGGCGCCTCGCTCGGTCTGCTGCTCGCCGCCCTTACGCTGCTCTTCTTCGCCGTTCGCGATCCACGCGCGCGATAACCTCAGGCGAGGATCGGCGCACGACGCATCTGCCGATTGTGCCTGCCCCGCCCGCGTGTCAGGCTGAAAACGTCGTTCGCGGGTGGGGGCTGCGATGGGGGAGACGTCCGGCGCGGGCCGCTACCGCGCCTTCATCAGCTACAGCCACAGGGACGCGGCCTTCGGGCGACGCCTTCACCGGCGGCTGGAAGCCTACGCGCTGCCGCGCCGGCTGGTCGGGCGCGACACGCCGCGCGGGCCTGCGCCGGCCAGGATCGCGCCGGTGTTCCGCGACCTTGAGGAACTGCCCGCGGCGGACGACCTGAGCGCCGAGGTGCGGGCGGCGCTCGCCGACTCGGCCACCCTGATCGTCGTCTGCTCCCCTGCCGCCGCCGCCTCGCCCTGGGTCGCGCGCGAGATCGAGACCTTCCGGGCCCTGCATCCCGGGCGTCCGATCCTGGCCGCGCTGATCGCCGGCGATCCGGCCGACGCCTTCCCCGAGCCGTTGCGACTGCCCGGTTCCGACGGACGGCCGGTCGAGCCGCTGGCCGCCGACTTCCGCCCGGGACTGGACGGCGAGCGCCACGCATTGCTCAAGCTGGTCGCCGGCGTGACCGGGATCGGCCTCGACGAGCTTGTCCAGCGCGACGCCCAGCGCCGCCTGCGCAGCGTGACGGCGGTCACGGCGGTCGCCGTCACGGCGATGCTAGCCATGGCCCTGCTGACGACTTTCGCCTTCCAGGCCCGCGCCGAAGCGGATCGCCAGAGGGCGGAAGCCGAGGGACTGGTGGACTTCATGCAGACCGACCTGCGCGCGAAATTGAAGGAGGTCGGCCGCCTGGACGTGCTGACCGCCGTCAACGCGCGGGCGCTGGACTACTACAAGGGCCAGGATCTGAAGCGGCTGCCGCCGGCGTCGCTGGAACGGCGGGCCGGCATCCTCCAGGCGATGGGCGAGGACGACATGCGCCGCGGAGACCTTGAGGGCGCCCTGAGGAAGTTCAAGGAAACGCGGCGGACCACCGAGGCGCTTCTGCGGGACGACCCGCGCAACTCGAAGCGGATGTTCGCGCATTCGCAAAGCGAGTACTGGGTCGGCTACGTCGCCTATGAAAGAGGACAGGTCGAGCAGGCGCGCGCGGCGTTTGACGCCTATCAACGGCTGGCCAGCGCGCTCGCCGCCGCCGAACCGCGGAACGCCGTCTATCTCAAGGAAGCGGCCTACGCCGAGGGGGCGCTTTGCTCCATCGCGCTCGCCGAGCCGCCCAATGTGCCGGCGGCCCTGAAGCGCTGCGCGGCCGCTTTGGAGAGGATGGAGCAGGCCGCGGCGCGAACAAGCCCGGCGGGGGCGCTCGATGAAGATCTCGCCAACCGTCATGCCTGGCTGGCGGACGCCCATCGCGCGAATGGGGACCCGGCGTCGACGCTCGTGCATCGTCTGGCCGAGGAGCGGCTCCTGGCGCCGAGGCTGGCCTCCGACCCCCGCAACATGCGCCTGCGCGAGCGGTGGATCGCGCTTCAGCGGGCGCTGGCGGCGCTTGACCTGAAGTACGGCCGGCCGCGAGCGGCGACCGAGCGTCTCAGAAAGGCCCATGCCGTCATGGGCGAGATGATCGCCTTCGACCCGACGAACAGGACGTGGGCCAAGCAGCGCCAACAGCTCACCGCGGACATCGCCGTGACATCGGCCGCGATTGGAAAACGAGGGACCAAGGATGGGTGATCCAGCTCCGGGCGTATCGCCATTCAAGAACGAGTATGACGAGCTTGACCCACAGCTGGGTTGGAGCGGCACGGAAGAGATCGTCTATTCGAAGTACAGCTTCGATAAGGTCGGCAAGAAACTCGTTCTGACCGCGAATCCGTCGAGCCTTGTCGTGTCGGGCATCGACGTGAAGGCCTTCGCCCAGGGCCTGCTCAGCGCACCGCCGACGGGCGGCGTTCCGCGTCTGCGGGACCCCAACGCCAATCCGCGGCGACCGTCGGCCCTCGACATCCTGGTCGAGAAGCGCTGCTACGTCGTGATCGAGCTCGACGAGGGGATGGACTGGCAGTTCCGCATGAGCGGGCCCGGTCTCACCACGAAGGCCCGCTACGGCGCGGCCAACGGCGGCATCCGTTATGTCGAGGCGGACGGGGAGATCACCGGCAACAAGGCGCCCAAGAGGCCGGGCTGCCGAATCCTCTATTTTTCGGTGATGGCGCGCGGCTCGAAGTATGAGAGTCAGTACTTCAACCTGCATGTCGATATGGCCCAGCCGTCCGGTGCGCCCATCGAGGTCTCGATCGATCCGGACATCCCCAACAATGGCGGTGGAATTCCCTAGTGCCGACGGAAGTCCCTCCACGCGCTCGGCCCGACCAGAGGGGTCTCACCGCCGCATACCCTCGGTCGAGGCAGTAGCATTGAATCCGCCCTTGTCCGCTTCCCTCCTCTCGATCACCGCCCATGCGCGCTCGGGCGCGCTGGACCATGCGTGGCGGCTGTTCCGTGATGCGGGCCTGGAAAGCGTGTCCGACGACCCGGCGGTGCTCGGCGTGCGGGGGCGGCTGCTCAAGGACCGGGCGGACGGCTCCGAGGGCGAGGCGCGGCGCCGTTTCCTGCTGCAGGCCGCCGACGCCTACGCTCGGGCGGCGTCGCTGAGCGGGGCGACCTATCCGCTGATCAACGCCGCCTCGCTGTCCCTGCTGGCCGGCGACGCGTCTGCGTCACAGCGATTGGCGGTCGACACCCTGGCGCGCCTCGACACCGGTCCGGATCAGGCCGAGACGCCCTACTATCTCGCCGCCACCCGCGCCGAAGCGCTGCTGCTGCTCGGCCGGACCGCCGAGGCCAGAGCGACGCTCGAAGGCGCGGTCGCGCTGGCGCCTCGCGCCTGGGAGGACCACGCCTCGACCCTGCGACAGTTCGCGCGGATCCTGACCGCCCTGGGCCAGGACGCCGGCTGGCTCGACGCCCTGAGGCCGCCGCGCGCCCTGCATTTCGCCGGTCACATGGCGGTGTCGCCGCACGACGACGAAGCGGTCCGCGCGGTCGCCGAGGTCGTCGCGGCCGAGCGTATCGGCTTTGGCTACGGCGCCCTGGCGGCCGGAGCGGACATCCTCGTCGCCGAAGCCCTGCTGGCCGCTGGCGCGGAGCTGCATGTGGTTCTGCCCGCGCAGCGCGATTCGTTTCGGGAAGCCTCCGTGGCCGTGGCCGACCCTGGCTGGGCCGCCCGATTCGACGCCGTGATCGCACGGGCCGACACTGTCGAAACGGTCGCGCGCGCGGCGGAGGGGCCTCATCTCCCGGCTATCCGCCTGGCCGCCGAGGTGGCGATGGGCCGCGCGGTCATGCAGGCGTCGCGCCTAGCGACCGAGGCGGTGCAGTTGCTGCTGCTGGATGACCCGGCGGCGACGGGCGGCAGCGGCGCCTTCGGCCTCGGCTGGCGAGCGGCCGGCCGTCGACAGCGCGTCCTGGCCGTCGCTCGCGCCACGGGCGGCCCTCCGGCCACGGCCTCGATCGACCGCGGCGAAAGGCTGGCCGCGATGATCGCCATCGAGGTCTCCGGTCTGGACGGCGCGGAGGGCGCGGACCTGGCGAGGACCCTGGCGGCCGCGGTCGGGTCGGGTGCGGAGCCGCGCTGGAACGGTTCGACGCTGGGCCTCACCTATGAAACGCCCGGGACCGCGGCGATGGCGGCGCTCGCGGCCGCCGGCGCCTTGGCGGGACGCGCGGACGTCCGGATCGGCGGCCACTACGGCCTCGTCCGGCGCATCGACGACCCGTTCGGCGGACCGCCGCTGGCGGTCGGCGGCGAAGCCTCCATCGCGGCGATGCTGCTGGCCTCGACTCCGCCCGGCGCGGTTCATGTCACCGAAGCCTTCGCCGCGGCGCTCTACGCCGGCGCGACGCCGGGCGTCCGGGCCGAGCATATCGGCGACCTGTCGGGCGTGGACCCTGAGCAGCCGACCCGGCTGTTCTCGCTCCGGACCTAGATGACCATTTCCTCAAGGCGCTGGGGCGCGACGATCACGAGCGCATCGTCCTCGCGTCGCACCACCCCGCGACGTTCAAGCGCGCTGATGGCGCGCGAGACCGTCTCCCGTGTGCTGTCGATCCGCACCGCCAGAGCCGCCAGCACCGGCGCCGGACGGATCGAGCGACCATCGCCCAGGCGGGCCAGCCTCAAGAGCTCGGCGTGCACCCGGCCGGCGGCCGAGAGGGTCAGGCGTTCCACCATCCTGCCCGTCGCCGCGCGCAGTTGGCGCAGCAGCGTTCGCGACACCGCCAGCCCGACGCAGCCATGCGTTTCCATCAGGTGCAGGAAGTCGAGCGCCAGGAACACGGCCGCGCGCGAGGGATCGACGGCGACGATATCGGCCTCGTGCGCGCCGCCGTCCTGATCGTCGATGGCGCCGAAGATGTCGCCGGGGGCGAACTCGTGCAGCAGCACCATCTGGCCGTCCAGGCCATAGAGCAGCGCTCGGGCGCGGCCGGTCAGCAGGAGCCAGGTCTGGTCGGCGCGGTCGCCCTGGCGCAGCAGCGTCGCGCGGACCGGGAAGCTGCGGTCCGAAGCGCGCGCGCCGATGCTGGCGGCGATCTCGGGCGAACAGCCGAAGATGCGCCGCAGATGGTCGTGCAAATGCCCCTCGGTCGTGACCTGCAACCCGCCGCCCCCAGTCTGGGTCAGTATGGTCCGCGTCCGGTCGGCGCGCCAGCGGTCCGCGCGGTCAGCGAGCGGACAGCCGCCGGGTGAGGAACGCCGCCAGCGCCTCGACGCGCGCGGGCCTCGGACCGCCGGCCGGCATGACCAGATGCAGCGCGACGGGCGGAGCCGTCCAGTCGTCCAGCACCGAGACCAGCGCGCCCTCCGCCAGCGCCGGCCCGCAGATGAAGTCCGGTTGCAGCGCCACGCCCCGTCCGGCGACCAGGGCGGGCAGAAGGGCGGTGGCGTTGTTGGCGCGCAGCGGTCCGTCGATGCGGATCGACGCCTCCTCGCCGGACGGATGGGTGAACCGCCACGTCTCCGGCGCCGGCAGGTAGGCATAGGCCAGGCAGCAGTGATCGACCAGCTGGCTCGGATGGGTCGGCGCGCCCTTGCGCGCGAAGTAGGCGGGGGCGCCGACCAGTCGCCGCTGGACCGGACGCAGGCGGCGCGCGACCAGGGAGGAGTCCGGCAGGGCCGCGATCCGCAAAGCCATGTCGAAGCCCTGTCCGACCAGGTCGACCATGGCGTCGCTCAGGTGCAGGTCGATCCTCACTTCCGGATAGTCGGCCATGAAGTCCGGCAGGATCGGCGCGACGTCGGTCAGGCCGAACGACATCGGAACGGCCAGGCGTACCTGCCCCCGCGGCGCGGCCGACTGTTCCAGCGCGGCCATCTCCGCCGACTCGGCCTCGGCCAGCACGCGGGCGGCGGGTTCCGCGAGCGCCCGCCCGGCGTCGGTCAGCGCCAACCGGCGCGAGGTTCGATTGAATAGGCGAGCGCCGAGCCTTTGCTCAAGCCGGGCGACAGCCTTGGACACCGTCGCCTTCGACAGCTTCAGATCGTCGGCCGCCGCCGCGAACGAACGGAGCTCCACCACCCTGGCGAAGATGGCGAGCGCCTCAAGGTCGGGCAGCTTGGACATGCAATTCTGGAAACAATGCTTTTCGTTTGTTTCTATTTATGGCTCGACCATGACGCCTATCTTGTCGTCAAGCAACAGCGCCGGCGGTCCGGCGCGGAGGACATGACGATGATCGTCCGCAAACCCTTCGGCGCCCTCGGCGGCGCCGACCACGGCTGGCTCAAGGCCCGCCACCACTTCTCATTCTCGAACTATTACGACCCCAGGAACATGAACTGGGGCTCCCTTCGGGTCTGGAACGACGACGAGATCGCCGCCAATTCCGGTTTCCCGCCCCATCCGCACTCGGACATGGAGATCATCACCTACGTCCGCGAGGGCGCGATCACCCACCAGGACAGCCTGGGCAACCAGGGTCGGACCGAGGCGGGCGACGTGCAGGTGATGAGCGCCGGCAGCGGCATCCGCCACGCCGAGTACAATCTCGAGCCGACGACGACGACACTGTTCCAGATCTGGATCGAGCCGACCCGCACCGGCGGCGCGCCGTCCTGGGGGGCCAAGCCCTTCCCGAAGGGCGACCGGTCCGGGAAGTTCGTGACCCTCGCCAGCGGTTTCGACAACGACAACGACGCCCTGCCGATCCGTACGGACGCTCGGGTCCTCGGCGCCACGCTGAAGGCCGGTGAGACCGCCGAGTATCCGCTCGACCGCGCGCGGCACGCCTACCTGGTGCCGGCCGTCGGCCGGGTCGAGGTCAACGGCGTCACGCTTGAGACCCGCGACGGCGCGGCGATCACCGACGAGGAAATCCTGAAGGTCACCGCCCTCGAAGACGCCGAACTGGTCCTCGTCGACGCCGCCTAGGCGTCCCCCTCGTCAATCGCGCCGGACGCAGCCCGGAACGCAGCGACGCGTTCCGGGACCGGCCTCCCTTTTCCCGATCCCCAGGAGCGTTCCATGCCCAAGGTCCTCGTCCTCTACCATTCCGCCTATGGCCACATCGAAACCATGGCCCAGGCCGTCGCCGACGGCGCCCGCGAGGCCGGCGCCCAGGTCGACATCAAGCGCGTTCCCGAGACCGTGCCCGAGGAGATCGCCCGCGGGGCGCACTTCAAGCTCGACCAGGCCGCGCCGATCGCGACCATCGCCGAACTGGCCGACTACGACGCCATCGTCGTCGGCGCGGGCACCCGCTTCGGCCGCCTGCCCTCGCAGATGGCGGCCTTCCTCGACCAGGCCGGCGGCCTTTGGGCCAAGGGCGCGCTGAACGGCAAGGTCGGCGGCGCCTTCACCTCGACCGCCACCCAGCACGGCGGCCAGGAGACGACGCTGTTCAGCATCATCACCAACCTGCTGCACTTCGGCATGGTGATCGTCGGCCTCGACTACGGGCACGCCGGCCAGTCGACGCTGGACGAAATCACCGGCGGCAGTCCCTACGGCGCCTCCACCATCGCCGGCGGCGACGGTTCACGGAAGCCCAGCGAGAACGAACTGGCCGGCGCCCGCTACCAGGGTCGCAAGATCGCCGAGACCGCCGCCCGGCTGCACGGCTGACAGGCTTGATCCCCCATGACAGCAGACCCTGACCCCGCCTTCGCCTGGAGGCGGGGTCAGGGCCGGCCCCCTACCCGCGCGCGCGGACCTTGGCCGCCTCGGCGGTCAGATGCAGACCCCAGTGGGCGCCGAGGTACTCGCCGAGCACCTGGGCGGTCGCGTCGCCGAAGCGTTTGCGGCTCGCCGGCGTGTCACGCACGCCCTTGAAGTTCGACTCGATCTGAATGCCGCAGATGGCGTCGCCCGTCGTTCCACCGGCGGCGGCCGCCTCGGCTCCGCAGGTGTGCCGGACGGTGTTGTAGCCCCCATTGAAGTACTTCGCTTCGCCCGGACGCGGATCGACGTCGCTCGGCACCGACCGGAATCCGGCGCGCGCGTAGAGCGCGCCCAGGCTCGACCGGCCGCGGAGGATTTCCGACAGCGACTTCTCGCGCAGCATCCCGCGAACCCCGGTTCGCTCCCGCGCGGCCGTGCTGGCGTCGAGCTCGGCGTCCGAAGCGTTCAGCAACGCCGGTTTCAGAAGATAGCCGAGCTCGAGACGCTGGATGTCATGACCATGGCCGTGCATGTCCATGTACCAGCCCCGACCGCTGGTCCGGATGACGTCGCTCTTCGCGGCGTCGATGAACGCGTGCCATTCGGCGAAGGCCCGCGCCGCCTCGGCGTTGCCGCACGCCGCCTCCTCGAGCGGTCGGTTGGCGTCGAGCTTGCGCCGCGATATCCGGCTTATGATGACGTGCGGATACGTCCCGTAGCGATCATGGAAGCTCTTGCGCATGGCCAGGACGAGCTCGGCCGTATTGGTGTCCATCACCACGGTCGCCGCGCCGCCGCAGGCGTCCTTCGTTCGGTCGGGGATGCTGTCAGGACGCAGGGTCCCGCCATGCGGCGCGGTCAGGATCACGGGCGCGTCGCCCGGGATGTACTCGATGTAGCCGTTGGCGCCGAAGTAGGACCTGCCGACTTCATAGGCTCCCGCGGCGGGCGCGGTCGCCTCCGCCCGCGCCGCGTCGCCGGCGAGGAGGCCGCCGCCTCCGAGCACAAGGCCGACCGCCGCCGCGCAGATCGGCCGTTTCCATGTCCACATCGCCCGTCCCTCCACTCGCCACCCGGGAGCGGCAGCCTAGAGCGGAGCAGTCGAGCCGCGACACCGAAAAGGACGACGCGGGGCATAGCCGCGCGCTATGCCCGAGACGGCGTCTAGGGTCTGGCGAGGAACTCCCGCTTGATCCGCTTGGCCATCGACCAGCGGTGAACCTCCGACGGGCCGTCGTAGACCCGGAAGGCGCGGATATCGCGGAAGATCTGGTGCACCGGCGTGTCGTCGGTGACCCCCGTCCCGCCGAGGATCTGGACACAGCGGTCAGCGACGCGGAACAGCGCCTCCGACACCGCGACCTTGGCCAGGCTGGACTCCGGGGTGCCCGCGCCATGGCCGCCCGCGTCCAGCACGCCGGCGCACCAATCGATCGTCAGCTCCGCCTGCTTCAGGTCGATTTCGTTGTCCGCCAACATGAAGCCGACGCCCTCATGGTCGACCAGCGGCTTGCCGAAGGCGTGGCGGCGGCAGGCGTATTCGACCGCGATGTCGTGCGCGCGGCGGGCGGCGCCCCACCAGCGCATGCAGTGGGTCAGCCGGGCCGGCGCCAGTCGCACCTGAGCATATTTGAAGCCCTCATCGGCCTCGCCGAGGATCTGGTCCGACGACACTCGGACGTTGTCGAGCTTCACCATCGCGTGGCCGCCGGGCATGGTTCGGTCGATGGTGTCCAGAACGCGGGTGATGGAGACGCCGGGGGCGTCCATCGGCGCCAGGAACATGGTCGCGCCATGGGCGGTCTTGGCCATGAAGATGCCGTACGCCGCGCCCTCGGCGCCGGTGATGAAGGTCTTGGCGCCGTTGATCACCCAGTGATTGCCATCCTGAACGGCGGTGGTCTTCATCATCGACGGATCCGACCCCGCCCCGCCATCCGGTTCGGTCATCAGGAAGGCGGTCCGGATGTCGCCGGCGGCGAGCGGGCGCAGCACCTGGTCCTTCTGCGCGGTCGTGCCGATCTTCTCGATCAGGCACATGTTGCCTTCGTCCGGCGCCATCAGGTTCAACGCCACCGGACCGAGCAAGGAGTACCCGGCGGCCCGGAAGACGATGGCGATCTCGCGGTGGTTCAGGCCGTGACCGCCGTAGTCGACGCCGACGTGCGGCGCGAGCAGCCCGGCCGCCCTGGCCTTGGCCTGCAGCTCGACGCGCAGCGCGTCGGACGGGCCGTGCTTGCCGATACGCGGATCCTGCTCGAATGGAATGACGTGGTCGCGCAGGAAGGCGTCCACCTTGCGGGCGAGGTCGTGGGCGCGGTCGGTCATGGTGAGGAGCTCTCGCGATGTTGACGTTGCGTGAGGCGAAAAGCCCTCTCGCGACAAGGGTCTAGCCCATGCAAGCCCCCGCGGTCACGCCTCGTCGAGGGGCAATTTCGCGGACGTTGACCCAGATCAATGCCCCGCCGGCGGCCGCATCCCATCAAGGGCGCAGGAGGACGTCTCGATGCTGCAAACCCTTTCCCAACTGCCGCCTGTCCACTTCGCCTACCTGATCGCGGTGGTGTCGGCCTTCTCGTTGTTCGGCGTGTCGTTGGGCGTGGTGCACATCTGGAGCAATCTGCCTGACCGGCGATAACTGCCGACCCCGCATCTCCGGCCACAAGGCAGGCCTCCGGAACTTCCGCCTCGGTTCCGGAGGCAGCCTGCGTTCTCAGTTCACGCGCCGCTCGCGGCCTGCCCAATAAGGCTCCCGCAGCTCCCGACGTAGAATCTTGCCAGACGCGTTGCGCGGCAGCGCATCGATGAAATCCACGCTCTTGGGCGCCTTGAACGCCGCGATGCGCGAACGGGCGAAGGCGATGATCTCGTCCGGCGTCGCCGACAGGCCCGGTTTGAGCGCGACCACGGCCTTGACGGCCTCACCCCATTTCTCGTCGGGGACCCCGATCACCGCCACCTCCGCCACCGCGGGATGCCCGTACACGGCGCTCTCGACCTCGGCCGGATAGATGTTCTCGGCGCCGGAGATGATCATGTCCTTCACCCGGTCGTGGATGAAGAGATAGCCGTCCTCGTCGAGATAGCCGGCGTCGCCGGTGCGCAGCCAGCCGTCCTCGCCGACCGTCGCTCGCGTGGCGTCCTCCAGGTTCCAGTAGCCGGCCATGTTGGCGACCGACCGCGTGGCGACCTCGCCGACGGTATTGGGCGGCAGGGTCCGGCCCTGCTCGTCGATGATCTTCAACTCCACGCCCGGCATTGGCAGGCCCGCGGCCCGCATGCGCGGGTTGCCGGCCGGGTCGTGGTCCTCGGGCGGCAGATAGACGATGGTGCCGCAGGTCTCGGTCATGCCGTACTGCTGGCAGAAGCCGCAGCCGAACACCTCCATGCATTCGCGCAGCAGATCCAGCGGGATCGGGCTGGCGCCATAGAGGATGTACTTCAGGCGGCTGTAGTCGACCGCCCGGGCGCGGGGCTGGCGCACGACGATCTGCATCGCCGCCGGCACCATGAACATCTTGGAGATGCGGTCCTGTTCGATGAAGTCGAGCACCTTGAACGGATCGAACTCGCGGGCCACCACGCCCTTGGCGCCGTTGTAGAGTCCGACGATGCCCCAGCCGGTGCCGCCGATGTGCGAAACCGGCATGGCCACCAGGCTCACGTCGTCGGGCCCCCACTCGTTCCAGGCCATCTTCGCCTCCGCCGCCGCGCGGCGGCCGCTGAGGATGTTGGCGTGGGTCAGCATGGCGCCCTTGGGCTTGCCGGTGGTGCCGGACGTGTAGAGCTGCACCGCCACGTCCCGTCCGGTGATGGCGATGCCGGGATCCGTATCTGGAGCCGCGTCGCGCCAGGACTCATAGAGAGGCTGAGCGCCCGCTCCGGCCGCCTCCATCGCGACGACCATGGGGCGTTGGGACAAATGTTCCGCCACCGCCTCGCTCAGGCCGATCACCTCAGGACCGACGAAGACGATGGGCGCCTTCGAGTCCTCGACGATGTAGGCCACTTCCGGCGGCGCCAGTCGCCAGCCGATCGGGGTCATGACCACCCCGACCTTGGCCGCGCCGATCAAGAGCTCGAAGTAGTGGTCGCTGTTCTTGCCGACATAGGCGATCCGCTGACCCGGCTTGAGTCCCTCGGCGACCAGGGCGTTGGCCACCCGGTTCGTCAGGCGGTCGAACTGCGCGAAGGTCGTCTCCCGCCCCTCGAAGGTCAGGGCGACCGCGTCCGGACGGGTGCGGGCATGGTGGCGAGCGATGTCGCCCAGGGTCGGCATCTGGTCGAAGTCGACCGCCGCTTCATTCGAGGCCATCGTGGTATCCGCCTTCAGAGTCCCAGAACCAGGCGGGCCATGATGTCCCGCTGGATCTCGTTCGAGCCGCCGTAGATCGAGGCGGCGCGGTTATTCAGATAGCGCGGCATGGCGACCAGGCTGTGTTCTGGCCCGATCGGCGCCGCGTTGCTGCCGGGCTCCCGCGCCCTGGGCTGGTGAACCGTGGCGTAGTAGGCGGCCGTATCGATCGCCAGGCCGTCGATGCGCTGGGTCATCTCGGTCGCCTGGGTCTTGAGCATCGACGAGGCCGGGCCGGGGTTCTTGCCGGCCGACAGCTCGGTCATCACCCGGTGCTCGGTCATTTCGATGGCCTCGAGCGCGATCTCCAGCTCGGCGAGCCGGGACCGGAACAGCGAGTCATTCAGCAGCGGCTCGCCCAGGTCGCCGCCCTCGGCCGCCGCCATCGCCTTCACCCGGTCCAGCGAGACCTTCAGGCCGGGCGCCGAGCTGCCGCCCCGCTCGAATTCGAGCAGGTACTTGGCCACCGTCCAGCCGTCATTCTCCTCGCCCAGCCGACCGGAGACCGGCACGCGGACGTTGTCGAAGAAGACCTGATTGACCTCATGCTCCCCGGCCAGGGTGATGATCGGCTTCACCTCGATGCCGGGCGTGTCCATCTCCAGCAGCAGGAAGGTGATGCCCTTCTGCGGCTTGCCCTCGAAATTGGTCCGCACCAGGCAGAACATGCGGTTGGCGAAGTGGGCGTGGGTGGTCCAGATCTTCGAGCCGTTGAGGACATAGTGGTCGCCGTCCCGCTCCGCCCTCATCTGCAGGCTGGCCAGATCGGAGCCCGAGCCGGGCTCGCTGTAGCCCTGGCACCAGTAGTCCTCGCCCGACAGGATGCGCGGCAGATAGAAGGCCTTCTGCTCCGGCGTGCCGTAGCGCTGAATGCAGGGCCCGACCATGCGCAGGCCCATCGGCGACAGGCCCGGCGCGCCGGCGCGGGCGCACTCGGCCGAGAAGATGTAGCGCTGCATCTCGTCCCAGCCGCAGCCGCCGTATTCCACCGGCCAGCTCGGCGCCACCCAGCCCTTGGCGTGCAGGATCTTCTGCCAGGGAATGGAATACTGCTTCTCGACGAAGACGCTGGTCATCATCCGGCCCGCCACCCGAAGGTCGGGCGGAAGGTTGTCGGCGAGGAATGCGCGCACCTCGTCCCGGAAGGCCAGGTCGCGAGCGCTGAGTTCGAGATTCATCGGGGCCTCATCAGGCAGGTCAGCGAGTCTGGGCGCAATCAACACGACTGCCGCGAGGTCAGGCTACCGCCTTCTTGGCGACAGGCCGACCGGCCCGTGCCACCCTTGCCGGCATGGGTTCCCGAGGCCTTCCAATCCCCCGTTTCGCCGTCGCCTGGCTTGACGCCCTGGCGCATGAGCTGAGCACGCCGACCGACCTTCCCGCCGTCGACTTCGCCTCGCCCCCGGGCGAGCCCGCGCTGGCGGCTCCGGACAGCGTGTCGTGGCGCGTGTTCCGCAATCCGGTGTCACTGTTCGTCGGCGGCGTGACGGCGGTCCTTCTGGAGCTGGCCGAGCCGCGCGTTCGGACGGGCGTGTGGGACCACACCAGCTTCCGTGTCGATCCCTTGCGCCGTCTGCAGCGGACCGGCCTCGCGGCCATGGTCACGGTGTATGGCGCGCGGAGCAAGGCCGAGGCCATGATCGGCGGCGTCCGGCGGATGCACGGCACTGTGGCCGGGATCACGCCCGCGGGCGCCCCCTACCGCGCCGACGATCCCGAACTTCTCGATTGGGTGCAGGCGACGGCGTCCTTCGGGTTCCTGGAGGCCTACAGCCGCTGGGTGCGACCGCTGACCGACGCCGAGAAGGACCGCTTCTACGGGGAGGGCGTCGCTGCCGCCCGCCTCTACGGCGCGACGGGCGCGCCGACCTCGCTCGCCGAGCAGGAACAGCTCTTCAAGGCGATGGCTCCGGCGCTGGAGCCGTCGGCCATCCTCGGCGAGTTCCTCGAGATCATGGGCCGCGCGGCGATCCTGCCGGGCCCGCTACGGTTGCTGCAGCGGCCGTTCGTCAGGGCGGCGGCGGATACCCTGCCGACCTGGGCCATCGCGAGGCTGCGGCTGGAAACGCGCCGCCCACGGCCTTGGGAGGCGGCGTTGGTCCGGACGGCGGCCCGGGCCGCCGACCGCCTGATCCTGCCCTCCAGTCCGCCTGTCCAGGCCTGCCGGCGGATGGGCCTGCCGGATGACTGGCTGGCGCCGGATTGATCCAGGTTGTTTGACGGGCCGCCGTATCGGACTACCGTCGCCGGTGGACGTCTCGATCGGGGAGAACGCGATGCGCACCAGGGGGATCAATCACCTCGCCCTCGTTTGCCGCGACATGCGCGAGACGGTGAAGTTCTACACCGAAGTGCTCGAGATGCCGTTGATCAAGACGATCGACCTGCCGGGCGGCGGCCAGCACTTCTTCTTCGACTGCGGCGGCGGCAATGCCCTGGCGTTCTTCTGGTGGGAGAACGCCCCGCCCGCCGCGCCCGGCATCGCCTCCGTGAAGGCGTTTCCGAAGTCACCGATGTCGGCCGTCGGCTCGATGAACCACGTGGCCTTCGATGTCGATCCCGACGAGATTGAAGCCTGTATCGAGCGCCTGCAGGCCCATGGCGTTCCGCATATGCCGGTGGTGGTGAACCACGATGACAGCCCTCAGGGCGTTTCGCCCGAGATGAACGACGGCGTCTTCGTGCGCTCGGTCTACTTCACCGATCCCAACGGCATCATGATGGAGTTCGCGGCCTGGACGCGTCCGATGGGGCCGGACGACGTGCGCCACGAGCCCAAGGGTGCGACGGTGGACGCCTAGAGCCTGATGGGTTCAGATGGAACAATCTGAACCCTGAATCAGGCTCTACACCTTTGATTCTAGAGCACGATTCAGCCATCAGACGATTCCGTCTGATGCCATCGCGCTCTCGGCGGCGTCGACGGTCACGCGGCGCATGTGTCGGCGCTGGCCGGGATAGTCGTTCAGCGCGAAATGCCAGACAGACCGATTGTCCCAGAAGGCGACCGAGCCCGGCTCCCAGCGGAAGCGGCAGGTGAAGGCCTCGAAGCGGCTGTGCTCGAACAGGTAGTCCAGCAGGGCCTTCGACTCGCGGCGGCTCCAGCCCTCGATGCGCATCGTGAAGGCCGGATTGACGTAGAGCGCCTTGCGGCCCGACTCCGGATGCACCTTGACCATCGGGTGGACGTACTCGCCGACCACGCCCTCGGCTTCGGCGATCTGCATCGAGCCCCGCTTCTGCGCCGACGCGCCGGTCGGAGCGTACTCGCGGCCGGCCGAATGAACCGCGTTCAGGCCCTCAAGGGTCGCGCGCAGGCCGGGCGACAGCGCCTCGAAGGCGGCGACCTGGCTGGCGAACAGGGTGTCGCCGCCGTAGTCCGGGGTCTCGACCGCATACAGGATCGATCCGATGCTCGGGCGTTCCAGGAAGCTCATGTCCGAATGCCAGCCGCCGCCGAAGTTGATGCGGTCGGAGGGCTCCTTGATGATCTCCATCACCTCGGGATGGTCGGCCATGCCCTTGACGTAGGGATGGATGTTGAGCGGCCCGAAGCGCCGACCGAAGGCCAACTGCTGCTCGGGCGTCACGGCCTGGTCGCGGAAGAAGATCACCTGGTGCTCGACCAGGGCCTGGCGGATGGCGGCGATGGTCTCGTCCGACTGCGGCCTCGAAAGGTCGACGCCGCCGATCTCGGCGCCGAGCGCGCCGGCGACGCGTTTGACTTCGATCCCGGCCATCAGATCCTCCCGCCGTCCAGCTTCGCCGCAGGTTGCGACGCGGAGCGGCCGGGCGCAACGACGCCGCGCTTCACCGTCCGGAAGCCGACGTGCGACGAACCGCTGTCCGGCGGTCCCGGCTGGCGCGCCGCCGGTCGGTAGCGGTAGCAGAAGTTGTCGGCGCACAGGAACGAGCCGCCCTTGATCAGATGCGCGCGCATCGGGTCGCCTGGAGGACGGCCGTCCTGGAACCAGCCGCTGGTCCATTCCCAGACGTTGCCGGTCATGTCCGACAGGCCGTAGGCGCTGGGCGGATAGCAGCCGACCGGGGCGGTGCGCTGCTCATAGCCGTCGTCGGCGGTGTCGACCGCCGGGAAGACGCCCTGCCAGGTGTTGGCGCGCGGCGCCTTCGGGTTCGGCCGCTCGTCGCCCCATTCGTATCGCTTGCCGTCCAGCCCCGCGCGAGCCGCAAATTCCCACTCGGCCTCGGTCGGCAGGTCGCGGCCTCGCCAGCGCGCATAGGCCAGGGCGTCGGCGTAGGCGACCTGAACGACCGGATGCCGCTCGCGACCCTTCAGATCGCTGCCGGGACCTTCCGGATGTTTCCAGCTCGCCCCCTCGATCACCCGCCACCAGCCCGAGGGATCGCCTGATCCGAGCGCCCTGGCGCCGACGAACACCAGCGAAGAGGGTTTCAACCGATCGGCCGGGACACCCGGATAGAGCGCCGGATCCGGCTTGCGTTCCGCCATGGTGACGTAGCCGGTGGTCTTCACGAACTCGGCGAACTGGGCGTTGGTCACCTCGGTGCGGTCGATCGAGAACGGACCGACCGTCACGACCCGGGGCGGCCCTTCGTCCTCGTGCATGCCGGCCGCACCCAGGGTGAAGGTCCCGCCGGTCAGCGGAACCTCGCCGATCGGCTGTCCGGGACAGACCCGAGTCGGCTCCGCCAAGGCAGGCGCCGGCGCCCGGCCGCAGGCGGCGAGCAGCAGGGCGCAGGCGAGGGCCGCGTACCTCACGACCGTGCATCGCCCAGCAGCGCGTGGGCCATCCAGGCCATGATCTCGCGGGCCTCAGCCGGCGAGGCGCCCTGATCCTTGCGCAGGCGTCGCCAGGCCTCGAAGCTGACCGCCAGCTCCAACGCCGCGAACCGCGCGCGGTCGGCGGCGACCTCCGGCGGCAGGAGCGCGACAAGCGCGTCGTGCTGCTGGCCCACGAGCCGGCCCCGGCCTTCCTGCAGCGCCGGCGAGCGGTGGCGTTGGGCGTCGGCCGCGATCTGCAGCGGCAGGATCATCTCGAACAGTCGGGCCCGGCGATCGATCTCGGCGTCGAGGTCGCGCAGCACGTCGCCCGTCCGCGCGGGGCCCTCCATCAGCGGGCCCGCCGCGTCGGTGATCATCGCCTGCATGGCCCGGTAGACGCCGTCCATGTCCTCGAACAGGCGGAACACGGTGCGAAGACCGACTCCCGCCCGCTCGGCGATCAACTCGGCCGGTGGAAGGCCCAGCCCCCCTTGCTCACGGACGATGTCGATCATCGCCTGCACGATCTTGGTCCGGCTCGCCTCGGACCGGAGCCGGCGGCCGTCCGTCATGGGTCTGGCCCCGATGTCCGTCGAATCGCTCACGGTTCAATGGGGCGCCCGACGCAGCCGACGCGCAAGCTCCCAGATGAGGATCAGGGACAGCAGGGCGGTCAGGATCATGATGAATCGCTCGCCCGGAACCTCGATCGGCGGCGGCTTCCAAAGCTGGGTCACCGCCGTGAACAGCAGGCCGCGCAGGACTTCGACCGCCAGCAGCGGAACCGCGAACGCCCGCCAGCGCAGGGCGACGGCCAGGTCGATGAGGCCGGCGGCGATCTGTCCCGTCCCAAGGCCCGCGAACAGGAAGAGGATCGTCTCCCGGCTCTGCGCCAGGTCCAGGCCGGCGATGACCCCCGCCCCGCCGTCCGGAAGGAAGGTGTGGATGCTCCCGCGCCCCAGATTGATCAGCCCCAGCAGGGCCAGCGCGATCAGCGTCGGGCGCGAGGGCGTCGTCACGCGAGGCTCGTGCACTGGATCAGCAGCTGGCCGGCCAGCCCCGCCTTGCGGTGTATGCCGATCGCCTGGACTTCCGGTGAGGTGGCGATGGCCACGAAGGCCTCGCGGCTCGGGTACTCCATAATCGCCGCGACGTCCCAGAGCTCCTCGACCTCGCCGATCACCAGCGCATCGACGGTGGCGTTGAACCACATGCGGCCGCCCTTGCCCTCGACCAGCGGCTTCATCGCCGCGCCGTAGAGCATGTAGGCCTCGCGACCGGAAATGTCGGGATGGCCCGGCTCGTCGTACTGGGCGCGATCGCGGAATTTGAGCAGGTTCAGCATCACGATCGGCTGGTCGCCGCCCAGGCCCAGCAGATGCTGCAGCTGGGCGCCCTGCGGCAGCACGGCGTTCTCGACCTTCATTGGACGTCTCCCTGGAGCTTTCCGTCGATGAGGTCCTGGATGACCTCGGCGATCTTCTCGGGCTGGTCTTCCTGCAGGAAGTGGCCGCCCCCTTCGATGATCAGATGGCGCATGGTCCTCGCGCCGGGCACGCGAGCCTGAAAAGGCGCGTCGCCGCCCTTGCTGACGGGGTCGCCGTCGCTGAAGGCGGTCAGCAACGGCTTGTCGAAGCGCTCCAGCACCGCCCAGGCCGCCTTGTTCTCGGCGACGGAGGCGTGCTCGGGCGTCACCGGGACCAGTGTCGGGAAGATGCGCGCGCCGGCCTTGTAGGACTCGTCGGGGTAGGGCGCGTCGTAGGCGGCGATCTCGTCGGGCGACAGCTCCCGCAGCGAGCCCATGTTGACGATCATGCCGGCCGGGAAAACCGGGATCGACTGGCTCATCTCCAGCCACGTCTTGAAGCCGTCGGTCATGCCCGATCCGGTCGGCATGCCGGTGTTGGCGACCACGACACGCGCGAACCGATCCGGAAAGGCCGCCACCAGTCTCAGGCCGATCAGCCCGCCCCAGTCCTGGCAGAACAGGGTGATGTCCTTCAGGTCCAGCGCCAGCAGCCAGGCGCTCATCCAGGCGACGTGCCGCTCGTACGTGTAGTCGGCCTTGTCGGCCGGCTTGTCCGACCGGCCGAAGCCGACGAGATCCGGCGCCAGAACACGGTTCCGGCCGGCCAGGCGGGGAATGATCTTCCGGTAGAGGAACGACCAGGACGGTTCGCCGTGCATCAGCAGCACCGGCGAAGCGTCCCGAGAGCCTTCGTCGACATAGCCGATGCGTAGTTCGCCGCCGTCGCCGGAGGGGACGTTCAGATAGTGCGCCGCGAACGGAAAGTCCGGCAGGGCCGCGAAACGTTCGTCAGGGGTGCGAAGAATGTCCAAGGCAGGTCTCCCGGCGTGCGGCGAAGCGGGCTTGACGACCCACGGTGATAATGACACAAATAATGCCAATATATTTCCGGCGAGCAAGCCGGAAAGTGGGAGGGCTTCGTGAAACGCATCCTCGCCGGACTGATCGTCCTGGCGGCGCTGGTCAGCGCCGCCGCCTACGCGTTCCGGGGCGACATCGCCCTGGCCGTGATGACCCGCTCGGTCGCCAGGACGATGGCGGCCGACGTCGTGGGCGCCATGCCGGACGGCCTCAACGTCGTCGTCTGCGGCTCGGGCGGCCCGATGTCGGACCGCGACCGGGGCGGGCCCTGCACGGCGGTCGTCGCCGGCAAGCGCCTGTTCATCGTCGACACCGGGGAAGGCGCCGGCCGCACGCTGGGTCGCCTCGGCGTCGGCGCGGCCGACACCAGCGTCCTGCTGACCCACTTCCACTCCGACCATTTCGACGGACTCGGCAACGTGGTCCTGCAGCACTGGGTCGGGTTCAACACCTCTACTCCCCTGCCCCTCTACGGTCCGCAGGGCGTGGAGCGGATCGCCGCCGGCTTCAACGAGGCCTACGCCATGGACGCCGGCTACCGCACCGCCCACCACGGCGAGCCCGTGGCGCCGCCCGCCGGGGCCGGCCTGCAGGCGCGCCCCTTCGTGATCCCAGACGGCCAGGACCAGATCGTCGTCCTGAACGACGGCGGCCTGAAGATCACCGCCTTCCGCGTCGACCACGGTCCGGTCAAGCCGGCCGTCGGCTACCGCTTCGACTACAAGGGCCGCAGCGTCGTGATCAGCGGCGACACCTCGATCACCGCCACCACGGCGGCCCAGGCGAAGGGCGCGGACTTGCTGTTGCACGACGCCCTCTCGCCCGAGCTGGTGAAGCTGCTGCACGACAGTTCGCTGGCCGCCGACCGGCCGAAGCGCGCCAAGATCTTCGCGGACATCCCCAACTACCACGCCAGTCCGGAGGGCGTCGCCGACCTCGCCTCCAAGGCCGGCGTGAAAGGCCTGGTCCTGACGCACGTCGTGCCGCCGCTGCCGATCCGCGCGCTGGAGGTCGTCTTCCGCGGCAAGGCCGGAGACATCTTCAAGGGTCCGCTGTGGGTCGCCCGCGATGGCGACGTCTTCAGCCTGCCGGCCGGCGGATCCACCATCGAACACAGCAAGCTTGGCCGATAGGAGCCTGAGATGAAGCGCGCGCTGACCTGGACCCTCGCCGCCGTCGCCGTGATCGGCGTTGGCGGCTTCTTCGCCTTCCAGCACTACCGCCTCTACCTGCCGGGGATCATCGGCAACCTCCGCAATCCGATCCAGAAGAACCAGGAAGTGGTCTGGGCGAAGGCGCCCGCCGCGCCCGCCGAGGCCGCGCGCAAGCCCAACATCATCCTGATCGTCGCTGACGACCTGGGCATGAACGATCTGACCTCGACCGGCACGGGCGTGGCGGGCGGCGCCGTTCCCACGCCGTCCATCGACTCGATCGCCCGTGACGGCGTGACCTTCACCAACGGCTATGCGGGCAACGCGACCTGTTCGCCGTCGCGGGCGGCGATGCTGACCGGCCGCTATCCGACCCGCTTCGGCTTCGAGTTCACCGCCGTGCCGGTCATGTTCGCGCGCAACATCGCCCAGATGGGCGGCCACAGCGGCAACACCCCGCCGATCTTCCACAAGGAGCGGATCAAGGACGTTCCGCCCGTCGACCAGATGGGCGTCCCGGCCAGCGAGGTGACCATCGCCGAGACGCTGAAGGGCGCCGGCTACCGCACCCTGCACCTGGGCAAGTGGCACCTGGGCGAGAGCGAAGGCATGCGGCCCGAGGATCAGGGCTTCGACGAGACGCTGGGCTTCTACGCCGGCGCGGCGATGTTCCTGCCCAAGGACAGCCCCGACGTCGTCAACTCGGTCCAGGAATGGGACCCGATCGATGTCTTCCTGTGGGCCAACCTGCCCTGGTCGGTGCGCTTCAACGGCAGCAAGCCCTTCGAGCCCAAGGGCTACATGACCGACTACCTCGGCGACGAGGCCGCCAGGGCGATCGCGGCCAACAAGGACGCGCCCTTCTTCATGTACCTGGCCTTCAACGCGCCGCACACGCCGCTGCAGGCCAAGAAGGAGGACTATGACGCCCTCGCCGGCATCAAGGACCATCGCCTGCGCGTCTACGCGGCCATGATCCGCTCGCTGGACCGCAATGTCGGAAAGGTGCTGGCCGAGGTCGAGCGCCAGGGCTTGGCCGACAACACCATCATCATCTTCACCAGCGACAACGGCGGCGCCAACTACATCGGCCTGCCGGACATCAACAAGCCGTACCGCGGCTTCAAGGCGACCTTCTTCGAAGGCGGCATCCATGTGCCCTTCTTCATGAAGTGGCCGGGCCAGATTCCGGCCGGCTCGGCGACGCCGGCGCGCGCCATGCACTTCGATGTCTTCGCCACCGCCATGACGGCCGCCGGCGCCCAGGGCCCGGCCGCCGGCGTCCTCGACGGCGTCGACCTGGTCGCCCTGTCGCGCGGCAAGGTGGCCGACCGGCCGCTGTTCTTCCGCTCTGGCCCCTATCGGACCGTGATCTGGAAGGACTGGAAGCTGCAGCTGGCCGAGACACCGAAGAAGGCCTGGCTGTTCGACCTCGCCAGCGATCCGCTGGAGCATGACAACCTCGCCGCCGCGCGCCCCGACAAGGTGAAGGAGCTCACGGCCATGCTCGACGCCCAGGACCGCCGCGCGGCCAAGCCGCTGTGGCCGGCGCTGATCGAGGGACCGATGTGGATCGACCGGCCCAGCGACGGCAAGCCGATGCCCAAGGACGCCGAATACGTGATGTGGTCGAACTAGAAGAACCCTCCCTCCTCCTTGTGGGGAGGGAGAGTCACCGACGCAGGTGATGCAGCGCGATCCCCGACGTCGTCGCCACGTTGAGGGAGTCGAAGCCGGCCGCCATCGGGATCGAGACCGTGCGGCAGCGCGCCAGGGTGTCGGCGGGCAACCCTGGCCCCTCCGCGCCGAGCAGCAGCGCCGCCCGGGCCGGCGGCGCGATGTCGTGCAGCGCCGTCTTGCCCGCCGGTGTTAGGGCGATCGGCTCCAGACCATGGCGTAACAGAGTCCCGACCAAATCGCCCGCCGCCGTCGCGAACGGCACGCACAGGACCCCGCCGACCGAGACTCGGATGGCCTTGCGATAGAGCGGGTCGCAACAGGTCGGATCGAGCAGCACCGCGTCAACGCCGAAGGCCGCGGCGTTGCGGAACAGACCGCCCATGTTGTCGTGGTTGGCGATGCCGACGAGCGCCATCACCAGGGCGCGCGGTCCCAGCCTCGCGAGCAGGGCGTCGACCTCGATTTCGGGCGCGCGCCGGGCCAGCGCCAGGATCCCCCGGTGCAGCGGATAGCCGGCCACCGCGTCCAGCACCGGCTGTTCGGCGAGGTAGACGGGCATGTCGTGCGGCAGCGCCTCGAGGATGGGGGACAGTCTCTCGCGCCGCTTGCCCGCGATCAGGACCGACAGCGGTCGATGGCGATCCTGACCTGCCAGCACGCGCAGAACCGTCTCCCCCTCGGCGACGAACAGGCCGCGACGACCGACAAGATCGCGCTCGCGGATGTCGCGATAGGCCTCGATCCGGGGATCGTCGGGATCATCGATGACGTGGAAGACGGGCACGGCACGGCCATAGCACGGCGCTGGGCCGTCCGCGCCGTCGCCGGCGCCAGCCGGTCAGGGCGACAGATCGATGGTAAGGCGCACGCCGGCCACGATCAGCGCGTCGGCGTCGCCGTCGCCGCCGGGATCGAAGATCACCTGCAGGTCGGGCTGGATGCTGACGCGGGGCGATAGGCGATCCGCGTAGGTGATTTCCAGGCCGGATTCGGCGCGCGAGGGGGAGATGCCGCCGGTCGCCAGAAGGTCACGCTTCCGCGAGGCCAGCAGTCCTTGCTGAACGCCAACCGAGAACGTGCTTTCCGGCCGTCCCGGGAACACTCGGGCGACCAGCACGCCTGCTTGCCAGCCGCCCGTGAAGGGACTGGTCTTGCCCTCCGAAAAACCGAGGCGGATGAAGCCCTTCACCCCGCGGCCGGCATCTTCGCCCGTGATCTGGCGCTCGCCGAGCAAGTAGCCGCCCTGGGCGGTCCGCTTCACCGGATCGCCCGCCGGAGTGATGTCGCGGATATCGTCCTGCTCGTCGGTGTAGCGCCAAAGGCCGATCGCCAGGCTGCCAATGCCTCCATCGACGCCGGCCTCGCCGATGAGCAGCGCGCCATGGTCGAATTCGGTGTCGACACCGTCCGGATCGCCCGGCACGCCGGCGTGGGCGTTGAGCAGGGCGACGCGCGCATAGCCGCCGTCGAACTCATGATTCAGGCGCAGGGCCAGGGCCGTCGATGGAAAGATCGACGGTCCGTTCGGCCCGGTCGCCGCCAACTCCGAGCCGATGCCGAACGACGGGTTGATCAGAAGGCCGGAAGCGTCGTTGGCGTAGAATTCGCTGTTCAGGTCATAGAGACCCGCCAGAAGCGAGGTTCGCGCTCCGACCCGCGCATCGATCCACAGCTCGTAGAGCCGCACGCCCTGGCGGCCAACCTCGATGTTGTCCACGCCCTGGAGCGTGCCGGCGACGTCATTGGGAGCGCCACCCTGGTTCGACAACAGGTAGCCATGCAGGGTTGCGCCTTGCCAGCCCCACGCCTCGCCCAGATCGAGATCCGCCACCAGGTCGAGATTGTCGAGCACGCGGCCCGTTCCAGGCGCGTCGCCCGCTAGTGGGCCGATCGCGTCGACAACATAGGCAGCTTCAAGGGTCCAGGGCCCATCCTGGGCCAGAGCGGGCGCAGCGATCGCGCCGTATCCCACCACGGCGACAACCGCCGCCAATTCGCGCAGGCGCTTCTGCGCCCAGCCTAAGTTCGTCACGATGACGTCCTCCCGTTCGCCACGAACTTTGCAGCAGAACAATCAAGTCATGGTTAAGGGTCCAGAGCGCCCGTGTGTTCGCAGGAGTTCGGAGAGGCCTTGCCGGCGATAAAGAGAAAAAGTCTCTTTGCCAGCAGGCCTTGATTGAAGGTTGTTCAGCTCAAGAGGCGGAGCATTCGGCGTGAGAATTGGAGCGCGGAGACAGACTTGCCGCAGTGCGGCGCGCGACGTCTCGTCAAACGAGGTTAATGCGCGAGCAAGAAAATCAGGCTACCCACGGTGGAGCGAACGATCAAGGGGAGCCGCGCCTTGAAATTCTCTTCCATCAACGGACGTGTAATGGCCGCTGGCGTCGCGATGGTCGCCTTGGCCGCTATCCTCGCCGGAGCGGGGATCTGGTCGACCTTCCGACTGAGCGGGAACCTCGACGCCGCCTCACGCTCCGCCTCCGTGCTGCGCAATCACCTGCACGCCGACATGATGCACGACGCCCTGCGGGCAGATGTCTTGTCGGCCCTGCGCGCGACCAATCCGGCGTCCGGCGTGTCCTTCGCTGATGTGAAAAAGGACCTCGCGGACCATGCCAAGGCGTTCCGCGAGGACGTCGCCGCCAATAAGGCTCTCGCCACCGATCCGCGCGCCCGGGCGGCGCTCGGAGCGGTCGAAGGCCCGCTCTCCACCTACATCGCCTCCGCCGAGGCCGTCATCGCCTCCGCCGAACGGGATCCTGCCGCGGCAGAGGCCGAGACCCCCTCCTTCATGGCGCAGTTCGAGACGCTTGAGGGCGCGATGGAAAGGGCGTCTGACAAGATCGAGAGCTCCGCAAGGGCGGAAGCAGCCGCGGCTGCCCGAGAAGCCGCTATTGCCCAGGGATTGATGATCGCCATGCTCGCCATTGGCGTCGCCTTCGCCGCCGGCCTCATCGTTATCGCCCGCCGCACACTGGTGCGGCCGATCCTGGACGTCACACGCGCGCTCGATCGCCTGGCCAATGGCGACCTCTCGGTCGAGCCCCCGCATGCGGGCCGCCAGGATGAGATCGGAATGATGGCCCGCGCCCTTACAGCGTTCAGGCGAGCGGCCGTGGAGCGCATGGCGGAGCTGGAGGCGAACGATGAGCGCGCCCGTATCGAGAGCGAGCGGGAGGCCATGGAAACTCGCCGCGCCGCCGCCGAGCGCGACCAGAAGTCAGTGGTTGAGGGCCTGGCCCTGGGTCTGACGCGACTGTCCGAGGGTGACCTGTCGTTCCGCCTGCGCGAGACCTTCTCTCCGGAGTACGAACGCCTGCGTAACGACTACAACGCCGCGCTGGACCGGCTGGAGCAAACCATGCGCACCGTGCGCGAGGCCGCCAGTGGCATTCACACAGGCACCGAGGAAATTTCCCACGCCTCCGACGACCTGTCACGGCGCACCGAGCACCAGGCGGCCAGCCTTGAGGAGACCGCCGCAGCACTCGACGAGGTGACGGCCACCGTCCGCAAGGCCGCGCAAGGCGCGATCGACGCTCGCGAGGCGGCGGAAGCCGCGTCCGACGAGGCCGAACGCAGCGGCGCCATCATCATCGAAACGACAGCCGCCATGGGCGCGATCGAGACCTCGTCGAGCGAGATTGGCCAGATCATCGGCGTCATCGATGAGATCGCCTTCCAGACCAACCTTTTGGCGCTCAACGCCGGCGTAGAGGCTGCGCGGGCAGGCGAGGCGGGCAAGGGCTTCGCGGTCGTGGCCTCAGAGGTTCGGGCGCTCGCCCAGCGCTCGGCCGAGGCAGCCAAGGAAATCAAGGCCCTGATCAGCGCCTCGAACGAACATGTTCAGCGCGGCGTCATCCTGGTCGGCCAGACCGGCGACACTCTGCAGCGGATCATCGAGCGGGTTACGGGCGTCAATGCGCTGGTGGCCGAAATCGCCGCCTCGGCGCGCGAGCAGTCGACCGCTCTTGCAGGGGTAAATTCGGCTATCAACCAAATGGACCAGGTCACACAGCAGAATGCGGCCATGGTCGAGGAGACCACCGCCGCCAGTCACGCCCTCGCGCAACAGGCGACTGGGCTGGCCAGCCTGATCGCACGGTTCCGGCTGGGTGAAGGGATGGCCGGCGCGACACGATCGGCCGCCTAGCCTGCCGGCGCGCCCTCGATCCAGCCCCGATCTGACCGCCGTTCAACCCGCCGGACGCGCGGCCGGAGGAAAAGCCTCGTCCTGCGCACCGCTCTACACGATGGCATCAGACGGAATCGTCTGGTGGCTGAATCGTGCTCTAGAATCAAAGGTGTAGAGCCTGATTCAGGGTTCAGATTGTTCCATCTGAACCCATCAGGTTCTAGGACGCGACCGGGACCTCGCCGGCCAGGCGCTTGTTCATGTCTTCCAGCGACGACAGCATGCGGTCCTGCTCCGCGGAGGCGTCGGTATCCTCCAGCAGGCGGCCGATCGCGTTGCCGTAGAGGGCGCCGAGCTCGGGACGCCATTTGTCGCCGATCAGGTCCAGCGCATGGGCGAACAGGCCGCCGCAACGCGCCAACCGGGTCATGCCCGCCGCGCCGCCGACGCCGAGAACGCCGTTGGCCAGCCAGGACAGCCGCGCGATGTCGGGTTGCGGTTGTTCGCTGAGCCGGATGATCTCGCCGACCCAACCCTTGACCGACTTGCGCATGTCGTCGCCCGAACTGAGCACGACCTGCGCGCCGCGATCGACGGCGGTCTCGGCGCTCAGACCGAAACGGACGTCCACGGAGTCGGCGAGACGGTTGGTGGGCTTGAAGAAGCGGGCTCCACTGCTCACAGGTTCACCCTTTGCGGTTTGATCAGAAGGTCGATTTCGTTCTGGGACATGTTCGGTTCGGCGGCCGCGCCGAGCTTGAAGTTCAGGTCGTCATGACGACGGCCCTTGGTGCCGACCGGCGGCCCGAAGGCCTTGAAGCGGCGGTCGGGGCCGCAGTACTTTTCGGCCTCGACGAAGAGGCGCTTGTCGCGGCCGAGCCAGATGATGCGCTGGAGCAGCACGGGCGGCGTGACGGGCTTGGCCACCACGAAGTTGGCGCCGGCGTCCCGGGCCTGGGCCACCTGGTCCATCCGCGTTCCGCTGGTCACCACCAGCACCGAGGTCGTCCGGTTGAAGTCCGGCCCCTCGCGCCGCAGCCATCGGATGAATTCGAAGCCGGTGCCCCGGGCCAGCGCGGCCTCGACGAGGACCAGGTCGAACTCGGCGCCGCTCGCGGCGGCCTTGGCGTCCCGAAGGTCGTTCACCTTGGTCTGGCGGCGCAGATCGAAACTGGTCAGCACGTTGGACAGCAGGTTCAGGTGCACCTGGTTGTCGTCGAGCAGCAGGGCTCGGGCCCTGGTCAGATCGACCTTCGCATTCGCGGCGGGGTTTTGAACCTCAGCCATGGGCCCCCTCAAAAGAGGTCGAAGTCACCAGAATCGAACGCTTCGGCCGGAGCCTCCTCATCGGCGGCGTAGGCCGTGAGGCGGTCGGCCATGTCCTGCAGCGGAACCAGGGCCAGGGCGGCGGTCAGGTCCACGGCGGGATCATAGGGCACTGCCGCCACGACGTGGCGGAGGAAGTGGTTCAGCACGCCCAGCCGCTGGGAAATCAGATCCAGGGACTGGAGTTCGCGCACGAGCACGGCGTCGAGGCCGGCCGCGTGCTCGGGCACATGGCAGATGTCCTGCAGCCGCAACACGCGCGCCTGCAGGAGCGTCAGCTCGTGGGCGACGCCGGCGATGCCGCCGCTCAGCCCATGCGGAAGGTCCTGCGGGGTGCGGGCGGGAGCGGTCATCAGAACAGCTCCAGATCGCCGGTGTTGGCGGCCGGCGGCGGCACGGCCAGCTTGCGCTCGCGCACGAACACCGACGGATCGGCGTCCGTCAACAGACGCTGCATGGCCTGACCTGTGGTGGGCCGGTAGCGGATGCGCCGGGCGCTGGTGCCGCCGGTGTCGCCGCCGATGACGGCGATGCCTTCGGCCTGCAGGAAGCGCTTGGCGAAGGCCGCGTTCTCGGCGCCGATGTTGCGCAGGCGGTCGAACATGCTGGCGCCGCCGAACAGCTTGGCCTCCAGGCGGTCGCGGCGGGCGCCAGCGCGCAGCAGGCTGTTGATCAGCATTTCCATGGCGTTGACGCCGTACCGTGTCGCCTCGTCGCCGGCGCTGCCGTCGCCGTCGGGCAGCAGGAAGTGGTTCATGCCGCCGATGCCGCGCTCCGGGTCACGGATGCACGCCGCGATGCACGAGCCCAGCACGGTGCTCATCACCACCTCGGACGAATCCGAGACATGATGCTCGCCCTGCCCGACGTGCAGCGTCCTTTCGCTGATCCCCTCCGAACCCATGCTCATGACAATGCGCCGAACACGCCCTCGATCTTCTCTTTCAGCACTTGAACCGTAAAAGGTTTGACCAAGTAGTTATTGACGCCGAATTGAACGGCGCGCTGAACAAGATCTGAATCAGCCCGGCCGGTCAGCATGATGAAGGCGATCGAGCGGAACGGCGGGTGGGCGCGGACGGCGCGCAACAGGCCCAGGCCATCGAGCTTGGGCATGTTGTAGTCGGAGATCACCAGGTGCGCGGGCTGGGTCAGCAGCATGCGCAGCGCGGCCTCGCCGTCGGGGGCCTCGCGGATATCCTTGAACCCGAGCTGCTGCAGCCCGGACCGCACCAGGGTGCGGATCGTCATCTGGTCATCGACCACGAGGACGGAAATGGCGGAGGCGGCGGGCATCTGGCTCTATCCCTCAGCAGACACGGCGCAGGCGCCCAGCAGATGGGCTCCGATGCGCGTGATGGGGTACTGGCGCTCGACAGCGCCGATCTCGAACGCCGCGCGGGGCATGCCGTAGACAACGCAACTGGCCTCGTCCTGGCCGAGCGTGCGGGCGCCGGCCTGGCGCATGGCGAGCAGTCCCTTCGCCCCGTCCCGGCCCATGCCCGTCAGGATGGCGCCAGCGGCCTTGCCGCCCACCGCCTTCACGACGGACTCGAACAGCACGTCGACGGAGGGCGAGTGGCCGTTGACGGGCTCGCCTTCGACAAGGCGGCAGCGCAGCTGATTGCCGGTCCGGTGCACGGTCAGATGCCGCGCGCCGCCGGGGGCCAGGAACACGCGGCCGTGCTCGAGCAGGTCGCCGTCCTCGGCCTCCGTCACATGGGCCGCCGAGGCGTTGTCGAGGCGCTTGGCGAAGCTCTTGGTGAAGGTCGCCGGCATGTGCTGGGTGATCAGGGTCGGCGGGCAGTTGGCCGGAAAGCCCGAGATGACCTGCAGCAGGGCCTCGACCCCGCCGGTCGACGAGCCGATCGCGGCGATGTTGCCGTTCGGTCGGAAGACGCCCCCCGCGGACGCGGCGGCGGCCCGCGGCGCATCTCCGAGCGGGCGCAGACGGGATCGCGCGGCGGCCTTCACCTTGTCCGCGAGGCCGGCGAAGGCCTCATTGGCGGTCACGCCGGGGCCGGGCTTGCCGACGCAGTCCACGGCGCCGAGCGCGAGCGCCTCGATGGTCGTGTCGGCGCCCGCCTGGGTCAGGGTCGAGATCATGATCACCGGCGTCGGGCGCAGCCGCATGATCCGCTCGAGGAACTCGATGCCGTTCATGTTCGGCATCTCGACGTCGAGGGTGACGACGTCCGGATTGAGTCGCTTGATCGCCTCGCGGGCTTCCAGCGGATCGCCCGCGGACCCGACCACCTCGATGTCGGGGTCGCGGCGCAGGACGGCGGCGATCACGCCGCGCATGGTCGCGGAATCGTCGACGATGAGAACGCGGGTGGTCACAGCTGGCCTCCCGTCCGGTAGACAGTGAGTCCGTCGCTGGTCAGTCGGCCGCCGTCGCCGCTGACCCGCTCGGAATGGCCGATGTAGAGCCGCGCGCCGGGGCTCATCACATCGATGAACTTGCGCCAGACCGTCTCCTGGGTGGCGTCGTCGAAGTAGATCACCACGTTGCGGCAGAAGATGACGTCGAAGCGGCCCTTCATCGGCCAGGGCTTGATCAGGTTCAGCTCGCGGAAGGCGATCAGCTCCTGCACCTCCGGGTCGACCCGCCACATGTCGCCGCCCGCGTCGGGGGCCCGGTGCAGGTACTTGCGGACGTTGGCCGGGACCGGTTCGATCGCTTCGCGGCTGTAGACGCCCTCGCGGGCGGTCTGGACCACGTTGGGATCGATGTCGCTGGCCAGGATCTTGATGTCGTAGCGCGCGGCGTCCGGCAGCACCGACAGCACGGTGAGGGCCATCGAATAGGGCTCCTGCCCCGTCGAACAGGCGGCGGACCAAAGTCGGACGCGGCCGCCGGACCTGGCCCGCGCGGCCAGCGCCGGCATCACCGTGTCGCGCAGGTGATCGAAGTGGTGCGGCTCGCGGAAGAACCGGGTGACGTTGGTGGTCAGGGCGGCCAGCATCGCCTGCCGCTCGTCGATCCCGTCGTTGCCCTGGATCAGCTTGCAGTACTCGCGGAAGCTGGACAGGCCCAGCGTGCGCAGACGCTTGGCCAGACGCGAGTAGACCAGGGTGGCCTTGGTGTCGGGCAGGTAGATGCCCGCGTCGCCGTGAAGCACCGTGGCGATCGTCCGGAAGTCCTCGGTCGTGAAGGCGAATTCACGGCCGGCGTCTTTCGGTTGCGTGGTGGCGAATTCTGCGCCGGCCATTGCTGTCAGGCAGCCTCCGCCTGGTGAGCGTCGAGGACGAGACCCAGATCGATCAGGCTGATCATCCGGCCCTCCAGGGCGATCAGACCCTTCACGAAGCTCTGCATCTGGTCGCCGGCCAGATCCGGGGTCTTCTGGACCACGTGATCGGCAGTCGAAAGGATGTCGCAGACCGCGTCGACCAGCAGGCCGACGACCTTGCTGCCGATCTGGACGACGATGATGACGTGGCGCGCGGTCTCGACCGCCGTGCCCAGGCCCAACCGATCCGCCAGGTCGACCACCGGCAGGACCGCGCCGCGCAGGTTGATCACGCCGCGGACGAAGCGGGGCGAGTGGGGCACCGGCGTCGCCGGCGTCCAGCCGCGGATCTCGCGGACCGCCATGATGTCCACGCAGAACTCCTGCTCCCCGATGCGGAAGGAGATCAGTTCGCTGCCGTCGCGGCCGTCGAGGGAAAGCTCGGTCATGATCGTCATCCAGTCAGGGCGAGGGTTTCGACGCGCTGCGGCGCCTTGCGATGGGCGGTGACAAGCCCGTCGATATCGAGGATCAGGGCGACGCGGCCGTCGCCCAGAATGGTGGCCGCGGCGACGCCGTCGGTCGGCTTGTAGTTGGTCTCGAGGCTCTTGATCACGACCTGGCGCTGGCCCTGGATGTGATCGACCATCAGGGCCACCTGGCCGGCGACCTCGCTCTCGACCAGCAGGGCGACGCCCTCAGTCGGATCGAACTTCGACTTCCCGAAGCCGAGCGCCGCGCCGGTGTCGACCAGCGGCACGAAGGCGTCGCGGATCTTGAGCACGAAGTTGTTCGGACCCAGCGGCCGGACATCGCCCTGCCGGGGCTTGAGGCTTTCGATGATCGTCGTCAGCGGCGCGACCAGGGTCTGGTCGCCGACGGTGACCACCATGCCGTCCAGCACCGCGAGCGTCAGCGGCAGGCTGAGCGAGAAGCGCGAACCCTGGCCAGGCGTGGAGACGATGGTGATGCGACCGCCGAGCGCCTGGACCGAACGCTTGACCACGTCCATGCCGACGCCGCGCCCCGAAATGTCCGACACAGTGGCGGCGGTCGAGAAGCCCGGCGCGAAGATCAGGTTGTCGATCTCCTCGTCGGTCATCTGGGCTTCGGGCGCGATCAGGCCCTTCTCGATGGCCTTGGCCTTGACCCGGGCGCGATCGACGCCGCGACCATCGTCGGAGACCTCGATGACGATGCGACCGCTGCGGTGGGCCGCGGTGAGCCGTACGGTCCCTTCGGCCGGCTTGCCCGCGGCCTCGCGCTCGGCCGGAGTCTCCAGACCGTGATCGATGGCGTTGCGGATCATGTGGGTGATCGGGTCGGAGAGCTTCTCGACCACGGTCTTGTCGACCTCGGTGCCCTCGCCCTCGGTCACCAGGCGAACCCGCTTGTGCGTCGCCTCGCCGACCTCTCGGACCAGGCGCGGCATGCGCTGGAACACCGACTTCACCGGCTGGGCGCGGATGGCCATGACGCTGTCCTGGATGCCGCGGGTCAGCAGCTCCAGATCGGTGAGCGCCAGGTTGACGTCGGTCGCCTTGCCGGCCCCGCTTTCCATGACCCGCTGGGCGAGCATGGCCTGGTTGATGACTAGCTCGCCGACCAGGTTGATGAGGCGATCGACGCGGTCGAGGTCGACGCGGATCGTTTGCGGCGGCGGAGGGGCGGCGGACGCCTGCGCCGCGGCCTGGCTCTGAGCGGCGGCCGACGACGCCGACGGCGCCGACGGCGCGGCCTGGGTCAGGGCTTCGACCGGCGGCGCCAGGTCCATGATGCTGACGACCTTGGCGGGCTCCGGCTCGACCGCGGCGACGGGCTCGGGCGGCGCGGCGGCGAGCAGCGAAGCGAGCAGGTCCGCGGGGGCCTCCGGCGCGTCGGCCGCTTCCGGCGCGACGGCGGCGGGCGCCGCGGCCGGCGGTTCGGTGGCGGCCAGCAGCAGCGCGGCGATGTCCGGGCCGACCGATGCCGGTCCGTCGCGCGTGATCTCGAGATCGCAGTCCTCGTCGACGAAGGCGAAGGCCTCGCGGATGTCCTCCTCATGCACCGTGCCGGGCAGGCGCACGGTCCATCCGAGATAGGAGCCGGCCGGGTCCATCTCGTCCAGCGTCGGCAGGGCCTCGTCGTTGACGGTGATGACGGCGTCGCCGAGGCTGCTGAGCTCGCGGAGGACCAGCGCCGAGTCGTTAGCCTTGGCGTACAGGGTCGCATGGGGCGCGAAGCTGACGATCCAGTCCGGCGTCTCGCCGTCAGCGCCCGCGGCCGCCTCGACGTCCGGCGCGACGCCGACGCCAGCGAGCAGGGCCGAGATATCGACATCGGCCGAGGATTCCGCCGCCGGCAGGTCGAGCGAGATCATCTGCGGCTTGAAGTCGAGACCTTCGATCTCGTCCGGCTGCGCTTCATATTCGGCCGCGGCGGCTCCGCCGATGGTGTGGGACATGATCGCAGCGGCGATCTGTTCCGACCGCGCCTCGTCGGCGACTCCGCCGTCGCGCGCGGCGGCGACATGGTCGGCCAGCATGTCGGCGGCGCGCAACAGCGTCGCGACGACCGCTTCGGTCGGCTCGACCTGCGACGATCGGATCTGGTCGAGCAGGGTCTCGAAGACGTGGCTGAAGCGGACGAGCGGATCGAGGCCGAAGGCCCCGCCGCCGCCTTTCACGGAGTGCACCGCGCGAAACACCGAATTGATCGTCTCGGCGTCGGCGGAGCCCTGCTCCATGGCCATCAGGCCTTCCTCGAGCTGAGCGAGAAGCTCATCGCACTCGATGAAGAAGGTCGTCCGGATGGCGTCCATCGGATCCATGTGGAACTACCTCTTGAGACCCTTAGGCCGCGACCCGACGAATGGCTTCGACCAGCTTGACCGGATCGAACGGCTTGACGATCCAGCCCGTCGCGCCGGCGGCGCGGGCGCGGGCCTTTTTCTCGGGCTCGCTCTCGGTCGTGAGAACCAGGATGGGCGTGGTCATGGCGGCCCCTTCCGATCGGACGGCCTCGATGAAGCCGAAGCCATCCAGTCGCGGCATGTTGATGTCCGTGACGATCACGTCCGGGCGCTCGGTCTGCAGGACCTCAAGGCCGTGCATGCCGTCTTCGGCGGTGATCACCTGATAACCGGCCTGCCGAAGCGTGTGGCCGAGCATTTCACGGATAGTGCGGGAGTCATCGACGGCGAGGATAGTGAGGCTCACGGGAGACAGTCCTCTTGCGGGCGGATCCAATCGGCGGCGCCCATGAGGGCTAGACCGTTCTCGAAGGCGGGTGAAACTGACGAAAATGCGAAGGGCTTGCCGTCCGCGTCCCAGGTCACGCGGGCCGAAGCCAGCACCTGGAAGCAAGGACCGCTGAGGCGCTCGACGTCGGACGCGTCGAGGGTCAGCGGCGCGCCGCGGCGGCCGAGCAGGGCGTCACGCAAGGGCGAGGCCTGATCGAGACCGAGGATTGGCCCGAGCTTCAGTGGTTCGATATCTATGGTCACCCCCGCCCCTTCTTCTGCGCGCGCGAACGCATGGTCGGGGCCGATTCACCGCCCCTGATCGCATTCTGCTGCGTGACTTGATCAATCTGGTTAACGGCGGCGTTGACTCTGTTGGGAAATTTCACGGGCCTCGGCGCGGCCGGGCGGGGTTGGCAAGCGACGCCGGCGATGCCGAAGCCGCGACCTCCCACGACGATCCCTGCGCGATCAATTTTGTCATAAACTTCAACATCTTGGCATGACGCCGGAGCCAAGGCCTCGTCCGCGCCGGCCCTTCCGGCCACGGCGCCGAACAGGGGTGCGCGCGCCAGGGAGGGCCGCTTGAACGGCGGCTCGACGCCCTCCCGCTCGCTCGCGACATTAAGACCCGAAGAGGCCGACACTCCGTCGACGGTCGCCGGTTCGCCGGAATCTAGTTGAAGCATCGCCCGCACGCCCCGGATGCTGGTTCCCGTAGGGGCATGGCTGACAAGATTGGGAAAATTATTGGTTAAATGCGAGAACGGCCGGGCAGGCGGAGCCCCTGGCCGCCGTCAACCGGTCGCGTCTCCGGCGATGACCAGCAGGGCCTGGCACGGCTTGGCCCCCACCCTGACCAGAGCATAGCCGGCCCTGGCGTCGAAATAGACGCCGTCCCCAGCGGCCAGGTGCAGCGGCGCATACAGCTCCGAATGCAGCGCCAGGGCGCCGTCGAGCACGGTGATCCAGGCCTCGCCATCGCCGCGTCGAAATCCGTCCTGACCATCGACGCTGTCGGCCTCGACCTCGCAGAGGATCGGCGTGAAGGCCTTGCGGATCAGGTCGGCGCCGCCGACCAGGCTCCGTCCCCAAGGCAGCATGACCGGCGCGCCCTCGCCGGCCCGAACCACCGCACGACGCCCCATGGCCGTCGGCGGCGGCGCTACGGCGGTCGCGCCCAGCGCGCCGTCCGCCTCGGCGCCGATCAGCCGCGCCATGTCGATCTCGAGGCCTTTGCAGATACGCAGCAGGTTCTCGTAGCTGAGTGAGGTCTGGCCAAGTTCGACCTTGGACAGGGTCGACAGCGGCACGCCGGAGCGCTCGCTTAGCTGGGCGAGGGTCCACCCCCCGGCCAGACGCAGCTTGCGGATGGCGAGACCTGCCTCTGCCGACAGACGCGAACGCATTGAACCTCGTCGAGGGGCTAAGTGAAGGGCGTTCACAGAACACGAGTCGGCGGCCATAGAAATCACCCGCCCGTGACAAATGAGAACAGCCTGCTATCGAGGCGCCAGCGCCCGCGCGAAGAAGGCCTCCGCCCTCGTCCGAACGTCCGCAGTGGCCGCCGCGTTGGCCGGAACGCCCTGCCGGCGCTTCCCCGGGTCGTCGAAGCTGTGGGTTACGTCCGGATACATCGTCAGCTCTATGTCGCTGCCGAGCTTGCGGCTGCGCTCAACGAATTTCGTGCAGAGCGCCGGCGAGACCTCCTCGTCAGCCGTCCCCATGAAGACGCGGACCGGCGCGTAGGCCTTGTAGCCGGCCCTGTCGAAGCGCTTCTTGAGTCCGCAGCCCGGGTAGAAGACCAGCGCCGCGCGGAAGCCGAGCTTGCGCATGTCGCCGGGCTTGTCGTCGGCCATGGTCGCCAGCGTCGCGCTGGCGCCATTCGACCAGCCCATCAGGCCGATGCGGTCGCCGTCCACGCCCGGCAGGCCGCGCAGGAATTTCAGGGCGCCATAGGCGTCCAACGGCCGGATGGTCACCTCGTCGATCGAGGCCGGCCGCTCGCTGTAGGTCCCGGCCGCGAAGCCCCCCGGGTATCCACGGGCGCTGAAGCTATCGACCAGCAGCACATAGTAGCCGCGCTCCGCCCAGTAGCGGGCCCAGAACCTATGCCGCATCGAGATCGTCGAGGCGTTGAAGGTCCCGTCCGCCAGGCTTGAGAAGATCCCCGCGCGACCATGCATCAGCACCACCGCCGGCGCCTTCGGCGCGGGCGTGACGGGCCGGTACAGGTAGCCATTGATCCTGCCGGTGGCGGTGTCGAGCGTCTGGAACTCGACCAGCTCGCCCGCGGAGACCGTCCTGGCGGCGGCGGTCGGCGTGGCGGTCTCCGCCGCCTGGGCGACGGCGAGCTGCGGGACGGCGGCGAGACCGACTGCGACCGCGGCGAGGGTGGCGAAACGTCTCATGTCGACCTCCTAGAACCCCTGCGTCGCTTTCCAGGCCTCGTATCGGGCCCTTGTCTCGTCATTAGCGGGATAGAGGCCCGGCAGCGGCACGCCGCGTTCCACCTCGGTGACAATCCAGCCTTCCAGCCGTTCCTGCTCGACGCCCTCGGCGGCGACCTGCTCGACGAGATCGGCGGGGATCACCACCGCGCCGTCCTGGTCGGCGACGATCACGTCGTCCGGGAAGATGGCCACGCCGCCGCAGGAGACAGGCTCCTGCCAACCGACAAAGGTCAGGCCGGCGACCGACGGCGGGGCCGCGACGCCGGCGCACCAGACCGGCAGGCCCGTGGCCTTCACGCCGACCGCATCGCGGACCACGCCGTCGGTGATCATGGCCGCCACGCCGCGCTTGACCATGCGCGCGCAGAGGATGTCGCCGAACACCCCGGCGTCGGTGCAGCCAAGGCCGTCGATGACCACCACGACGCCCTCCGGCATGTCCTCGATGGCGGCGCGGGTCGACCGCGGCGAGGCCCAGGAGGCCGGCGTGGCCAGGTCCTCGCGGGCCGGCACGAAGCGCATGGTGAAGGCCTTGCCGGCCACGCGGCCTTCAGCGGCGGCGTACGGGAGGGCGCCGCGCAGCCAGACGTTCCGCAGCCCTTTCTTGAGCAGGATGGTGGTCAGGGTCCCTGTCGAGATGGTCTCGAGCGTGGCCTTGAGCTTGGGGTCGAGGGACATGGCGGGCGTCTTTCTCAGATCGAGGCGATTTGGCCGCCGTCCACCCGGACGGTCGAGCCGGTGACGTAGGAGGCGCGGGCGGAGGCGAGGAAGGCGACAACGTCGGCATACTCCCGGGGCTCCCCGTAGCGGCCGGCCGGGATGGCGCCGAGGCTGGCGGCCTCGACCTGGTCGACCGACCGCCCCTCCCGCTCGGCCCGCTTCTCGTCGAGAAAGCGGGTGCGGTCGGTGGCGATGCGCCCGGGGACGACGATGTTGCAGGTGACGCCGTCGCGGGCGACCTCGCGCGCCAGGGTCTTGGACCAGCCGACCAGCGACAGCCGCAGGGCGTTGGAGATGGCGAGGTTGGCGATCGGCGCGATGACGCCCGATGAGGTCGAGGTGATGATCCGGCCCCACTTGCGGGCGATCATGCCCGGCAGCACGCGGTCGGTGGCGGCGATCACCGAGGCGACCATGGCCTGGAATTGCGCCGCCCACAGGTCCGGGGACTGTCCCGCGGCGGTCGTCGGCGGCGGTCCGCCGGTGTTGTTGACTAGGATGTCGACGCCCCCGAACGCGGTCTCGACCGCGCCGACATTCCCGTCGATGACCGAAAGATCGGCCAGGTCCCACGTCAGCGCCAGGGCCCGGACTCCGAGCGCCTCGATCTCGCCGACGAGCGCCTTGAGGGCGGCTTCATTGCGGGCGGCGACGGCGACGTTGGCGCCCTCGGCGGCCAGACCCAGGGCGATGGCGCGGCCCAGGCCGCTTGAGGCGCCGAGCACCAACGCGGTCTTTCCGGAGATACCGAGGTCCATGGATCGTCTTCCTAGGCGGCGCGGGTGTCGAAACGGGCGAGGCGAGCCAGCAGATAGTCCACTTCCGCCCGCGCCCGATCGGTCAGGGCCTGGGCCGGCTTGCGCTGGTAGTCGCTGGCGATGACGCCGCGTTTCTTGAGAATGTACTTTCGGACGGCCAGACCGACGCCCTGCTGATGCTCGTAGCGCAGCAGGGGCAGATGGGCGTCGAACAGGTCGTGGGCGGCGTCGCGGCGGCCGGCGCGGGCATGCTCGACCAGCTCGACCAGCATGTCGGGGAAGGCATAGCCGGTCATGGCGCCGTCGGCTCCGCGCTCGGTCTCGAAGTCGAGGAACAGACCGCCGTTGCCGCACAGGATCGAGATCGGGCGCATCGAGCCGTCGGCCTGGTAGCCGCGCAGGGCGGTGATCTTCTCCAGCCCCGGCCAGTCCTCGTGCTTGAGCATCACGCAGCGCTCGTTGTCCTGGACGATGCGGCGGATGACGCCCGGCGTCATCTGGACGGTCAGCGTCAGCGGGTAGTCCTGCAGCACCCAGGGCGTGTCTCGGCCCACCGCCTCGGCGGCGCCCGCGAAGTAGCCGACGATCTGGTCGTCGGTGCGCAGGTTCGGCGGCGAGCCGATCATCACGCCGGCGGCGCCGACCTCCATCACCGCCTTCGCCAGCGTCCCCATCGCCGCGAAGCCCGGCGCCGACACGCCGACCACCACCGGCAGGCCGGTGCGCTTGATCACACGCGTGGCGAAGGTCAGGGCCTCGGCCTGGTCCAGCTTGGGCGCCTCGCCGAGGATGCCCAGGATGGTCAGGCCGTCGACGCCGACCTGCTCGTAGAAGTCGACCATGCGGTCGGCGGACTCCAGGTCGACCGCGCCATCGGGCGTGAAGGGCGTCACCGCGATCGCATAGACGCCGCGCGAGCTCTCGTTGAAGGGCATTGTCCGGGATCTCAGTTCGCGGGTTGCAGGGTGCGGGCCACACCTTCACGGCGGGAATCGGCGCCGCCGACGAGGACGCCGTCGACCAGCATGACGCCATGGATGCCGCTTTCCTCGCCGGCCCCGCGCTTCACGACGACGCCGCGAGCCCTGAGCCCTTCGAGCACCTCGGGCGAGAACTTCTGCGCCTCGCCGTTGAAGTCCGGGCCGCGGGCGACGAGGTTGGGCAGGTCCATGGCCTCCTGCATCGACAGCCGCCAGTCGAGCACGCCGACCAGGGTCTTGGCGACATAGGCCGGGATGGCGTTGCCGCCGGGCGAGCCGACCGCGCCGACGAACCGTCCTTGGCGATCGAGAACGATCACCGGCGTCATCGACGACCGGGGACGCTTGCCGCCGGCCACGGCGTTGGCGGCCGGCGCGCCGTCCTTTTCGTTCGGATTGAAAGAGAAATCGGTCATCTGATTGTTGAGGAAGAAGCCCTCCACGACCCGGCCGGAGCCGAAGTAGGATTCGACCGTGGTGGTCATCGAGACCACATCGCCCTGGGCGTCGACAATCACGAAATGGGTGGTCCCCGCCGGTTCGTCGGTCATATCGACGCCGGCCAGGGTCGCGCCGGACGGCTTGCCGGCTCGGGGCGGCGCGCCCGCCGCGCTGGCCCCGATCAGGCGCGCCCGCTGGTCGAGGTAGGCCGGGTCCAGAAGACCGGCGACCGGCACGCGCACGTATCGCGGATCGCCGACATAGCGGTCCCGGTCGGCGTACATCACGCGGCTGGCCTCGGCGAACAGGTACCAGGCCTGCGGGTCGCCCGGGCCGCGCTTGTCGATGTCGGTGCGCTCGAGCAGGCCCATCAGCTCCAGCAGGCCCACGCCGCTGGCGGGCGGCGACGGCGCGCAGATGACGTAGGCGCGATAGGGTTTGCAGATCGGCGCGATCTCGTGCGGCCGATAGCCGGCCAGATCGGCCAGGGTCATGGTCCCCGGGTAGGGCGCGGCGGTCGTGCGGGCGACGATCTTCTCGGCGATCGGGCCGCTGTAGAGCACCCCGGCGCCCTCGGCCGCCATCCGCCGCATCACCGCCGCGTAGGCGGGATTGCGATAGCGATCGCCGGCCTGCAGCAGCGCTCCGTCCGGCCGGGAGAACAGGGCCATGGCGTCGGGCGCCTTGCCATCGGCGGCGTACTTGGCGATCTGGGCCGCCATGCGCGGGGTGACGGGAAAGCCCTCCTCCGCGGCGCGGGAGGCGTCTTCGAACAGCGCGCTCCACGGCAGCTTGCCGTGGCGCTTCTGGACCGCCTGCAGCATGGCCATCGCGCCCGGCACGCCGGTGGCGCGACCGCTGCGAATGGCGTCCGGCCGCTTCAGGGGCGCGCCGTCCTCGTCCAGGAACATGGTCGGCGACGCCGCGGCGGGCGCGGTCTCACGGCCGTTCCAGGCGGTCACCGCGCCAGTCTCGGCGTCGTAGTGCATCAGGAAGCCGCCCCCGCCCACGCCGCTCGACTGCGGTTCGACGAGGCCCAGCATCACCTGCACCGCCACGGCCGCGTCGGCGGCGCTGCCGCCCTTGCGCAGCACGGCGAGGCCAGCGTCGACGGCCATCGGGTTGGCGGCGGCCACGAAGCCGGCCGGCCCTTGCGCGGCCGCGACGGCGGCGGCGGGCGGCGC
>CALALX010000028.1 GCA_937925635.1 uncultured Caulobacter sp.
GCCGCCCACCAGACCCGGCAGGGCCGTCGCGGCCACGAAGCCGCCGCCGAAGCCGAGAGCCAGCGCGGCCGCGGCGACGAGCACGACCGGGTTCTTCCAGTCGCGCCACGGGAGGCTCTTCTTCCCCGGCTCGGCCTTCAGGGCGAGGGGCTCGTCCGCCTGTCCGTTCGCCGGCGTATCGTCGGAGGACGCCATGGCCCCATCTCCCCGCTTTGTGCGTTTGGAGAACGATGTGAGCCCAAGCCTTCGGACCGGTCAATCCGGAGGCGATGAATCTCACCTGCCAGGCGAGTGACGGCAAGATCGTGCTTGACCTTGCGGCAGCGGCGGGACATTCCCCCGCGCAACAACCGTCAAAGGGAAACGACCATGCGCGTAGGGGTTCCTGCGGAGATCAAACCGGGCGAGCACAGGGTCGGGCTGACCCCCACCGCCGTCCGCGAATACGTCGCCCGTGGCCACGAGGTCCTGGTCGAAGCCGGCGCCGGCCTGGGCGCCGGCTACAATGACGACGCCTTCCGCCGCGCCGGCGCGAAGATCGCCGTCGACGCCGTGGAGGTCTTCCAGGCTTCGGAAATGATCATCAAGGTCAAGGAGCCGCAGAAGGTCGAGTGGGAGAAGCTCGAGCCGCGGCACATCCTCTTCACCTACCTGCACCTGGCGCCCGATCCCGCCCAGACCGAGGGCCTGCTGAAGTCGGGCTGCGCGGCCATCGCCTACGAGACCGTCACCGACGCCAAGGGCGGCTTGCCGCTGCTGGCGCCGATGTCGGAAGTGGCCGGCCGGATCGCGGTCTTCTCGGCCGCCGAGACCCTGCTGAAGCACAATGGCGGCATGGGCCTGCTGCTCTGCGGCGTCCCGGGCGTCGCCCCGGCCCGCGTGGCGGTGCTCGGCGGCGGCGTGGTCGGCATGAACGCCGCCCGCATGGCCATGGGCCTGAACGCCGAGGTCGTCGTCCTCGAACGCTCGATCCCCCGCATGCGCGAGCTGGACGATATCTTCATGGGTCGCGTCCTGACCCGCTATTCGACCCTGGACGCGGTCGAGGATGAGATCCTCAAGGCTGACGTCGTGATCGGCGCCGTCCTGACCGCCGGCGCCGCCGCGCCCAAGCTGGTCAAGCGCGAGCATCTGGCCCGCATGAAGCCGGGCTCGGTGCTGGTCGACGTCTCGATCGACCAGGGCGGCTGCTTCGAGACCAGCCACCCGACGACCCATGCCGAGCCGACCTACACCGTCGACGGCGTCGTCCACTATTGCGTGGCCAACATGCCCGGAGCCGCCCCGCGCACCTCTTCGGAAGCCCTCGGCAACGCCACCCTGCCGTTCGGCCTGGCCCTGGCCGACCATGGCCTCAAGGCGCTGGAGAAGGACCCGCACCTGGCCAGGGGCCTGAACGTCCTGAAGGGCGAGCTGACCCACCCGGCCGTCGCCGAGGCGCTCGGCAAGCCGTTCGTGGACCCGTTCCACGCCTGGGGTCGCTAGAACTCACAACACCCGTCATGGCCCGACTTGTTCGAGCCACCCAAGCGTGGTGAGCCAAAGTCGAAGGGCGCGGAGTCGATCCGCGCCCTTCCTCGTTTTCGCCGATGTTCATGGGTGGCTCGAACAAGTCGGGCCATGACGGCCGTAAGTGTGGGCGTAGTGGAGCCTAAGCCGCGTAGCGCCCCAGGTCGACGCCGCCGCCGACCAGGTCGAGCACGTCCTCCATCCCGAAGTTCGGGTCCGACGGATACAGCGCCGCATAGATCGAGCGCGCGAAGCCGAGGTCGGCCGCGGTCTTGACCCGCCAGTCGTGACGCGACTGGTCCGAGCCGTAGCGGAACGACGCCTTGCTGAAGCGGTCATCGGCGCGGATGGCCGCCGTCGGCGACACGCGGGCCAGGGTCTCGCGCGGCGCGTCGGCGACGGTCTGCAGCGCCTTCGCGGAGATCACCTCGACCTCCATGCCCATCGGATAGGTCGCCGGCTCGCGGTTGGAGACGTAGTCGGCGCCGCTGGCCAGGGCCAGCTTGATGCCTTCGTCGACGATCCGGGCGTCGACGAACGGCTGGTCACCCTTGACCCGCACCACGTGGCTGACGGGCCCGGCCGAGGCGGCGCAGCGCGCGAAGCGGTCGAGCAGGTCGGTCGGCGCGCCGCGGAACACGGCCTGGCCCTTGGACACCAGCCAGGCGGCCAGGGCGTCATCGGAGGCTTCGCAGCTGGTGGCCACAACGACCTTCGTCGGACAGCGGCCGCCGCGCAGGCGCTCAAGCTGGCGCCAGATCATCGGCTGACCGTGCAGCGAGGCCAGCGCCTTGCCGGGGAGGCGTTTCGACCCCATCCGGGCCTGAACGATGGTGAGGATCATGGCGCTGCTCCTTCTGAGCGTCTGCCGGGACCGCGCCGCCTAGGCGGCGGCCCACCGGCGGGGATCGAGAACGACCTCGTCGTCGAGGGCCATCTCGTTCCAGTCGAGATCGGGGGGCGGGCTGGACGCGGCGGCGATGACCGCAGACAGCTCGGCGGCGGAATGGACGTTGACCAGCACGGTGCTGGCCTCCGGCCGGGACAAGGCGAAGCCGAGGGCGGCCTGCAGCGGGTCGCTGCGCCCCTCGGCGATCATGCGGCGCACCTTCGACAGCGCGCTCGACGCGCCTTTCAGCGGCGTCGGAATGCGGTCGGGCGGCAGGAACAGCAGACCGTTCAGGAAGATCGACCGCAGCTGCACCTCGATGCCCATGCCGGCGATCCGCTCCAGGGCGCCGTCGGCCAGCAGCCGCTGGTCGAGCAGCGATCCCGGCGCCTGGATCAGGTCCGGACGGAAGCGGCGGGCGACGCCCACCGGGTCGTCCGAGGCGTGGACCGCGATGCCGACGCGCTTGAACAGACCCGCGTCCTTCATCTGGCGCAGGCGGGTCCACATGGCCTCGCCGTGCGGGCCGAACAGGTCGGAGACCATCGGCACGACGATGGCGTCGGCGCGCTCGACGCCCAGGCGCGCCAGGCTGGCGCGGGCCTCCCCCTCGACGAAGTCGGGGCCGCGATCGGCGCGCACCGAGCCGATGACCAGGCGGAACGGGACCGGACGCGGGATCAGGTCGCCGAGCAGGGTCTCGGCCTTGCCCCACGCGCCGGACGCGTCGAACACGCCCAGTCCCGCGCGGCCGGCGATGGTGAGGATATCCCGCGCCTCGGCCTCGGCCGAGCGGCCGCGCGGCGGCGTCGAGCCGCCGGGCAGGAACTGGGACGACCCGAGGCCGAGCTTGGAGAGAACCGGGCTCATGCAAGTCCTTCTGGACAGGCCGGCAGCACGAACAGGCCCGGGCGCACAGGCATGCGCGGGCGAACCTCGTCGGCCATCATCGGCAGGATGCGGGCGTAGGCGGCGATCAGGCGGGCGATCTCGGTTTCGCCATGGGCGGCGCAGAGGGCGTGAGGACCAATCACATTGACGCCGTCGCGCGCCATCTCCCTGAGCCAGAGGCCTTCCAGCCAGGGTGCTCCGAACAGCGGCGTGGGCAGGGACGGATCCCCGGTCAGCTGAAAGCCGGGCGCGGCCCCGGCGGACTCGGCGAGGCGCGTAACCTCGGTCTGAAGCTCGGCGCCGAGCACGGCGAGCCGGCCGGCGACCGGCGCGACGGCCAGTTGACGGAGCGTGGCGAGGGCGGCGCCGAGCGCATCGACGCGCGGCGCGGGCAGATCGTTTTCATCAAGCGCCGCGATCAGGTCGGGTCGGCCCGCCACGGCGCCGAGAGGGCGACCGTTGGCGATCTGGGCGCCGAACACGGCCAGATCCGGCGTCACGCCGCTCAGGCCCTGCACGCCGCGGTCGTGGACCCGGAAGCCCGACAGACCTTCATCGAAGATCAGGGCGGCGCCGCAGGCGTCGGCGTCGCCGCGCGCCCTGGCCAGTTCGGAGGGCGACGCGCCCAGCGGATCGACGACGATGGCGGCCGCGTCGCCCGCGCCGCCGAAGACGCCGACTCCGGTTTCCCAGACCGCCGCGCGGCGGCGGCCCGTGGCGCGGCGCGCGGCGTCGATGGCAGCCGGCAAAGCCTGGGACTCGCAGGCGGTGAAACGCACGCGCGGCGCCCGAGGGAGCAGGGCCGACAGGGCGGCGGCCGCGTCATGGGCCGTGGCGGCGCCAGCGACCGCGGCGGCCTCGACCGCAGGGTGGGCGTGACCCAGCAGGGCGGCGGCGCCGGCCATGTCGAAGTCCAGCCGCTCGGCGCCGTCAGCGTCCCACAGCCGGCAGCGGGAGGCGCGCGGACGCGGCCCCCCGCGAGGGGCCGGAGGCGAGACGAGGAAGGCGGCGCGGCCCATCGGGGTATCCCGGCGTCGTGGTGAAATGCGGGATAACCATGCGCCACAGACCCTTAAGGAAGCGGTATCGAGACCGTTTCGCAGCGGTTAATGTCCGGCCATGGCGCAAACGCTTCCGGATTGGCCGACCTACGGCCTCTGCGACGACCAGCGGCCGGTCCTGCGGACTCTGCTCGAGGCGGGCCGGCCGGCCGCTCTGGCGACGATCGCCGCGCTGGACGGAGGCGGACCGCGGCCGGTCGGAACTCAGATGGTGTTCGGCGATGCGGTCGTCTCCGGCTTCCTGTCCGGCGGCTGCGTCGAGGGCGACGTCGCCGGCCACGCGCGGGCCTGCCTGGCCGACGGCGAGCCGCGTCGTCTAGTGTATGGCGCCGGCAGCCCCTGGCCCGACATCCGCCTGCTCTGCGGCGCCCGCATCGAGATCCTGGTCGAGCGCGTCCTGCCCGGCGACGCCGCCGCGGCGGATCTGTTCCGTCGCCAGGACGCGCGGGACCCAGCCGTCTGGATCAGCGACGGTCGTCGTCGGCGCTGCGGCGCGCCCGGGATCGACCCTTGGCCAGGCTCGGTCGCCGTCCGCCACGAGCCGGTCTGGAAACTCGCCGTGCTGGGGGGCGATCCGACCGCGCTGGCCATCGCCCAGCTTGGCGCCCAGGCCGGCATGGCGGTGACTCTGATCCGTCCGCGCGGCCCGTCCATCCCGCCGCCCCTGGCGGGCGTCGCCTATCGCCGCGACGACCCCGCCGAAGCCCTGGCGCAGGTCGGCCTGGACGCCTGGACCGCTGTCGCCATCTGCGGTCACGATATCGACCTCGACCATGCCGCCCTGGGCGCCGCCCTGCCGTCGCCGGCTCCCTATGTCGGCCTGCTGGGCGCCCGGCGACGACTTCCGGAGCGGATCGCCCGCCTGAAGGCGGCCGGCCTCGGCGAGCGTGACCTGGCCCGCCTGCGCGCGCCGATCGGCCTCGATCTGGGCGGCAAGTCGCCGTGGGAGATCGCCGTGGCGACCATCGGCGAGATCATCGCCCAACGATCGATGACTTCCGGCGCGAAACTTGATCTTGATCAGGAACGCGCCCTGCCGATCGGGGCAGACTGACCATCGCCGCGGAGGCGGCGAAGGGAGACCGAAGATGATCGAGGACCGAAGAACCTTGGTGGTGCTGGCCGACGGCCGCCGCGTGCGGCTGCTTGAAGAGGCGCGTCGCGGCGGCCCGCTGCATGAGCGCGCGGGCTGGCTGAAGGGCATGGCGCCGTTCCAGCATCCGGGCTCGACTCAGCGGGTGACCGTCCACGCCCGGGTGGGCGCGGCGACCCACGCCAGCCATGAGCCGCCGCGCGACAAGGGCGAGCGCCAGTTCCTGACCGACCTCGCCGGTCACCTTGAGGACGTGGTGCGCGAGCGTGGCTTCGACGAGCTGGTGATCATGGCGCCGCCCCGGGCGCTCGGCGTCCTGCGCAAGGCCCTGCCGGCGGCGCTTCAGAAGCGCGTCGCGGCCAGCGACCCGCACGACCGCCTCGACGCGACCGTCGACGAGGTCCACGATCACCTGCGGGCGACGAGGCTGCGGACCAGCGGATGAGTGACGACGACCGGCCGACCCTGGCCTTTCACGGCGCGGCCGGCTGCGTGACCGGTTTCTGTGCGGAACTGCGCGTCGGCGCTTCGCGCGTGCTCGTCGACTGCGGCCTGTTCCAGGGATCGAAGACGCTCAAGGCGCTCAACTACGAAGCCTTTCCCTTCGATCCGGCGACCATCGACGCCGTCCTGCTGACCCACGCCCACATCGACCATTCCGGCCTGCTGCCCAAGCTGATGAAGGCCGGCTTCTCCGGACCGATCTACGCCACGGCCGCGACCCGCGACCTCTGCGCCGTGATGCTGGCCGACGCCGGCGGCATCCAGGAATCCGAGGTCCGCCGACTGAACCGCCGCAATGAACGGCGAGGCCGGCGACCGGTCGAGCCGATCTACACCGAGCGCGACGCCGAGGCCGTCATGGCCCAGTTCCGTCGGGTGAAGTTCGATGAGCCCGAGACCATCACCCCGGACATCGTCGCCACCTGGACGCCCGCCGGCCATATCCTCGGCGCCGCCTCGATCACCGTCGACGCGGTCGCCGGCGCCGGAAACCAGCGCCTGCTGTTCTCCGGCGACCTGGGGCCGGGCAGCGAGTTCAATCCAGGGCCATCGGCGCCGGCCGGCGTCGATCACCTGATCATCGAGTCGACCTATGGCGATCGCGAGCGCGACGTCCCCGATCCCGTACGTCGGCGCAGGGCCCTCGCGGAGGAAATGAAGGCGGCCTGGGAGGCCGGGGGGCCATTGCTGCTGCCCGCCTTCGCGGTCGAGCGTACGCAGGAGCTGCTCACCGACCTGCTGGCGGTCATCGACGCGGGCGAGGCGCCGGCGGGCGACGTCTTCCTGGATTCGCCGCTCGCCATCGAAGCCAGCGCCGTGTTCCTGGACCGGGGCTGGAATCCGGAGCTGGGCCGCAATCCGTTCGAGACGGTCCGGCCGTCCGAACGCCTGCGCTTCCTGAGCAAGCCCTGGGACAGCGACTCGCTCGAGCGCCTGCACGGATGGCACGTCATCATGGCCGCCAGCGGCATGTGCGACGCCGGCCGCATCCGGCGCCACCTCAAGCGCCTGCTCTGGCGCGAGGACGCCACCGTGCTGCTGACCGGGTACCAGGCGGTCGGCACGCTGGGACGGCTGCTGCACGAGGGCGTCGACCGCGTCACCATCGAAGGCGAGGAAATCCGCGTGAAGGCCCGCATCCGCATGCTCGACGCCTACTCGGGGCATGCCGACGCGCGCGGCCTGGTCGCATGGGCCCAGGCCAGGCGGCCGATCGGGGGCTCGATCTTCCTGGCCCATGGCGAGCCCGAGGCCGTCGAGGGCCTGCGCGCCCGGCTTGAAGCGGCGGGTTTCCGGCCCGACCAGCTGAAGGCGCCGCAGATCGACGACGCCTACCGGCTCGCCCCCGAGGGGGCGGTGGAGGCAGAACACGCCGCGCCTCGCATCGCCGCAGGGCGGGCGGCCAAGCTGGACTGGCACAACGACCGCACCGCCCTGATGATCGCGCTCAACCGCGCCCTCGATACCGCCCCGGACGACGCCGCCCGGCAGGCCATCATCGCACGGTTGCAGGCGGACCTTTCCGGCGTCGGTTGATCCTCGTCAAAGCTCCCGGGCCGCGATCGTGGTGGACTGGTCGCGAAAGAGGGAGACAAGCGATGAGCAAGTCCGTGACCAAGGATGTCGTGCATGAGATCGACACCGTCCTCGATGATGTCGTGCACAGCCTGAAGAAGCTCGCCAAGCATCTCGCCGCCGAGACGTCCGATGAGCTGGCGCAGACCACCGCCGGCCTCGCCGACGCGGCGGTCAAGCTCGCCGACGAGGCCAAGACGCAGGGCAAGGCCCTCGCCAAGGCCGCGGGCAAGGAAGTGCGCGAACATCCCGGCGCCACCGCCGCCATCGCCGCCGCGGCCGTCGCCCTGGTGGGCCTGGCGGTGGCGCGACGGGTGACCGACAAGAACTAGGACGGTCCGCCGCCGGGCGTCGCCGCCGCGGTGGTCTGGCCGACCGGGTGGCTTCAGCCGGCCCGGACCCAGTCGCCTGACTTGCCGCCGGTCTTCGATTCGAGCCGTACGGCGTCGATGACCATGCCTTTGTCGGCTGCCTTGAGCATGTCGTAGACCGTCAGGCAGGCGACCGAGACGGCTGTCAGGGCCTCCATCTCCACGCCGGTCGGGCCGGAGGTCTTGACGCGCGCCGTGACCGACAGGCCCTCGGGGTGCCGCTCCACCGCCACCTCGACCTTCGACAGGGCGAGCGGGTGGCAGAGCGGGATGAGACTGGAGGTCTGTTTGGCGGCCATGACGCCGGCGATCTCGGCGGTCGCCCGCACGTCGCCCTTCTTGGCGTCGCCCGAGAGGGCCAGGTCCCGGGTCGCCGCGTCCATCCGCACCAGGCCGCTCGCCACCGCTTCGCGGACCGTGTCCGCCTTGCCGGTGACGTCGACCATCCGCGCCCGGCCCTGGTCGTCGATGTGGGTGAGCCGGCTCACCGCTCCAGCAGCCTTGGCATCAGTTCGACCATGTTGCAGGGCCGGTGACGGCTGTCGAGCTGGGCGGCGATGACCTTATCCCAGCCGTCCTTCACCGCCCCGTTGCTGCCGGGCAGGCAGAAGACGAACACGCCCTTGACGATGCCGGCCAGGGCGCGCGACTGCAGCGTCGACAGGCCCACGGACTGGTAGCTGACCAGGTGGAAGATCACGGAAAAGCCGTCGATCTCCTTGTCGAGCAGCGGCCGCACCGCCTCCGGCGTCACGTCGCGCCCGGTCAGGCCGGTGCCGCCGGTGGTGACGATGGCGTCGACCGTGCCGGACGCGACCCAGGCATTGATCTGCAGGCGAATGGCGTCGACGTCGTCGGGGACCAGCCTCTTCTCGGCCAGGTCATGGCCGGCGGCCCTAACCCGCTCGGCCAGCAGATGGCCGGAGGTGTCGCTCTCCTCGTCGCGGGTGTCCGACACGGTCAGCACCGCCACGCGGACGGGCTTCACCGTCAGAGTCTCGTCGATCTTGCCGCCGATGGTGATGCTCATGGTGTCTCCCAGCGTTCGACGTCGGTCCTATCGCGGTCGGTGGGTTCGATCCAGCGGACGCCGTCCGGACCGTGCGACTTCTTCCAGAAGGGCGCGCGGCTCTTGAGGTAGTCCATCAGGTAGTCGCAGGCCTCGAAGGCTTCGCGGCGATGCCCGGCGGCCGTTGCCACGAACACGATCGCCTCGCCCGGCGCGATCTTCCCGATGCGATGCACGACAAGCCAGTCCTGCAGGCCGAAGCGCTCGGCCGCGTCCCCCGCGATCCGCGCGATCTCGGCGTCGGTCAGTCCCGGGTAGGCCTCGAGCTCGAGAATGTCGGTCGCCCCTTCGTCGGCGCGGGCGAGGCCCGTGAAACTCGCCACCGCGCCGGTCTCGAGGCGGCCGTGGCAGAAGCGGCCCAGGAGGGCGCCGGGTTCGAAGGGCTCGACCTGAAGGACGACGGTCACGACCTCACCCCCCGCTCATCGGCGGCATGAAGGCCACTTCCGACGCGGCCGTCAGCGCTGCCTCCCCGCGCACGATGACCCGATCGACGGCCACCTGCACCCCTGGCCTGGCGAGCGCCTGGCCGAGATCCTCGTCCTTGCCCAGTTCCGCGCGCAGCGCCGCCAGGGTCTCGCCGGGGATGTCGGCCTCCCGCCAGCCGGCGACGTCAGCAAGCAGGCCGAAGAGAAGCACCCGCGCCATCTCAGCCGCCTGTCGTCGACATGTGGCGGCGCACGGCCGGGGCCTCGCCACGACCGATGTGGAAGTCGTGTCCTTTGGGCTTGGCGTCGACGGCCCGCCGGATGGCGTCGATCAAGTCGGCGTCGCTGGCTCCCGACCGCAGCACGGCGCGCAGGTCGCTGGCGTCCTCCTGGCCCAGGCAGCTGTGCAAGGTCCCGGTGCAGGTCAACCGCACGCGATTGCAGGCCTCGCAGAAATTGTGGCTGAGCGGCGTGATGAAGCCCAGCCGCCCGCCGGTCTCCTCGACCCGCACATAGCGCGCCGGCCCGCCCGTGTTCAGGGGCAGGTCGGTCAAGGTCCAGTAGCTGGCCAGCTCGCGGCGCAGCTGTTCCAGCGACAGGAACTGGTCGGTGCGGTCGGCCTCGACCTCGCCCAGCGGCATGGTCTCGATCAGCGTCATGTCCATGCCCAGGTCATGCGCCCACTGGATAAGGCCCGGAATCTCAGCGGCGTTGTCGTCGCGCAGGGCGACGGCGTTGATCTTGACGGCGATGCCGGCCGCCAGGGCCGCCTCGATGCCCGCCAGCACCTTCGGCAGCTGGCCGCCGCGCGTCAGGGTGCGGAACAGCTCCGGCTTCCGGGTATCGAGCGAGACGTTGATCCGCCTCACGCCCAGCCGCGCCAGATCGTCCGCGAACTCGGCCAGCCGCGTGCCATTGGTGGTCAGGGTCAGCTCGTCCAGCGCCCCGGACTCCAGGTGCCGCGACAGGCCTTCGACCAGGCTCAGGAAGCCCTTGCGCACCAACGGCTCGCCCCCCGTCAGACGCAGCTTGCGCACGCCCAGACCGACGAAGGCGGTCGCGATACGGTCCAGCTCCTCAAGCGTCAGGACCTCCGCCTTGGGCAGAAAGGTCATGTGCTCCGCCATGCAGTAGGCGCAGCGCAGGTCGCAGCGATCGGTCACGGAGACCCGCAGGTAGGTCACGGCGCGGCCGAAGCCGTCGACCAGCGAAGGCCGGGCGGCTGGCGTCGGCGCCGGACTGGAGTCATACGGGGTCATCTGACGACCAAGATAGGCCGGGGGGCGAGATGGCGACAGGGGGAGATGCGCTCGACGCCGTCGTATTGGCGGCAGGGGCCGGAAAGCGCTTCGGCGGCGGCAAGCTGACAGCCCCGTGGGCCGACGGACTTTTGCTGGACGCCAGCCTCGCCGCCGCCTTCGCCTCGCCCGCCCGTACGGTCAGCGTCGTCTGGGGGGCGGACGGCCGGGTGCTGGAAGCCGCGAGCCGATTCGCCAGCCGCACCAGCCAGGCCCCGCGTTTGCGCATGGTCCACGCCCGCGACCACGCCGAAGGCATGGCCGCATCGCTCCGCGCTGGCGTCGAGGGGCTGCCGCGCGACTGCGCCGGCCTGTTCGTGTTCCTGGGCGACATGCCGCGGGTGCCCCATGACGTCGCGACCCGGCTCGCGGACAGGCTGCGCGACGGCGCCTGGGCGGCGGCGCCGATTCACGGCGAGCGGCGCGGGCATCCGGTGCTGTTCGGCGCGAAGCTGCTGCCGGCGCTCAAGGCCCAGACCGGCGACCGGGGCGCCGGCAAACTGCTCGACGCCCTGGGCGAGGATCTGGCGCTGGTCCCGGTCGACGACCCAGGCGTGCTGTTCGACGTGGACGAGCCTCAGGGCTGAGGTTGAAGGCGCCGTGCGTCCTTCGACACGCCGCTGCGCGGCTGCTCAGGATGACGTTTTCGGGATACGTCATGGTGAGCAGGCCCGAAGGGCCGTGTCGAACCACGCAAGGCCTAAGCCGAAGCCCGCACGATCGGCAGCCGCGTCACGGCCGGCCGGCCCGCCGCCAGCATGGCGTTGGCCAGGGCGGCGGTGATCACCGGCGTGCCCGGCTCGCCCACGCCGCTCGGCGGATTGCCCGACGGCAGGATGTGAGTCTCGACCGTCGGCGCCTCGTTGATGCGCAGCACGCGGTAGCTGTCGAAGTTGGTCTGCTCGACCGCCCCGTCCTTCAGCGTAACCTCGCCATAGAGGCCGGCTGATAGGCCATAGCAGGTGCCCCCCTCCATCTGGGCGGCGATCTGATTGGGCGAGATGGCCGTGCCGCAGTCGATGGCGGTGACCACGCGGTTGACCTTCGGCTCGCCGCCCTCGGGCAGGCTGACGTCCGCGACCTGGGCCACGACCGAGCCGAACGACTCGTGCACGGCCACGCCCCGGAACTGGCCGGCGGGCACGGGCCCAGCCTTCGACATGGCCAGGTCCAGCACCGCCAGGTGACGTTTCGCGCCCACCTTGGCGTAGAGCGTCCTGCGGTATTCGACCGGATCCTTGCCGGCCCGGCGGGCCAGCTGGTCGATCGTGTGCTCCATGACATGTGCCGTATGAGTCGCCCCCACCGAGCGCCACCAGAGCACGGGCACGCCGACGTCCGGCAGCGCCAGCTGGGCGTCCACGATCGGGGTGGCCTTCAGATAGGGCGAGCCGAGCGCGCCCTCGACCGCCGTCTCGTCCAGCTTCGGCGTGCCGGTGGGAGAGCCCTTCATGATCGACTGGGTGACGATGCGGTGGCTCCAGGTCGCCGGATAGCCGTCCTTGTCGACCGTGATCTTCACGCGATGGTGGACGATGGGCCGGAAGTAGCCGGCGCGCTGGTCGTCCTCGCGGGTCCAGACCAGCTTCACCGGCGTACCCTTGCCCACCTTCTTGGCGATGTGCACGCACTCGGCCACGTAGTCGGACTGGAAGTTGGCGCGCCGGCCGAACGAGCCGCCCGCGAACAGCGTCTCGATCTTGATCGCCCCCGGCAGGTTGCCGACGATCTTGGCCGTGTTCAGCTGATCGACAGTCGGCACCTGCGAGCCGAACGACAGGCTGGCGCTGTTGCCCTTCACCCGGGCCACGCAGTTCATCGGCTCCATCGCCGCATGGGCGAGGTAGGGGAAGTCGTAGGTCGCCTCGAACGCCTCGCCGGTCGCGCTGGCGATATCGCCCTTGGAGTCGAACGGCGTCCACTTCAGGTCGGACGGACCCTTTCCGGCGGCGATCTCCCTGTACTGCGCCATGATCTGGTCGGACGACCGGGTCTCGGCCTTGGAGTCATCCCACTCGACCTTCAGGGCGTCTCGGCCCTTGCTGGCGGCCCAACTGTTGCGGGCGACCACGGCGACGCCTGTCGGGATCTCGTGAACCGCGACCACGTCCTTCACCTTGAGGGCGGCGGAGTCGTCGAAGCTCTTCACCTTCGACCCGAACTTCGGCCCATGGGCGACCATGGCGACCAGCAGTCCCTTCTCCTTGACGTCCTGGGTGTACAGGGCCGTGCCGTCGACCTTGGCCTGGCTGTCCTTGCGGCGCACGCGGTCGGTGCCGATCAATGTGAAGGTCTTGGGATCCTTCAACACCGGATCCTGGGGCGGCTTTACCCTGGCGGCGTCGGGCAGAAGTTCGGCGAAGGTCGCGGACTGGTCGCCGCCCGTTACGACGCTGTCCTTGACCGAGATCTTGTCGACCGGGACCGCCCACTTCTTCGAGGCGGCCTGGACGAACATCGCGCGCGCCGCGGCGCCCGCCTTGCGCAGCTGCGGCCAGCTGTTGGCGATGGCGGTGCTGCCGCCCGTACCCTGCACGCCCATGCCGAGGTTGGCATAGACCTTGGCGATGGCCGGCGCCTGTTCGACCCGCACGCGGTTCCAGTCGGCGTCCATTTCCTCGGCCACGATGGCGGCCAGGCCGGCGTGGTTCCCCTGGCCGAACTCGATGTGCTTGGAGACGACCGTCACCTGGCCGTCGTCGGCGATCTTGATGAAGGGGCCGAACGCCCCGAATTCGGCGTCGGCGCCGAGGCTGAGGACATCCCCCATCGAGCAGCCGACGAGCAGGCTGCTGCCGGCGACGACGGCGCCGACGACGAGCAGGTCGCGGCGGGACGGATCGGCGCTTTCGATCTTGCTGTGCGCGTTCATGGTCGTGTCCCTAGGCGGTGGTCGGCAGGGCGGCGGCGATGCCGGCCGCGTCCTTGATGGCCGCCCGAATGCGCTGATAGGCGCCGCACCGGCAGATGTTTCCGGCCATGGCCGCGTCGATGTCGGCGTCGGTTGGCGCGGACTTCTCGGCCAGCAGCGCGACGGCGCTCATGATCTGGCCCGACTGGCAGTAGCCGCACTGCGGCACATCCGCCTTCACCCAGGCCTGCTGCACCGGATGGCGCCCGCCCAGCCCCTCGATGGTGGTGATCTTCATGCCCGCCACGGCGCCGACCGGCGTCGAGCAGGATCGCGCCGGCTGGCCATCGACATGGACCGTGCAAGCGCCGCACTGAGCGATGCCGCAGCCGTACTTCGTGCCGGTCAGGCCCAGTTCGTCCCGGATAACCCAGAGGAGCGGCGTGTCCTCGGCGGCGGTCACATTGACCGTCTTGCCGTTCAGTTCGATCGCGATAGCCATTCGCGGCGTTCCCTTGTCCTGATGTCCGCGAAACGGCTGGTTCCGCGACCCCGCGCCCATCTTAACGGCGTTAAGCCGGGGGCTGGCCAGCGAATTTTTCTGGGGCCACGACGGGCGCGGCGGCGTTTCCACCGAGCGGCAAGGCGGGCTAACCTCAAACGCCTCAGCCGGGAGCCCAACCAGATGCGCCTTCTCCTCGTCGCCGCCGTCGCCTTCGCCAGCCTCGCCGCCCCGGCGATGGCCGGGGATGGGGCGAGCCTCTACAATGCCCAGTGCAAATCCTGTCACACCGTCTCCGGCGCCAATTCGCCGGCCGGCCCGACCCTGAAGGGCGTGGTCGGCCGCAAGATCGCCGCAGCGCCGGGCTACAGCTTCTCCGCCGGCCTGGCGAAGAAGGGCGGAACCTGGACAGACGCCAATCTCGACGCCTACCTGGCCAACCCCTCGGGCTTCGCGCCGGGCACCAAGATGTTCAATCGCGTGGCGAACCCGCAGGCGCGCGCCGACATCATCGCCTATCTGAAGACCGTCAAGTAGCGGAGCGCGCCATGCGCCTGATCCCGATCGCAACCCTCGCGCTCGCCGCGGCGACCCTGGCCGCCTGCGCCGGCGTCCAGGCGGCGCCCGGCGCCGACAGCGGACCGCTGACCTACCGCTGCGCGGGGGGCAAGCGCTTCACCGCCGCCTGGAACCAGCCCGGCGACCGCGTGAAGGTGACGGCCGGCGGCGTGACAAAGTCCCTGCCCGCCGCGACGTCCGCCTCGGGCGCGCGATACGCGGCCGGCGGCTACGAGATCTGGGGCAAGGGGGCGGGCGCCACCCTGTCCGGCTTCCCTGGCGGTCCCTACAACGCCTGCACGACGGGCTGACGGAGCGATCTTGGACGTCTTTCCCGCCTTTTTTCCCCTTGCCGGGCGCAAGGTCGTGGTCGCCGGAACCGGCGAGGCGGCGGAGGCGAAGGCGCGCCTGTTCGACGGCTCGCCCGCGACCCTGGTGCGCCTTGAGGGCCCCTCGGCCTTCCTGGCCGGCGCCTACAGCGGCGCGACCCTGGCCTTCATCGCCGGCGACGAGCTGTTCGTTCAGGCCGCCGCGGGGGCGGCGCGGGCGGCGCGGGCCCTGGTCAATGTCGTCGACCATCCAGCCCTGTCCGACTTCCATACCCCGGCGGTGATCGACCGCGGCGAGGTGGTCGCGGCCGTCGGCACCACCGGCTCGGCCCCGCTGCTCGCCTCGCTGATCCGCAACGCCATCGAAGCCCGGGTGCCGGAGGGCGCGGGCAAGGTGGCGGCTCTGCTGCGTCGTCACCAGGAGGCGGTTCGCGCGGCCATCCCGGATCTGGCCCTGCGCCGCGCCTTCCTGCGCGACATGCTCGCCAGCCCCTCCGCCGACGCCGCCATGGCCGGCGACATGGAGACCGCCGACCGGCTGTTCCGCGAGGCGCTCGCCAGCGGCGGCGCGACGCCGGGCCGCATTCGTTTCGTCGCCGGGCGCGGCCCCGCCGACCTGCTGACGCTGCGCGCCAGTCGTGCGCTGGCCGAGGCGGACCTGATCGTGATCCCGGCGGGCGTCGAGCCCGGCATCCTGGCCATGGCCCGGCGCGACGCCGGCCGTCTGACGCCCGCCGAGGCCTCGCCGGAGTCGCTGATCGCCCTGGCGAAGGCCGGGCGGCAGGTCGTCGTGCTGATCACGGGTCCGCTCGATCCGCGCGACCTCAAGGCGTTGGCCGAGGCGGGCGTCGGGGTCGAGGCGCTGCTCGCGGCGCCGTCGTGAGCGACGTCCTTTCAGCGGAAGACGTCGCCGCCGTTCTGCTGTCGCTCCGGGTGGCGACGGCGGCCACGCTGGGCGCGCTGCCGCTCGCCTTCCTGACCGCCCTGGCCCTGGCCCGGGGACGCTTTCCCGGTCGGTCGGCGCTCGACGCGGTGGTGCATCTGCCGCTCGTGTTGCCGCCGGTGGCCACCGGCTATGCCCTGCTGCTCCTGCTCGGTCGCAACGGGCCGATCGGCGAGGTTCTCGCCAAGGCCGGGATCGTCTTCGCCTTCGATTGGACCGGCGCCGCCCTGGCCGCGGCCGTCATGGCCTTCCCGCTGCTCGTGCGGCCGATCCGGCTGGCGATCGAGGCCATCGATCCGGAGGTCGAGGAAGCCGCCATGACCCTGGGCGCCGATCCCCTGGCGCGGCTCTGGAGAGTGACCCTGCCCCTGGCGCTCCCCGGCCTGGTCGGGGGCGTCGTCCTCGGCTTCGCCAAAGCGCTGGGGGAGTTCGGCGCGACGATCACCTTCGCCGCCGCGATTCCCGGCGAGACCCTGACTCTGCCGACCGCCATCTACCAGGCGGCCCAGACGCCCGGAGCGGAGACCCGGGCGCTGGCGCTGTGCGGCGTGGCGACGCTGATCGCGGTGATCTCGGTCTTCGTCTCCAACGCCCTGGTGCGCGCCGTCGAGGCGCCGCGCCGCTAGAGCCTGATGGGTTCAGATGGAACAATCTGAACCCTGAATCAGGCTCTACACCTTTGATTCTAGAGTACGATTCAGCCATCAGACGATACCGCCTGATGCCATCGTGCTCTAGAAGTCGAGCGACCGGCCCCGGGTCTCTGGCAACAGCAACATCGTGCAGACCACGCTGATCAGCGTGAACACGAACGGGTACCAAAGCCCGGCGTAGATATCGCCGGTGGCGGCCACGATCGCGAAGGCGGTGAAGGGCACGAACCCGCCGACCCAGCCGGTGCCCACGTGATAGGGCAACGACAGCGCCGTGTAGCGCACTCGGGTCGGAAACAGCTCGACGAGGGCCGAGGCCTGCGGGCCGTAAAGGGCGGTCGCGCCGACCACGAAGACCAGCAGCACGGCGAACAGGCCCGGCAGGTTCATGCGCGCCGGATCGGCCTTGGCCGGATACCCCTCGGCGATCAGGGCCGCCTTGAGCCGGGTTTCGAAGTCGGCCTTGGCCGCCTTCAGGGCGGCGGCGTCGAGGCCGGCGCCCTCGAAGGACGGCACCGTCGACTGGCCGACGGTCACCGACGCGACCGTACCCGGCAGGGCGCTGTTGTTGCGGTAGGACACGCCCGCGTTGGCCAGGGTGCTCTTGGCGATATCGCAGGAGCTGACGAACTTCGCCTTGCCGACCGGGTCGAACTGCAGATTGCACGCCGCCGGGTCGGCGATGACCATCACCGGCGTCCTGGCCTCGGCCTCGGCCAGTGCGGGATTGGCGAAGGTCGACATCATGTGGAAGCCGGGGAAGAAGGCGACCAGGGCCAGGGTCATGCCGAACCACAGCACCCACTTGCGCCCGACCTTGTCCGACAGCCAGCCGAAGAAGACGTACAGCGGCGCGCTCGCCGCGGTCGCGCCCATGATCAGCAGGTTCACGGTCTTCGGATCGACCTTCAGGAACCGCTCCAGGAAGATCGGCGCGTAGAAGAAGGCGCAGTACCAGACGGCGCCCTGGGCGAACATCACAGCGGCGAGCGCGAGAAGCACCGTCCTGAGGTTCTTCCACTGGCCGAAAGCCTCCTTGAACGGGGCCTGGCTCTGCTCGCCGCTCTCCTTGAGCTTCTGGAACGACGGGCTTTCCGACAGCTTCATGCGCATGAACACCGACACGCCGAGCAGGCCCACCGAGACCAGGAAGGGAATGCGCCAGCCCCAGTCGGCGAACGCGTCCTCGCCCACCAGGGTGCGGGTCGCCAGGATCACGATCAGCGCTCCGAACAGGCCGAAGGCGGCCGAGGTCTGGATCCATCCCGTCATGAAACCGCGCTTGTCGTCCGGCGCGTGCTCGGCGACGTAGATCGCCGCCCCGCCGTACTCGCCGCCCAGAGCCGTGCCCTGAATGATGCGCATCAGGATCAGAAGGACGGGGGCCAGGACACCCGCCTGCTCAAAGGTCGGCAAAAGGCCGATGGCGAAGGTGGCCGCACCCATCAGGATGACCGTGATCAGGAAGGCGCCCTTGCGGCCGGCCTTGTCGCCGATGCGGCCGAAGATCAGCGCGCCGAGCGGACGGAAGAAGAAGCCGGCGCCGAACAGGGCCAGCGCCGCGAGCACCCCGGCCGTCTCGCCGAGCTCCGAGAAGAAGTTCCTGCCGATGATCGAGGTCAGGGCGCCGAAGACGAAGAAGTCGTACCATTCAAACGCCGTGCCGGCCGACGAGGCCGCCACCACGGTGCGCATCGATGCCGTCATCGGTTCAGCGTGCGGCTGTCGCGCCGTCGTATCCGCCATGCCTTGGATCCCCCTCGTGTGGGGCAAGGTCTAGCATCGCCGCGCGGCGAAGCGGAAGAGTCAGGCGACGTGGGTGCGGGACACGTCCCCGCCCTGGGCGAGACGGGCGATCTCCGAGACCAGCGCGGCGGGCGAGATCGGCTTGCCGACCACGCCGTCCATGCCCCCGGCCAGATACAGCTCGCGCTGATGCGACAGGACATTGGCGGTGAGGGCGATGATCGGCGTCGCGCCGACGGCTCCACCCAGGGCCCGGATGCGCCGGGCCGCCTCCATGCCGTCGATGCCCGGCATCTGGATGTCCATCAGGATCAGGTCGTAGCCGCCGAACCGCGCGGCCTCGACGCCGGCCAGACCGTCCTCGGCCGTCACCGCCTCGGCGCCCATGGCGGCGAGCAGCTTCACGGCGATCGTCCGGTTGGTCGCGTTGTCCTCGACGACCAGCACGCGGAGGTCCTCCAGCATGAGGGCGTCGTCCGCGCCAGAGGCGTTGGCGGGGGCGGCCGGGAGCGCGGCGATCTCAAGCCTGAAGACCGAACCGGCCCCGGGCGTCGAGGCGAAGGTCACGTCCCCGCCCATCAGGCGCGCCAGCTTCCGGGCGATCGACAGGCCCAGGCCCGATCCGCCGAAGCGGCGCGTCGTCGAGGCGTCCGCCTGGTGAAAGCGCTCGAACAGCAGCGCCTGAGCGTCCTGCGGAATGCCGACGCCGGTATCGTGCACCACGAAGGCGATCCGCCCTGGCGCGGTTTGTTCGCAGACGATCCGAACCCCGCCTTCGAGCGTGAACTTCACGGCGTTGCCGACAAGATTGAACAGACACTGGCGCAGGCGGACGGGATCGGTCGCCACCCAGCCCAGGTCCGCCTCGCCCTCGATGGTCAGGGTCAATCCCTTGCCGGTCGCCTGGGGCTCCAGCAGCCGCGCCACGCTGGCCGCCAGATCGCCGGCGTCGACGGGACGGATGGTCATCTCAAGTCGACCCGCCTCGATCCGTTCGAAGTCGATGACGTCGTCGAGCAGGGTCGAGAGCATCTCTCCGCAGCCGAGCGCCTCGTCAAGCAGGCGATGGCCCTCGACGCTCATGGATTCGTTCCTGAGCAGATGCAGGACGCCCAGCACGCCGTTCATGGGCGTACGGATCTCGTGACTCATGTTGGCGAGGAAGCGCGCCTTGGCCTCGGCGCCGGCCTGGGCGGCCCGCTGGGCCTCGACCAGGGCCAGCTCCTGCCGCTTGCGGGCGTCGATATCGAGCACCAGGCCGACGCCCTTTCGCGTGGTCTGATCGAGCCGGTAGAAGACCCGAACCCAGCGCTCCTCGCCGTCCGGGTGGACGATCCGGAACTCCATGGTCTCATTCTCCTCGCCAGCCGACCACCGATGGTTCACGGACTCGACGTGGTCGCGCTCGTCAGGATGCACGAACGGCCAGACCGGCACATTGATCGCCTCGTAATCCATCCGCTGGCCGACGAGTCGGAAGAACTGTTCGCTGGCCCAGAAGGCGCGATGGACATGGTCGATCTCGAAGACGCCGCCCTCGGCGGCCGATAGGGCCAGCTCCTGGCGCCAGGCGTCCATGCGGGCCTGCTCCATCAGCGCCTTGACCCGTGACTCTCCGGCGCGCGCCGCGTCGCGGGCCTGGGCCAGGGCGGTGACATCCTGGGATATGCCCTGCAGCGCGAAGAGAGGGCCCCTCCGTTCGGTCCGGAAGGTGGCGCGCATGGTCAACCAGCGTCCGTCGCGCGCGCGCAGCCGATGCTCGATCGAGCCGCCCCGGCCGGACTCGACGCCTGCCGTGAAGATGTCCCGGACGCCCTCGATCTCGGCCGGGTCCAGCCGGCTGTAGAAGTCCTCTGGATCGGCGATCTCCTCCGGAGACCAGCCGGACATGGCGTGGATGTCCGGCGACCAGACGATCGTCCGGGACAGCGGCTCGAAGCTCCAGGTGCCGATGCCGGCGGCCTCCGACAGCATCGACCGCGTCCGGCGCGCGGCCTCCAGCTCTTCCTTCTGCGCCACCGCCTCTGTGATGTCGTGCAGGGTGCCGACCATATGGTCGTCCGGATCGAGCCGGGAGCGACCCTGGATCCAGATCCAGCGGCCGTCCTTGCAGCGGATCTTCAGCTGGTTGACGGTGTAGCCGTCACGCTTCATCCGGCGACGGGAGTCGATCGCCTCCTCGAAGCAGTCCTCATGCAGGAATTCGAAGATCGTCTTGCCGACCAGGTCCTCGCGGGTCCAGCCGGTGTTGCGCTGCCAAGCGTCGTTGACCTCGACGAAGATCCCTTCGCGGTTCACGACCGCGAACATGTCGAGCGAGTTGTCGAAGAACCAGCGGGCGGCGGCCGACCGCGAAGGACGGTTTCTGCGACCTGCTGACGGTCCGGCTCGTTTCGAGGCCATGGACTTCCCGCGCTTCCCCGCCCGACACCGTGACGTGGAAAGGTGAACGCGGAGTTTTCGACTCAACCGGCGCGCGCGGCCTCAGGGCTCGGCCCACATCCTGAGCAGATTGTGGTAGGTTCCGGTCAGGCCGACAACCGCCGGATCGCTCTGGCCCAGGGTCCCCGCGGCGCGCTGAATCGCGAGGTCCATGTCCAGCAGCAGGGCTCGCCGGCCGTCGTCGCGCACCAGGCTCTGGACCCAGAAGAACGACGAGACCCGCTCGCCGCGCGTGACCGGCTCGACGCGATGCAGACTTGAGGCGGGATAGAGGATGGCGTCGCCGGCCTCGAGCTTCACCTCGTGCACGCCGTAGGTGTCGTCGACGACCAGCTCGCCGCCGTCATAGTCGCCCGGCTCGGTCAGGAAGACGGTCACCGACAGGTCGGTGCGGATGCGCAACGACCCGTCCCGCGTCTGGCGGATCGAATTGTCGACGTGATCGCCGAACGTCTCTCCGCCGCCATAGCGGTTGAACAGCGGCGGGAAGATTTTGGCCGGCAGGGCCCCGGCCACGAACAGGGGGTGGTTCTCCAGGGCCGCCACGATCATCGCGCCCGCTTCGCGCGCCGCCTCGGAGTCCTCCGGCAGCTGGCGGTTGCGCTTGGCCAGTCCGGACTGGAAGCCGGAGGTGACATTGCCGTCGACCCAGGGCGCGGCGTCGATCAGGGCGCGCAGCCGCGCGACCTCGTCCTTGCTCAGCACGGCGGGAATCTGAAGCATCATGGCCGGCACTCCTTACCGCGAATGACGACGCCTCGCCCAGAGCGGGCGAGGCGCGAGGTTTACCGGATCGAGGAATGAGGAGGATCAGAACCGGTAGTTCAGAGAGACCGTCGCCGACCGGGCGTCGCCGGGCGTCGCCCAGCCGAAGCCGTTGTTGGAGCGGATTCGGGTGTAGTATTCCTCGTCGGTCAGGTTCTTGAGATTGACCTGAACCGAGACGGCGTCGGTCGCCGTCCAGGTCACCGCGGCGTTGTGCACCCAGTAATCGGGCGCATGGAACAGCCGAGCCGAACCGGTCGGGCGGTTGAAGGCGTACTCGCCCGAGTAGGTGGCGCCGTAGCCGATCATGATCGCGTCGGTGACCATCCAGGTCGTCCAGATATTGAAGGCGTGCTCCGGCGTCAGGGCGATCGGGTCGCCCTTCTGCGGGTCGATGGTCGGCGTCGGCGCGTTGCCGGCGATGCTCTGCAGGATTTCGCTGTCCAGCCAGGTGTAGTTGGCGATCACCGTCCAGCGGTCACTGATCTGGCCAGCGACGCCGAGGGCCAGGCCGCGGACGCGCGAGGCGCCGTCGAGTTGTTGTTCCGGTTCGGCGGGATCCAGCGAATTGACCCGGTACTTGCTGCGCTCGTTCTGGAACAGGGCGGCGGTCAGCGAGATGCGGCCGTCGAGGACATCCCACTTGGCGCCGATCTCAAGAACCTCGCCCTCCTCCGGATCGACGTCGCAGTTGCCGTTGACGGCCGCGACCGAGCAGCCGCCGTTGACCGTGGCCTGGGACGGCGTCTGGGTGTTGCCGTAGGCGATGTACAGACTGGCGTCGGGAACCGGCTTGAAGACCACGCCCAGCCGATAGGAGAGCAGGGTTTCCTCGCTCTCGCCGCGGGTCGTCGCCCCGACCACCCGGGTCGGCGGCGTTCCGACGGCATAGGTGGAGGGCGTGGCGATGAACTCGCCCGCGTTGTTCTCCACACGGATGCCGCCGTTGAGCTGCCACTGCTCACTCAGCTCGACGGTGTCGAAGGCGTAGATCGCCTGGTTCGACAGCTCGCCCTCGCTGACGTTGGTCTGGAAGAAGTTGATCGGCCCCGCATAGACGTTGACCGGGTTGGCGATGTCCATCGCCGGATAGGTCGGCGTGCTCGAGTTGGCGTTGCGCTGAACATTGCCGGTCGAGAGATCGTAGGTCTCGTTCGAGAACGAGAAGCCGACCACCAGATTGTGTGACCAGACGCCGGTCTGGAACGTCATGGCGAAGTCCGTCTGGCTGACGATCTGGTTGTTCTCGGTGTCGCGCAGGTTCCCGCGCGGACCGCTCGGGCTGTACTGGCCGGGCGTCGCGCAGGCGGCCCCGGTCTGGGCGTTGAGGCCGCTGGCCAGGCACCAGGTCCCCTGCGGCGGGTTCACGACCGTCCGCTGGGTGACGCGCTGCCAGCGCGTGATGTTGCTGATCGTGAGGCTGTCGCTGAAGTCGTGGACGAAGCGGCCGGTCAGCGAATCGACCTGGGTTTCCTGACGGTCGATGTTGCGGAACCCGTAGTAGCTCGACGGGTCGACCCCCGGCAGCGGACCGTTGATGAAGGCGTTCGAGGCGTAGGGCACGCCGTACTGCGGCGTGTTGTCGTCCTCCTGGTGGAAGGCCGAGAGGGTGAACCGGGTCGACCCGCCGACGCCGAAAGTGACCGACGGGGCGATGCCCCAGCGCTCGTAGGTCTCGACGTCGCGGCCCGGCGCGTCGTTGGCGTGGACCATCAGGTTCAGGCGACCGGCGACGCCGTCCGCCAGCAGTCGGTTCGCATCGACCGTGAAACGCTGGTAGCCGTCCGTACCCAGCGCGCCGCTGAGGAGTACGCTGTCGCGGGCCGACGGCTGCTTGCTGACCAGGTTGATCGAGCCGCCGACCGAACCGGCGCCGGCATAGACGGAATTGCTGCCGTTGATGACCTCGATCTGCTGCAGATTGAACGGATCGGTTCGGCTGTATTGGGCGCTGTCGCGCAGGCCATCCGTGGTGATGTCGTTGTTGGCCGAATAGCCGCGAAGGTTGATGCTGTCGCCGTAGCCGCCGCCGCCTTCGCCGGCCCCGAAGGTGATGCCCGGGACGGTGGTCAGGATGTCGCGCAGGGTCAGAAGGTTCTGATCGCGGATCGTGCGGTCGGAGACGACGGTGATCGTCTGCGGCGTATTCAGCGGTTCGGCGGTCAGCTTCGGCGACGACGGCGTGTCTAGTCGCTTGCCGTAGACGTCGAGGCTCGACACCTCCGGCGCGACGTCCGCCGCCTCGGCGGTCAGGATCGCGGCCTCATCGGCGGCCCGCGCCAGCGTCGGCGCCAGACTCAGCCCGGCGGCGCCGGCCACGGCGGCGGCGCCAAGGGCGCGCTTGGCGCGGGCTGTGACGCCCGGGCAGTTGGTCGTACGCATCGGCTCGATATCCCCGTCTCGTTCCGGGCGGCCATCCCGGCGCCCTGCTAGTGAGAGGCGTTATTATGTTGTCGATTTCAAACTTGCAATGAGAATTAATCGCAACAAGTGGTCTAGTCGGCGGCGCCCGTCCGCAGCGCTTTGAGGTGGGCGCGGCGCGCGCGACGGCGCAGCCACATGACCGTGCCGGTGACGCCCAACAGCGGTGGGGCAACGCCGGTCAGGAAGACCAGCAGCTGCCACAGGAAGGGCATCTCCTGGCCGTCGTGGAGCCGCCGCATGAGACGCGACAACTCATCCGGCCGGGCGGGAGCGCCCGCTCCCGGGCCGCCGGCCCGGCGCTCCTTCGCGACCTGTCCATCCTTGTCGGAGACCTGGACGGTCGCCGGAGGGCTGTCGGGGCCGGTTTCGAACTGTACGCGCCAGGCCGCGCGCCTGCCTTCGGTCGGCAGGCTGACGGAGGCGACCGGCAGGCCCGGCTTCTCGGCCATCGCGGCGGCCAGGACCGCGTCGATCGGCTGGGCGGGATCGGCCAGCGGGGCCGGCGGGACTGGGCGCGGCGGGCGGGGCCCCTTCTGCCATTCGGCGACTCCGAACAGCGCGCGGCTCGTCTCCGGGAAGGAGATGTAGACGCCGGTCAGGGACACGACGAGCAGCGGGATCAGCACCCAGAAGCCGAACATGTGGTGCAGGTTGGTCAGGGTCGACGGCGACCGTCGCCAGCGCATCGCCTTCACCACGGCCCCGTTACGCGGCCACCAGAGCCAGAGCCCGGTCAGGCAGGAGACGGTCATCGCCCAGCCCATCCAGCCGACGATCTTGCGGCCCACGCCCGGCGCGGTGATCAGAAGGCCGCCGTGGAGGCGATGCATGACGTTGATCAGCTCGTTGCGGGTGTTGGCGGTGTCCAGCACCTTGCCGGTCCCCGGGTCGATCCAGGCGGTCAGCTGGGACGGCCGCTGGCCCGGCTTCAGGAGCTCTCCGTTCAGGCGCGCCGAGGCGATCACGGGACCGTCGCCGTCTTCGGGCATGCGCAGTTGACTCACCGTGGCGCGGTCGCCGAAGGCGTCGCGGGCGGAAGCCAGCAGCGCGGACGGCGCCCTGGCCGGCCCCTCGGTGGTCTCGAAGCGGTGAGGATGGATCAGTTCGTCGAGGGGGTCATGCCAGACCAGCAGGGCGCCGGAGATCCCGATCGGGACCAGCAGCACGAACAGGCCCACGCCGATCCAGAGATGGACGTCGAGCCAGAAGCGGCGCAGGCGGCCGAGCACGGACTGAGTCAAAGGCTGGACCCCCAAACGTAACTGGTCATCGCGGTAGCGTTCTTGCGACGCAAACGCAAGTGGGCGTCTTGACCGCCAGGGTCGACGAGCCTAGCCGGAAGCCGCAAGCAGGGAGGACGTCCATGGGCTTCACGCTGGACCCGGTGGGTCATGTCCGCGGCGGACGGACCGATGCCGTCGACGACGACTGGGGCCCGGAGCGAGCCCGCATCGAGCTCGACCCCGCGCGGTTCACGCCCGAGAGCCTGTTCGGCCTCACCGACTTCTCCCATGCCGAGATCGTCTTCGTGTTCGACCGCATCACCGAGGCGGAGATCACGACCGGCGCCCGCCATCCGAGAGGCCGTCAGGACTGGCCGTTGGTCGGCATCTTCGCCCAGCGCGGCCGAAACCGGCCAAACCGCCTCGGCGTCTCCGTCTGCCGCGTGGTCGCGGTCGATGGCCTGGCCGTCGATGTCGAGGGGCTGGACGCCATCGACGGCACGCCGGTGCTCGACATCAAGCCGGTCATGGCCGAGTTCCTGCCGCGGGGCGACATCCGCCAGCCGGCCTGGTCCAGCGATCTGATGGAAGGCTACTGGTGAGGCGGCCGCTGGAGGGCGTCCGCGTCCTGACCATCGAGCACTTCGGGGCCGGCCCCTACGCCACCCTGCTGATGGCCGAGCTTGGCGCCGAAGTGATCAAGATCGAGAGCCCGTCACTGGGCGGCGACGCCTCGCGGCCGACCGGCCCGTTCCTGCTCGGCGAGCACGACAGCCAGTATTTCCAGACCTTCTCCCGCTCCAAGAAGAGCGCCGCCGTGGAGCTGAAGACTCATCAGGGCCGCGCCGACTTCGAACGGCTGGTGAAGACCGCCGACGCGGTCGTGAACAATCTGCGCGGAGACCAGCCCGTGAAGTTGGGCCTGACGCATGACGCGCTGAAGGCCGTGAACCCGGCGATCGTCTGCGGCCACCTGTCGGCCTACGGCCGCGGCAACAGCCGCGAGGGCTGGCCCGGCTACGACTATCCGATGCAAGCCGAATGCGGGCTGATGAGCCTGACCGGCGAGCCGGACGGTCCCCCGACCCGCATGGGCGTGTCGATCATCGACTTCATGTCGGGCGCCACCTTCGCCTTCGGCGTGGTCTCGGCCATCCTGTCGGCGCGGACCACGGGCCACGGCTGCGACGTCGATGTCTCGCTGTTCGATGTCGCCCTGCACCAGCTCAGCTACCCGGCCATCTGGGCGATGAACGAGGGCCACGCCACCCAGCGCCTGCCGAACGGCGCCCATCCCTCGCTGGCGCCGGTGCAGCGGGTCCGCACCGCCGACGGCTTCGGACAACTGATGTGCATGACCCAGAAGTTCTGGGACGAACTGTGCGCCCTGACCGACCGCTCCGATCTGGCCGCTGATCCGCGCTTCGCCGACCTCGCCGCCCGCCACGCCAATCTGCCGGCCCTGACGGAGGCGATCGACGCCCTGTTCGCGACGCGCACCAATGCGGACTGGACCGCCCTGCTCGCGGGCCGGGTTCCGTTCGGGCCGGTGAACAGCCTCATCGAGGCCCTGGACAATCCCTTCGTCGCGGAGGTGGCCATGCGCGACATCGTCGACCACCCCGACCGGCCCCAGGGCCTGCACATGCTGGCCGCGCCGGTGAAGATCGACGGCCTGCGGATGCCCGGGCGGCGCTCGCCAAAGCTCGGCGAGCACACCGACGACCTGCTCGGCTAGACGGCGAGCTCCTCGCCGGTCATGCGCCGGTAGAGATCGAGGTAGCGGGCCGACATGGCGTCGATCACCGCCTGGGGCAGCGGCGGCGGCGGCGCCTCGCCGTTCCAGCGGCCGGCGGCCCTTTCGCCGTCGAGGTAGTCTCGCAAAGGCTGCTTGTCGAAGCTCGGCGGAACCTCGCCGACGCTCCAGCCGCCCGCCGGCCAGTAGCGGGAGCTGTCCGGCGTCATGACCTCGTCGATCAGCACCACCCGGCCGTCCGCGTCCTGGCCGAATTCGAACTTGGTGTCGGCCAGCACCAGGCCGCGCTCGGCCGCCGCCGCGCGGCCGGCCTCGTAGACCTCGCGCGCCCGGCGTTCGAGCTCGCGAGCCAGGGGCTCGCCGATCAGCTCCGCCATCCGCGAGACAGGGATGTTCTCGTCATGGCCCGTCTCGGCCTTGGTCGCGGGGCTGAACACCGGCGGATCGAGCCGTTCGCTCTGGCGCAGGCCCGCCGGCAGCGGCTCGCCGGCCAGCGTGCCGGTCGCCGCGTACTCCTTCCAGGCCGAGCCCGAAAGGTAGCCGCGCACGACGCATTCGATCGGGACCACCGCCACCCGACGGCACAGGGTCGCCCGCCCCTCGATCTGGTCGCGATGCGCGGCGACCGCCGGAACCGCGGCGATGATCTCGTCGGCGTCGACCGACAGCATGTGGTGCTCGACCGGCAGCCGGCGGAACCACCAGGCGCTCAGCTGGGTCAGCACAGCGCCCTTGTGCGGCACCGGCTCGGCCATGACCACGTCGAAGGCGCTGACCCGGTCAGTGGCGATCAGCAGCAGGCGGTCCTCGCCCACGGCGTAGATGTCGCGCACCTTGCCCCGGCCGACGAGCGGCAGCGGCAGATCGCTTCGGGTCAGCAGGGTCACGCGTTTCTCCTAGAGGGTCTTGCGCAGGTCGGCCCAGGCATTGGCCAGTTCGTCGCGATGTCCGGGGTCGGCGACGGCGATCAGGGCCTCGGCCCGACCGTCCAGCGTCAGGCCGCGCAGGTCGGCCACGCCATGCTCGGTGATCACCAGCCCGACGTCGGCGCGGGTCACCGAAACCGCCGTCTGCGGCAGCCGCGGAACGATGCGGGTGACGGCGCCGCCCTTGGCCGAGGCGGGCAGCGCCAGGATCGGCAGCCCGCCCTCCGATAGCCGCGCCCCGCGCAGGAAGTCGGTCAGGCCGCCCGTGCCGGAAATCTGCCGCCCGCCCTGGAACTCGGCGTTGGCCTGGCCGAACAGATCGACCTCCAGCGCCGAGTTGACGGCGACCAGCTTCGGAATCGCCGCCAGGGTCCGGACGTCATGGGTGAACCCGGACGGCTCGAACCGGATACGCTCGTCCGAGCCGCAGAGGGCGTAGAGCGCGGCGTCCCCCGCCGCCAGGCCGGTGACCACCTCGGTCAGCGCGCCGCTGTCCAGCGCCGCCCGCAGCGGCCCGGCCACCATGCCGGAGTGAATCCTCAGGCCTTTCATGCCCTCCAGCGCGGCCACGGCCGCGACCCCGGCCTTGCCCAGGCCGAACTGCACCGAGGCGCCGGGCGTCAGCAGCGCCTGCAGATGCGCCTTGATGCGATCGAAGGCCGGATCGAGCGTCCCGGCCTCGTAGGTCAGCAGCGGCGTGTCGTCTTCGGCGACGAGGTCGAAGTCCGCGATATCGAAGACCGGTCCCTGCACGCGCGGCATGTTGGGATTGACGATGGCGACCTTGAACACGCCCGGGCGGTGGATGACGGCCGGCGCCAGGTCGGAGGCCACGCCCAGCGACACGGTCCCCTCGGCGTCCGGCGGGCTGACCACGAAGACGGCGGCCTCGAGGGGCGTCGTTTCCAGCCAGCCGAACGCCTGGAACCAGGTCATCGGCCGCAACGCGAACCTTCCGGCCTCGAAGCTCGGCCGCCAGTCGCCGGATAGGAAGGTCCCTTCGGCCCGCGCCGTCGCGTGCAGCGCCGCCCAGTCGGTGCGGTTGATGCCGGGCACGGGGGCGCCGACGAAGGTCAGGCCGGCGGCCAGCTCGGGTTCGCGCCGGAACGCTTCCTTAAGGCCGAGCGGTTCGCCCGGACCGCCCGGAATGAAGAGTCGCCCGCCCGTTTGATTCAGGCGTGAGGCGAGTTCTCGGGCTACGTTGTCAATCGAGACGCGAATCACGTCATCCTCGGTTCAGATGACGCCTGCAACCGTACGCGGCGTCTGCGTGTTCAGTGCCTTGAATGCCCGACCGTCGGGAGCACCTGGAAGCGTCATGAGAAGTTCGGTCGACCATCCCTATGACGTCCTGCGGCCGTTCCTGTGGATCGCCGCCGCGAGCTTCGCGACCGGCTTCCTGGGTTACCTCAGCTATCACGGGATGCCCTTCTAGGCCGCTCCGGTCGAGCCGAAGCCGCCGGCCCCTCGCGCCGTTTCCTCCAGACTCGCGACCTCCTGCCATTGCGCCGAAGCGACCGGCGCGATGACCAGCTGGGCGATACGGTCGCCCCGGCGGATGACGAAGTCCTCCTCGCCCAGATTGATCAGGATCACCTTCACCTCGCCGCGATAGTCGGCGTCGATGGTGCCCGGCGTGTTGAGGCAGGTGATCCCGGCCTTGGCCGCCAGGCCCGAACGCGGTCGCACCTGGGCCTCAAAGCCGGCCGGAACGGCGAAGGCCAGCCCCGTCGGAACCATGGCCCGGGCCATCGGCTTGAGCGTCAGGGACTGATGCTCGGGAACCGCCGCGCGGAGATCCATGCCGGCCGCCAGCACGGTTTCATAGGCCGGCAGCGGAAGGCCTTCGGCATGCGGCAGGCGGGTGATGGGAATGGTCGGGGTCACGCCAGGGCCTCCGCGATGCGGGCGGCCAGCCTGGCGCCCACCGCCTCCTTGGCGTCGCGCGTCCAGCGCTCGACGCCGTCCTTCGAAATCAGCAGCACCGCGTTCTCGGCCCCGCCCATGACGCCCGGCTCGGTGACGTCGTTGGCGACGATCCAGTCGCAGTGCTTGCGCGCCAGCTTGGCCTTGGCGTGCAGCTCCACATCGTTGGTCTCGGCCGCGAAGCCGACGACAAGCTTCGGCCTGCGCGGGGTGTCAGCGGCGAGGGTCGCCAGGATGTCCGGGTTCTCGACCAACCTGAGCTCGGGCGGGCCGTCCTTGCCCTTCTTGAGCTTGACGCCGAACGTCTCGTCGGGACGCCAGTCGGCGACCGCGGCCACGCAGACGGCGGCGTCGGCCGGCAAGGCGGCGTCACAGGCGGCCAGCATCTCTCGCGCCGACTCCACGTCGACGCGCTCGACGCCCGGCGGCGTCGGCAGGCTGACCGGCCCGGCCACCAGGGTCACCCGCGCGCCCAGCGCCGCGAGGCCGGCGGCGATCGCGAAGCCCTGGCGACCGCTTGAGCGATTGGTCAGCAGACGCACCGGATCCAGCGCCTCCGCCGTCGGGCCGGCGGTGACCAGCACGTGCCTTCCGGCCAGCGGGCGTCCGTTCGGCCCGTCCAGCATGGCCATCACCGTTTCGAAGATCGCCTGGGGCTCGGCCATCCGGCCGGGGCCGAACTCGCCGCAGGCCATGGCCCCCTCGTCCGGGCCGACGAAGGCGACGCCGTCGCCACGAAGGGTCTGCAGGTTTCGCTGGGTGGCCGCGTGCTCCCACATGCGCACGTTCATGGCCGGCGCCATCAGCACCGCCTTGTCGGTTGCCAACAGGGTGGTGGAGGCCAGGTCGCCGGCGATGCCGTGCGCCGCCTTGGCCATCAGATCCGCCGTCGCCGGCGCCACGACCACCAGGTCGGCCGAGCGGCTGAGCTCGATGTGGCCCATCTCCGCTTCGTCGGTCAGGGAAAAGAGGTCGCTGTAGACCTTGTCCTCGGCCAGGGCCGACAAGGACAGGGGGGTAACGAACTCGGCGCCCGCCTTCGTCAGGATAGGCCGCACGCCGACGCCCGCCTTGCGCAGCAGTCGGGTCAGCTCCAGCGCCTTGTAGGCCGCTATGCCGCCGCCGACGATCAGAAGAACCCGCCGCTCGCCCAAACCGCGTCCTCGCTTCAGAGCCAGCCCGCTCCTTAAGGCGCGGGCGGGCGCTGGACAACCGGATCGACTTGTGTTCCTAGTTCGTTCGATTTTCTCGTCAGGGTAGCGAAACGGGTGATTTCATGATTAGATTGATCTACGGTCCGGCCCTGGCTGCGGGACTGGGCCTGCTGGTCGGGGCCTGCGACGGCGGCGCCTCGGCGGTCCCCGTACAAAAAACGCGGGCGGTTGAGGTCGCGCCTGCGCCCACGCTGACGTCAAGCGATGGACCGGCGGAGACGGCCCGCCCGTCCGCGGCGGGCCGCGCGGCGGTTCCCACCCTCGACGGCCGGCCGATGTGGTCGGCGACGCGACGTTTCACCGCCGAGCAGAACGCCCGCCGGGCCTACGACCGCAACGGCGCCGCGTTCGACGCTCGATCGGTCGACGCCTTCGTGCGGAAGACGCATGCCTTCGTCTCGAAGCCGCCGCGCGGCGCGCTGACCTTCCAGCGCGGCAATGGCGACACGCTGATCTACGATCCGGCCGGCAACGTCTTCGCCATCGTCACCCGCGAGGGCGCGCCGCGCACGATGTTCAAGCCGGACGAGGGCATGGCCTACTGGGAGAAGGTCAAGGCCCAGGAAGCCGCGCGGACCACGACTCGGCGGACCGGCGGCGGCATCGGCGAGGAAGGCTGAGGGAAACGCGAGGACGAGCGGGGTCGGACTACCCGAGCAGGTATCCGGCCAGCCCCGCCAGCCCCGCCACGGCCGCGCCGAGCGCGAACCAGACCAGCCGCGAGGGCGGGGGCTCGACGGCGACCACGGTGGCCGCGCCGACCTCTTGCGTCTCCGCCAGCCGGGCGATGGCGCGGATCGCCCTGACCGCATCGTCGGCCAGCTCCTTCGCCCGGGCGACGGGCGACAGCTCGCGACTGATCCAACGGCGGACCACTGGATCGGCGGCCTGCCACATGTCGTGGTCGGGGTAGAGCCGCCGGGCGACCCCCTCGACGGTGACCATGGTCTTCTGCAACAGCACCAGCTCCGGCCGCAGCCGCATGTCGAACAGGGCGGTGATCTCGAACAGCTGAGCCAGCAGCCGACCCATCGAAACCTCGCTGGCCGCGCGGCCGAACACCGGCTCGCCGACCGCCCGCAGGGCCTGGGCGAAGGCGTCGACGTCATGGCGCTTGGGCACATAGCCGGCGTCGAAGTGAACCTGCGCCACCCGGCGGTAGTCCTTGGTGATGAAGCCGTAGATGATCTCGGCCAGGAACCGCCGCTCGGTCGGGCCCAGCCGCCCGACGATGCCGAAATCGACCGCCGTCAGATGCGCCGGCGCGGACACGAACAGATTCCCCTCGTGCAGGTCGGCGTGGAAGACGCCATGGTCCAGCGCCTGGGCCAGGAAGCCGCGGATGATGTTGTCGGCCAACATCCGGCGGTCGAGGCCGGGCGCCGCCAGGGTGGCCGGATCCGACAGCGGCAGACCGCTCGCCCACTCCAGCGTCAGCACCCGCTTTCCGACCCCGTCCCACACCACCGCCGGGGCCGAGATATAGGCGTCGCGCGCCATGACCTGGCCGACCTCGGCGGCGCCGGCGGCCTCCATGCGCAGGTCGAGCTCCAGTTCCAGGGAGCGGACGACGATCTTCGCGAACAGCACCGGCTCCAGCCGGCGGGCGGGCGGAATCAGCCGCTCGATCGTGCGGGCGACCATCATCATCACGCGGCTGTCGGACTCGACCCGCCGCTCGATGCCCGGCCGCAACACCTTCACCGCCACGCGGCGGCCGTCGAGCAGGGTCGCCTCATGGGCCTGGGCGATCGAGGCGGCGGCCACCGGCTCGCCGAAGGCCGCGAACAGGCTTTCCATCGGCCGGCCGAGCTCGCGCTCGACCTCGGCCTTCGCGATCGCCGTCGAAAACGGCGGCAGGCGGTCCTTCAGGTGCGACAGATCCTGGGCGAACTGGCCGCCGAAGATGTCGGCTCGCGTCGACAGCACCTGGCCCAGTTTGATGGCGACCGGGCCAAAGCTTTCCAGCGCCGTGGCCAGCCGCTCTCCCGGCCGACCCTGCTTCGCCGCCGGGCCCGCGAACAGGCGAAGGACCCGGCCCAGCGCCTGCAGGCCGGCCGGCAGCTGCGCATCGACCTCCCGCGGGATCAGCGCGTCCGCGCGGATCAGCGTCCAGCCGACAGCCAGCAGGCGGACAAACGCCGCGATATCCATTCTCTAGGCCGCGTCCCCGGCGGAGGCCGGGGTCCATGCGGGCGCGCGGAACTTCGAATCCTGTCCTGACGCCAGCGGCTGAATGTGGGTCCCGGCCTTCGCCGGGATGAGCGGAACGGGAGGCATGCCTAGATGGCCCGTCCCGTGTGCATGGCCGCGACGCCGTTGGTGAAGTTGACGTAGCCGGCGTTCGAGAAGCCCGCCTCGCCGATCATGCGGGCGAAGGTCTTCTGGTCCGGGAAGCGGCGAATGCTCTCGACCAGGTACTGGTAGGACTCGCGGTCCTTCACCACCCACTCGCCGATCCGCGGAATGGCGTTGAACGACCAGGCGTCGTAGGCGGCGCGGATCAGGCTGTTGGTCGGCCGCGAGAACTCGAGGCAGACGAAGCGGCCGCCGGGCTTCAGCACCCGCCGGGCTTCGCGCAGGGCGGCGCTGACGTCGGTCACGTTGCGGATGCCGAAGGTGATCGAATAGGCGTCGGCGCAGGCGTCCGGCAGAGGCAGACGCTGGGCGTCGCCGACGGCCCAGCAGACCTCGGGCGGATAGCCGCGCTCGCGACCGGCGGCGATCATCTCGGCGTTGTAGTCGATGACAAAGACGGTCGCGTCCTCGCCGCCCCGACGTTCCTGGGCGGCGCGGGCCATCTTCGCGTAGCGGTGGGCCATGTCGCCGGTCCCGCCGGCCACGTCGAGGATCACCTCGCCCGGCTGCGGATTCAGCCGCGCCGCGACGGCGTCCTTCCAGAGCCGGTGCACGCCCGCGCTCATCAGGTCGTTCATCAGATCGTACTTGCCCGCCACGCGGTCAAACACGCCGCGGACGAGACCGGGCTTCTCGGAGGCGTCGACGTCGCGGTAGCCGAAGGTGGCGCTGCTCTGGCTCATGGCTTGCCTCATAGACCCGGCGGCCCGGCTCGGCTAGCCAGCGCGGGATCAGGCGAAGTGGATACCGGTTCGCCGTCCGGACCCCGCGGACTACAAGAGACGCCATGCCCGAGCTTCCCGAAGTCGAAACCGTTCGTCGCGGCCTGCAGCCGGCCCTCGAGGGCGCGCGGCTGGTGCGGGTCGAGCAGCGGCGGCCGGACCTTCGCTTCCCCTTTCCCGACGGCTTCGTCCAGCGGCTGACCGGCGCCAGGGTCGAACGGCTGGACCGGCGGGCCAAGTACCTGCTGGCCCACCTCGACCGGGGTGACGCCCTGGTGATGCACCTGGGCATGACCGGGCGGTTCGAGATCGAGGCGTCCGGACCGGCCGTGCGCCCCGGAGACTTCGTCCAGGCCGTCCCGCCCGATCCGAAGCACGCCCATGTGGTCTTCGAGACCGAGGCCGGGACCAGGGTGACCTACTACGACCCGCGCCGCTTCGGCTTCATGGGGCTCGTCTCCGCCGAGACCCTCGACACGCATCCCTGGTTCGCGGGCATGGGACCGGAGCCGTTGGGTCCCGCCTTCAACGCGAGCCAGCTGGCCTCGGCCTTCTCCGGGCGCAAGCAGAGTCCCAAGACCCTGTTGCTCGACCAGCGCATCGTCGCCGGGCTCGGCAATATCTATGTCTGCGAGGCTCTGCACCGTTCGGGGATCTCGCCGCTGAAGCCGGCCGGGAAGATCGCGAAGGCGAAGCTCCCGCGGCTGGTCCAGGTCATCCGCGAGGTGCTGGAGGAGGCGATCGCGGCCGGCGGCTCGACCCTGCGCGACTTCGCCTCTGCGGAGGGCGCGCTCGGCTACTTCCAGCACAGCTTCCGGGTCTATGGCCGCGAAGGCGAACCCTGCCCGACCGCGGGTTGCGGCGGCGTCATCGCGCGCCAGGTCCAGGCCGGGCGCTCGACCTTCTTCTGCCGCCGATGCCAGACATGAAGGCCGCCATGCAATTGACGCGACGCCGGGGTTCGATCCGCCGGATGGTCGACGTCCGCTCCGCCCTGCTCGCCGCCGCCGCCGCGTTCGCCGCCCTGACCGCGACGCCCGCCGCCGCCGAGCCGGCGGTGTGGACCATCCGCGACGCGGATTCGACCATCGTGCTGTTCGGCTCGGTCCATCTGCTGCCCGAGGGACTGAAGTGGCGGCCCCAGGCGCTGGACGTCGCCCTGGCCAGGGCCGACGACATCTGGTTCGAGACCCCGACCGAGGGCAACGAGACCGCCGTGCTCGCCCGCCGCCATGGCGTGCTGCCGGTCGGCGAGAGCCTGTCGGCCAAGCTGACGCCGAAGGGTCGCGAGCGCTTCGAACGGCTGGCCGGTCAGTACGGCCTGTCGCCGGCGGCGCTGGACGGGGTGAAGCCCTGGCTGGCCGACCTGACCTTCAGCATCGCCGCCCTGGTCGCCGATGGGGCGGTGGCCGACGCCGGCGTCGAACGGACGCTGGCGGCGGCGGCGCCGACGGCCCAGCGCCGCTACTTCGAGACTCCCGAGGAGCAGATCGGCTTCCTGGCCGGCGCGCCGGAGCGCGACCAGCTGCTGTCGCTCGAGGAGACCCTTCGCCAGCTCGACGAGGAGCCGGCCATGTTCTCCGAGCTGATCCGCGCCTGGGTTCTGGGCGACCAGCAGGCGCTGGAACGCCTGGGCGTGACACCGATCCGCAAGCTGTCGCCGGCGCTCTACGAACGGCTGCTGGCCGGCCGCAACCGGCGCTGGGCCGAGGCCATCGCCGCGCGGCTGGACGGTTCGGGCGACACGGTGATCGTCGTCGGCGCCGGCCACCTGACCGGCCCGGACAGCGTCCCGGCCCTGCTGCGGGCCAGGGGCGTCAAGGTCGAGGGCCCTTAGGGTCTTGAGCCGGCGACCGTGGGCGGGCACAAACCGCGCATGACCCAATACACCGCCCTGATCGTCGAGACGCCGTCGGATGGCGTCCTGCTCGTGCGCCTGAACCGGCCCGAGGCCCTCAATGCGCTGAACTCCGTCCTGCTGGGCGAGCTCGGCCAGGTGCTGGACGCCGCCTCGGAGGACGAGGCCGTGCGCGTCGTCGTGCTGACGGGCTCGGAAAAGGCGTTCGCGGCCGGCGCCGACATCAAGGAGATGTCGGACAAGTCCTACGCCCAGATGATGAAGCTCGACTTCTTCACCGCACCCGCCCGGAAGCTGGAGCAGTTCCGCAAGCCGGTGATCGCCGCGGTCAGCGGCTACGCCCTGGGCGGCGGCTGCGAGCTGGCCATGATGTGCGACTTCATCATCGCTTCCGAGACCGCCAAGTTCGGCCAGCCGGAGATCAATCTGGGCGTCGCGCCCGGCATCGGCGGCACCCAGCGCCTGACCCGCTTCGTGGGCAAGTCGAAGGCGATGGACATGATCCTGACCGCCCGGATGATGGACGCGGCCGAGGCCGAGCGCTCGGGCCTGGTCTCGCGGGTCGTGCCGGCAGACAAGCTGCTTGAGACGGCGCTGGAGGCGGCCGCGAAGATCGCGGGCCACTCGCCGCTGGCCGTCATGATGAACAAGGAGCTGGTCGAGGCGGCCTACGAGACCACCCTGACCACCGGCGTGGCGCTGGAGCGCCGGCTGTTCCACAGCCTGTTCGCCTTCGAGGACCAGAAGGAAGGCATGGCCGCCTTCGTCGAGAAGCGGAAGCCCAGCTTCAAGGCTGAGTGAGGATCGCCGCCGCCTCGTCGGTCATCAGCCACTTGGCGAAGGCGACGCCGGCGGCCTCGCCGTCGCCGCGGGTGACCACGACCTGAACCTCGCCAGCCCCGATCTTCGGCTTCCAACGGTTCTGGAGCCGCGCCTGGCTGGTGCGCTGCAGCCGGTCGGCCAGCTTTGGCTCGCGGGTGGCGACAACCAGGCCTGGCGTCGCCTCGGCCCTTGTCAGCAGAGCCTTCGCGTCGTCGGCCGAAAGCACGAAGCCGGCGGCCTCGCCCTTTCGCACCCAGGCGGACAGTGCGGCGTTCAGGGGGGCGGCGAGGTCGGGATCGCAGGCCACCGCCAGCCCGTCGGCGGCCGGCGCGCAGCCGGCAAGGGCCCCGAGGGCGAGAAGAAGCTGTCGTCTGTCCATGGCCCGGTTGTACAGAAGCGCCGGCGTTGGGCCAGAGTCACGTTGACCGCCCCCGGTCCTTCCTGTATTTGCCCGCCCTTCGATTTATCCGGCGTCCGCGGCCGATCGCGCGCGCCCGTCCGTTTGAGGTCCAAAGCCACATGGCCAACAATCCCGGCGCCAAGAAGGCGATCCGCAAGATCGAGCGCCGCACCGAAGTGAACAAGGCCCGCCGCTCGCGCGTCCGCACCTACCTGCGCAAGTTCGAGGAAGCCCTCGCCGGCGGCGACGTCGCCGTGGCCAAGGCCGCCTTCATCGAGGCCCAGTCGGAACTGATGCGCGCCGTGTCCAAGGGCGTGGTTCACAAGAACACCGGCTCGCGCAAGGTCTCGCGCCTGAACGCCCAGCTGAAGAAGCTGTCGGCCGCCTAGATCGGGCCGGGGACGGAGCGTCGGAATCCGGCGCTGCGCCTGAAATTTCGGCAGGTTGATGAACCGGCAGGCGCCCGTGCGCCGGCCGGTTTTTTCGCGCCCGCGTTTCGCGCCTGCGGCGAATTTCCCCACCCGAAAAGAGGCCGGTTAATGAATTCCCTTGCGGGGCGAGGGGCCTTCCCGAGTCAACAGAAAATTCCGTGCCGAGACTCTAATTTCACATTTGACCCCCCCTTTTTTCCGTCGCTAGTGTGAAGGTCTCGACGCTCTAGTTCATCTCCTACTTGGGTATGAGAAAGGCGGCGGCGGATGCAGTGCATCCGCCGGGCAAGGCCTTCTGCGCGTTGGGTTTGGGCTTCTTCGTCGTGGGGGCGACAGGGGCGTTGCGGGTAGAGACAGACAGAGAAACGGGTGGGCGAACTATGACTTCCGTGGGTGGCCAGAACATGCCTTCGCAGACTCCGGCCGGCGCTGTTTGGACCAAGGCTTGCCTTGCGCTTCGCCACGAGCTCGGCGAGGCCGCGTTCGGGTCTTGGCTGGCCCAGGCCTCCCTGCGTGAAGTCTCCGGCCAGCTGGTCCTGGTCACCCCCACCGGCGTCGCTCGCGACTGGATCCGCCGTAACGCCTGGCGCCGCATCGGCGAGCTGTGGGCGCAGCACGACCCGGAAGGCCGCAGCCTCGACCTGAAGTCCCGCATGGAGTTCGAGGCTGACACCGGCGGCCTGGAGATCATCGCCGAAGCTATCGAGGTTCTGGACCCGGTCTCGACCGACGCCCCGGCCATCGCCCCGACCCCGGCGGCGCGGCCCTCGCGCACGGCCGGCCTGCAGGAGCGCTTCACCTTCGACACCTTCGTGCCGGGCCCGGCCAACGAGTTCGCGCACGCGGTCGCCCGGCGGGTGGCCAGCTGGGCCGACGGCCATTTCAACCCGGTCGTGTTCCATAGCCCCTACGGTTTCGGGAAGACCCACCTGCTCAACGCCCTGGCCTGGGAGGCCATGCGCGCGGCGCCGGAGAAGCGCGTGGTCTATCTGACCGCGGAGCGCTTCCTGTCGACCTTTGTGCGGGCGGTGATGGATCGCTCGACCAGTCTGTTCAAGGACGAGCTGCGCGCCGCCGATCTGCTGCTCATCGACGACGTTCACTTCGTGGCCGGCAAGCAGTCGACCCAGGAGGAACTGTTCCACACCCTGACGGCCCTGATGGAAGACGGCCGCCGCGTGGTCTTTTCGGCCGACCGTCCGCCGGCCGCGATCACCGAGATGGACGCCCGCCTGCGCAGCCACCTGTCGGCCGGCCTGGTCTGCGGCATCGAGCCGGCCGACCGCGGCCTGCGGATGGGCATCCTGGAGCGCAAGCTGGCGTCGCTCGGCCGGCAGGGCGGCTTCATCGCCCAAGCCCGTCCCGAGGTGCTGCAGTTCCTCGCCGACCGTTTCACCGACAGCGTGCGGGAGCTGGAAGGCGCCCTCAACACCCTGGTGGCGCGCATGGGCGCGGAAGTGTCCGGCCTATCGCTCGACGAGGCGCAGAACATCCTGCGGCCGCACCTGCGCGGCGCTGAGAAGCGCATCACCATCGACGACATCCAGAAGGCCACGTCGGAGCACTTCGGCCTGCGTCAGGCGGACCTGATCTCCGAACGCCGCAACCGCTCCGTCGCCCGGCCGCGCCAGGCGGCCATGTGGCTGGCCAAGCAGCTGACCACCCGATCGCTGCCGGACATCGGCCGGCGCTTCGGCGGGCGCGACCACACCACGGTCCTGCACGCCGTCCGCCGCATCGAGGCCCTCAAGGCCGACGACGCCCAGTTGGCCCGCGACCTGGAAGCCCTGACGCGGAAGCTGCGGGGCTAGAACCGCGCGCGGCGCGGGCTGACGCCGTTGTCCTCGAAGAAGTCGATCATCTGGCGCCAGCCGTCCTGGGCCGCCTTCAGGTCATAGCTGGCCCGGTAGTCGGCGTGGAAGCCGTGCTGGGCGTCGGGATAGACGAGGATGCGCGTCCTGTTCATCTTGTGGGCCCGCAGCTTGTCGCGCATCGCCTCGACGTCGGCGGCCGGGATGCCCTGATCCCTGCCCGCGTAGAGACCGAGCACCGGGACCTTCAGTTCGCCGGCCAGGTCCAGCGGCCATTCGCGCTCCGGCTCGGACAGGAACTGGCCGGCGGCCGGACGGGTCAGGCGACCGTACCAGGCGACGCCGCAGCGGAAATGGCGGAAGCGCTCGCAGGCCAGCCAGACCACCGCGCCGCCCCAGCAGAATCCGGTGACCGCCATCTTCTTTCGCTGGACGTACGGTTGGACGCCCAGCCACCGCACCGTGGCGGTGAGATCGTTCATGACCTGCGCGTCGGTGGCGGCCCCGACGATCCGGCGGATGGAGGCGAAGTCGGTGAGCGGCGCCGGGTCGCCCTGCCGCGCGAAGAAGTCGGTGGCGATCGCCACATAGCCCAGCTTGGCGAGACGGCGGCAGACATCGCGAATGTATTCGTGGACGCCGAAAACCTCGGAAATCACCACCACGACGGGATGCTTCCCGGCCGCGTCGGGCCGGGCGACGTAGGCGGGAATGTCCCGGTCGCCGGCCGGGATCATCACGGCCTCGGCGATGAGCCCGCCTGTGTCGGTGACGATCGGCTCCGCCGAAGCCGACGCCGCGGCGGCCGCGTAGCCGGCGAAGAACAGGCCGCCGAGCATGCGGCGTGAGACATCGAGATCGCCGGGCTGATTGCCTTCCGGACGGGTGAGCTTGAGCATGGCGTTTTCCCCAGAGGCGCGGTTTTGTCGCACCCTACCCCGCCCGCCCTGTCCGCGCCAACTCCGGCGCCGGCGCCGCTCGCCGCAGCGTGATGTTGATCCGCCCGCCGCCGGGGACCAGCCGTGACGATCCCGGGAGGATCCTGTCGACGCCGTGGTAGGCCAATCGCGCCTCGCCCGCGAGCAGGCAGACGTCGCCTGAGGCCAGCCGCACCGAACGGGTCGGGTCCCGGCGAGACAGCCCGCCGATACGGAACAGCGCCGTGTCCCCAAGGGACACCGACAGCACCGGAAAGCGGAAATCGGCTTCGTCCTCGTCGCGGTGCAAGCCCATGCGGGCGCCGTTCCGGTAGAGGTTGATCAAGGCGGCGTCGGCCGGGACCTCGGCGTCGGCGAGTTCGGACCACAGCGCCTTCAGGCGCGGCGGGATCGGCGGCCAGGCCCGGTCGGTCAGCGGATGACGCGGCTCGTAGCGGTAACCGCGCCGGTCGGTGACCCAGGACAGGGGCCCCATTCCGGTGGTCTCCACGCTCATCGGCTTGCCGCCGGGCGTGGACTGGGCATGGAAGGGCGCCTCGCGCGCGGCGTCGAGAATCTCCATGATCAGGCCGGCCTGTTCGTCTGGCGACAGATGGCCCGGCAGCAAGGTGAAACCTGACAAATCCTTCATGATCGTCCCGCGTTCCGAGGGGGTAGCGTGCGCGCCGGGTGGAGGAGACACAAGATGACCGGACGTCCCATGGGCGCCGCCGCGGTCCTGGCCGCGGTCCTGTTGCTGGCCGGCTGCGGTGATCAGACGCCGAACGCGGCGCGCGCCGTCCTGCCGACCGGCGTGACGCCTCTCCACTACGATATCGCCGTCAAGCCGGACGCCGCATCCCTGGGCTTCAGCGGGACCATGGGCGTCGACCTTCAGGTCGACGAGCCCGTCTCGACCATCACCCTGAACGCCGCCGAGCTGACCTTCGACAAGGTGCGGCTCGACAACGCCAACGCAGCGCCGAAGGTGGCCTATGACGCCGAGGCGCAGACCGCGACCCTGACGTTTGAACAGCCGGTCGCCGCCGGCAAGCACCGGCTGACCATCGACTACGCGGGCAAGATCAACCAGCAGGCCCTGGGCCTCTTCGCGGTCGACTACGATACCGCCGGCGGCAGCAAGCGGCTGCTGGCCACGCAGTTCGAGAGCCCGGACGCGCGCCGCTTCGCGCCGATGTGGGACGAGCCGGCCATAAAGGCGACCTTCAAGCTGACCGTCGATGCCCCCAGCAAGGACATGGTCGTCTCCAACACCCCGATCGAGACGACGCAGGCCCTGGCCGGCGGCGTGACCCGGACCACGTTCGCCGCCACGCCGAAGATGAGCTCCTACCTGCTGTTCCTGGCCGTGGGCGACTTCGAGCGCGTATCGACCAAGGTCGGCGAGGTCGATGTCGGCGTGGTGGTCAAGCGCGGCTCGACGAAGGAGGCCGCCTTCGCGCTCGACGCGGCCACGAAGCTGCTGCCCTGGTACGATGACTACTTCGGCGCGCCCTATCCGCTGCCCAAGCTCGATCTCGTGGCCGTGCCGGGCGGCTCGACCGCCTTCTCCGCGATGGAGAACTGGGGCGCGATCCTCTATTTCGAAAAGGCCATCCTGGTCGACGAGGCCGTGTCCAGCGACGCAGACCGCCAGAACGCCTTCACCACCATCGCTCACGAGATCGCCCACCAGTGGTTCGGCAATCTCGTCACCATGAGCTGGTGGGACGACCTGTGGCTCAACGAAGGCTTCGCCTCCTGGATGGAGACCAAGGCCACCGACCACTTCCATCCGGAATGGTCGGTCTGGCTGCAGGACCAGGGCCCGCGCGACGGGGCGATGAATCTCGACGCCCGCGAGGCGACCCATCCGGTCGTGCAGACCGTCCGGGACGCGCGCGACGCCGCCTTCGACACCATCACCTACCAGAAGGGCCAGGCGGTCATCCGCATGGTCGAGGCCTGGGTCGGCGAGGACGCCTTCCGACAGGGCCTGCGCGCCTACATGAAGGATCACGCCTACGCCAACACCGTGTCGAGCGACCTGTGGAGCGCGATCGAGACGGCGTCGGGCCAGCCGATCCTCGAGATCGCCACGGCCTTCACCAGCCAGCCGGGCGTGCCGCTGATCAAGGTCGCCGCCACCCCCAACGGCGTAAGGCTGACTCAGTCCCGCTTCGGGGTCGACGAGACATCGCGCAAGCCGCTGGCCTGGCCGACGCCGGTCGCCGCGCAATGGATGGACGGCGCGAAGCCCTGGCGGGGCCTGGTCTCCAAGAGCAAGCCCGTGAGCGTCGACGGATCCGGTCCGTTCATCGCCAACCTGGGCCAGTCCGGCTACTTCCGCTCCGCCTACGACGAGGCGGCGTTCACCGCGATCCGCGGACGATTCAACAGCGTCCCGCCGGCTGACCAGCTGGGCCTGCTCTACGACTACTGGGCCTTCGGTCAGGAGGGGACAACCCCGATCGCCGACTACCTGGATCTGGCCGCCAGCCTGCCTGCCGACGCCAACCCGGTGGTCTGGATGCAGGTCGTCGGCGTGATCGGACAGATCGATCATCTGTATGATGGCGAGCCCGGCCAGACCGCCTTCCGCAAGCGCGCCATCGCGCTGCTGGCCCCGGTGTGGGCGAAGTCGGGCTGGTCGTCCTCGTCGCGGGAGCCGGCGACCATGGCGCTGCTGCGCGCCCAGCTGATCGACACCCTGGGCCAGCTGGGCGATCCCGCCGTCGTGGCCGAAGCCCGCAAGCGCTTCGCGCGCCTCGGCGCCGATCCGTTCGCCCTGCCCGCCTCGGTGCGCGAGCCGGCGCTGCGCACGGTCGCCCGCCACGCCGACACGGCGACCTGGGAGACGCTTCGGACCATGGCCCGCACCTCGACCAACGCCCTGGAGAAGGAACAGCTCTACGGCGTCATCGGCGAGGTCTCCGACCCGGTCCTGGCGAGGAAGACGCTGGAGCTGGCGCTCGGCGAGGAACCGCCGATCACGCTGCGCGATCGCATCCTGCGCACGGTCGGAGCCAACCACCAGCGGATGACCTGGGACTATCTCAAGGCCAACAAGGCGCGCGCGGACGCCATCTTCGCGCCGGGCTCGCTGGTCACCGCCCTGGCGCGGATCACGGTCGGCTGGACCGACGCGGCCCTGGCCGGCGAGGCGCGCGGCATGGCCAAGGCCGCGGGCGGCGAGATTCCAGAGCGCCTGAAGGCCAGCCTGTCGGCCGCCGAGTACCGGGCGAAGGTGAAGGCGCGGCGTCTCAAGGACATCGACGCCTGGGTCCTGAAGGGCGGGGCGGCCTGACGGCCGCCCCGCGCCGGCGTCAGTCTTCCGTGTAGCGGTAGGACGAGATCTTGCAGACGTCGACGTTGTTGCGGACCAGCGAGTCGCCGTCGTCGAACACGGCCTTGAAGTCGTACTTGCAGTAGCCGCTGCCGTCGTCGACGTTGATCACCACCGACTGGCCTGGGCGCAGCACGTCGCGGCCGAGGATGTCTTCTTCCCAGTCGTTCTGGCTCACGTTCGAGGCGTAGAAGCGCACGATCGTGTGGTTGGTTTCGTTGATGATGCGCACGCGCCGGTCTTCCGCCGAGGCGCTGGACACGGCGACCAGGCTGGAGCCGATCAACACGGCGGCGGCCATGACGGCGCGGATTTTCTTGGACATGTCGGACATTTGCGGTCCCCCTCTGTTTGCGACCCCTCGCGGCCGCGATACAGCGCCTGGAACGCCTCCGCGCCATGCCCCAAACGGGGGGTGTCGCCCCGGTCGGGTCGGCCAGCCGACAAAGCCCTCAGTTTGGCTGGGGTTTTGCTCTTGCGGCACGGGGCCCGCTTCCCATATGGCGGTCTTGACGACGGCTTCCGCCAAACCGGGGGCCGGTCCATCCCACTCAGAGGATCCATCGGGGACGGAAGAGAAAAACCGGAGTGCTTCTTAAGAAGGCTCTTGTCGCCACCGTCCGCCAGACACGGAGTTAGAAAGACCTCAAGATGAGCAAGATCATCGGTATCGACCTTGGCACCACGAACTCGTGCGTGGCCATCATGGACGGCAAGAACCCGAAGGTGATCGAGAACGCCGAAGGCGCTCGCACCACGCCCTCCATCGTCGCCTTCCTCGATGACGGCGAAAAGCTCGTCGGCCAGCCGGCCAAGCGCCAGGCGGTCACCAACCCGTCGAACACCCTGTTCGCGATCAAGCGGCTGATCGGTCGCTCGTTCAGCGACCCGGTCGTGGCCAAGGACAAGGGCATGGTGCCCTACGACATCGTCAAGGGTCCGAACGGCGACGCCTGGGTCAAGGCCCACGGCAAGGACTACAGTCCCCAAGAAGTGTCGGCCTTCATCCTGATGAAGCTCAAGGAAGACGCCGAGCGTCACCTGGGCGAGAAGGTCGAGAAGGCCGTCATCACGGTTCCGGCCTACTTCAACGACGCCCAGCGCCAGGCCACCAAGGACGCGGGCAAGATCGCCGGCCTGGAAGTGCTGCGCATCATCAACGAGCCGACCGCGGCGGCCCTCGCCTACGGCCTGGACAAGAACGACGGTAAGAAGATCGCCGTCTACGACCTCGGCGGCGGCACCTTCGACGTCTCGATCCTGGAGATCGGCGACGGCGTCTTCGAGGTGAAGGCCACCAACGGCGACACCTTCCTCGGCGGCGAGGACTTCGACCTGCGGATCGTCGACTACCTGGCTGACGAGTTCAAGAAGGAGACCGCCACCGACCTGCGCAACGACAAGCTCGCCCTTCAGCGCCTGAAGGAAGAGGCCGAAAAGGCCAAGAAGGAGCTGTCGACCACCGCGCAGTACGAGGTGAACCTGCCCTTCATCAGCATGAACGCTTCGGGTCCGCTGCACCTGAACATCAAGCTGTCGCGGGCCAAGCTGGAAGCGCTGGTCGAGGACCTGATCGCCAGGACGATCGCGCCCTGCGAACAGGCGCTGAAGGACGCCGGTCTCAAGAAGACCGACATCGACGAGGTGATCCTGGTCGGCGGCATGACCCGCATGCCCAAGGTCGTGGACGCGGTGAAGGAGTTCTTCGGCCGCGAGCCGCACAAGGGCGTCAACCCCGACGAGGTCGTGGCGCTGGGCGCCGCGGTCCAGGCCGGCGTGCTGCAGGGCGACGTCAAGGATGTGCTGCTGTTGGACGTGACCCCGCTGACGCTGGGCATCGAGACCCTGGGCGGCGTGTTCACCCCGCTGATCGAGCGCAACACCACCATCCCGACCAAGAAGAGTCAGACCTTCTCGACCGCCGACGACAACCAGTCGGCCGTGACGATCCGGGTCTTCCAGGGCGAACGCCCGATGGCGGCGGACAACAAGATGCTCGGCCAGTTCGACCTGGTCGGCATTCCGCCGGCGCCGCGCGGCGTGCCCCAGATCGAGGTCATCTTCGACATCGACGCCAACGGCATCGTGCACGTCACGGCCAAGGACAAGGCGACCAACAAGGAGCAGTCGATCCGCATCCAGGCGAGCGGCGGCCTCTCGGACGCCGACATCGACAAGATGGTCCGCGAAGCCGAGGCCAACAAGGCCGAGGACGAGAAGCGCAAGGCCGGTGTCGAGGCCCGCAACCAGGCCGACGCGGTCATCCACTCGACCGAGAAGGCCCTGGCCGAGCACGGCGACAAGGTGAGCGCTGACGAGAAGGGCGCCATCGAGACCGCCCTGACCGACCTCAAGGCGGTGCTCGAAGGCGGCGACGCCGACGACATCGCGGCCAAGACGCAGGCCCTCATCCAAGCTTCGATGAAGCTGGGCGAGGCCATGTACAAGTCCCAGCAGGGCGAGGCCGGCGACGGCGCGTCCGCGCAAGCCTCGGACGACGGCGTCGTGGACGCCGAGTTCGAGGAAGTCGACGGCGACGACGACAAGAAGTCGGCGTGACGTTCGGTCTCATGGCGACGGCGCCCCAGGACATGACACAAGCCTGCCCGGGGACCGTCGCCGCCGCCTTCGCGAAGGCAGAAGTCCCGTCCCTCTCGTCCATCCCGATCACTGAATCGGCGCCGGACTTGCAGAGGGACGGGCGCTCCACCACTTCACTAGACAAGCTTTAGCGATTGTCCGTCGATGCGTGACTACTACGACATTCTCGGCGTCCAGCGCGGATGCGACGAGGCCGCGCTGAAGAGCGCCTTCCGCAAGAAGGCGATGGAGCACCATCCCGACCGCAATGGCGGCTGTGGTGAGGCCGAAACCCGCTTCAAGGAAGTCAACGAGGCCTATTCGGTCCTGTCCGATCCGCAGAAGCGCGCCGCCTATGACCGTTTCGGCCATGCCGGCGTCAACGGCATGAACGGCGGCGGCGGCCAGGGCGCCGGCTTCGGCGACGTCCATGACATCTTCAACGAGGTGTTCGGAGACGCGTTCGGCGAGATGTTCGGCGGCGGGCGCCGTCGCCAGAACAACGGCCCGGCCCGCGGCGCGGACCTGCGCTACGACCTGGAGATCACCCTGGAGCAGGCCTACGCCGGCGCCGAGGTCGAGATCACCGTGCCGGCCTCGATCGCCTGCGAGACCTGCGACGGTTCGGGCGCCAAGCCCGGAACCAGTCCGACGGTCTGCGGCAGCTGCGGCGGCGCCGGCCGGGTGCGCGCCACCCAGGGCTTCTTCGCCATTGAGCGCACCTGCCCCCGGTGCGGCGGTTCGGGCAAACTGGTGCTCGACCCCTGCAAGGACTGCCACGGCCACGGCCAGGTCCGGAAGGACCGCACCCTGTCGGTGCGTATTCCGGCCGGGGTGGACGACGGCGCCCGCATCCGCCTCGCCGGCGAGGGCGACGCGGGACAGCGCGGCGGCCCGCGCGGCGACCTCTACATCTTCCTGTCCGTGAGCCCGCACGACCTGTTCGAGCGCGACGGCCTGGACCTGCTTTGCACGGTCCCGGTGGCCATGTGTACGGCGGCGCTTGGCGGCGAGATCGAGGCGCCCTGCCTGATGGGCGGCGAGAACTGCGATGGAAACTGCAAGATTCCGGTGAAGATTCCCGAGGGGGTTCAGACCGGCAAGACCATCCGGCTCAAGGGCCGCGGCATGCCGTCCCTGCGCAGCCGCGAGCGTGGTGATCTGGTCGTGGAGCTGTTCGTCGAGACGCCCACGCACCTGAGCGCCCGCCAGAAGGAACTGATGCGCGAACTGGCCGAGCTGTGCGGCGACGCCCAGCATCCCCAGGCCACCGGCTTCATGGGCAAGGCTCGGAAATTCTGGGACGGCGTCACCGGCCAGGCCTGACGACGGTCCGACAGGCGTAGCGAAAAGCCCCGGATCACGGTCCGGGGCTTTTTTGCGCGTCGCATCGTGACTCCGGCGTCATTTTCTGGCCTCATGTGAACAATGACAAGATAGAGGGAGGTCGCCATGGCCGACGGGTCTTTCGATTTCGGTAGGGCGCAACGCGACAAGGCGGAACGCATGGCCGCCGCGCGGGAGCATGCGTACTCGATCCCGCTCGAGCAGATCGACGTGGCCAATCCCGACCTGTGGACGACCGACACCCACTGGCCCTACTTCGAGCGGCTGCGGAAGGAGGACCCTGTCCACTACTGCGTCAGCGGTCATGAGGAAGTCGGCCCCTACTGGTCGGTGACGAAGTTCAACGACATCATGGAGGTCGACACCTCCCACAACGTCTTCTCCTCGGACGCCTTCAAGGGCGGCATCACCCTGCGCAACTTCGACGAGGATTTCATCCTCCCGATGTTCATCGCGATGGATCAGCCCAAGCACGACGTGCAGCGCAAGACGGTGAGCCCCATCGTCAGCCCCGCCAGCCTGATGCAGCTGGAGCCGATCATCCGCCAGCGCGCGTCCGGCCTGCTCGACAGCCTGCCGGTCGGGGAAGAATTCGACTGGGTCGACAAGATCTCGATCGAGCTGACCACCCAGATGCTGGCGACGCTGTTCGACTTCCCGTTCGAGGACCGCCGCAAGCTGACCCGCTGGTCGGACGTCGCGACCGCCGCGCCCGGCATGGGAGTCATCGAAACGGAAGAGCAGCGCCGGATGGAGCTGTTCGAGTGCGTCGACTACTTCACCCGGCTGTGGAATGAGCGGGTCAACGCCCCGCCGAAGAATGACCTGATCTCGATGCTGGCCCACGGCGAGTCCACGCGGAACATGGACCGCATGGAGTACCTCGGGAACCTGATCCTGCTGATCGTCGGCGGCAACGACACCACCCGCAACTCGATCAGCGGCGGTCTGATGTTCCTGAACGAGAACCCGGGCGAGTACGACAAGCTGCGCGCCAACCCGAACCTGATCCCGTCGATGGTGTCGGAGATCATCCGCTATCAGACCCCCCTGGCCTACATGCGCCGCACCGCGCTTCAGGACTACACTCTGGGCGGCAAGACCATCAAGGAAGGCGACAAGGTCGCCATGTGGTACGTCTCGGGCAACCGCGACGAGACGGCGATCGACAACCCCGACCAGTTCATCATCGACCGCGAGCGTCCGCGCCACCACATGTCGTTCGGCTTCGGCATCCACCGCTGCGTGGGCAACCGCCTGGCGGAAATGCAGCTGCGCATCGTCTGGGAAGAGATTCTCAAGCGCTACCCGCGGATCGATGTCGTGGGCGAGCCCAAGCGCGTCTACTCCAGCTTCGTGAAGGGCTACGAGAGCCTGCCCGCCGTGATCCCCGCCCGCGCCAACTGATGCGGCCCGGCGACGAGGCTTTGGTCGTCCGCTCCCTAGAGCGGGCGGCCGATCTCGGTGGGGACCTGACGCCACTGGTCTACGCGCGCCTGTTCGCCGACCATCCCGCGATGGAGCCGCTGTTCATCCGTGACAACGACGGCCAGGTGCGCGGCGAGATGCTGACCCGCGCCTTCGAGGCCATCCTTGATTTCGTCGGCGAGCGCCGCTGGGCCGCCACCCTGATCCAGACCGAGGTAGTCAACCACGCCGGCTACGACGTGCCCCCGGACGTCTTCGCGACCTTCTTCGGCACGGTGGCGGCGACGCTTCGCGAGGTGGTCGGCGCCGACTGGACCTCCGACATCGACTCGGCCTGGTCCCGCCTGCTGGCCGAACTGGACTGGTACGTGAAGCACCCGGACCAGGCGGTGGCGGCGGTGGGTTCGCCTTGAGGCGCCGCAGACGCCGAGCGCCCTTCGACACGCCGCTGCGCGGCTGCGCAGGATGACCGGGATAGAAGGCTGCCCTCCATAGTCATGCTGAGCGGCGCCGCAGGCGCGTGTCGAAGCACGCAGGGCGGCTGGCCCGGGTGCGGACCCTACCCCTTCCAGAAGCCGACGATATCGCGGACCTCGGCCACGGTCGGGGCGGCGACTTCGCGGGCTCTGGCCGCGCCGGCGGCGAGAATGCGGTCGATCTCGGCCGGATCGGCCAGGAAGCGGCGCATGGCGTCGCTGACCGGCGCCAGCTTGGCCACCGCCAGGTCGGCCAGCGCCGGCTTGAAGGTCCCGAAGCCCTTGCCGCCGAACTCGGCGATGACCTGCTCGCGGGTCTGCTGGGAGAGCGCGCCATAGATGCTGACCAGGTTGTCCGCCTCCGGCCTCGCGCCCAGGCCCTCGACCGTTTCCGGCAGCGGCTCGGGGTCGGTCTTGGCCTTGCGGATCTTCTGGGCGATGGCGTCGGCGTCGTCGGTCAGGTTGATGCGCGAGTTGTCCGAAGGATCCGACTTGCTCATCTTCGCCGACCCGTCGCGCAGGCTCATGATCCGCGCGCCCGGCCCCTGGGTTAGGGGATCGGGCAGCGGGAAGAAGCCCGGCCTGTCGAAGTCGTGGTTGAACTTCTGGGCGATGTCCCGAGTCAGCTCCAGATGCTGCTTCTGATCCTCGCCGACCGGCACGTGGGTGGCCTTGTAGATCAGGATGTCGGCCGCCTGCAGCACCGGGTAGGTGTAGAGGCCCACCGAACTGCGCTCCTTGTGCTTGCCGCTCTTCTCCTTGAACTGGGTCATCCGGTCCAGCCAGCCGAGGCGGGCGACGCAGTTGAAGATCCAGGCCAGCTCGGCGTGCTGCGGCACCGCCGACTGCGGGAAAATGGTGGCCTTGGCGGGATCGAGGCCGGCGGCCAGGTAGGCGGCGGCGATCTCGCGCGTCTGGGCGGCCAGCAGCGCCGGGTCCTGCCAGACGGTGATGGCGTGCATGTCAGCGACGAAGATGAAGGTGTCCATCTCGTGCTGCAGGCGGGCGAACTTCACCAGGGCGCCGAGGTAGTTGCCCAGGTGCAGCGCGCCGGACGGCTGGACGCCGGACAGCACGCGGACGGGGCCGGCGTAGGGGGCGGGAGCTTGGTCGGTCATGGATCGGGTCTTCTTGGAAATCAGGTCGTACACGCGCGCGGCGTTAAGCCGCGCGAGGCGAGGCGAAAAAGGGCGTCAGGCGCTGCGCCATCGGCGCGGGAGATGAGCCGCGAAGACCATGGAAGGCTCGATACGGCGCCGCCGCGGTTACGACAAGCCTGCCCGTTCTTCCGATCACCCCCGCGAAGGCGGGGGCCCAGGCTGAGGGAAGCAGCGCACCCATGCCTGAAGCCAGCCGCCGCTTGGGTCCCCGCCTTCGCGGGAACACTCGGGTGTTCCTCAGCCTAGAGCGGATCGGTCGGCGGCGGCGCCGTCACGCCGGGCCGCCGCCGCAGGGCCGCTCGGGCTTCGGCGAGGGTGACGCCTCCGGACAACAGCAGCAGGGGCGGATAGAGAGACGCCCCGGCCAGGCAGACCAGCAGGATGACGATCTCCTTGGCGCCCAGGCCCGGCAGGCGGAAGCCGCCGAGCAGCCCTTCGAGGTCAGCGCGCCAGAACTGGGCGGCGTAGAGGGCCAGGCCCATCAAGGTGCTGGCGATCAGGATGCGAACCAGCTTGCCGGCCGCCACGGGTGACGGCGTCCAGTCGCCGCGGCGCCGCAGGGTCCAGACCATCTGGCCAACGTTGAGCCAGGAGGCGAAGGCGGTCGCCGCCGCGATGCCCTCGAAGCCGATGACGTAGAAGAGCCCGATCCCGAGCACGATGTTGACCACCATCGAGACGATGGCGAACCGCATCGGCGCCCGGGTGTCGGATCGCGCGAAGAAGACCGGCGACAGCACCCGCGCCAGGACGAAGGCCGGCGTGCCCCAGCCATAGTGGAACAGCGCCTTGGCGGTCTCGGTCGCGTCATAGGGCGTGAACTCGCCGCGCTGGAACAGCCCATCGATCAGATAGTGCGGAATGGCGATCAGCGCCGCCGCGGCCGGCAGGGTAAGGGCCATGGCGAAGACGATGGCCTGATCGGTGGTGCGCTGGGCTTCGGCCTTGTCGTCGACGCCGATGGCGCGCGACAGGGCGGGGAGCAGGGCCACGCCGATGGCCACGCCGACCAGGCCGAGCGGCAGCTGGTAGAAGCGATCGGCGACGGAGAGCCAGGTCCGGGCGCCGTTCACCTGGCTGGCGATGATGCCGGAGATGAAGATGTTGATCTGGGTGACGCTGGCGGCGATCGCGCCGGGCACCGCGGTGGCGATCAGCGCCCTGATCTCCGGCGTCAGCCTCGGGACCGTCGGCCGGATCTTCGCGCCGACACGCCGCACGCCCCACCAGAGCAGGCCGGCCTGGACCAGGCCCGCGCCGCAGATGCCCCAGGTGGCGGCATAGGCCGAGCCGATGGCGTCATTGGGCGGGATCACCGCGATCAGGATGCCGGCGTTGAGGATGGTCGGCGCGGCGGCCGACAGGGCGAACCGTCCGCCGGCGTTCAGCACGCCCGACAGCAGGGCGACGATCGCCATGCAGGGCAGGTAGGGCATGCTGATCTGGGTCAGGATGACCGCCAGCTTGTACTTTTCAGTGCCGAAGCCGAAGCCCGGATTGATGGCCAGCATCAGCCACGGCATGGCCAGCTGGAAGGCGACGGTCAGCGCCAGGGTGATGGCCGCCAGCGTCGCCAGGGCGTCGGTCGCCAGCCGGTCGGCGGCCTCCTGGCCCTCCTTGGCCAGCACCTTGGAATAGGCGGGCACGAAGGCGGCGGTGAACGCGCCCTCGGCGAAAATGCGGCGGAACAGGTTCGGGAACGACTGGGCGGTGTTGAAGGCGTCGGCCGCCGGCGTCGCGCTGGCTCCAAGACGGGCGGTGATGAACAGGTCCCGCGCCAGGCCCATGAATCGGCTGACTAGCGTGAGGCTGGAGAACACCATGGATGAGCGGATCAGGCCGCCCTTGGGAGTCTTCACGGGTCTGGACGGCTGTTCGGCGCTCACGGTCCGCTTGTGCGACGGGGGTGTGGGGGCGGTCAAGGCGGTGGCGTGAAAGAGGACGACGCCTGGATTGATCCTCCCCCGGGGAAAAGCCTGTCGCCTACCGCGCCACGCTCGCGCGGGCCCGCTCCAGCCTCGGCCGGCCGCCGGCGGGCTGGGTGTCGCCGTCATCGAGGACGTCCATCAGCGCCTGCTTCAGCGCCGCCGAGGCCTTGGCGTCGGTCAGTTTCCCGCCCGCCGGGGTCTGGACATAGAAGGCGTCGACGGCCCGCTCGCCATAGCCGTCGATATGGGCGCTGACGATCGAGAGGCCCGCCTCGGACACCGCGCGGGCCAGCGCCTCCAGCAGGCCCGGACGGTCGCGGCCCGAGGCCTCGACCACCGTCGCCTCTTCCGAGGCGTCGTTGTCCAGCATCACGGTCGGCACGATCGAGAACGCCGCCGCGCGGCCCAGTTCCTGCGGCTTGCGCGGCTCGAAGGTCGCCGCCTCGCCCTTGCCGGCGGCTTCCAGGGCGTCGGCAAGGCGGCGCAGGATGCGCGGATTGTCGCTGCCGATCGGCGCGCCGGTGATGTCCTGGACGTGGAAGACATCGAGCGCCTGGCCCTGGGCGGAGGTGAAGACCCGCGCGCCGACGACGTTGCCGCCCAGGCCCGAGATGGCCAACGCCAGGTCGGCGAACAGGCCGCGCCGGTCCCTCGCCGCCACCACGATCTCGGCGGCGTTGCGGTCTGGGCGGATGCGGGTCTCGGCCGCCGCCCCGCCTTGAATCTGGGCCCGCCGGGCCAGTTCGGCGTGAGCCGCCAGCTCCTCGAGGCCGAAGGCGGTGAAATAGGCGTCCTCCATCGAGGCCGCCCAGCCCTTGGCGACCGCATCGCGGTCGACGAGGGCCTTGCGCGCCTCGCCGGCGATCGCGTTCTGATGGCGCCTGGCGCTGGCCGCCGGGTCGCTGCCCCGACCGCCGCGGAAGATAGCCTCGGTCGAGGCGTACAGCTCGCGCATCAGCTGGCCCTTCCAGCCGTTCCAGACCCCCGGCCCCACTGCGCGGATGTCGGCCACCGTGAGCACCAGCAGCAGGCGCAGTCGCTCGGGATTTTCGACGATGCGGGCGAAGGCGGCGACGGTGGCCGGATCGGTGACATCACGCTTCTGGGCGTAGTCGCTCATCACCAGATGATGCTCGACCAGCCAGGCGATCAGCTCGATCTTTCCGCGCTCGACACCCAGGCGCTCGCAGGCGGAGCGCGCGGCGCGGGCGCCGGCCTTTTCCTGGCCGCCGACGCCGCCCTTGCCGGTGTCATGCAGCAGCATGGCCAGGAACAGGCTCTCGCGGTCGTCGATCAGCGGCATGATGGACACCGACAACGGATGGTCCTCGGCGAGGCGGCCATCGGCGATGTCGGCGATCACCCCGACGGCGCGCAGCGTATGCTCGTCGACCGTGTAGGAGTGGTACATGTTGAACTGCATCTGGCAGACCACCCGCCCGAACTCGGGCAGGAAGCGGCCCAGCACCCCGGACTCGTTCATCAAGGTCAGGGTGCGGTAGGTGCGCTTGCCGCGCGCCAGGATGTCCAGGAAGGCCTTCGCCGCCGCCGGGTCGCGCCGCACCTTCGAGGTGATCAGCGACAGGCTTCGGGTCACCGCCGTGAAGGCGTCAGGGTGCAGATCGAGGTTCCGCTGGTCGGCGATGCGGAAGATGCGGATCAGGTCCACAGGGTCTTTCTCGAACACCTCGGCCCCGTCGATGTTGAGCCGCCCGCCCTCCTCGTGGAAGCCGGGCGCGTCCAGGGGCTTGCGCTTGGGGCCGCCGGCGCCCGGCAGGAACCGCGACAAGCCCTTGGGCCGCGCCTTCAGATGTTCGGTCTCCAGCTTGGCCGAGAAGGCTCGTGTCAGGGCGCCGACCTCTCGGGCGATCAGGAAGTAACGCCGCATGAAGCGCTCGACCGCCGGATTGTCGGCGCGATCGCCGTAGCCCATGCGCCGCGCGATCTCCGGCTGCAGGTCGAAGGTCAGCCGCTCTTCCGGACGTCCGGTGGCGAAATGCAGATGGGCGCGCACGGCGTGCAGGAAGTCGAAGGCCCGCACGAAGGCGCGCACCTCGCGGCGGTCGAAATAGCCCAGCGTGAAGACGTCCTCGGGCCTCTCGACCGGGTGCAGGTACTCGGCGATCCACATCAGGGTGTGCAGGTCGCGCAGGCCGCCCTTCCCCTCCTTGACGTTGGGCTCGACCATGTAGCGGCTGGCGTCGGCGCGGCCATGGCGCTCGTCGCGCTCCTTGAGCTTGGCGGCCACGAACTCGGCGCCCGTGCCCTTGACGACATCGTTGCGGAACCGCTTCTTCAGGTCGGCCGCCAGGGCCTCGTCGCCGGTCAGCCGCCGGGCTTCCAGGATCGAGGTGCGGATGGTGAAGTCCTCGCGGGACAGCTTCACGCACTCCTCGACCGTCCGTGAGGCGTGGCCGACCTTGAAGCCCAGATCCCACAGCGCATAGAGCATGAACTCGATGACGCTCTCGGCGTGGGCGGTCTGCTTGTAGGGACGCAGGAACAGCAGATCGATGTCCGAGAAGGGCGACAGCACGCCCCGCCCGTAACCGCCGACCGCCAGCAGGCACAGCCGCTCGCCCTCGGTCGGGTTGCGGGCCCGGAACATGTGCACGGTGGTGAAGTCGTAGAGGGCGGTGATCACCTCGTCGGTGACGCCGCACAGCAGCCGGGCCGTCTCGACCCCGCCGGCGCCGTTCTCCAGCCGCTCCTTGGCGATCATCCGGCCGCGAAACAGGGCCGCCTTGAGGATCTCCAGCGCCTGCTTGCGCTGCTCGAGCTCGTTGCCGGCGGCATCGAGGGCGGCGGCGGACAGCCGCGCGCGCAGGGCGTGGCCGTCGACGACATGTTCAAGGCGGGTCGGGCGGAGACGGGCGGCCATGGCCCCTATGTGCGCTGCAGCAAGAAGGGACGCAATGTCTTGCTGGTTCCAGGCGAGGCGGCGCCCAGGCGATGGGCGCCTAAAGCATCCCCCTGAGCCGGTAGAGCGCTTCCATCGCCTCGCGGGGACTCATGCCGTCGGGGTCGAGGGTCTTGAGCGCTTCCTCAACAGGACTCGGGCCCGACTTCACCGGCGTCGGCGCGGTCGCCGCGAAAAGCGGCAGGCCTTCGAGCCGGGCAGGCGATTCCGCCTCCGCTTCGAGCCGTTCAAGCACCTGGCGCGCGCGGGCGACGACGGCCGGCGGCACGCCCGCCAGCTTGGCGACCTGCACGCCGTAGCTGCGATCGGCCGGCCCCGGCCCGGCCTCGTGGAGGAAGACCAGGTCGCCGTTCCATTCCTTGGCCCGCAGGCTGAGGTTGGAGACGTAGCTGAGCTTCTCCTCGAGCGCGGCCAGCTCGTGATAGTGGGTCGCGAACAGGGCCCGGCAACGGTTGGTGGCGTGCAGCGCCTCGGCGCAGGCCCAGGCGATGGCCAGGCCGTCCCAGGTCGCCGTACCGCGACCGATCTCGTCCAGGATCACGAAGCTGCGCGGCGTCGCCTGGGTCAGGATGGCCGCCGTCTCGACCATCTCGGCCATGAAGGTCGAGCGGCCGCGCGCCAGGTCGTCGCCGGCGCCCACGCGGCTGAACAGCCGGTCGACCACCCCCAGCCTCAACGAGCGGGCCGGCACGAAGCAGCCGGCCTGGGCCATCACCGCCAGGATCGCGTTCTGGCGCAGGAAGGTCGACTTGCCGGCCATGTTCGGGCCGGTGACGATCGACAGTCGGGCGCCTGACTCGCCCGAGCCGTCCAGCCGACAGTCGTTGGGCGTGAAGGGATCGCCCGCGCGGCGCACCGCCGCCTCGACCACCGGATGCCGGGCGCCGACGGCCTCGAAGGCGAAGGAGCGGTCGAGCACCGGCCGCACCGCCTGCTGATCCTCGGCCCATTCGGCGAGGGCTGCGTCGACGTCGAGGGTCGCCAGCGCCCGCGCCGCCGCCTGGATGGCCGGGGCCAGATCGCAGGCGGCCTGACGCCAGCCCTCGAAGGTCTCGGCCTCGATGGCCAGGGCCCGCTCGCCGGCCTGGGCGATGCGCGCGTCGAGGTCGGCCAGCTCCACCGTCGTGAATCGCACCTGGTTGGCCAGGGTCTGCCGGTGGATGAAGGTGGCGTTCAGCGGCGGCTGGAACAACGGGTCGGCCTTGTTCGCCGTGGTCTCCACGAAATAGCCGAGCACCGCGTTGTGCTTGATCTTCAGAGGCACGCCGCTCTCGGCCGCCAACCGGCTCTCCAGCGCGATGATCACCCGCCGGCTGTCGTCGCGCAGGGCGCGGGCCTGGTCGAGCTCGGGACGCACCCCCGCCGCCACGAAGCCGCCATCGCGGGTCTGGGCCGGCAGGTCCGGGCCGAGGCCGGACTCCAACTGCGCGAGAAGGCCCGACAGGTCCGCCGACAGCGACGGGTTCGCCGCCGAGAGCGCCTGGTCGATCTCGGCCGGCGGCGGCGCCAGCGGCGCGCCCTCGGAGGCCAGCATCCCCGACAACGCCTCGCCGGTCTTCAACCCTTCGCGCACCACGCCGAGATCGCGGGGGCCGCCGCGGGCGAGCGCCAGTCGCGACAGGGCTCGCGCCAGATCGCCCGAGCGGCGCAGGGCCTCGCGAAGCTGCTCCCGCAGGCGGCGGCGCTCCAGCATCCACGCCACCGCATCGAGGCGGACATCGATCGCGTCCGGATCCAGCAGCGGCCGGGCCAGCCGCGCGGCGAGCAGGCGGGAGCCCGCCGCCGTCACGCAGCGGTCGATGCAGGCCAGCAGCGAGCCGTCGCGCTGGCCCGAGAGGGTCTTCTCGATCTCCAGCGAGGCGCGCGTGGCCGGGTCGATGGCCATGACGTCGGCCTCTCCCGCCCGCTTCGGCGGCGACAGGGCGGGCAGACGGCCGGCCTGGGTGGTTTCCAGGTGCGCGGCGATCAGGCCGAGCGCCGAAACCTCCGCGCCCGCCAGCCCGCCGAACCCGTCGAGCGTGTCGACGCCGTAGAGGCGCTTGAGCCGGGTCTCCGATGCGGAGGGCTCGGCCAGGGCCTGGGCCATCGGCTGCACGATGCCGCCGGCGCCCTTGAGGGCCAGACTCACCGACTCATCGGCGAACAGCCGGTCCGGGACCAGGATCTCGGACGGCTGCAGGGCGGCCAGGGCGGCCGGCAGGCCCGAGGGCGCGATCAACAGGCTCTCCACCTCGCCGGTCGAGAGCTCGACACTGGCCACGGCCGCCTGGCCCGCGCGCAGGGCGACCGCCGCCAGGCGATTGGCGCCGCGGGCGTCGAGCAGGCCCTCCTCGGTCAGGGTGCCTGGGGTGACGATGCGCACGACGTCGCGGGCGACGATCGCCTTGGACCCGCGCTTCTTCGCCTCGGCTGGGGTCTCGACCTGCTCGCAGACGGCGACCTTGAAGCCCGAGCGGATCAGCTTGGCGAGATAGGCCTCCGCCGCGTGGACCGGCACCCCGGCCATCGGGATCGGCTGGCCATTGTGGGTTCCGCGATGGGTCTGGGCGATGCCGAGCGCGGCGGCCGCCTTGATCGCGTCGTCGAAGAACAGTTCGTAGAAGTCGCCCATCCGGAAGAAGACCAGGGCGTCGGGCTGGCGGGACTTGGCCTCGAAATACTGCGCCATGACCGGCGTGGCGCCGGCGGCGCTGGGCCGCGCGGCATCTGGGGAGGCGTGGGCGTTCATCGCGGGCGACCCTAACGAGGTTCGCCAGATGCGTTAAGGGCCGACCGCGAACGCGATCGGCCCTTGCCGTTCAGACTGTATAGCTGCGTCTAGGCGACGTAGCGGCTGGTCATTTCGCCCTGCTCGTCGTCGGCGAGCCGGAAGCGGCGGATCATCGAACCCAGCTGCTCGGCCTCTTGGCGCATCGCATGCGAGGCGGCCGTCGATTCCTCGACCATGGCGGCGTTCTGTTGGGTGATCTGGTCCATGCGGTTGACCGCGATATTGACCTCTTTCAGCCCGTTGGCCTGTTCACGGACCGAAGCGCTGATCTCGGTGATCAGGCGGGTCACGTCGCCGACGCGGCCGACGATACGCTCAAGCGCCTCGCCCGCTTCGCCGACCAGGGTCGCGCCGCTGTTGATCTGGTTGCTCGACGAGGCGATGAGGGCCTTGATCTCCTTGGCCGCCTCGGCGGAGCGCTGGGCCAGGGCCCGCACTTCCTGGGCCACGACCGCGAAGCCCTTGCCGGCGTCGCCCGCGCGCGCCGCCTCGACGCCCGCGTTCAGGGCCAGCAGATTGGTCTGGAAGGCGATCTCGTCGATGACGCCGGTGATCTGGAAGATCTGCTTGGAAGAAGCCTCGATCTCGCTCATCGCGGCCACGGCGCGGCGAACGACCTCGCCCGACTCGCGGGCCTCGATGCCGGTCTCGCCGACCATCTTGTCCGCCTGGGCCGAGCCCTCGGCGGTGCGCGACACCGCGTTGGTGATCTCGTTCAGGGTGGTCGCCGTCTGCTGCAGGTTGGCGGCCTGGTTCTCGGTGCGGCGCGACAGATCGTCGGCGGCCGCGCTGGTCTCGCTGGACGCGGTCTCGATGCCCGAGGCGCGGTGTGAGATGGTGCGCATGATCTCGGCCAGCTGGGTGACCGTGGCGTTGAAGTCGGCCCGCAGCGTTTCGTAGGCAGGCGCGAACGGCCTATCGAGGCGGCAGGTCAGGTCGCCGGCGGTCAGGCGCTTGAGGCCCTGGGCCAGGCCATCGACGACCTCGGCCTGCTCCTTGGCGGAGGCGGCGCGAGCGGCTTCCTGGCCGGCGCGGGCCGCTTCCTGGTCGGCCGCCTGGGCCTGTTCGCGCTCATGCAGCTCGGCGAGGCGCAGCTGGTTGTCGCGGAAGATGACGAGCGACTTGACGATGGCGCCCAGCTCGTCGGCGCGCTTGATGGCGTCGAGGTTCACCTGATTGTCGCCGCCGGCCAGGGTCTCGGTGGCAGCGGCGATGCGGATGACCCCCTTGCGGATGGCGATGACCAGGGCGCCGGCGATGGCGGCGACGGAGACGAGGGCGAGCAGCACCAGCACCGTGGCGATGGCTCCGATGGTCTCCGCCTCCCTGACCGACTTTCCGGCGCGGGCGGCGGTGGCGTCGCTGGTGGCCTTCACGGCCTTGGCCAGCGTGTTGTTCATATGAACGTAGGATTCCTCGAACGGCACGGTGAACTGGGCCGCGGTCGCCGCGTCGGCGTCGAGCATCCCGATCACCAGGTCGACGGCGTCCTGATAGCCGCTGAGCTCCTTGGAGAGGGCGGTCAACTGCTTCTTGCTGGTGGGATCGGCGACCTTGGCGACGGTGTCGACTTCCTTGCGGATGGCCTGAATTTCGGCCGAGAGCTTGGCGGCGCGCTCGGGGATCTTGCCCGTCTCGATGTCGGCCAGCTTTCCGGTGGTCAGCAGATACAGTTCGCCGTGCGCGGCGGTGATCCGCTGGGAGATCGACGCGAGGCGCAGCGCTTCGGGCAAATCGGCTGAAACGACGTGGGTCAGAACCGACCGCTGGTTCTGGTTCATCCACCAGGACCCGGTCGCCACGAGCGCCAGCGCGATGAGGGCCAGAAACGGCGCGAGGCCGATTTTCACGGCCAGCGGCGCGTCATCCAGTCTCGGAATACGCATCAGAGATTCCTGCCCCGTTCAATACAGTCGCAGGGGACCATTCATCTGATTGGGTAAGCTTGAGGTTAACGACGATTATCCGTCGCCAAAACGTGTCGGGGCGCCTCGGCGGAGGCGCCCCGATATCGTCGCGGGAACCCTGGCCGCGCCTCCAGGAGGGCGGCGCCGGGGATCCGGTGTCAGCGTGTGAACGCTTAGGCGCCCGGGAAGCGAACCGGAACGCGGATGGTGCCGGTCTTGCCGGCCATCGGCAGGACTTCAGCCACGCACATGGCGGCCTTTTCGAAGCCCGGCGACGGCGACTGGCTCTGAACGACCTTGCAGGCCGTCAGCTTGCCATCGGCGGCGGTGCATTCGAGGGTGATGGCGGCGGCCTGACGAGTGTTGGCGTGCTTGGTGAGGCACGACTCCATCTGGGCCTGCAGGTTGGCGGCCGAAGCCGGACCAGCGAGCGAAGCCGCGGCCAGCAGGCCGGCGGCGATAAATGCGGGATATTTCATCCTGAGTTGCCCCTTCTGAGCATTGATAACCAATTTGAGGTTTAGGGGCAGGGTGTTAAGCGCGTCCTTACGCCGTCGGCTTTTTCGACTCTTTCGCGTGGCGCCGTGCCGGCCCTTGCCGCGCGCGCGCGGCGCGGCCATTTAGAGCCTGTCCGGACGCCAAGCGCGCCCCCGAGAGATCGTCATGTTCATCCAGACCGAACCCACCCCGAACCCCGAAGTCCTCAAGTTCCTGCCCGGCCGCGAGGTCCTGGCGGATGGCGCGCGGGAGTTCCGCGACGCGGAGGAGGCCGCCGCCTCGCCGCTGGCCCGCGCCCTGTTCAATCTGGGCGAGGTGACGCGGGTGTTCTTCGGGACGGACTTCCTGACCGTGACCAAGGCGGCGGGAGTCGACTGGTCCCACCTCAAGGCGCCCGTGCTGGCCGCGATCATGGACCACTTCACGTCTGGGGCGCCGATCCTGACCGGCGAGGCGGCCGGCGGCCACGACGAGACGGTCTACGAGGGCGAGACCGCCCAGATCGTCGAGGAGATCAAGGACCTGCTCGACACCCGCATCCGCCCGGCCGTGGCCCAGGACGGCGGCGACATCGTCTTCTCGCGCTTCGAGGCCGACACCGGCGTGGTCTATCTGCACATGCGCGGGGCCTGCTCGGGCTGCCCGTCCTCGTCGGCGACCCTCAAGGCCGGCGTCGAGAACATGCTCAAGCACTACGTTCCGGAAGTGACGCGGGTCGAGCAGACGTTGTAGGCGCGCCGCCCGGCAGGAAGCCGGTTGGCCGGAGCCGTCAGGAAGGCTAGTCACGGAGCGACCGTTCCGTCTGCCCTGGACACGCCCATGACCCCGCGCCTCGTCGCCCTCGCCGCCCCGCTGCTGCTGCTCGCCGCCTGTGGCGAGGCGCCCGCGCCCGCCACGCCGGCCGCCCCCGCACCGCCGCCGCCGCCACCGCTCACCTCGGCGGGTCCGTTCAAGGTCAGCAACGCCGGCGTCGGCGTGCTCACGGCCGAGACGAAGTTCTTCATCCCCGACATTCAGAAGGCCTTTCCCGGCTCGACGGCGATGGAGACCTACATCGACGGTCCGGAAGTCATCGCTGCGCTGACCGTCACCGGCGAGCACGGTCTGAAGATGGATGTCATGTCCGCCAAGGGCAGCAACCGCGTCGGCGCCGTCTTCATCACCGGCGGTCCGGTCGAAGGCCCCGGCGGCGGCAAGATCAAGGGCAGGATCGCCGATGCCAGCGTCACCGCCGACCAGTGCGAGCGTGGAACCGGTCGTTACGCCGGCAAGCTGGTCTGCTCGCCGGCCGGCGCCGCGAACGTCAGCTATGTCGTCCGCGGCTCGGCCACGGCCGGAACGATCAGCGAGATCTTTTGGAGCAACGGCGATCCGAACGCCGCCGCCCTGGGGCCTCGTCCGATCGAACTTACGGTCAAGAAGGGGTGATCCTGGCGCTCGACACCTGCTTGACCGCCTGCTCGGCGGCCGTCGTCGATGATGGCGGCGTGGTGCTGGCCGCCCGCTCCGAGGCGATGCCGCGCGGCCACCAGGAGCGCCTGGCGCCGCTGGTGCGCGAGCTGGCGTCCGAAGCCGGCATCGGCTTCAGTGACCTCACCCGCATCGGCGTCACCGTCGGCCCCGGCAGCTTTACCGGCCTGCGCGTCGGGGTCGCCTTCGCCAAGGGCCTGGCCGCGGCGCTGGGCGTTCCGGCCGTCGGCGTCGGCACGCTGGAGGCCATGGCGCATGACCGCCAGGGCTTCGTGGTCGCCGCCATCGACGCCCGCAGGGGCCAGATCTACGTCCAGCTGTTCGGCGACGGCGTCGCCCTGACCGCGCCCGACGCCCTGACGCTCGAGGACGCGGCGGCCCGCATCGCCGAGGTCTATCATGGCGGCCCCGCGACCTTCGTCGGCTCGGGGGCGCCGATGCTTGACGGCGTCCTGGCCGGCGCGACGATCGTCATCCCGGACGGACCAGACCCGGTCGCTGTCGCCCGTCTGGCGGCCGCCGCGCCGGCTCGTCCCGTTCGGCCGCTGTACCTGCGCGCGCCGGACGCCAAGCTGCCGATATGAGCGTCCTGCGCGCCGCCCGCCGCGACGAGACCTCGGCGCTGGCCGCCCTGCACGCCGCCGCCTTCGACCCTTCCTGGCCTGTTGCGGAGATCGACGAACTGCTCGCCTCGCCCGGCGCCTTCGCGCTGATCGTCGAGGACGCGGGCTTCATCCTCTGCCGCGCCATCGCCGGCGAGGCCGAGATCCTGACCCTGGCCGTGACCCCGGCCGCTCGGCGCCGGGGAACCGGCCGGGCGCTGGTCGAGGCGGCCGCCGGGCTCGCCGAGGGGCTGGAGGCCGACGCGCTGTTCCTGGAAGTGGCGCACGACAATCTGGCGGCGCTCGCGCTCTATGAATCGGCGGGATTCTCACGCGTGGGCCTGCGCAAGGGCTACTACGCGTCGGGCGCGGACGCGGTCGTGATGCGCCGGGCGCTTAACACCTGACCGACCAGCGCCTATCTTGCGACGACTCATGACGGAGGATGGGCGGTTGGACCGGCTGGAGAAGCTCTGCATCGAAAAGGGCATGCGGATGACCGACCAGCGTCGGGTCATCGCGCGCGTTCTGTCCTCGGCCCAGGATCACCCGGACGTCGAGGAGCTGTACCGCCGCGCCCACGCCATCGATCCGCACATCTCGATCGCCACCGTCTACCGGACCGTCCGGTTGTTCGAGGAATCCGGCATCATCGAGCGCCACGACTTCCGCGACGGCCGCAGCCGCTATGAAGAGGCGCCCGACGTCCACCACGACCACCTTATCGACATGAAGACCGGCAAGGTCGTCGAGTTCGTCGACGAGGAGATCGAGGCCCTGCAGCAGGCCATCGCCCGCAAGCTCGGCTACCGGCTGGTGGATCACCGGCTTGAGCTCTACGGCGTTCCGATCGAGGAGTGATCGGGAACAGGGGTGTTTCTTGCGAAATGACCCCGCCAACCCCATAACCCCGGCATGACCGATCCAGGGCCGTCCCGGCGCCTCTACATCAAGACCTACGGCTGTCAGATGAACGTCTACGACAGCGAGCGCATGGCCGATGTCCTGCGTCCGCTCGGCTATGGCGTTACCGACGATCCGGAGGGCGCGGACCTGGTGGTGCTCAACACCTGCCACATCCGCGAGAAAGCCACCGAGAAGGTCTATTCCGAGCTCGGCCAGATCAAGCTGATGAAGTCGCGAAAGGCCGAGACCGGCGGCGCGATGACGATCGCCGTGGCCGGCTGCGTGGCCCAGGCCGAGGGCGAGGAGATCATGCGCCGACAGCCGGCCGTCGACCTGGTCGTCGGCCCGCAGGCCTATCATCAGTTGCCGGAACTGATCGCCCGCGCCCATCGGGCGACCGGAGAGCGGCTGAGCGCCGACTTCGCCGCCGACGAGAAGTTCGACGCCCTGCCCGCCGACCGGCACGTCACCGGCGTCACCGCCTTCCTCACCGTGCAGGAGGGCTGCGACAAGTTCTGCACCTTCTGCGTGGTGCCCTACACGCGCGGCGGCGAGTGGTCGCGGCCGGCCGACGCCATCATCGCCGAGGCCCGGGTTCTGGCCGACAAGGGCGTGCGCGAGGTCACCCTGCTGGGCCAGAACGTCAACGCCTACGACGGCTGCGACGGCGGACTGGCCGGGCTTGTCAGGCAGCTCGCGACGATCGAGGGCCTGGACCGCATCCGCTACACGACCAGCCATCCCCGCGACATGGATGAGGCGCTGATCGCCGCGCACGGCGAACTGCCGGAGCTGATGCCCTATCTGCACCTGCCGGTGCAGTCCGGATCGGACAGGATCCTCAAGGCCATGAACCGGGGCCACAAGGCCGAGGACTACATCCGGCTGGTCGAGAAGATCCGCGCCGCCCGGCCGGACATCGCCCTGAGCGGCGACTTCATCGTGGGCTTCCCCGGCGAGCGCGAGAGCGACTTCGAGGCGACGCTGCAGCTGGTCCGCGAGGTGGGCTATGCCGGCGCCTTCTCGTTCAAGTACAGCCGGCGCCCGGGCACGCCCGCCTCGGCCATGCCGGGCCAGGTCGCGGCCGGGATCGCCGACGAGCGCCTGCAACGCCTCAACGCGCTGCTGCAGGAGCAGCAGGCCGCCTTCAACGCCTCGGTCGTCGGGCGGGTCGAGCCTGTGCTGATCGAGAAGGTCGGCCGCCATGCCGGCCAGATCGGCGGCCGTTCGCCCTGGCTGCAGCCGGTGCACATCGACGGGCCCGAACGCCTGATCGGAAGGATCGTCCCGGTCCGGATCGACGCCGCCACGCGCAACAGCCTGTCGGGTTCGCTCGTTTCGGACGTCGTCGAACAGGAACCGGCATGACCCGACCGCCAGAATTCCTGCCGCTGTCCGACACGGCCGCGCTGGCGGTCTATGGCCCGGGCGGCCGCCACGCCGCCCTGATCGAAGACGCCTTCAAGGTCCTTATCGAGACGCCGGGCGGCGGTGTGTCCGTGCAGGGCGACGCCCGCGGCCGCAGCCAGGCCAAACGCGCCATCGAGGCGATCGCCGCCATCGTCGAGGCCGGCGCCGAGGTGACGGACGCCGATGTCCGGGTCGCCGTCGGCGAGGCGCGTCCCGCCGCGCCCGGAACCCAGGCCAAGGCGCAGGCCGGGACCGCCGGCGGGCCGCGCCGAGGCCCGGTCTCGCCCAAGACCGCGACCCAGGCCCGCTACATGGAGATGCTGGGCCGATACGACGTGACCTTCGGCCTCGGCCCGGCCGGCACCGGCAAGACCTTCCTGGCCGTGGCGCACGGCGCCGGCATGCTGATGCGCGGCGACGTCGACCGGCTGATCATCACCCGTCCCGCCGTCGAGGCGGGCGAAAAGCTGGGGTTCCTTCCCGGCGACCTGACCGAGAAGGTCGATCCCTACATGGCGCCGGTCTGGGAATCGCTGATCCAGATCATCGGCGCCGAGCAGCTGCGTCGCCGCCGCGACAAGGGCGAGATCGAGGTCGCCCCGATCGCGTTCATGCGCGGGCGCACCCTCAGTCACGCCTACGTCATCGTGGACGAGGCGCAGAACACCAGCCGCCTGCAGATGAAGATGGTGCTGACGCGCCTGGGCGAGGGCTCGCGCATGGCGGTGACCGGCGACCCCAGCCAGGTCGACCTGCTCAACCCCGCCGACTCCGGCCTGGCCCACGCGGTCTCGATTCTGGAGGGTGTCGAAGGCGTGGGCGTGACCCGCTTCTCGTCCGAGGATGTGGTCCGCCACCCGATGGTCGCCCGCATCGTGAAGGCCTACGACGCCGACGCCGCGCGGCGCTCCGGCCGATGATCGATATCGAGGTTGAGGACCCGTCCTGGTCGGCGGCGCTGCCGGACGTCGAGGCCATGGCGCTGGCGGCCGCGCGCGCGGCGCTTGAAGGTCGCGGCGGGGCGACCCTCCTGCTGACCGATGACGACAGCGTCGCCGAGCTGAACACGCGCTTCCGCGGCAAGGCCGGGCCGACCAACGTGCTCAGCTTTCCCGCTCCGGAAAATCCCGAGGATCATCTGGGCGATATCGCGCTCGCGTACGGCGTCTGCGCGAGCGAGGCGGCCGAGCAGGGCAAGCCGCTCGCGCATCATCTGCAACACCTGGTGGCGCACGGGGTGCTACATCTTCTAGGATACGATCACCTCACCGAGGCCGAGGCCGAGGAGATGGAGGCGCTCGAACGGCGAATCCTCGCCGGGCTGGGCGTTCCCGATCCCTACGCCTGACAGCAGAGACGAGATGCCCAGCGCCGACGACCCCGGCTCACCGCCAGATACGCCCAGACGAAGTCGGGGTCTGCGCGCCTTCTTCCGCCGACTTCGCCGCGAGATCGCCGAGCCGGTCGAGGCGTTCGAGACGTCCGCGGGACAGGCGGCCGCCGCCGCGACCCTGGTCGGCCAGGCCCGCGCCTTTCAGACCCTGACCGTCGACGACGTGATGACGCCGCGCGCCGACATCATCGCGGTCGAGGTCGACACCCCCTTCGAGGAGCTGGTCGCCCTCTTCATCAAGCACGAACACAGTCGCCTGCCGATCTATCGCGACACCCTCGACGACCCGGTCGGCGTGGTCCACGTCAAGGATGTGTTCAAGGCGGTGGCGGGCAAGGGCCGCAAGCCCGCCGCGACCTCGGCTCCGCTCCGGCGCCTGAAGCGGGAGACTCTCTACGTCCCCGCCTCGATGCGCGCCGCCGATCTGCTGGCCCAGATGCAGAAGACCCGTATCCACCTTGCGCTGGTGATCGACGAGTACGGCGGCACCGAAGGCCTGGTGACCATCGAGGACTTGATCGAGGCGGTGGTCGGCGAGATCGACGATGAGCACGACGAAGCCAGCGTCAGCGGCGTGCTGCCAAGGCCGGGCGGCGTCTTCGAGGCCGACGCCCGCGCGGCGCTGGAGGACCTGGAAGAGGCTCTCGGCAACGGCGAGCTGGCGCCCAGCGAGCTCGAGGAGGAGATCGACACCGTCGGCGGCCTGGTCGTGGCCATCGCCGGCCGGGTCCCGCGCCGGGGCGAGGTCATCGCCCACCCCGCCGGTTACGAGCTTGAGGTCATCGACGCCGACCCGCGCCGCGTGAAACGCGTTCGCATCCGACCGCGTCCGGAGGCCCCGACGGCCGAGGCCCCCGCCGCGTGATCCCGCAGCGCCTCGCCGAGCGGCTTCTGAACATGCCGCGCTGGCTTCTGGCGCTGGCGGCCGGCCTCGCGGCCGCGCTCGCCCATCCGCCGTTCGGCCTGCTGCCCGGTCTGCTCGGCTATCCCCTGCTGCTGTGGCTGGTCGACGACGCCAACGCCGATCGGCCGCTGCGCTCGGCCTTCTGGCGCGGCTGGCTGGCGGGGCTGGCCTATTTCGCGCTCGGCACCTGGTGGATCGCGGAAGCCTTCCTGGTCGACATCGTCGCCCACGGCTGGATCGCCCCCTTCGCCGTCGCCGCCATGGCCGGCGGCGTGGCCCTGTTTTGGGGCGCGGCCATGGTCGCCTATCGCCTGACGGGCGCGACCGGCGTCGCCCGGGTCGCCGTGTTCGCCGGGGTGTTCGCCGCTTTTGAATGGCTCCGCGGCCATGTGCTGACGGGCTTCCCCTGGAACCTGCCCGGCGAGACCTGGCGAGCCGGGTCGGCGATGTCGCAGTCGGCGGCCCTGTTCGGCGCCTATGGCCTGACCTGGCTGACGATCTGGCTGGCCGCCAGCGTCCCGCTGTGGCGCGAGGGCCGCCCGGGCCGGATCGCGCTCGGCGGCGCGGCGGCGACAGCGGTCCTGCTGTTCGCCTGGGGCGCGGCGCGGACGTCCGGGACCATGCCCGCAGCCTCCGAGGCCGGCGATCTGCGCGTGCGCATCGTCCAGGCCGACATCAAACAGGCCGCCAAGTACGATCCAGCCCACTTCCGCCGCATCGTCGACGCCTACACCGGCCTGACCGCCCGCCCCTACCCGGGCAGGCCGGCCGACATCGTCGTCTGGCCCGAGGGCGCGATTCCGGCGGCGGTGAACGACTATCTCGCGCCGGGAACCTGGACCCGCGAGGCGATCGAGGCGTCCCTGCGACCCGGGCAGACCCTGCTGGTCGGGGCGTACCGCTACGAGGGAACGCCGGCCGACACGCGGTACTACAACACCCTGGTCGCCGTGCGCCGAACGCCGGAGGGACTGGAGCCGCTGGGCGTCTACGACAAGCATCGGCTGGTGCCGTTCGGCGAGTTCCTGCCGATGGAGGGCCTGCTCACCGCGATCGGCTTCAAGGCGCTGGTCCATGCGCCGGAGAGTTTCGCCCCAGGCGGCCCGCCGCGCCCGATGCAGGCGGCCGGCCTGCCGCCATTCCAGCCGCTGATCTGCTACGAGTCGTTGTTTCCGGGCTTCACGCGTCAGGGCGCGGCGCTTTCAGGCCTGCGGCCCGGCTTCATCGTCAATGTCTCGAACGACGCCTGGTTCGGCCGCACCAGCGGGCCGCTCCAGCACCTCAACCTGGCCAGCTACCGCGCCATCGAGGAAGGCCTGCCAATGCTGCGCGCGACCCCGACCGGCGTCTCGGCGGTCATTACGCCCTTGGGACAGGTTGAAGCAGGCTCTCTGCGTCTTGGCGATACCGGCGTTATTGACGCCGACCTCCGGCCAAGGCAGTTGAGTACGCTTTATAGCCGCCACGGCGACTTGCCCTTCATCGCTCTGTTGATGATCTCGGCCGCGTTGATCCTGCGTATTCGGGTAGTCCAGGCCTTGAAAAGACGACAGAATGGAGTGATGGGGGGTTAGTGAAACCGCGATTTCTGCTGACCGGGACCTCATGACAACCATCACAGACACAGACCGATCCCCAAATCCCGTCGACCTCCACGTCGGCGGTCGCATTCGCATGCGGCGCAAGCTGCTCGGCGTTTCGCAGGAGCGCCTGGCCGACGATCTGGGCCTGACCTTCCAACAGGTTCAGAAGTACGAGCGCGGGGCGAACCGGGTCAGCGCCAGCAAGCTGTACGAGATCGCCAAGTCTCTGCAGACCTCGATCGCCTACTTCTTCGACGGCCTGGTCGATCCTTCGACCGCCCGGGCGGAGGGCGTGTCGGACAGCGGCGCCGAGCCGTTTATTCACGACTTCCTGATGACGCCCGAGGGCCTGGAGCTGGCGGCGCTGTTTCCGAAGATCAAGCGCGGCCGCGTGCGTCGCCGCATCCTCGATCTGGTCCGCTCCATGGCCGAGGAAGAGGAAGCCGGCGACGACGCCGACTGATCAGGTCGGGGCGCCCTCGGGCTTTCTTCCGCCGGATCGGCCGTCGCGATCGTCATCCGACTTGCGGATATAAGGATGTCTTTATAGGTTTCGGGGCCGTCCCGTGGGCGGCCCCTTTTCCTTGGAGTTCCGCCTTGAACCGCTCCTCCTACATTTTCACCAGCGAAAGCGTTTCCGAGGGCCACCCCGACAAGGTCGCCGACCGGATCAGCGACACCGTGGTGGACGCCTTCCTGACCGCCGACCCCGAGGCGCGCGTGGCCTGCGAGACCCTGGTCACCACAAACCGGGTGGTGCTGGCCGGCGAGGTCCGGGCGGGCAAGCCTGGCGGCGACAAGGCCGCCAACAAGGCCCTGACCAAGGACATCATCCGGTCGCTGGAACCCAAGGTCCGGGCCGCGATCAAGGACATCGGCTACGAGCAGAAGGGCTTCCACTGGGAGAAGGCGAAATACGCCTGCTACCTGCACGGCCAGTCAGCCCACATCGCCCAGGGCGTCGACGCCTCCGAAAAGAAGGACGAGGGCGCCGGCGACCAGGGCATCATGTTCGGCTACGCCAGCACCGAGACGCCGGAACTGATGCCGGCCACCCTGCAGTACAGCCACAACATCCTCAAACGCCTGGCCGAGCTGCGTCACAGCGGCGAGCTGCATGAGCTGGAACCCGACGCCAAGAGCCAGGTGACGCTCGAATACGACGGAAACGGCGTGCCGCAGCGGGTGGTGTCGATCGTGGTGTCGCACCAGCACAAGAAGAAGATCGACGGCAAGGCGCCGACGAGCAAGCGGGTGCTGGACCTGATCCGGCCGCACATCCTGCCGATCTTCCCAGACGGCCTGGTCACGAAGAAGACCCAGTGGCTGGTCAATCCGACCGGCCGCTTCGAGATCGGCGGACCGGACGGCGACGCCGGCGTCACCGGCCGCAAGATCATCGTCGACACCTACGGCGGCGCGGCCCCGCATGGCGGCGGCGCCTTCAGCGGCAAGGATCCGACCAAGGTCGACCGATCGGCGGCCTATGCCTGCCGCTATCTGGCCAAGAACGTGGTCGCCGCCGGCCTGGCAGAGCGCTGCACGATCCAGATTGCCTACGCCATCGGCGTGGCCCGGCCCGTGTCGTTCCACGTCGACCTGCATCACACCGGTCAGGTGGACCCGGCCCTGCTGGAGAAGGTGCTGCCGGAGATGATGAACGGCGTCACGCCCCGCGCCATCCGCGAGCACCTGGGCCTCAACCGCCCGATCTACGCCCGCACCGCCGCCTACGGCCACTTCGGCCGCCAGCCGGACAACGAGGGCGGATTCAGCTGGGAGCGCACGGACCTCGTGCCCGAGCTGAAGAAGCTGGTGAACTGATCTCCGGGGACATGCACATCAGTGCGTGTCCCCAACCGCTTCAAGCTGCGGGGGACACGTACCCTTCGGGTACATGTCCCCATCTGCTACTGGACGCCCCATGCCCATCACGCCCCAGCAACCGCACGGCGCCCTGCGCAGCTATGGCCGCGTCAAGGCGCGAGTGCTGAAGCCGCGCCAGGCGGCCCTGATCGACCAGCTGGCGCCCTCGGTCGATATCCCCGACGGACCGTTCGATCCGCGCGCGCTGAAACCCGACGCCCGCGAGGTCTGGCTGGAGATCGGCTTCGGCGGCGGCGAGCATATGGCGGGCCAGGCCGCGCGCGATCGGGACATCCTGATCATCGGCGTCGAGCCGTTCCTGAACGGCGTCGCCAGCGCCCTGCGCCACGTTGAAGACGGCGGGCTGGACAATGTCCGCGTCCACCAGGGCGATGCGCGCGAGGTCGTCGGCCGGCTGCCGGACGGATCGCTGGACCGGGTCTTCATCCTGTTTCCCGATCCCTGGCCCAAGGCGCGCCACCACAAGCGCCGCATCGTGCAGGCGGACTTCCTCGCCGAACTGGCCCGCAAGCTGAAGCCCGGCGGTCGCCTGCGCTTCGCCACCGACTGGGCCGACTACGCCGACTGGACGCTCGAGCGCGTCCTGAAGAGCGGCTTCTACGACTGGCCGGCGGAGAAGGCTGACGACTGGCGCGTCCCCCCCGCCGACCACCTGACCACCCGTTACGAGGACAAGAAGCTCGGCGACTGCGCGCCGGTGTTCCTCGACCTCGTGCGTCGCTGAGCCACTGGATTTTCCCGGCGACGCACCCGATGTGAGCGACACATCACATCGCCTCCGGGGACTTCCATGAGCTTTTCCGTCTACGCCGCGTCCGCGCCGATCTTCGTGCGCGCGCTGAACAACGCCGCCGCCATCATCGACAAGGCGCTCGCCGCCGGCCTCGACGAGACGGCCATCCTTGAGGCGCGCCTCGCCCCGGACATGCATCCCTTCCCTCGCCAGATCCAAATGGCCTCGGACGCCGCCAAGGGCGCGGTCGCCCGGCTGGCCGGCGTCGAGGTTCCCTCGATGCCCGATACCGAGGCCACCCTGGCCGAGCTGAAGGCGCGGATCGCGAAGACCATCGCCTTCATCGAAAGTGTCGACGCCTCGGCCTTCGCCGGCGCCGAGGACCGTGAGATTGTTCTGAAATTCCCGAACATGGAGCTGAAGTTCACGGGGGCCGAGTTCCTGACCGGCTTCGCCCTGCCCAACTTCTTCTTCCACGCCACCACGGCCTACGCCCTGCTTCGGGCGGCGGGCGCGCCGATCGGCAAGATGGACTTCCTGGGCGGTCGCTGAATCGCGGCGCGACGGGGGCTGACAAACGTCCCCCGTCGCGCTATAAGCAGGCAACATCGTTTGATAGCGCTGGATGGCGCTTTCGAGCGGCGGTCCTCGGGCCGCCGCTTTTTGTTTGGGTTCTGGACCTATGCGCGCACGGACGGCGGAAGACGCCCGACTGCTCGAACTGCTGGACCCGGTGGCGGAAGCCGCCGGCTACGAGATCGTCCGCCTGCGTCTGATGGCCGGCAAGGACAGCCGCCGCCTGCAGATCATGGCCGAAACTCCGGATGGCGAGATGACGGTTGAGGGCTGCGCGATCCTGTCGCGCGCCATCTCCGAGGTGATGGACGCCGCCGATCCGATCACCGGCGAATATACGCTTGAGGTCTCAAGCCCCGGCATCGACCGGCCGCTGACCCGGTTGAAGGACTTCGAGACCTGGGAGGGCTTCGAGGCCCGTATCGAGCTCGACCGCCTGGCCGAGAACCGCAAGCGCTTTCGCGGCGAACTGGCGGGCGTGGAAGACGGCCAGGTCGGCATCAATGTCGAGGGCGAGGCCGACACCACCCTCTACATCCCGTTCGACTGGATCCTCGAGGCCAAGCTGGTTCTCAACGATCGCCTGATGAAACACGGGGCGGACGAACGCGCCGCCCGACTGCAAACCGAAGAAGAGTAGGGACCGACCATGGCCACCGGCATTTCCGCCAACCGCCTCGAGCTGCTCCAGATCGCTGACGCGGTGGCCCGCGAGAAGGGCATCGAGAAGGAGATCGTGATCGCCTCCATCGAGGAAGCGATCCAGAAGGCGGCCCGCAGCCGCTACGGCGCCGAGCACGACATTCGCGTGCATATCGATCCCAAGACCGGCGAAACCTCGATCAAGCGCTATGTGACCGTGGTCGAGGACGACGCCGAGCTGGACGAGACCTCGCTGGGCAAGGTCCGACTGGCCGACGCCCTCGCCGCCGACCGTGACGCCTATGTCGGTCAGGTCACCGAGGAAGAGCTGCCGCCCTTCGAGTTCGGCCGCGTCCAGACCCAGATGGCCCGCCAGGTCGTGACCGGGAAGGTCCGCGAAGCCGAGCGCGAGCGCCAGTTCGAGGAGTACAAGGATCGCGTCGGCGAGATCGTCAACGGCACGGTCAAGCGGGTCGAGTACGGCAACGTCATCGTCGACCTGGGCCGGGGCGAGGGCATCATGCGCCGCGACCAGTCGATCCCGCGCGAGAACTTCAATCTCGGCGACCGCATCCGCTGCTACATCTACGACGTCCGTCGCGAGACCAAGGGCCCGCAGATCATGCTCAGCCGCGCCCACGGCGGCTTCATGGCCAAGCTGTTCGCGCAGGAAGTGCCGGAAGTGTACGACGGCGTCATCGAGATCCGCGCCGTGGCCCGCGACCCGGGCAGCCGCGCGAAGATGGCGGTCGTCTCCAATGACTCCAGCATCGACCCGGTCGGCGCCTGCGTGGGCATGCGCGGCTCGCGCGTCCAGGCGGTGGTCGCCGAGCTTCAGGGCGAGAAGATCGACATCATCCAGTGGAACCCGGACGAGGCGACCTTCATCGTCAACGCCCTGGCCCCGGCCGAGGTCTCCAAGGTCGTCATGGACGAGGAGGACGAGCGCGTCGAGGTGGTGGTGCCCGACGAGCAGCTGTCCCTGGCCATCGGCCGTCGCGGCCAGAACGTGCGCCTCGCCAGCCAGCTGACCGGTTGGCAGATCGACATCATGACGGAGTCGCAGGAGAGCGAGCGCCGCCAGAAGCAGTTCGCCGAGACCACCGCCCTGTTCCAGGAAGCCCTGGACGTCGACGAGGTCATTGCCCAGCTGCTGGCCACCGAGGGCTTCATCTCGGTCGAGGACGTCGCCTATGTCGAGCCGCACGAGATCGCGGCCATCGAGGGCTTCGACGAGGACACCGCCGAGGAACTGCAGACCCGCGCTCGCGAGTACCTGGACAAGGAAGCCGCTGAGCAGGACGCCCGGCGCCGCGAACTTGGCGTCGAGGACGGCGTCCTGGAGATCGAGGGCGTCACCCTGCCGATCGCCGTCGCCCTGGGCGAGGGCGAAGTGAAGACCGTCGAGGATCTCGCCGGCCTGATCCCGGACGATCTTCGTGGCTGGTTCGAGACCCGCGACGGCGAGCGCGTGCGCGAACCGGGCATCCTGGAGGCCTTCAATCTGTCGCCGGACGACGCCGAGACCCTGATCATGCGCGCCCGTGTGGTGATGGGTTGGGTCGAGGCCCCGCCGGAGCCGGAATACGAGCCGGAATACGAGTCCGAGGGCCTCGACAATCCCGAGGACTACGACCTGGCCGTGGCCGAAGGCGAGGCGCGGGACGCCTAACGGCGTCTTGCATGAGGGCGAACCAGCATGGACGCCCCTGAACCCCGCGCCCCCCGGACCCATGGGGAAGCCTCTCGCGAACGCCGGGACATTGTTTCCGGCGCGGTGATGGCCGAGGACCAGCTGATCCGGTTCGTCGCCGGACCGGACGGCGTGGTCACGCCCGATCTGGCGCGCAAGCTGCCGGGTCGGGGCCTGTGGGTCGCCGCCGACCGCGCCAGCGTCGAGACGGCCGTGAAGAAGGGCCTCTTCTCGCGCGCCGCGAAGACGAAGCTGATCGCGCCGGCCGGGCTCGCCGACCAGGTCGAGACGCTGCTGGCGCGCCGGCTGCTCGACGGCCTGGGCCTTGCGCGCCGGGGCGGGGACATTATCTCGGGCTTTGAAAAGGTCCTGGCCAGCGTCCGGGGCGGCAAGGCCGCCTGGCTTGTCGAGGCCTCCGACGGCGCCGCGGACGGCCGTCGCAAGCTCTTGTCCGCCTGCCGGACGTCGCCTTCGCCGCCACAGCTTGTCGGTGTTTTTTCCTCGGCCGAATTGGGTTTGGCCTTGGGGGGCGAGAATGTGATACACACCGCCTTCCTTGCGGGGCGAGCCTCCGGTCACTGGACGAAGGACGTCCGAAGACTGGCGGGGTTCCGTCCGCTTCTTCCCGAGGGTTGGCGCGAGGAATAGAAGGGCCGGGCGGTTCGCGCCGCGGTCCCTTCCGGGTTTGAACGAGACGTTATGAGCCGGATCCGCCGGCTGTGAGTTTAAGCGAGACGCATGAGCGACGAGAACGACAACGGCCGGCAGAATCCCTCCAGGCCTTCCCTCACCCTGAAGCCCCGCGCGGGCTCGGTGAGCGCCGGCGTGGTCAAGCAGAGCTTCAGCCACGGCCGGTCGAAGACGGTGGTGGTCGAGACCAAGCGCGTGCGGACGCATGTCCCGGGCGGCTCGACGAACCTTGCCGGCCCCTCCGCCGCCGAGAAGCGCACGACCTACGATCCGCGCGCCGCCGCGCCGCGCCCGGCCGGCCCCGCGCCGACCGATCCGTCCGGCAACCTGTCGGCCGAGGAAATGCGCAACCGCCAGCGCGCCATCGACGCCGCCCGCGAGGCCCAGGAGCGCCAGGCCGCCCAGGCCCGCGCCCGCGCCGAGGAGGAAGCGCGCCGACTGGCCGCCGAGCAGGCCGCCCGCGCCCCGGCCGCCGAAGCCGCCCGCCCGGCGCCTGCGCCGACCGCGCCCGCGCCCGCGCCGAGCCAACCGGCCGCCGCTCCGACGCCGACGCCCGCCCCGCAGGCGGCAGCCCCGGCCGCGACCCCCGCCGCGCCGGCTCCGACACCGGCGCCCGCCGCCGCCAGTCCGAACCAGACCCGCACCTACGAGCCGTCGCGCGAACGCCGCGACGATCGTCCGAGCACCACGACCTACCGTCCCGACCGTCCGGCCGGGAACACCTACGGCCAGCGCACGCCTCGCGAAGGCGCCGGCAACGTCTATGGCCAGCGCGCGCCGCGTCCTGAGGGCGATCGTCCCCGGGGCGACCGGCCGCAAGGCGACCGTCCCGGCTACCAGGGCGCCCGTCCGCCGCGCGACGGCGACCGTCCGCGTGGCGACCGCCCCGGCGGCGCCGGCGGCGAGACCGTCCGTTATTCGGCCCTGGCCCCGCGTCCGGCGCCGCGCACAGGCGACCGCCCCGGCGGTCCGCGTCCGCCGCGTCCCGGCGGCGCCAACCAGCCGCCGGCCACGCCCGAGATCCAGCGCGCGACCCGTTCGGCGCCGCGTCCGGGCGGAGCTCTGATCGACCGCCGTCCCGACGAGGACGATGATCGCCGCAAGGGCGCCGCGCCGGGCAAGGCCGTCTCGCGCACCAAGGGCGAGCCCAAGCGCCGCGAAGGCCGCCTGACCATCCAGGTGCTGGCCGGCGACGACGAGGGCGCCGCCGAGCGCATGCGCTCGCTGGCCTCGGTGCGCCGGGCCCGCGAACGCGAGAAGGAAAAGCGCCGTGGCGGCGCCGAGCAGGCCCGTATCGCCCGCGAGGTCGTCATTCCGGACGTCATCACCGTGCAGGAGCTGTCCAACCGGATGGCCGTGCGCGGCGTCGACATCATCAAGTTCCTGATGCGTCAGGGCGTGATGCTGAAGATCAACGACGTCATCGACAACGACACCGCCGAACTGGTGGCCACCGAATTCGGCCATACTGTCCGTCGCGTGTCCGACGCCGACGTCGAAGAGGGCTTCCTGGCCGCCGACGAGGCGGATGATAACCTGGAACCCCGCCCGCCGGTCGTGACCATCATGGGGCACGTCGACCACGGCAAGACCTCGCTGCTGGACGCCCTGCGCTCCACCGACGTGGTCCGTGGCGAAGCCGGCGGCATCACCCAGCACATCGGCGCCTACCAGATCCGTCTGGAAAGCGGCGACCGCGTCACCTTCCTCGACACCCCGGGCCACGCGGCGTTCAGCGCCATGCGCGCCCGCGGCGCCAACATCACCGACATCGTGGTGCTGGTCGTGGCGGCCGACGACGGCGTCAAGCCGCAGACGGCCGAAGCCATCCAGCACGCCAAGGCGGCGGGCGTTCCGATCATCGTGGCGATCAACAAGATCGACAAGCCGGGCGCCGACTCGACCAAGGTCATCAACGAGCTGCTCCAGTACGAGCTGGTGGCCGAGAACCTGGGCGGCGACGTCCAGACCGTCGAGGTCTCCGCCAAGGAGAAGATCGGTCTCGATGAGCTGATCGAGCGCATCCTGCTGCAGGCCGAACTGCTCGACCTCAAGGCCAACCCGGACCGCACGGCTGAGGGCGTGGTCATCGAGGCCAAGCTGGACAAGGGCCGCGGCCCGGTCGCCACGGTGCTGGTCAAGCGCGGCACTCTCAAGCGCGGCGACATCGTCGTGGCCGGGGCCCAGTTCGGCCGCGTCCGCGCCCTGCTCAACGAGCGCGACGAGCAGCTGACCGAAGCCGGTCCCTCGACGCCGGTCGAGATCCTCGGCCTCGACGGCGCGCCCTCGCCGGGCGACGCCTTCGCCGTGGTCGAGAACGACGCCCGCGCCCGTGAGCTGACCGACTACCGCCAGCGCCTCAAGCGCGACAAGGCGGCCGTGGGCGGCGCCGCCGCCGGCGTGTCGCTGACCGACATGATGGCCAAGCTCTCGGCCAAGAAGGTCAGCGAGCTGCCGCTGGTCATCAAGGGCGACGTGCAGGGTTCGGTCGAGGCCATCGTCGGCTCGCTGGACAAGCTGGCCACCGACGAGGTCCGCGCGCGGATCATCCTGTCGGGCGCCGGCGCGATCAGCGAGAGCGATGTCCAGTTGGCTAAGGGCGCCGGCGCGCCGATCATCGGCTTCAACGTCCGCGCCTCGGCGCAGGCGCGGGCCATGGCCGAGCGTGAAGGCGTCGAAATTCGCTACTATTCGATCATTTACGACCTGATCGACGACATCAAAGGCGTGCTCTCGGGCATGCTGGCGCCGATCCAGCGCGAAACCTTCCTCGGCAACGCCGAAGTCCTGCAGGTCTTCGACATCTCCAAGGTCGGCAAGATCGCCGGTTCGCGCGTCACCGAGGGCGTGGTCCGCAAGGGCGCCAAGGTCCGGATCGTCCGCGACGGCGTCGTGGTCCTGGAACTGGGCACCCTGCAGACGCTCAAGCGCTTCAAGGACGAGGTCAACGAGGTCAACGCCGGCCAGGAATGCGGCATGCACTTCGCCGGCTTCCAGGACATCCGCGAGGGCGACACGATCGAGTGCTTCACCGTCGAGGAAGTGAAGCGCAGCCTCTAGGCGGCGGTTCACATCAGACCTTGCGAAGGGCGCGGAGAGCGATCTCCGCGCCCTTTCCACGTTAACCCCTTCCCCCTTGAGAAAAGGCGCGTTCGGAGCGATCCTGCGGCACGGCCTGGAGGGCTCCGTGAACGCTCGTCTCATCGTCTCGTTGCTCGCCCTGGGCCTGCTGTCGGCCTGCGCCACGGCGCCAGGACCGGCGCGGCTGGCCTGCGACCGGTCAGTGACGGTGACGACCCAGGGAACCGCCCTCGCCCTGCGCGCCCCGCCTCGGAGCGGCCTGCAGAAGGCGTCCTTCGTCGAAGCCGGCGGCGGCGCGGTGCTGTCCTGCCGTCCGTCCGACGGAAAGCTGAAGCGCTGCGTGGTGCTGTTCGAGGACGCGCCGGGCTACGGCAAGGCCGCCCTCGGTTACGCCGGGCGCGTGATCTATCCGACCGAAGAGGATTCGAGGACCGTCGAGGTCCGGGTCCGGTTCAGCCCGGCCGCCGCCACCCGTTGCGGCTGAGCCCTGTTCGCCCCATTTCCGCCCCGAGCGGACGCGAATGAGACCGACATGATGCGCCGGATCGCCACCATCGTGCTGCTCGGCCTGGCCCTGGCCGGCTGCGCCACCACATCGCGCTACGATGCGGCGGGGGACGTGCATGCGCTCCTGGTCGCCATCCGCGACAACGACCGCGCCGCGTTCGACCGCTACGTCGACCGCCGCGCGCTGAAGGCCAATCTGGAAGGCCGCCTGATGCGCGAGATGAACCGGCGCGAGATGGACGACGGCGCCCGCGCGCTCGCCGCCCTGGTCGCGCCCGGCCTGGCCGACGTCGCCGTGGACGGCTTGGTCCGGCCCGAGACCTTCCGCGCCGCCGCCAGCTACTATGGCTACACCCCCGACCAGCCGCTGCCGGGCCGCCTGGCCATCGGCGGGGCTTTGAAATACCAGCCCGACGGCTCGGTCTGCGCCACCAAAAAGAAGGACGGTCCCTGCCTGCTGGTGTTCACCAACATCGACGGGACCTGGAAGCTGTCCGGATTCGAGGGCGATCTGGCCGACCTGCGCGGCAAGCCCAGGAAGGCGAAGTAGCCTGCCCATGCCCGCCGTCGCTTGCGCCCGTCGCCTCGCACCCGTCATCGTCAGCCTGGTCGCCCTTTCCGCCGCCGCCCCGGCCCTGGCGGCCGCCAAGCGGATGGTGACCTACGACTCCGCCTCGCCCGAGGCCCGGCGGCTGACCGGCGCCGGCCTGACCTTCGTGTTCACCAAGACGCTCCTGCGCCAGCGGGTGCTGGCGGTGCGGGCGACGGCCGTGCCGGTCGGGGTCGTGCCGGAGCCGCTCCGCGATGGCGAGGTGGTGCGCGTCCTGGACGGCCTGATGGGCGAGGACGCCGGGACGGGGACGCTCTACGAGATCGCCGCCGACAAGGCCGAGGGCAAGATCATGGTCCAGGCCTTCTGCCCGGGGTCGACCCGCGGATGGCTGTCGATCAGCCCCATCGCCCACGGCCGGGACCTGCGCGTCCACGCCTTCGGCGCCGACGCGGCGGGGGCGGCGAAGCTGTGCGCGGTCATGGACTTCACCTGGCGCGGCGAATGGCGGATGCCCAATCCCAACAGCGCCGATGTCACCGCTCGCGTGATGCGCCCGGACTACATCAAGACGCCAGGAAGCTGACGGCCAGGGATATGTTCCGGCGAAGCCGGTACGTGTCCCCGAAAATCGTTGCGGTGACACGGACGCTTCGCGAACATGTCCCGAGGGGGGACACATGGCCGACATCGACGTCCTGAAGGACTACGACCGCTTCGAGTTCACCGCCGGACCGTGGACGCGGACAGTGTTCAAGCGCGGAACCGGGCCGGCCGTGGTGATCATGCATGAGATCCCGGGCCTGCATCCGCTGGTCGTGCGCTACGCCGACGGCGTCGCCGCGGCGGGGTTCACCGTCTATCTGCCCAGCCTGTTCGGTTCGCCGGGCAAGCCGGTCAGCAATGGCTACGCGCTCGGCCAGATGGTCATGAACATCTGCGTCCGGCGCGAGTTCAACGTCTGGGCCAACGGCCGGTCCTCGCCGATCGTGGACTGGCTGCGCGCCCTGGCCCGCAAGGCGCACGCCGACTGCGGCGGGCCCGGCGTGGGGGCGCTGGGCATGTGCTTCACCGGCGGCTTCGCCCTGGCGATGATGACCGAGCCGTCCGTGGTGGCGCCGGTGCTGAGCCAGCCGTCGATGCCGATCGGCAAGGGTCGGGAGCGCGCCATCGACTGTTCGGCCGCCGAGTTTTCCTGCGTGAAGAAGCGCCTGACGGAGGAGGATCTCAGCGTCCTGGGCCTGGCCTTCCACGGCGACCGCTTCGTGCCGCCGGGCCGGTTCGAGATGCTGAAGGAGGAGCTCGGCGACCGCTTCGAGGCCTGGCAGCTGAAGCCCGAGGACGGCCAGCCGGGCACGGGCGTCCCCAGCCACTCGGTCCTGACCATCCACCTGGCGGGCAGCGGCCCCACCCGCGAGGCCGAGGCGCGGACGATCAGCTTCTTCGAGCAGAGGCTGAAGGACTCCTGAACCGGGGACATGTACCGCCTTCGGTACGTGTCCCCAGCGGCTTCTAAGCGGCGGGGGACACACACTGAAGTTCATGTCCCTTACGGCTTGAGCGGCCTCGGCCCCCAGGGCGTGAACCAGATGAAGGCCGCCGTCACCGTGCCCATGGTCACCATGCCCAGCGCCACCAGCGCGAACAGCGCCCAAGACGGCGCGTTCACGGAGACCAGGATCAGGCCGCCGATGCCGACCACGGCCAGGCGCAGGGTTCCGGCCAGCAGCGGCCCGCCGATGCGGCCCGCGCCCTGGGCCGAGAAGTAGAGCGCCAGCGACAGGCCGAAGAAGGCGAACACCGGCCCGACGAAATGCAGATAGGTCGAGGCCGCCTTCCGCACGGCGGGCGCGTTGGTGAAGATCGACACCCACAGCTCCGGAAACAGGGCGAGCAGCAGGCCCAGACCGCCCAGCGCCGCGGCCGCGATCCCCCCCGCCGTCCAGGCCACCCTGCGCGCCCGCTCGACCTGGCCGGCGCCGATCGCCAGCCCGACCATCGGCAGCGACGCCACCCCCACGGAGAAGGCGATCGGAACCAGCAGGAACTCCAGCCGCGAGCCGATGCCGTAGCCGGCCAGGACCTCGGTGCCGAACCGCGCCGCGATGGCGGTGATGACCAGGATGGTGGCCACGGTCTGGATCGGCGACAGCATGGCCGGCAGCCCGACCTTGAGGATGTCGTCGAAGTGCTCGCGGCTGAGCGGGCCGCGCAGGCGCAGCTTCACCTTGGCCGTCGGCCGCCGCAGCAGCAGGAACAGCGCCAGCGCCACGGCCGAGGCCGACAGCGCCTGGCCCAGGCCCACCCCGACGATCCCGAGGCGCGGCGCCGGGCCCCAGCCGAAGCAGAGCGTCCCGCCGACGATCACCTGCAGCGCCGCCCCGCCCAGGAAGGCGGCCGAGGGCGAGACCATGTCGCCCGACCCGCGCAGGATCGAAGCCAGCATGTTCTGCAGCCAGATCGAGGCCGCGAACGAGAACACGATGGCCGAATAGAGCACCGCCTGGTGCAGCGTCTCGCCCTGGCCGCCCAGCAGCGTGAAAACGCCGCGGCCGAAGAGGGTCAGCAGCAGGGTGAAGAACAGGCCGAAGCCCAGGCCCAGGACCGCGCTGTGGCGCGCCAGCGCCTCGGCCCGCTCGGGCGAGCCGGCGCCCAGCGCCCGGCTGACGGCCGAGGAGACGCCCCCGCCCATGGCCCCGGCGCTCATCATCCCCATCAGCATGATCAGGGGCAGGACCAGCGCCGCCGCCGCCAGCGGCTCCGGCCCCAGCCGGCCGATGTAGGCGGTCTCGGCGATCGACACGGCGGTCGAGGCCAGCATGCCGAGCAGATTGGGCGCCGCCAGCCTCAGCAGCGTCGGCGCGACGGGCGCGACCAGCAGCGGGTGCGGTGACCCCGTCGTATCCGTCATGCCCAGCTCCGCTCACCGTTCGTTTCGATTGACTACTATAGTGGCGGGCGCGACACCGCCGCGCCAGTCCCGATGTAGGCGACAGAGTCGCCCTACATCGTCGACCTTGCGTCACTGGACATCCCCGCCCTTCGCGCCTAGAAGCGCGCCCTTCTTTTCCCGCCCGCCCGGGTTCGACCCCCGCGCCGGCCATCCGGTGACGCCATGTCCAAGCATCAGAAGTCGCGGGGCCACGCCGCCCCGGCCGGCCCGACCCAGCGCCAGCTGCGCGCCGGCGAGCTGATCCGGCACGCCCTGGTCGAGGTCCTGCGCGAGGAGGAGTTCCAGGAACCGGCGCTGCACGGCGTGTCGGTGACCGTCTCCGAGGTGCGGATGAGCCCCGACCTCAAGCACGCGATCTGTTTTGTCGAGCCCCTCGGGGCGGGCGTCACCGGCCAGGAGACGGCCGAGATCATCAAGGCGCTCAACAAGGTCAGCAGGTTCCTGCGCGGGCGGCTGGGCCGGCACATCGACATGAAGTTCACGCCGGACCTGAAGTTCTTCCACGACGAGAGTTTCGACAACGCCGCCCGCATCGACCGGCTGTTCGACAATCCGGTGGTGCAGCGCGACCTGCACGCCGACGACGCGGAAGACTGAGCATGGCGCGTCGCAAGAAGGGCGATCCGGTCTCGGGCTGGGTCTGCCTCGACAAGCCCTACGACTTCGGCTCGACCCAGGCCGTCGGCCGGGTTCGCTGGATGTTCAACGCCCAGAAGGCCGGTCACGCCGGCACCCTCGATCCGCTGGCGACCGGCGTGCTGCCGATCGCGCTGGGCGAGGCGACCAAGACCGTCCCCTTCATGATGGACGCCGACAAGGCCTATCGCTTCACCATCGAATGGGGCCGCAGCACCGCCACGCTCGACCGAGAGGGCGAGACCGTCGCCACCTCCGACGTCCGCCCGACCCGCGAACAGGTCGAGGCCGCCCTGCCCGCCTTCGTCGGCGAGATCGAGCAGGTCCCGCCCGCCTACTCGGCCATCAAGGTCGACGGCGAACGCGCCTATGATCTGGCCCGGGCCGGCGAGACGGTAGAGCTGGCCTCCCGCAAGGTGGTGGTTCACGACGCCCGGGTCAGCGCCGTTCCCGACGCCGATCACATCGAGATCGAGATCGAGTGCGGCAAGGGCACCTATGTTCGCTCGATCGTCCGTGACCTGGCGGCCGCCCTCGGGGCCGAGGCGCATGTCAGCGCCCTGCGCCGGACCCGCGTCGGACCGTTCGGGGAAGAACGTGCGATTTCTCTGGAAAATCTGGAAGATATGAGCCATAAGGCCGCGCTTCCGGAGGTACTGCTCCCGGTCGAGACCGCACTGGACGACATCCCGGTGCTGGCCGTGACCGCGGAGGACGCCTTCCGGCTGGCGCAGGGACGACCCATCGTTCTCGTTCCCCGACAGGTCGAACAGCTCAAGACCCGCCTCGTCGGCGGTTCGCGGCTCGTTTCGGCGATGGAGGGGTCGAGGCTGGTGGCCCTCGCCGAGATGCGCGCGGGAAAGCTCAATCCCGTCCGGGTCTTTCTTCAAGCCTGAGCGGAGACCACACGATGTCGATCACTCTCGAGCGCAAAGCCGCGCTCATCGCTGAACATGGCCGTACGCCGGGCGACACCGGCAGCGCCGAAGTCCAGGTCGCGATCCTCTCCGAGCGCATCGCCAACCTGACCGAGCACTTCAAGTCGCACAAGAAGGACAACCACAGCCGTCGTGGCCTTCTGCTCATGGTTTCGCAGCGTCGTTCGCTGCTGGACCACCTGAAGAAGTCCGACGCCGCGCGCTACCAGGCTCTCATCGAGAAGCTGGGCCTGCGCCGCTAGGACCTGACCTTTCGGGGCGAGGCTTTCGGGTCTCGCCCCGCTGCTATTCGCCGCCCGTTCCTCCAGGCTCTGGAACGCGCGACGGGGGAGCCAACGCGCTCCTCGACGTACGAACGAGGGTTCAACGAGATCCTCAGCGGGCCTGACATCTGGAGAGGATTTCGGAAACGACACCTGTCCGCCCCCACGGGAATCCGCCCGAGGGACACGAGAGAAAGAACCTCAATGTTCGATATCAAACGCAAGACCATCGAGTGGGCCGGCAAGACGCTGACGCTCGAGACGGGCCGCATCGCCCGCCAGGCCGACGGCGCCGTTCTGGCCACCATGGGCGACACCGTCGTCCTGGCCACCGCCGTCTTCGCCAAGACCCAGAAGCCGGGCCAGGATTTCTTCCCGCTGACGGTCAACTACCAAGAAAAGACCTTCGCCGCCGGCAAGATCCCGGGCGGCTTCTTCAAGCGTGAAGGCCGTCCGTCGGAGAAGGAGACCCTGGTCTCCCGCCTGATCGACCGTCCGATCCGTCCGCTGTTCGTCAAGGGCTTCAAGAACGAGGTCCAGGTCGTCGTCACCGTGCTGCAGCACGACCTCGAGAACGACCCCGACATGCTGGCCATGGTCGCCGCCTCGGCCGCCCTGACCATCTCGGGCGCTCCGTTCATGGGCCCGATCGGCGCCGCGCGCGTCGGCTACATCAACGGCGAATACGTGCTGAACCCGACGCTCGACGAGCTGAAGGAAAGCAAGATGGACCTGGTCGTGGCCGGCACCGCCGACGCCGTGATGATGGTCGAGTCCGAGATCCAGGAACTGAACGAAGAGATCGTCCTGGGCGGCGTGAAGTTCGCTCATGACGGCATCCAGCCGGTCATCGACGCCATCATCGAACTGGCCGAGCATGCCGCCAAGGAGCCGTTCGAGTTCGAGCCGGAAGACACCGACGCCATCAAGGCGCAGATGAAGGACCTGGTCGGCGCCGACATCGCCGCCGCCTACGCCATCCAGAAGAAGCAGGACCGCTACGCCGCCGTCGGCGAAGCGAAGAAGAAGGCCATCGCGGCCCTCGGCAAGTCCGACGCCAATCCGGAAGGCCACGACCCGCTGAAGCTGGCCGGCGTGTTCAAGGAACTGGAAGCCGACGTCGTCCGCCGCGGCATCCTCGACACCGGCAAGCGCATCGACGGCCGCGACGTTCGCACCGTCCGTCCGATCCTCGGCGAAGTCGGCATCCTGCCGCGCACCCACGGCTCGGCCCTGTTCACCCGCGGCGAAACCCAGGCGATCGTGGTCGCCACCCTGGGCACCGGCGACGACGAGCAGTTCATCGACGCCCTGGAAGGCACCTACAAGGAGTCCTTCCTGCTGCACTACAACTTCCCGCCCTACTCGGTGGGTGAGACGGGCCGCATGGGCTCGCCGGGCCGCCGCGAAATCGGCCACGGCAAGCTCGCCTGGCGCGCCATCCGTCCGATGCTGCCGGCCAAGGAAGACTTCCCCTACACGATCCGCCTGGTCTCCGAGATCACCGAGTCGAACGGCTCGTCCTCGATGGCCACGGTCTGCGGTTCGTCGCTGGCCATGATGGACGCCGGCGTGCCGCTGATCCGTCCGGTGTCGGGCATCGCCATGGGCCTGATCCTCGAGTCGGACGGCTTCGCCGTTCTCTCGGACATCCTCGGCGACGAGGACCACCTCGGCGACATGGACTTCAAGGTGGCCGGCACCAGCGAGGGCATCACCTCGCTGCAGATGGACATCAAGATCGCCGGCATCACCCAGGAGATCATGAAGCAGGCCCTCGCCCAGGCGAAGGAAGGCCGTGATCACATCCTCGGCGAGATGAACAAGGCCATGGACGCGCCGCGTCAGGAGCTGGGCGAGTTCGCGCCGAAGATCGAGACCATCAAGATCGCCGTGGACAAGATCCGCGAGGTGATCGGCTCGGGCGGCAAGGTGATCCGCGAGATCGTCGCCGAAACCGGCGCCAAGGTCGACATCGCCGACGACGGCACCATCAAGATCGCCGCCTCGGAACAGTCGAAGATCGACGCCGCCCGCGACTGGATCAAGTCGATCGCCAGCGAGCCGGAAATCGGCGCCATCTACAACGGCAAGGTCGTGAAGGTCGTCGACTTCGGCGCCTTCGTGAACTTCTTCGGCGCCAAGGACGGCCTGGTCCACGTCAGCCAGATCAGCAACGACCGGGTCTCCAAGCCCAGCGACGTGCTGACCGAAGGCCAGATGGTCAAGGTGAAGCTCCTGGGCTTCGACGACCGCGGCAAGACCAAGCTGTCGATGAAGGTCGTCGACCAGGAAACCGGCGAAGACCTCTCCAAGAAGGAAGCGGTCGCCCCGGAAGAAGCGGTGACGACGTAAGTCGGACCGGCTTCGGCTGAGTTGAGAGAGGCCGCCCCCGAAAGGGGGCGGCCTTTTTCGTTTGAAAGCTGTAGCGGACACGCGAGCGGCGCTCGCGTGTCCGCTACGCCTCAGCAATCGGGCAGATCGTCGAGGTTGTTCTTGGTCGATCCATCCCGCTGGGTGCGGAGATACTTTCCGGTCGCGCCATTCACGACCCGGATCTCGGTCCGCCCATCAGTCCACGGGACATGATAGGTGTGGATGCCGTTCTCGATGTCGTAGATGGCATCGGCCTTCGACCGAGGGGACCACGTCGCTCCGCTGTTGCAGAGCCTAGTGATGTCACCATCGCTGTCTTTGCCGGTCTTCAGTACTGCGCGATCCGCCATGGCAGATCCTTTCTCAGGATGTGCCGCGAGCCATTGACCTCTTGTGCGCCAGGGATTCTACTCGACTGGCCTGATAGGGCACTCGAGGCCGCCTCACGGCGGTTTCAACGAAGCCTGTGGTGTTGGAAGCACCGCAGGCTTTTTTGTTTTCTGCCGATTCGCCCGACGAGTCCCACGGCAAATCTGCTGCCTAGGGTAGGGTATCGCCCTGTATTTCCATGCGAATTCAGTTCGCACACTGCTCCCCAAACCCCATGCCGAGATGATGGCCGGGCGTTCCGGGTTGCTCAAGGGTGGCCCTGCGGGCCATCGCCTCCGGCGACGCGAAGCGCCCTTGACCAGCCCGGAGCGTCCGGCACGCTGGCCTACATGGGTTTTGTCGACCACGCTCCCTGAAGAGCGCGGTCGACAGTCCTCAATCCTCCCCCTTCTGGGGGAGGAGGACCATGCGAAGCATGGTGGAGAGGGAAACACCGCCGCCGAAGAGCCTGGCGAGGTCTCGATGAAGCCGACCACCGCGCCTTACCGTCAAACCGCCGCGCCTCCCGCTCCACCACCCTCCGGGTGGTCCCCCTCTCCCAAGAGGGAGAGGATCGCCTCTGGATGAATCCCTTTCGCCCCCCGCGCGTTTCACCGCTGGGAGGATCGTCATGGCCCTGCACCCCTACGTCGTCCACGTGGCCGGCGACGTCCGCCACACGCACCGCGTCGAGGGCGCCTCCTTCGAGGACGCGGCCATGGCCTTCGTCGAGACCTGGGCGCCCGACGCCGCCGGCGACCTGGAGGTCATCGTCGAGGACACGGGCAGCGGTCGCCGCTGCTGCTACCGCATCGACCTCGGCAGCGGCGAGGCCGAGCCCTGCGCCTGACCGGGGACTGCTTCCGTCGATAGACGGTAGCTGTCCCCGACCCTTCGAAGCGTCGGGGACAGGAAACAACGTTCCCTGCGGGGACGCCGTATCCAGTCCCCCTGACAATCCGCCGCGCTTCCGCCCCATCGAAGTAAACGCCCCTTAACCCTCTGCCGCCCAAATAGACCCTTCAGAAGGATTGGGGGCGCGAATGGCGCGGGCGGCGCGGCGGACCGGGCTGGACATGGCGATGGAGCTGGCGGCCTGGGCCTGGAGCCAGCCGTTCAGCGCGCGCCTGCGCGGCGGCGTGGTCGCCGCCTCGGGCGTGGCCCTGATCGCCGCCTTCGCCACCTGGAACTCGGCCGACCCGAGCCTGAACGTCGCCTCGGCCCTGCCGGCCACCAACATCCTGCGCGGACCCGGCGCCGTCGTCGCCGACATCTGCGTACAGTCGCTCGGGCTGACCGCCTGGGGCCTGGCCCTGCTGATGGTGGTGTTCGGGGTGAGCCGCGCCGTCGACCATGATCCCGACGCCCATCGCGCCTCCACCCGGCTGAGGGCGCTGGTCGGCGTCCTGGCCGTGCTGGCCCTCGCCGGCGCCGTGGCCGCGCCGAGCCCGCCGAAGACCTGGGCCCTGGCCCGGGGCCTGGGCGGCTTCTGGGGCGACGCCCTGCTGGGCGGCGTTGCCGGCGTCATCGACTTCGCCCGCATTCCCGGCGCCGAGATCATCGCCGCCCTGATCCTGCTGGTCGCGGGCGGATTCGCCGCCGCCTGGGCGCTGGGCGTCAGCCGCGCCGGCATGGCCCGGGCCGCCGAGGAGGCCCTGGAAACCCTGTTGGCCCGTCGGCCGCAACCGGCGGCCGATGAGCCGGAGCCGGCGCCCAAGGCCGCGCCCGCCCGTCGCCGGGCCGAGAAGGCCGCGGCCCAGCCCCGACCGATGCGGTTCGCCGATGATTCCGCTCCGGCCGTAGACGATGAGGTCGACCAGGAGCCGCCCGCCGCCCGGGGCCGCGCGCCGGCCATCCGCGCGCCCAAGCCGGCGCCCAAGGACAGCGGCCGCGAGGTGCGCGAGCGCCAGAAGAGCTTCGACTTCGAAGGCCCGAGCGGCGGCTTCATGCTTCCGGAGCTGGCCATGCTGGCCAAGCCCAAGCCCCGTGTCGGCGGTTTCGACGAGGAAGCCTTGCGCCAGAACGCCCGCCTGCTGGAAAGCGTGCTGGCGGAGTTCGGCATCCGCGGGAACATCGACCAGATCCGGCCGGGTCCGGTCGTCACCCTCTACGAGCTGGTTCCCGCGCCCGGCGTGAAGCACGCCCGCGTCGTGGCGCTGGCCGACGACATCAGCCGCTCGATGGGCGTCGCCGCCTGCCGCGTCTCGGTGGTCCAGGGCCGCAACGCCATCGCGCTGGAACTGCCCAACGCCAAGCGCGAGACGGTCTATCTGCGCGACCTGCTGGCCAGCGCCGACTACGAGAAGAACAGCCAGGTGCTGCCGATGGCGCTGGGCGAGACGATCGGCGGCGAGCCCTATATCGCCGACCTGGCCAAGATGCCCCACCTGCTGATCGCCGGGACCACCGGCTCGGGCAAGTCGGTCGGCGTCAACGCCATGATCCTGTCGATCCTCTACCGCCTGCCGCCGGAGCAGTGCCGGTTCATCATGATCGACCCGAAGATGCTCGAACTGAGCGTCTACGACGGCATCCCGCACCTGCTGGCGCCGGTCGTGACCGACTCCAAGAAGGCCATCGTCGCCCTGAAGTGGACGGTGCGCGAGATGGAGGACCGCTATCGCCGCATGGCCAAGATCGGCGTGCGCGGCATCGCGGCCTACAACGAGCGCGCCCGCGAGGCGCAGGAGAAGGGCGAGCACTTCGAGCGAACCGTGCAAACGGGGTTCGACGAGAATGGCCGCGCGATCTACGAGAGCGAGAAGATCCGGCCCGACCCGATGCCCTATCTGGTCGTCGTGATCGACGAGGTCGCCGACCTGATGATGGTGGCCGGCAAGGACATCGAGGGCGCCGTGCAGCGCCTGGCCCAGATGGCCCGCGCCGCCGGCATTCACCTGATCATGGCCACCCAGCGTCCGTCGGTCGACGTCATCACCGGCACCATCAAGGCTAACTTCCCGACCCGGATCAGCTTCCAGGTCACCTCGCGCATCGACAGTCGCACCATCCTGGGCGAGCAGGGCGCCGAGCAGCTGCTGGGCCAGGGCGACATGCTCTACATGGCCGGCGGCTCCGGCGGCCGGCTGACGCGCCTGCATGGCCCGTTCGTGGCCGACGAGGAGGTGGCGGCGGTGGCCCGCTTCCTGCGCGACCAGGGCCAGCCGCAATACCTCGACGAGGTCACCGCCGGCGGCGAAGAGGACGAGGGCGATGGCGGCGGCTATGGCTCGGGCGACGGCGGCGGCGACGAGAACAGCCTCTATGACCGCGCGGTCGCCGTGGTCACCCGCGACGGCAAGGCCTCGACCAGCTACATCCAGCGCCGGTTGCAGATCGGCTACAACCGCGCGGCCTCGCTGATTGAACGGATGGAGCAGGAAGGCGTTGTCAGTCCGGCCAACCACGCCGGCAAGCGCGAGATCCTGGCGCCGCCGCCGCCTTGAGGCCGCGATCGGTCAAGAAATCGCCGTCCGGCCCTGCTAGACGGGTTCTCATGGACACGACACGACGCGCCCTCCTCGCCGCCGGACCGGCCCTGCTGCTGGCCCCCGGCCTCGCCCACGCCGCGCTGGCCCCCGCCGATCAGGCCCTGGTCGACAAGGCGACCGCCTATCTGCAGGGCCTGCAGTCGGCGCGCGGCAAGTTCGTGCAGACCGACGCGCGCGGCAGCCAGACGACCGGCCAGCTCTATCTGCAGCGTCCGGGCAAGGCGCGGTTCGAGTATGAGGCGCCCTCCAGCCTGCTGGTGGTCTCCGACGGCCGCGTGGTGTCGGTGGCCGACAAGCGGCTGAAGACCGTGAACCGCTATTTCCTGAGCCAGACGCCGCTGAAGCTGTTCCTCGCCGACGAGATTCGGCTGGACCGCGGGGTGCACATCGCCGGCGTGAAGCGGCTCAACGACGGCTTCGAGATCACCGCCCAGGACCGGGCCGGCAAGACCAAGGGCCAGATCATCATGACCTTCGCCGACAGCCCGATGCAGCTGCTCGGCTGGACGGTGACCGACGCCCGCAACGCCCCGACGCGGGTTCGACTGACCAGCCTGGTCCGCGCGTCGGGCCTGGATCCGGACCTGTTCAAGGCGCCCTTCCCGACCCCGCCGCGCGGGCGCTGAGCGACTCGCCAATTTGTGACACAATCGCAACAGGCAAATACCTCGATCGAGCCCATTGACGTTTATGGCCTCTCGTTGCAATAATGCCACGTATAGCGGTTGCGCGCCCGACCTCGCGAAACCGCCGCACCGTGCCGGAACCTATCCCCTCCCGGCGGCGGCATGAGAGACCACCTTCAACGCCCGGACGCGCCCGCGTCCGGGCGTTTTCTTTCCCCCGAAACAGCGTATCTGCAGGCTATGCGTCTTCGCCTCGCCACCTGGAACATCAACTCTGTCCGCCCGCGCGGCGAACTCATCGGCCGGATGGTCGACGAGATCGCGCCTGACGTCCTGTGCCTGCAGGAGATCAAGTGCCAGACGGCCGAGTTTCCGACGCGGATGTTCGAGGACCTCGGCTTCAATCACTTCCGGATCGCCGGCCAGAAGGGCTGGCACGGCGTCGCCATCGCTTCGCGCTATCCGATCGAGGACACCGCGCCGTTGGACGTCTGTCGCGAGGGCCACGCCCGCTGCGTCGGAGCGCGGGTCGCGGGCGTGGACATCCACAACTTCTACATTCCGGCCGGCGGCGACGTGCCCGACCGGGCGCTGAACAAGAAGTTCGACCACAAGCTGGACTTCTACGAGACCTTGACCGCCGCGCTCGCCAAGCGCGATCCGAGGGCTCCGCTGGTCGTCACCGGCGACCTCAATGTGGCCCCTGGCGAGTTCGACGTCTGGAACCATCGCTACATGTCGAAGATCGTCAGCCACACGCCCGTCGAGATCGAGGCCTTCCGGGCCCTGGAGGCCTCGCTCGGCTTCACCAACCTGATGCGCGAGGCCGTGCCGGAACCGGAGAAGCTGGCCAGCTGGTGGAGCTATCGCGCCGCCGATTTCCGTCAATCCAACCGCGGCCTGCTGCTGGACCATATCCTGGTCACGCCCGGCCTGCGCGACGCGGCCTTCCACACCGGCAAGGTGGTGGCGAAGATCCACGACGATGTGCGCGGCTGGGACAAGCCCAGCGACCATGCCCCGGTCACCGCCGACTTCATGATCTGATCAGCAGGGTATGGCCTGGATGTGCCCGGCGGCGGCGTACTCCAGCAGGGGACGGTCGCGGGTCATGACCCGATAGCCGTGGGAGCGGGCCGTCGCCGCGATCACCCGATCCGCCGGGTCGCGAAGGCGGGACTGCAGCAGGAACGACGCTTCCACGAGGACGGCCGGACTGAGGTCGGCAAGCTGGACGCCCGCCTCGAGGAGGCCGTTGAACCATTTCAGCGGCGGCTCCAGAAGCACGATGCGCCCGCGGGCGACCAGCATGCCCAGCTCCCAGGCCGTGATGGCGGACACCAGAACCGGAACGCCGTCCCGCTCCGCCTGGGCGATCGTGGCCTGCGCGACCGGCGAAAGACCCGTCGGCGCGGTGGCCCACAGCGCGGCGCAGGTGTCGAGAAGGATCGGCGCCCGGCTCATCGTTCGGCGTCCCAGACATCGCTCACCGGCGCGGTCAGGTCGACGCCCGGCGCGACCGTCACGGTCCCCGCCAGGCGGGCCTGGATGCGCTGGAGAAGGCCGGGGCCGTCCCCGGACGCGGACAGACCGCTTGCCGCGCCCGACACCCGACGGAAGACAAGCCGCTGACCGGAGACGTCCACCCGCTCGGTCTGGAATCCAGCGGAAAGCCACACCTGGGTCATGACATTGTTGGAGGGGTTGTTGCTCCACCAGGCCGGATACTTTTTCGAGGCGGGCAGGGGGCACCCGATCACGCGCTCGATCTCCGTGAACGTCATCGGGACTTCGGAGCCAGAAGCTCGCCCGAGGAAATCCGCTAATGGCCCATATTTGCTCATCTTTTCCTCGTGTTCTGGAAGAAAAGATGCATGTAGACACTATAGTGTGTCAAATACCTTTTATCAGGTACAGCGGCTCGCCATCTGATCGAACCGCTTGGCGCTGTCCATGTAGAGCACGGTCCGCTCGCGGGTCTGCTCATCCCGGCCGATGGTCAGGATGACCTCGTCGCCGATCTCCGGCAGATAGCCCAGGACGATGGTCCCGCAGTCGAATAGCCGCGCCCGCGTCGTATAGACCCGATGCTCGCCCGCGAGGCCGACCAGAACCTCGGTTGTGCGGGCCGTGATGTCGTAGACCGCGTAGTACTCGTCGTTGTTGCCGGTCGGCGTCAGGGTGTCTGTGCGCGCCTCGACCACGGCGCGGACCAGGGTCTCGCCCCGGCGAAGCTGCCGACGAAAGCCCCGGCAGTCCTGCAGGCTGTAGGAACAGGCCTGCGCCGCGCGCCAGTTCGCCGCCGCGACGCCGCCCCCGGCCAGAAGGCCGAGCAGGGCGCGTCGCGAGCGCATCAGGGCTGCAGCCGGTAGCCGCCCGCCTCGGTCAGCAGCAGTCGGGCGTTGGCCGGGTCAGGCTCGATCTTCTGGCGCAGCCGATAGACATGGGTCTCCAGCGTGTGCGTGGTGACGCCGGCGTTGTAGCCCCAGACCTCGGTCAGCAGCTCCTCGCGCGAGACCGCCTTGGCGCCGCTGCGATAGAGATATTTGAGGATGTTGGTTTCCTTCTCCGTCAGCCGGATCTTCTTGCCCCGGTCGTCGACCAGCAGCTTCTGGGCCGGGCGGAATTCATAGGGACCGATGCGGAAGACGGCGTCCTCCGAGGCCTCGTGGCTGCGCAGGTGAGCGCGGATGCGGGCCAGCAGCACCCCGAACCGGAACGGCTTGGTGACATAGTCATTGGCCCCTGAATCGAGGCCAAGGATGGTGTCCGCGTCGGTCGCCGCCGCTGTCAGCATGATGATCGGCGCGGTCACGCCACCCTTGCGCATCAGGCGGCAGGCCTCGCGGCCGTCCATGTCCGGCAAGTCGACATCGAGCAGAATCAGGTCGGGTCGGGCTTCCTTGCCGAGCCGTCCGCCCTCCCCGGCCGTCTCGGCCTGGACCACGGCGAACTCCTCGTGAAGCTGCAACTGCTCGGCCAGAGCGCCGCGGAGGTCGTTGTCGTCGTCGACGATGAGGAGGGTCTTGCGTTGCACCATACCTGGACCATGCACCGGTTCGTGGGCTCTGGCCAACCGCCAGGACCAGCATTGTAGTGCACAGATGGGACCGCGCGCCCGGAAATCAGCCCCGCGGGCCGAACAGCGCCGAGCCGACGCGCACGCTGGTCGCGCCGAAACGGACCGCGAGCTCATAGTCGGCGCTCATCCCCATCGACAGCTTCGTCAGACCGTTGCGCGCCGCCACCTTGGCCAGCAGCGCGAAATGCGGTCCGGCGGGCTCGGCCTCCGGCGGTATGCACATCAACCCCTCGACCGCGAGGCCGAGCGACCGGCAGAGCGCGACGAGAGCGTCAACCTCGCCCGGCGCGACCCCGGCCTTCTGCGGCTCCTCGCCGGTGTTGACCTGCACGTAGAGCCGGGGGCAGGCGCCCGTCCGCCCGGCCTCCTGGGCCAGGGCGCGCGCCAGCTTCTCGCGGTCGACGGTCTCGATGACGTCGAACAGGGCGACGGCCTCTCGCACCTTGTTGGTCTGCAAGGGGCCGATCAGGTGAAGTTCGACGCCCGCATGGGCCGGATCAGCGCGGCGTCGACCCCAGCGTCCCGTCGCCTCCTGGACCCGGTTCTCGCCGAACACGCGCTGACCAGTGGCGAGCATGGCGTCGATCTTCTCGTCGGGCTGTTGCTTGGAGACGGCGACGAGGGTCACATCCTCGCTTGACCGCCCGGCGTGTTCCGCCGCCGCGGCGATACGCTCCAGCACGGAAAGGCGGGCTTCTGCGACAGGCGATGACTGAGGCAACGGGCGATCTCCAGCGACTGGCCGAGCTTGCGGCGTCCTTACGGCCTCGCTTCACCCCGGAAAAGCCCCTGCCACGGCTGCTGTTCGTCACCGACCCGGCCCGCACGCCAGATCCCGAGGCGATCGCTGATCAGCTGCCGAGCGGCTGCGGCGTGGTCTACCGCGCCTTCGGAGCGCCTGACGCCCTGGAGAGGGCGCGCCGTCTGGCGGCGATCGCGCGCGCGCGGGACCTGCTGCTGCTGGTCGGCGCCGACCCTGCTCTGGCGGAGGCGGCCGGCGCCGGCGGCGTCCATCTGCCCGAACGGGACCTCGATCGCGCCCGGACGCTCAAAGAGGCCCATCCGGACTGGACCATCACCGCCGCCGCTCATTCCCTTGAGGCTGCCGACCTGGCCGCGAAAGCGGGCTGCGACGCCGTGCTGGTCTCGACGGTTTTCCCAAGCCGCAGCCCGTCGGCGACTTCGCCGATGGGCGCGCGGGCCTTCGCGGCGCTGGCCGCAGCCGCGCCGCTGCCCGTCTATGCGCTCGGCGGCGTGAACATGAAAACGGCGCCGGAGCTGGTCAGCTCGGGCGCCGCGGGTTTTGCGATGGTGGACGGGTTCAGAACTTGAAGGCGGTCTCGAGACGCACACGAGGGGTCTCCTCGCGGCCGTCGTTCTTGCGGATCGGGGCCGGCTGATTGGGGCCCACGCCGACCGCGCCGCCGACGCGGAGCTGCGGCGTGATCTTGAAGAACGCGCCCGCCTCGACGTCCCGGCCGGCCGGGCCGATGTCGGTCCGCGGCTTGATGTCGAGCGTCAGGCCCCAGCGGCCCTTCTTGGCGTCCCAGACCAGGCGGCGGCCATCCTGTGGCGCGAATTGCGCGTCACGGGCGTTGTAGTCGCCGCGGACCGTGAAATTGGCCTGGGGCCTGGCCTTGGCCGGCGCGGCCTGGGCGTGCGCCACCGTCGCCGTGCCCGCCAGGGCCAGCGCCGAGATCGCAACGATGCTCAGAACCTTCGCCATATCCGCCGTTCCGGCTCCCCCAGCCGTCTCGCTCTTGCCATCTTTCCTGATGAAACATGGTGAGCCTCGATCGCGATTAAAAGCCGGTTGGGGCCGGGGTCAACAGACCATGGCGAGACTCGGGGCCGGCGAGGTTCGATTCCCGGATCGCCTGTGGCGCGAAGGCCACGAGATTCCCGTTTGGCGGCGAGGCGGCCCTGTTGTAGACGGGCTATCGAGGCGTCGGGGGTGGACGCCGCCGCGCCAGATCGTATAGCGCGGCGCCGATCGTTTGGAGCGAGATACAAATGGCGTTTGCGCGCAGGTCGTGGAAGCAGGTTGTCTCCGTCGGGGTTCTGGCCCTGGCGCTCGGTGGCGTGGCCGCCTGCGGGACGAGCGGCGGCTCGCGGACTTTCCAGTCTCAGGAAGAAGGCGGCTTTTCTCCGTTCGGCCTCGGCAAGCCGCGCGCGCCCAAGGGCGGCGGCGCCGCCGAGATCGGCGTCAACGGCTACCTGTGGCGCGCCACGCTGGACACCCTGTCCTTCATGCCGCTGGCTTCGGCGGATCCTTATGGCGGCGTGGTGATCACCGACTGGTACGCCAACCCCGAGAAGCCGGACGAGCGCTTCAAGGCCACGGTCTATATTCTTGACACCCGACTTCGCGCGGACGGCCTCAACGTGACCGTGTTCAAGCAGGTCAGCGATGGCGCCGGCGGCTGGACCGACGCTCCGACGGCGGCCCAGACCGAGACGGATATCGAGAACGCCATTCTGACCAAGGCCCGCCAGCTGCGCCTGGCCAACATGGCCGGCTAACCGCCGGTCCGGACGCTCCGAAAGCCGCAATGGCCCGATACAATCCGAAGGACGTGGAGCCCAAATGGCGTGACGCCTGGGCCCGCAAGGACGTCTTCCGCGTCAGCAACGACGATCCGCGCCCCAAGTACTACATCCTCGAGATGTTCCCCTATCCGTCAGGGCGCATCCACATGGGCCATGTGCGCAACTACGCGATGGGCGACATTGTCGCCCGCTATCGCCGCGCCCAAGGTCATGCGGTCCTGCACCCGATGGGATGGGACGCCTTCGGAATGCCCGCCGAGAACGCCGCGATGGAGCGCGGCGTTCACCCCAAGGGCTGGACCTACGACAATATCGCCGCGATGCGGGAACAGCTGAAGGCGCTGGGCCTGTCGATCGATTGGAGCCGAGAGTTCGCGACCTGCGATCCGGAGTACTACGGCCAGCAGCAGGCCTGGTTCCTGAAGCTGCTGGAGCGGGGCCTGGTCTACCGCAAGGAAGCCACGGTCAACTGGGATCCGGTCGACATGACCGTGCTGGCCAACGAGCAGGTCGAGGACGGCCGCGGCTGGCGCTCGGGCGCGCTGGTCGAGAAGAAGAAGCTGACCCAGTGGTTCCTGCGGATCACCGACTACGCCGATGACCTGATCGACGGACTGCAGACTCTGGATCGCTGGCCGGAGAAGGTCCGGACCATGCAGGAGAACTGGATTGGCCGGTCGACGGGTCTGCGGTTCTCCTTCGACTTCGACGGCGCCCCGCCGGCCGGTTTCGAAAGCGGCCTGGAGGTCTACACGACCCGTCCGGACACCCTGTTCGGCGCGGCCTTCGTCGGCATCGCGCCCGACCATCCGCTGGCCGAGCAGCTGAGCGCGGCCGACCCGACGGTCGCCGCCTTCGTCGCCGAGTGCCGGCGCGGCGGCACCTCGGAGGCCGAGATCGAGGGCGCCGAGAAGCTGGGCTTCGACACCGGCCTGCGCGTGAAGCACCCGTTCGTCGAGGGTGAGACCCTGCCGGTCTGGATCGCCAACTTCATCCTCATGGAATACGGCACGGGCGCCATCTTCGGCTGTCCGGCCCATGATCAGCGCGACCTGGATTTCGCCCGCAAGTACGGCCTTGCGGTCAAGCCGGTGGTGTTGCCGGGCGACGCCCATCCGGCCACCTTCATGGTCGGCTCGGAGGCCTACACGGGCCCGGGCAAGATCTTCAATTCCGGCTTCATGGACGGAATGAGCGTCGAGCAGGCCAAGGCCGCCGCGGTCGCCAGGATCGAAGAGGCCGGCAAGGGCAAGGGCGCGACCGTCTATCGCCTGCGCGACTGGGGCGTTTCGCGCCAGCGCTACTGGGGCTGCCCGATCCCGGTGATCCACTGCAAGGCGTGTGGCGTGGTGCCGGCGCCGAAGGACCAGCTGCCGATCACGCTGCCGGACGATGTCGCTTTCGACCGGCCAGGCAATCCGTTGCTGCGCCACCCGACCTGGCGGTTCGTGAAGTGCCCGACCTGCGGCGGCGACGCCGAGCGGGAAACCGACACCCTCGACACCTTCGTGGACTCGTCTTGGTACTTCGCGCGCTTCGCCAATCCGGACCACGGCGAGCCGATCGACAAGATCGCCGCCGACCGATGGCTGCCGGTCGACCAGTACATCGGCGGCGTCGAGCACGCGGTGCTGCACCTGCTCTATGCCCGCTTCGTGACCCGCGCGTTGAAGGACGAGGGCATGCTGTCGGTCGCCGAGCCGTTCGCGGGCCTGTTCACCCAGGGCATGGTCACGCACGAGACCTACAAGACCCAGGCCGGCGATTGGGTCGAACCCTCGATGATCACTCTGGAGGCCGAGGGGAACACCCGACGCGCCCGCGTGACCGGAACCGGCGAGCCGCTGGTGATCGGCGACGTCGAGAAGATGTCAAAGTCGAAGAAGAACGTGGTCGCGCCGGAAGAAATCTTCGACACCTACGGCGTCGACGCCGCGCGACTGTTCGTGATGTCCGACAGCCCGCCGGAACGGGACGTTCAGTGGACGACCGGCGGCGTCGAGGGGGCTGGCCGCTTCGTCAGCCGCGTCTGGGCTGAGTTCGACGCCGAGGCGCCGGCGGCGACAGGCGCGGACACAGACCCGCGCGCCGAAGAGCTGCGCCGCGCCACGCACAAGACCATCAAGGCGATCACCGACTCCATCGAGGGCTTCAAGTTCAACAGCGGAATCGCGCGGCTGTATGAATTTCTGAACATCCTCAAAGGCTTCCAGGCCGGCGACACGGCTGTGGCCAACGCCCGCGCCGAAGCCCTGTCGGTCCTGGCCCGCCTGATTGCGCCCTTCACGCCACACCTGGCCGAGGAATGCTGGGCCCGGATCGGCGGCGAGGGGATGGTCGTCGACGCGCCCTGGCCCAAGGCTGATCCAGCGCTGGTCATCGACGCCGAGCTGGTCCTGCCGGTGCAGATCAACGGCAAGCGCCGGGCCGAGATCCGCGTCCCCGCCGACGCCGACGAGACCGCGGTGCGCGAGAAGGCTCTGGCGGACCCTGCCGTATCGGTCCACCTTGAGGGGCAGGTCGTGCGCAAGGTGATCGTCGTGCCCGGCCGCATCGTGAACATCGTCGCGGGGTGACCATGAAGGCGCGGCTGCTGGCCCTGGTACTGCTCGCGGCCGCCCCGGCCCTGGCCGGATGCGGCTTCACGCCCCTGTACGCCCAACCGGGCGTGAGCCCTGGCCTGTCGAGCATCGAGACCCTCGCGCCGGAGGGGCGCACGGGCTACCTGCTGCGCGAAGCGCTGGACGACGCCCTCGCCCGCGACCTCGCCGCGCCTGCCGCCTATGAGCTGAAGATCGATCTCAAGCAGACGCGCACGCCGCGCGGCCGTCGCGTCGACTCCGCCGCCAGCCGCTATGAACTGGTGCTCGACGCGACCTGGGAGCTGAAGGACAAGCGCACCGGTCAGATCGCCTTCCAGGGGCAGACCAGCACCGAGGTCACCTTCGACCGCGCCGACCAGCCCTATGCCTCGATCGCCGGCCACCAGGACGCGGAGGAACGCGCCGCGTCGGAACTGGCGCGCAAGATCCAGCTGCAGCTGGCCATCTGGATGGCGCGCGACCGGGCCGGCTAAGGTCCGCGCTCCGTGATCATTTCCAAGCGACCCGACGTCGAACGCTTTCTGAAGGGCCCCGAGGCCGGTGTCCGCGCCGCCCTGATCTACGGCCGCGACCGTGGCGGCGTCCGGGAACGGGCCGACCGGCTGGCCAAGGTCGTCACGGCCAACCCGGATGATCCCTTCGATACCGCCATGCTCACCGACGACGAACTCGAGGGCGGCCGTCTGGAGGGGGAACTCTCGGCCATCTCGATGATGGGCGGTCGCAGGCTGATCCGGGTGCGGTTCACGGGAGAGAAGGCCGGTCCCGACAAGGCTGCGGCCGAGGCCCTGTCCGCCCACGCCGAGGGAAGGCTCAATCCGGACGCCTTCTTCCTGATCGAAGCCGGCGCGCTGGGCCGCGATTCCGCCTTGCGCAAGGTCGCCGAGAAGGCCGCCGCCTGCGCGACCATCCCCTGCTACGAGGACGAGCCGGGCGACGTGGCGCGGCTGGTCCGGGAGTCCCTCGCCGGCGACAAGGTGGGCCTCGACGCCCAGGCGCTGGAGTTGTTCGTCTCGCGCCTGCCCCGCGAACGCGGCGTGGCGCGCCAGGAGATGGAGCGACTGGCACTGTGGCTCGGGCCGGGCAGCGGCCGTATCGCCACCGCCAAGGAACTTGAAGACTTCCTGGGAGTCGAGCCGGAGGCCTCGCTGGCCGACGCGGCCTCCGACGCCTTCGGGGGCAAGCTGGCCGCCGCCCAGGCAGGCCTGCGCCGCGCCGCCGCCGAAGGAGAGGGCGGCCCCGCCGCGGTGCGGGCCATGGGCCTGCACCTGGCCCGACTGCGGCGCATCCTCACCCTCGCCGGGAACGGCGCCAGCCTGGCCGAGGCGGCCAAGGCGTCGGGCGTGTTCTGGAAGAACGAGCGCGAGGTGCTCCGCCAGGCGCGCGCCTGGACGCTTGAACATCTGCTCGCCCTGCATCCGGAAGTCCTGGCCGCCGACATGGCCTGCAAGACCGCCGGCGCGCCCGACCATCTGCTCGCCGAGCGGTTGGCCCTGACCATCGCCGGCCGGGCACGACGGCTCGGCCTGTAGGCCGCTGACAACCCTTGGCCTTGACCGTATAGTCCAGTGATGGATCCGGATTCGCCTTCCAAGCCGTCCCCTGGGCGAGCCGCCCGCGCGCGCGCCGACGCCGCGCGATCCGAGGACGCCATTCTCGGCGCCGCCAGGGTCCTGTTCCTTGAGGCCGGCTACGACGGGGTGAATCTGGATCAGGTCGCCGCCGCCGCTGGGGTGTCCCGGCAGACCGTCTACAATCGCTTCGGCGGCAAGGAAGCCATCCTCCGCGCCATGCTGCGCCGGCACTGGGGCGGCATGCTGGCCTGGGCGGACTGGGTGCGCGCGTCGATCGGCGACGTCACCTTCGACGATCCCGCCGCGAAACTGGTGCAGATCGCCGGCGCGATCTACCGCTTTGCCGAAGAGGGAGACCAGATCGCGTTCACTCGGCTGGTGATCGCCGAGTCGCGCGCGCGTCCCTGGATCGGCGAGGAGTTCTATCGTTTCGGCAAGGCGCCGACGCTGGAGGCCCTGGCCGGGGTGCTCGCGGCGATGACCCGGCAGGGGATCCTCGACTGCCCGCATCCGGACATCGCGGCCCGCCAGTTCCTGGGCCTGATTCAGGAGTTCGCCATCTGGCCGCATGTGATGGCGATCGGCCCCGCGGCGGAGGCGTTGCCGCCCCGCGAAACGGTGATCGCCGAGGCCGTGGCCACCTTCCTCTGCCGCTACGGCGAGAAGCATCGAGTCGGAGACTGACTCACGGGGCTTGACTCGTGGATTAGACTGGATCGTATAATCAATTATCGATCCGGAGATCTTCCATGCGCCTGATGCCGACCCTGACCGCTCTGGCCTTCCTAGCCAGCGCTTGCGCCGCGCCGCCGCCCTTGACCGTGCCGGACGGCGGGCCCATCCCCGTTCCGGCCGCCAACCCGCCCGCCGCGATGCGCATCGCGGCGGTTCCGTCGGGCAGCATGTTCGCCAAGGCGGGCCTGGCCTACGAAGGCGGCGGCATGGACGATCCGCGCACCTTCTTCATCGGCGCTTTGCTGGTCCAGCACCCCGACGGCGCGCTTTTGTTCGACGCCGGCTTCGGCCCCAGCGTCGACGAGCACTTTCGGATTGGCACGCCGCTCCTGTTTCGCGCCGCCTCGCGATATGAGCGCAAGACCACGGTGGCCGAGGAGTTGAGCAAGGCCGGGATCGCACCCTCGACCCTGAGGGCGGTGATCCTGACTCATGCCCACTGGGACCATGTCAGCGGCCTCGAGGCCTTGCCGCAAGCGCCCGTCTGGGTGTCGCGCGATGAACTGGCGTTCGTGAACGGAAGCGACAGAGCCACCGCCCTCGCTCGACGACTCGGGACGGGCCGCTACCAGGCGTATGACTTTCCGAACGGACCCTACCTCGGGTTCGAACGCAGCCGCGATGTGTTCGGCGATGGCAGTGTCGTGCTGGTTCCAGCCGGCGGCCACACCCCTGGCTCGATCATCGCCTTCATCAATCCGCCGGGCGGAAAGCGCTACGCCCTGATCGGCGACATCGCCTGGCAGACGGAGGGTGTCGCGCGACCAGCGGAGAAGCCGTGGATCACGCGCCGCGTCGACAGCGATCGCGAGGGCACGCGCGCGCTGCTCATCCGGCTTCATCAGCTTAAGGCGGCTGTGCCGGGTCTGGTGATCGTGCCGGCGCATGACGCGCGGGTCTGGCGCACACTGCCGCCGCTGGGGGCGGTCTCGCCCCCGGCGGCGACGGCGTCGCAGTAGCCGAAAATTTCCTTATTGATTTCAATGACTTGAAATCGACGATTGGAAAATTGGCTCTGTGGCGAAATTAGCGGCGGCGACCGACCCCTGGCCCGCCTCCCAGCGCCTCAGCCGCCCCGCGTGAGACGTCGGCAGAGGTCGTCGAGCTGCTCGAGCGTCTTGTAGCGGATACGCAGTTCGCCGGCGCCGCCCGCGTCCTTGATCTCGACCGGCAGGCCGAGCACCTCGGAGAGATCGTCCTCAAGCGCAGCGGTGTCGGCGTCCTTGCCAGCGCCACCAGTCGAGACCGGCTTCGCGGCCTTCGTCTCCAGAACGCCCCGCTTCACCAGCGCTTCGGTCTCGCGCACGTTCAGGCCGCGCTCGATGATCACCCTGGCGATCGGCGCCGCATGAGTCTGACCGACCAGCGCGCGGGCATGACCGGCGGTCAGCCCGCCCTCGGCCAGAAAGCCCTGGACTTCCTCCGGCAGAGTGAGCAGGCGCAGAGCGTTGGCGACGTGCGGCCGGCTCTTGCCCACCACCTGGGCCACCTCTTCCTGCGTTCGACCGAAGCGATCCATCAGCGCCTTGTAGCTGAGCGCCTCTTCGATCGGCCCCAGATCAGCCCGCTGAACGTTTTCGACAATGGCGATCTCAAGAACCTGGCGATCATCAAGCTCGCGGACCAGCGCCGGCATGGCCCGCAGGCCCGCTTGCTGAGAGGCGCGCCAGCGACGCTCGCCGGCCACCAGCTGGTACTCGCCCGCTCTCTCCGGATGAAGCCGGACGAGCACAGGCTGAAGGACGCCCTTCTCGCGGATCGAGTCCGCCAGTTCCGAGATCTCGGTCTCGCCGAAGCGGCGACGCGGCTGGTCGGGATTGCGGTGGATCAGCTCGATCGGGATCTCGCGTACACCCGCCGGTTCGCCCGCCGGCGCGGCGGCATTCTCCGCCTCGGCCTCGCCGAGCAAGGCGGACAAGCCGCGCCCCAGACCTCTGCGACCTTCAGCCATCGTCGACATCATCTCCTACGCCGCCGCCAGGCGACGGTCGCGCTCACGGCCCACGACCTCGCGGGCGAGCTTCAAATAGGCCTGCGACCCGGCGCATTTCAGGTCGTAGATCAGCACCGGCTTCCCGAAGGACGGCGCCTCGGAAACCCTGACGTTCCTTGGGATCACCGTTTCGTAGACCTTGGATCCGAAGTGGGCGCGAACATCGCGCGCCACCTGTTCCGACAGGCTGTTGCGACGATCGAACATGGTCAGAACCACGCCCTGGATCTCCAGCTGCGGATTGAGACTGCCGCGCACCAGATCGACCGTCCGCATCAGTTGGGTCAGGCCTTCCAGGGCGAAGAACTCCGTTTGGAGCGGCACGAACACGGCGTCGGCCGCGGTCATGGCGTTCACGGTCAGCAGGTTCAGGGACGGGGGGCAGTCGATCAGGACGTAGCTGTACTGACCGGAGGCGCGCAGGGCCTCCAAGGAGTCTCGCAAGCGGTAGGACCTGCGCGGCGCATGGCCGAGTTCGAGTTCGATGCCGGAGAGGTCGGGATCGGACGGAATGATGTCGAAGCCGGGCAGGGCGGTCGGTACGGCCGCGTCGGCCGCCGGCGTCTCGCTCATCAGCACGTCATAGAGCGTCGTCTTGCGCTGCTGACGCGAGATGCCCAGACCCGTCGAGGCGTTCCCCTGAGGGTCCGAGTCGATGAGCAGCACACGCTCGCCGACCGCGGCCAGGGCCGTGCCCAGGTTGATCGCCGTCGTCGTCTTGCCGACGCCGCCCTTCTGATTGGCGATCGCCAGAACCCGCATCGGCGCGGGCGGCAGCAGCGGATCAAGCCTCTCAGACACGGGACAATCCCTTCACTTCAACAATGCGGCCGCGTGGGTCGCTGAGACTTTCGATCAGCCGGTGGCTGAACTTCCAAGATGTAGTAGCGTCCGCGATCTCGGATACCACATCCTGCCCCTTGAGAAACAGGCCGGTCGCCCCACGCGTCAGATATGGCTTGGCGTACCCCAGCAGCCGCGTCATCGGCGCACAAGCCCGCGCCGTAACGATATCCACAGTCAGTGACAGATCTTCCGCACGCTTGTTGTGGATCGTCACGGGCAGACTCAGAGCCTCGGAGACCTGGCTCAGGAACCGACAGCGCTTGGCCATGCTCTCGACGAGATGCACCCTCGCCCCCGGAACATCCTTCAGAAGTATGGCCAGGACCAGTCCCGGAAAGCCGGCGCCGGCGCCGAGGTCCGCCCAGACGCGGGCCTCCGGCGCGAGCCGCAGAAGCTGGGCGCTGTCCCAGGCATGACGATTCCAGAAGGCGGGAATCGTCGCCGGCCCAACCAGGTTCATGACGGCGTTGCCGGCGGTGAGCAGCGACAAAAACCGCTCAAGGTCGGCCATCTGAGCGTCGCTCGCGTCAGTCGCGGCCTGAAAGGAAGCGGCGTCCTGCACCGCGCTGACCGCCTCAGGCGGCGCGGGGACGACGGACATGAGCGAGCAGGGCGGTAAGGGCGCCCGGCGTGACCCCCTCGATGCGGGCGGCCTGGCCGAGGGTCAGCGGACGCACGGCGGAGAGCTTGCTCCGCACCTCGTTGGACAGCCCGCCGATCGTTGCGTAGTCAAGGTCGGCGGGGATCCGCAGGGCTTCGTCGCGGCGGAAGGCCTCGACATCGGCGGCCTGCCGATCGAGATAACCGGCGTAGGCGGCGTCGATCTCGATCTGCTCGCGGACGGCCGGCGACCAGGCTGCGATCTCCGGCCAGACGGCCGTTAGAACGTCGAGGTCGACCCCCGGATAGGCCAGGAGCTGGCTCAGGTCACGGCGCTGACCGTCAGCCTTCACCGCGAGGCCGACCTTCTGCGCCGCCGCCGGCGTTAACGACCATGAACGGGCCTGGGCCCGAGCCTCTTCGAGCGCCCGATGTTTCACGTGAAACACGCCAGCCCTTGCGGAACCCACGATTCCGAGAATTTCTCCGCGGGGAGAAAGCCGCTGATCGGCATTGTCGGCTCGCAGCAGGAGGCGGAACTCGGCCCTACTGGTAAACATTCGGTACGGCTCAGTCACACCGCGGGTGACCAGGTCATCGATCAGCACGCCGATATAGGCCTCGTCGCGGGCAAAGGTCGCCTCATCGGCGCCCGAAGCGGCGCGGGCCGCATTCATGCCGGCCACCAGGCCCTGGGCGCCGGCCTCTTCGTAGCCCGTGGTGCCGTTGATCTGGCCGGCCAGATAGAGGCCGGGCAGGCGCTTCACCTCAAGCGTCGGGAAGAGCTCCCGCGGATCGACGTAGTCGTACTCGATCGCATAGCCGAACCGGCGCACGGCGACCTCTTCCAGGCCCGGAATGGTGCGCAGGAACAGCAGTTGGGTCTCTTCCGACACCGAGGTCGAGACGCCGTTCGGATAGACCGTATCGTCGTCCAACCCCTCCGGCTCCAGGAACACCTGGTGACTGGTCTTGTCGGCGAAGCGGACGACCTTGTCCTCGATCGACGGGCAATAGCGCGGACCGCGACCGGTGGCCCGGCCACCATAGACCGCCGACTCCGTCAGTCGTTCGGCGATGATCCTGTGGGTTTCCTCGGTCGTCCAGGTGATGCCGCATTGGATCTGCGGCACGTCGATGCGCTCATTGAGGAAGGAAAAGGGGACAGGTTCCGCGTCCGCGTCCTGCATCTCCAGACGGTTCCAGGCGATGGTCGAGCCATCGAGCCGAGCCGGCGTCCCGGTCTTGAGGCGCCCCATCTCCAGCCCGAGACTGTAGAGACGGTCGGAGAGGCCGATAGCCGGCGCGTCGCCGACCCGGCCGGCCGGGATGCGCTTCTCGCCGAGGTGGATGACCCCCTTCAGGAAGGTGCCGGTGGTCAGCACCACGCGCGGAGCCCGGTAATCCCGGCCCGAGCCGCCGACGACCCCGGCCACGGCGCCATGGGTGACGATCAGGTCCTCCACCGCCTCGGCGATGACGTCGAGATTGCTATAGCCGGCTAGTTCGGCCTGCATGGCGTCGCGATACAGGCGACGGTCGATCTGCGCCCGCGGGCCGCGCACGGCCGGGCCTTTGGAGCGATTGAGCATGCGGAACTGGATGCCTGCCCGATCCGCCATCCGACCCATCAGGCCGTCCAGGGCGTCGATCTCGCGGACCAGATGTCCCTTGCCCAGGCCGCCGATGGCCGGGTTGCAGCTCATTTCACCGATGGTTTCGAGCTTGTGGGTCAACAGCAGCGTGCGCGCGCCAAAGCGCGCCGAAGCCGCCGCGGCCTCGCAGCCGGCGTGTCCGCCGCCAATGACAATGACATCCCAGAACCGGGTCATGCTTGTTGCTGCTACAGATCAGAATGCGAACGCCCCCGGCGAGCGGGGGCGACGGAGACGGAATATAGCGCAGACCAGACCAGATCGGGAGTCCGAAGCTGCTTGTCGATCCGGCTGCGGCGCAGCGCAGAGCCGGGAGCCGAATACCCCTTGCCGACGGGCCCCGGGGCGACCTCCGGCCGTCCGGGATGACGGTCAAGGGGCCGACCGATGTTTCACGTGAAACATCTCATTTACCAATGCAGAAGCTCGAGAAGACCCGGTCCAGCACCGCTTCGGGATCGACCCGCCCCGACACCCGTTCCAGAGCGCGGGCCGCCAACCGCACGTCCTCCGCCGCCAGCTCTGGTTCCGGCTGACCCAGCGCCCGACCCACACGCGCGGCGGCTTCGCGCAAACTCTCGGCGTGGCGCAACCGCGTGGCCGCCGGAAACTCGGCCGCCGACAGCGCCGCCACCACCCGTCTCGTGAGTGCGTCCCGAACCGCGTCCGCACCCCCAGTCTTCATCGAGACGTCGAGCACGTCGAGCCCGATCTCCGCCGCCGCCGCCCGCGCGCGTCCCCCATCGAGGCTGGGCGGCAGATCCGCCTTGTTCATCACACAGAGATCGCCCGGCTGCGCCAACTCCCGCGCATGCCGCCAACTGCCGTCCGAAGCATGGCCGTCGACGACCCAGAGGCGAAGGTCGGCCTCCGAGGCCCAGGACCGCGCACGGCGAACGCCCTCAGCCTCAATGGCCTCCTCCGTCTCGCGCATGCCGGCGGTGTCCGCCAGCAGCGCCTTGTAGCCGGCCAGAACCAGCGGAACCTCGATGATGTCGCGGGTCGTGCCCGGCGTTGCCGTGACGATGGCCGCGTCGCGACCCGCCAGCCCATTCAACAGGCTGCTCTTGCCGGCGTTCGGCGCGCCGATCAGCGCGATGCGGAAGCCTTCGCGCACCCGTCGCCCGCGCTCGGCGTCAACCAGGGCCGCATCCAGTTCATCCAACAGCGCCCGCAAGTGCGGCCGGGCGCGCGCGGCGACATCCTCGGGCAGATCCTCATCCGGAAAATCCACGGCCGCCTCAAGAACGGCCAGGCTCTCGATCAGCGCCTCGCGCCAGACGTCATAGCGGCGCGATAGGCCGCCGCCGAGCTGATCCAGCGCCTGCCGGGCCTGGGCCGTGGTCTCGGCGTCGATCAAGTCGGCCACGGCCTCGGCCTGGGCAAGGTCCAGCCTGCCATTCTGGAAGGCGCGGCGCGTGAACTCGCCGGGCTCCGCCAGTCGTAAGCCCATGTCGGCCAGCGCCGCGATCAGCGCGTCGACCACCGCCAAGCCGCCGTGCAGGTGAAACTCGGCGCAATCCTCCCCGGTGTAGCTGGCGGGGTTGGGGAACCAGAGGGTCAGGGCCTCGTCGATGACCAGGCCGTCGGCGCCGGTCAGCCGTCGCAGGGACGCGCGACGCGGGGCGGGCACGGCGCCGGCCAGAGCAATCACCGCCGCCCGCGTCCCGGGCCCGGAGACCCGCACCACCGCCAGCGCCGCCCGTCCAGGCGCCGTGGCCGGGGCGAAGATGGTGTCGGTCATTCGCCGGGCTTGGTCCCGAACCCGGCCGCGCCGGGCATGGCCGCCGTCATCAGCTTGCGGAACTGCTCCTGCGCCCCGCTCCCGAACGCCATCCAGCTCTTCATCAGCTCATCCGGCGCCAGGGCGGCCATATTGGCGTCCATGCGTTTCTGCATCTCGGCCACCATATGCTCGTTGAGCGCGGTGACGTCTGGCAGGCCCATGAAGGTGCGAGCCTCAACGGGAGTGCAATCGATCTCGATCGTGACCTTCATTCGGTTCTTTCCTTCGCCGCTACGGCGGTTTGCGGTGGCCGACGCGGGGGCGGGCTTGATAACACCCACACAGACTTAAACGGGAGAACGACGATGAGCGCTGAACGCCTGACCATCAAGACGCCGGACGGTGAGTTTTCGGCCTATGTCGCCCGACCCGCCGCGGCCAAGGCGCCGGCCGTGGTCGTGATCCAGGAGATCTTCGGCGTGAACGCGGTGATGCGCGACATCACGGACGGCCTGGCCGCGCAGGGCTATCTGGCCATCTGCCCCGACCTGTTCTGGCGGATCGAGCCCGGCATCGACATCACCGACCAGTCCAAGGAAGAGTGGGACAAGGCCTTCCAGCTTTTCAACGCGTTTGACGCCGACAAGGGGGTGGAAGATCTACAGGCGACCATCGACCTGATCCGCGCCGACCCGGGCTGCACCGGCAAGGTCGGCTCCGTCGGCTTCTGCCTTGGCGGCAAGATGGCCTTCCTGACCGCCACCCGCACCGATGTCGACGCGGCGGTGTCCTACTACGGCGTCGGGCTCGACTCCTTGACGGCGGAGGCCGAGAAGATCACCCGCCCGGTGATGCTGCACATCGCCGGCGAAGACGGCTTCGTTCCGAAGGAAGCCCAGGCCGCCATCCACGCGGCGCTCGACAACCATCCGCTGATCACCATCCATGACTACCCGGGGCGCGACCACGCCTTCGCCCGCATCGGGGGCGAGCACTATCACGCCGGCGACGCCGAGGCGGCCGGCAAACGATCGCTGGCTTTCTTCGCCGAGCATCTGGCCTAGACCGATGCTGGCGATCCAGGCTGCCCGCACCGGCGGGCCGGAGGTTCTTGAGGCCGTTGACCTGCCGATTCCGACGCCCGGGACCGGCGAGGTGCTCGTCCGGCACGAGGCGATCGGGCTGAACTTCATCGACACCTACCATCGCTCCGGCCTCTACCCGATGAAGATGCCGATGGTCCTGGGGCTGGAGGGCGCGGGCGTCGTCGAGGCGGTCGGGGAGGGCGTCACCCGCTTCGCCATCGGTGATCGGATCGCCTACGGCAATGGCCCGACCGGCGCCTACGCCGCGTTTCATGTGGTGCGGGCAGACCGGGCGGTGACGATTCCGGAGGGCGTCGACAGCCGCTCGGCCGCCGCCGCCATGCTCAAGGGGATGACCGCGGAGTTCCTGATCCGGCGCTGCTATCCGGTGCAGTCAAGCGACTGGATACTGGTCCACGCCGCCGCCGGCGGGGTGGGCAGCATCCTGACCCAGTGGGGCCGGGCGATCGGCGCGCGGGTCATCGCCACCGTCGGGTCGGCCGATAAGGCCGCGCTGGCCGAGCGCGACGGCGCCGAGGCGGTCATCCTCTACCGTGACGAGGATGTCCCCGCCCGCGTGAAAGCCCTGACCGCCGGCCAGGGCGTGCGCGTCGTCTACGACGGCGTGGGCAAGGACACCCTGACGGCCAGCCTCGACAGCCTCGGGCGGCGCGGCATGCTGGTCAGCTACGGCAACGCGTCGGGGCCGGCGCCGGCTCTGGCCCCCCTGGAGCTGCAGCGGCGCGGCTCCCTGTTCCTGACGCGGCCGACGCTCTTCGACTACATCACCACGGTCGAGGAACTGGACGACAGCGCCGGGGCGTTGTTCGCCATGATCGCCTCCGGCAAGGTGAAGATCGAGATCGGCCAGACCTTCCCACTGGCCCAGGCTCGCCAAGCCCACCAGGCGCTGGAGGCCCGGGCGACGACCGGCTCAACGCTGCTCATTCCCTAGAGCCTGAGGGGTTCAGATGGAACAATCTGAACCCTGAATCGGGCTCTACACCTTTGAATCTCGAGTACGATTTAGCCATCAGGCTCAAGGGACGCGCCCGATCACCTGGCCGATGCGAGGCATGCTGAGCAGGATGGCGGAGTCATCGGCTGCGGTCTGCAGCTCGGCGACCGTTTGATCGACATCGTCCCGCGTGGCGAGGCCCGCGGCGACCACGGCGTCGGCGATCGCGGCCAGAGTCAGAGGCGCCATCGCCTTGACCGGACCGCGCCGGGCGACCGGATGCGCGTCTCCGCCATGGAGGGTCGTAAAGCCAGCCGCCGCCACGCGCGCCGCCAGGTCCCGCCCAAGATCGGCGTTCGCCCCGCGCCGCGCCGCCGTCTCCCGGTACCAGGCGACATAGCGGTCGAGGGCGGGGACCGGTGGGTCGGCGAAGTGGCCGGTGAAGTCGACATCCTCGGCAATCAACAGCCCGCCGGGCTTCAGGCGACTGCGGAAGCTGACCAGCGCCCCCGCGGGGTCGGTCAGGTGTGAAAGCAGGAAGCGCACGTAGATCACGTCAAATGGATCGTCGGGCCCGGGAGCGATGGCGTCGCCGTCTCGAAACGATAGCTGCGGGATTCCCAGGGCGGCCTCGCGGGCGGCGGCGATCTTGGCCTCGTCGCCATCGACGCCGACCACGCGGCCAGCGCGACCAACCCGCGCCGCCAGCTCTCGGGACACGTCGCCGCCGCCGCAGCCGGCGTCGAGGACCGACAGGCCCTCCCAGTCGTCGAGCCTGTCAAGCAGAGCCCCGGTGAACGGGGCCATCGCCTGCGACAATACCGACAGCCGGACCCGACCCGCCTCGCCGCCGGCGATAATGTAGCTGGAGGACATGAAAAGGCTCCCGCGCGTCGCCGCCCGGGAGCCTAGTTCGTTCAGGAGGCCGGGGGAATGGTCCCGGCCGGCCGGCCCTAGGTGTTCATCGACTGGAAGAAGTCGGCGTTGTTCTTGGTCTGGCGCAGCTTGTCGATCAGGAACTCGATCGCGTCCTGGGCTCCCATCGGATTGACGATCCGGCGCAGGACATAGGTCTTCTGCAGCTGGTCCTTCGGCGTGATCAGCTCTTCCTTGCGGGTGCCCGACTTGAGGATGTCGATGGCCGGGAAGATGCGTTTGTCGGCGACCTTGCGGTCGAGGACGATTTCGCTGTTCCCGGTGCCCTTGAACTCTTCGAAGATGACTTCGTCCATCCGAGAGCCCGTGTCGATCAGGGCCGTGGCGACGATGGTCAACGAGCCGCCTTCCTCGACGTTGCGCGCCGCGCCGAAGAAGCGCTTCGGGCGCTGCAGGGCGTTGGCGTCGACACCGCCGGTCAGCACCTTGCCCGAGGAGGGGACGGTCGTGTTGTAGGCGCGACCCAGGCGCGTCACAGAGTCGAGCAGGATGATCACGTCACGCTTGTGCTCGACCAGACGCTTGGCCTTCTCGATGACCATCTCGGCGACCTGCACGTGACGCGTCGCCGGCTCGTCGAAGGTCGAGGAGATCACCTCACCGCGCACGGTGCGCTGCATGTCGGTGACTTCCTCCGGTCGCTCGTCGATCAGGAGGACGATCAGGTAGCACTCGGGGTGGTTGGCCGCGATCGACTTGGCGATGTTCTGCAGCATGACCGTCTTGCCGACCCGCGGCGGCGCCACGATCAGACAGCGCTGACCCTTGCCGAGCGGCGAGACGATGTCGATGATCCGGCCCGAGCGATCCTTCAGGGTTGGGTCCTCGATTTCCATCTTCAGGCGCTCTTCGGGATAGAGCGGCGTCAGGTTGTCGAAGTGGACCTTGTGGCGGACGTTTTCCGGCGCCTCGAAATTGATCTGCTCGACGCTGACCAGGGCGAAGTAGCGCTCGCCCTCCCGCGGGGCGCGGATCGCGCCCACGACGCTGTCGCTGGTGCGCAGGCCGAATTTCCGGATCTGCGAGGGCGAGACATAGATGTCGTCTGGGCCGGGCAGGTAGTTGGCCTCCGGGCTGCGCAGGAAGCCGAAACCGTCCGGCAGCACCTCCATCGTGCCCGATCCCGAAATCTCGACGCCTTCCTCGGCGACGGTCTTCAGGATGGCGAACATCATGTCCTGCTTGCGCATCGAGTTCGCGTTCTCGATCTCAAGCTTCTCGGCGAGCGCCAGCAGGTCGGCGGGGGAGGTCTCCTTCAGCTCCTGAAGGGACATGCGGGTCAGGCCGAGCGCGGCGACGACCGCGGCGACTTCGGAGTCGTCGCCTTCGGCGGCGTCCTCGGCGGCGTTCGCGACGACGGTTTCGACGATCGCGTCCTCGGCGGCCGGGGCGTCGGTTTCGGGGGTATTGTCTTCGGACATGGATGGACTCTGGGCGTGAGGGCCTCATCGGCCCCTTGGATAGACTGACGCCGGTGGGGCCTGACGGATCCAGGGGCGACGGATGGGGTGCGTCTGGAGGACGCGAAAAGGACGTTCGGGGAGCCGGATCATGAGCGCGCCAGCAACGGGCGCGGATCCGGCGAAAGGAAGAACCCATGGCGAAGCGCCATGCGTCGGAGGCGAGGGAAACCACGACGGCTCCTCGCCGTCAAGAAAAGCGTTCTCGAGGGCTGGACGGCGCTAGCGCGAAAAGAACTCGGTCGTGACGGCCAGGACGGCGACGATCGCGATGACGAACGGAATCTCGTTGGTCATCCGCCAGAACTTCTCGCTCCGCGTATTGGTCCCAGCCTCGAACTTGCGGCGAGCGCCGGCAAGGAAACCGTGCCAGCCGCTGAGCGCCACGACCAGCGCCAGCTTGGTGAGCATCCACGGCTGGGCGAGGAAGTCCCATCCGCGGTTGACGCCGTTGGCGGCGATCAGCGCCAGGCCCAGCAGCCAGGCGGCGATCATCGACGGATTGATGATGATCCGCAGGAGCTTTCGCTCCATCTCCTGGAACGTCTCGTCCAACTGTGAGCCCCGCTCGGCGCGGGTGTGATAGACGTAGAGACGGGGCAGATAGAGCATGCCGGCCATCCAGGCGATGACCGCGATGATGTGTAGCCCGCGCAGCAGGTCGTAATGTTCGGCGAACCAGCTCATGCGGTCCTCTCCCGGCAGGGACATTTTGACAGCCCGGCGTCGCACGCGGCGCCCGCCGGCGCAACGCCCTCGCGACCGAGCGCGTCGACGGCGACATCGGCCAGACCCTCGATGAAGGCCAGGTCGGCGCCGATGGCCGGAGCCCGCAGATAGAACGGCAGCCCCAGCCGGCGCGCCAATTCAGCGTACTCGTGATCGAGCTCGACGAGAGTCTCAACGTGTTCGGAAACGAAGGCGATCGGCGTGATCAGCACGCCGCGACCGTCGGCGCCGGCGGCCTCGATCGCCTGTTCCGTAGACGGACCAATCCACTTCATCGGGCCGACACGGCTCTGGTAGCAGACCCGCCAATCCCAGTCGGCAGCCCAGTCCGCGCCGAGCTGGGCGACCACGGCCGCGCAGGTGCGCTCGACCTGGTTCTGATACGGATCGCCCGCCTTGATGACCTTCTCCGGCAGACCATGCGCCGAGAACAACAGTCTCAGCGGTTCCGGCGAGCCCATCGCCCGGTGAGTCCGGATGATGGCGCGCGCATGGGCCTCGACCAGGCCGGGCTCCTCCGGATAGCAGCAGACGGTCCGCGTCCGGCCAGGTCCCCGATAGGCCCTGCGCCACGCCGTCGCCGATGATTCCGTCGTGGTGGTCGAATACTGCGGATAGAGCGGCAGCAGAACCACTTCGTCGGGCTGGAAGGCGGCCACAGCGGCCGCGGTCTCATCCGTCATCGGATGCCAGTAGCGCATGGCGATGAAGCAGCGAACCTCGTCGCCGGCCAAGCGGGCCCCAAGGGCCGCCTCCAGCGCCGCCGCCTGCTTCCGTGTCTCGGGCAGCAGGGGTGAGCCCCCGCCCATGATGGCGTAGTTGGCCTTGGCCGTTTCCTCGCGCCGACTGCTGATCAGCCTGGCCAAGGGGGTGCGAACCAGGCCTGGCAGGCTGATGATCGCCGGGTCGTTGAACAGATTGAACAGGAACGGCCGCACCGCGTCCGGCCCGTCCGGCCCGCCGAGGTTGAACAGGACGACGGCGATTCTGCGTCCGCCGCCCGTCACTGGCCGGTCACCCGCTTGAGCACCCGTTCGACGTGAGGAATGGGCGTGTCCGGCAGGATGCCGTGACCCAGATTGAAGATGTAGGGACCCGAACCCCACTGTTCCAGCATCTGATCAACCCGGCGATCGAGCGCCGGTCCGCCGGCTCGCAGCAGCAGCGGATCGAGTGCGCCCTGCACCGCCTTGCCGGACGTCTGGATCGCTTGGCCGACCTGGGCCGGGCAGGCCGTATCCAAGGCCACGGCCTGGACATCGACGGTGTCGGCGTAGTGTTGAGCCATCGCCGCGGCGCCACGCGGGAACCCGATGATCGGCGTTTCGACGCCCAGCTCGCGCAGGCCGGAGACGATCGTCCTGTGCGGCTTGCAGACGATGCGTTCAAACAGGTCCTCCGGAAGACCTTCCGCCCAGCTTTCGAACAGCTTCAGGACCTGGGCCCCGGCTTCAGCCTGCATGGCCAGGTAGCGGACCGAGGCGCGGGCGACGATGTCCAGTAGACGGTCCATGGCCTCCGGTTGCTCGTAGGCGAAGGTGCGGGCCTTGCTGCGATCTGAAGATCCGCCCTCGATCATGTAGCTCGCCACCGTCCAGGGCGCGCCCGCGAAGCCGATCAGCGCCCGTTCGGGCTCCAGGGCGGCTCGCACGCGCGACAGGGTCTCTCCGACGGGTGTCAGGCGGAACGTCGAGGCCTCGATCTCGGCCTCCAGGGCATCGAGCAGCGGCAGTTCGCCGAGCTTGGGCCCTTCGCCTGCCTCGAACCAGACCTTTTGACCCAGCGCGCCGGGAATCAGCAGGATGTCGGCGAACACGATGGAGGCGCTGAACGGAAACCGCCGCATCGGCTGCAACGTGGCCTCGGCGGCCATCTCCGGGTTCAGACAGAAGGAAATGAAGTCCGGAGCCTTGGCGCGGAGCTCCCGATACTCGGGCAGGTATCGGCCGGCCTGCCGCATGAACCATACGGGTGGGCGGGCCAGGGTTTCGCCCGCGAGGACCTTGAGCAGGTCCGGTTTGGAATTCTCGCTCATCGCTCGCTTGATAGGCCCCATACGCCGGGAGGCAAGGCCCCTTACCTTCCTAATAGAAAGTTAAGAAGGATGGAGGGGTAGGAGTAAGGGACAGGCGCCGCTGGGACAGTCCGTCGGCGAGAGACGATCTCCCGTCCCAGTTCCGCGACAATCCACGCCGCGTCCACAACGGTATGACGCCCTGTGAATAGCGGGGAAGGAAGGGCAGCCTCCCGAATTCCTTAACAAAACCCTAACGGCCGGCCGCGCGCGTTTGTCGCGAACGTCAATTCCCGTCCCCGCCCGGGGAAGGTTAACAAATCCTTACCTGTGGGCGTCGCAACAGGCTGGGGATGACGGGAGGCCAAACGGGCCAAGGCATGCACGTGATTCACCGCGCAACCGCGGGCGCACGGAGGCGCATGAAATCTGTCCCGCCTTCGTCCCGGGAAGGTTAAGAGAACATTAACGGTCCATACACAGGCTTGGTTCCGGAGCCGACCTGGCCCTAAGGAAGAGCGATGAGTTCGGCGCCGCGCATCGCGACCTATTTCCACATCCATCTCGTGTCCGACTCGACGGGCGAGACCCTCAACGCCATGGCCCGGGCCGTCTGCGCTCGCTTCACCGACATCCTGCCGATCGAGCACATCTACGCCCTGGTCCGCTCGCCCCGCCAACTCGAGCGCGCGCTCGAGGAAATCGCCGGCGCGCCGGGCGTCGTTCTGCACACGATCGTTGACGCCGCCCTCCGGTCGGCGCTTGAGGACGGGTGCCGCCGGCACGAAATCCCCTGCATCGCGGCGCTCGATCCGGTGGTCGCCGCCATGTCGCGCTACCTCGGCGCCCCGATCTCCAGCCGGGTCGGAGCCCAACACAACCTCGACACCGACTACTTCAACCGCATGGAGGCGCTGAACTACGCCATCGGCCACGACGACGGCCAGCTTGGTCAGGACCTTAGCCAGGCGGATGTCGTCCTCATCGGGGTGTCTCGAACCTCCAAGACGCCGACCAGCATCTATCTGGCTCACCGTGGTGTCCGCGCGGCGAACATCCCCTTGGTGCCCGGGGTGCCGTTGCCCAAAGAGGTCTTTGAGCTGAGGAACACCATGGTGGTCGGGCTGATCGCCTCGCCGGACCGGCTGATCCAGATCCGCCGCAATCGCCTGCTCTCACTGAACGAGCAGCGCGCCAGCAGCTATATCGATCAGGAGGCGGTGCGACAGGAGATCATCGACGCGCGCCGGCTGTTCGAGCGCCAGGGCTGGCCAGTGATCGACGTGACCCGGCGATCTGTCGAAGAGACTGCGGCCGCGATCATCAACCTGCTGTCCGGCGGTCGGGGCACGGTCGAGGTGCTGGGATGATCGTCCTTGCGAGCAAGAGCCCGGCCCGGACCTCTGTCTTGAAAGCGGCGGGCGTGCCGTTCGAGACTCAAGTGGCCGGCGTCGACGAGGCCGCCGTGAAGGCCGGCCTTCTCGCCGAGGGCGCGGGCCCGCGGGAGGTGGCGGACGCCCTGGCCGAACTGAAGGCCGTGAAGGTCTCCCGAAGCAGGCCCGGGGCCCTGGTGATCGGCGCGGATCAGACACTCGACCTTGCGGGGGCCCTCTTCGACAAGGTCGAGACAATCGCCGAGGCGCGCGAGCGTCTGCGCCTTCTGCGCGGCAAGACCCACAAGCTGCATTCGGCGGTGGTCGTGGCCCGGGACGGCCAGGCGATCTGGCGCGAGGTCCCGCCCGCCAAACTGACCATGCGCAACTTCAGCGACGCCTTCATCGACAGCTATCTGGCGGCTCGCGGGGTGGATATCCTGAGCTCGGTCGGTTGCTACCAGTTGGAGAACGAGGGCGTGCAGCTCTTCTCCCGCATCGAGGGCGACTACTTCACCATCCTCGGCCTGCCCCTGATGGGCCTGTTCGACTTCCTTCGTCTTCACGGGGAGCTCGAAACATGAGCCGCATCACCGGCGCGGCCCTGGTCGCCGGCATCGTCGGCCGACCCGTCACCCATTCGCTCAGTCCGGTGCTGCACAACGCCTGGATCGAGGCCGCCGGCCTGAACGCCGCCTATGTGCCGCTGGCGCCGACAGCCGGCGGATTTCCCGCCCTGGTCGAGGGCCTGCGCGGCGGAGTCATCCGGGGCGTCAATGTCACCATTCCCTTCAAGGAAGAGGCCCTGGCCTGCGCCGACGAGGCCGGGGAGCGGGCCCGTCTGGCGGGAGCCTCCAACCTGCTGCTGTTTCGCGAGGACGGCTCGGTGTTCGCCGACAACACCGACGGCCTGGGCATGCTGGCCGCGCTGGCCGTTCAGGCGCCGGGCTTCGATCCGAAGGCTGGTCCCGCCATCATCCTCGGGGCCGGCGGCGCGGCCCGCGGGGCCGCTGCGGCCCTGGCGCTCGCGGGCGCGCCGGAGGTGCGCATCGTTAATCGAACGGCGGAACGCGCGATCGCCCTCGCCGCCGACATCGGCCGTGTCGTTCGCGCCGTGGACCAGGACGAGGCCCTGGACGCCGCCAATGTGATCGTGAACGCCACTTCCCTGGGGCTGGGCGGCGGGCCTGGTCCCGACATCGACCTGGCCCGCGCGCCCGACGCCGCCGTGGTGCTGGACATGGTCTACAAGCCGCTCCGAACCACGTTCCTGCGGCGGGCCGCCGAGCGGGGCTTGCGCACCGTCGATGGGCTGGAAATGCTGATCCGGCAGGCTGAGCCGAGCTTCGAGGCCTTCTTCGGCGCCCCGCCGCCCGCCTCGGTGGACGTCCGCGCCCTGGCGCTTGAGACGATTGGAGAAACCGCATGATCACCGTCGGCCTGACCGGCTCGATCGGCATGGGCAAGTCGACCACCGCGGCGATGTTCGCGGCCGCCGGCGTGCCGGTCTATGACGCCGACGCCGAGGTTCACGCGCTCTACGCCAAGGGGGGCGCGGCGGTCGAACCGGTCGGCGAGGCCTTTCCGGGCGTCGTCGTCGATGGCGCGATTGACCGGACGCGCCTGAGCCACCTGGTGGTCGGAAAGTCGGAGGACATGAAACGCTTGGAAGCCATCGTCCATCCGCTGGTCGGGGCCTCGCGGGCAGGTTTCTTCGAGAAGGCCGTGGCCCAGGGCGCCGACATCGTCGTTCTCGATATCCCGCTCCTGTTCGAAACGGGCGGTGAGGCGCGGGTCGACGCGGTTGTCGTGGTTTCGGCGCCGGCGGACATCCAGCGCCAGCGCGTGCTGGCGCGGCCGGGCATGGACGAGGCCAAACTCGACGCCATCCTGGCCAGGCAGATGGCCGACGTCGAAAAGCGCGCCCGCGCCCATTTCGTGATCGACACCGGACAGGGCCTCGACCACGCACGCGCGCAGGTCCGGGATGTCCTCGCCAAGCTCCGGGATCGGGCCTTCGTCGCGACGTTGCGACCGCTTGAAGGACCCGCCGAACCGGCCCATTGAGTTAGCCATGGCGCGCCACCTCGTCCTCGACACCGAGACCACCGGCCTTGATCCCAAGACAGGCCATCGGCTGATCGAGATCGCCTGTGTCGAGGTCATCGATTTCATCCCGACGGCGCGCAATTTCCACCGGTACGTCCATCCGGAGCGCGAAATCGACGCCGACGCTGAGCGCGTGCACGGCATTTCCCTGGCCTTCCTGAAGGACAAGCCGCGCTTTCACGAGATCGTCGACGACTTCCTCGCGTTCGTCGGCGACGATCCGATCGTCGCTCACAACGCGCCCTTCGACCGTGGGTTCGTCAACGCCGAGCTGGCGCGGATCGGACGAACGCCACCGCCCGATGATCGCTGGATCGACACCCTGGCGCTGGCCAAGAAGAAGTTTCCGGGAATGTACAATTCCCTCGACGCGCTCTGTAAGCGGATGAAGATCTCACTGGCCTCGCGCGACAAGCACGGGGCGCTGATCGACGCCGAGTTGCTGGCGGCCGTCTATCTGGAGCTGCAGGGCGGCAAGGAACGGGCGCTGGACCTGACCATGGGGGCCGTCGAACGGGCCACCGCCGCCGTTCAGGCCATCGCGTACGGCGCCAGGCCTCGTCCGCTCGCGCCACGCTCGACCGTCGACGAACGCGCCGCCCACGAAGCCTTCGTGCGCGGCGTGCTCAAGGACAAGGCCGTCTGGCTGAAATACGGGATCTAAGTCCGGCCCGCTGATCCTTGCCAACCCGACGACGCCGTGGCGGCGAGGGGCCGGTTGGAGGACTCAGGCGTTGCCGACAAGGCCGCTGTCGCCCTGCGACTTGCGGGCCGCGTAGACCCCGGCGAAATCGATCGGATCCAGCTGGAAGGGCGGGAAGCCGCCTTCGCTCGTGACGTCGGCGATCAGCCGGCGCGCGTACGGGAACAGGAACCGCGGGCACTCGATCATCAGCACGGGCTCCAGCTCGGCTTCCGGGATTCCGCTGATCGCGAAGAGGCCGCCGTAGAGCAGTTCGACGTGAAAGGCGACCTTGTCGCCCCGCGTGGCTTGGGCGGAGAGCTTGAGGTCGACTTCGAACAATCCGTCCTGGCGACCGCGCGCGTTCATCTCGACGCCGATGTCGATCTGCGGCTGCAGACCGGCGGGATCGGCGCGCAGGGATTCCGGGGCGAGAGGGTTCTCGAACGAGAAGTCGCGCACGAACTGCGCGAGGATGCGGAAACCGGGCTGGGCTTCGGCGCCGTTCTCGGCGGGCGCGGTGGACGTATCGCTCATGGGTGATTCACGTTCCCGGACGTAGACAGATGTCCTCGCCCGACCGCGGGCGCGACAATATGAAGGCGCGCTGCTATCACGCGCACCCCGCCCGCGCAACGGCGGCCCCCTTACGCGGGCGTCAGCCCGTCCTATATTCGCGCTGGGGGATATCGGAGACGCAACAGACGTGAAGTACCTCTTGCTGGTCATATTCGCCGTGCTCACCGCCGTGGTCCTGTACCAGCTTTATGCCGTGCTCGGCCGCCGCATCGGCCGCCAGCCCGAGGACAACCAGCTGCGACCCGAACGCGTCGCCGGTCCCGGCGAGCCGGCCCCGGCGCTCGATCCCGTCGAGCCGGAAGGCGTCACGCCCAACGGACTTCTGGCGATCCGCGCCAAGGATCCCGCCTTCGAGGCGGGGCGCTTCCTGGACGGCGCTCGCCAGGCCTACGAGATGATCGTCATCGCCTTCGCGGCCGGTGATCGCGCCACCCTTGGCAACCTGCTCGCGCCCGGCGTGGCCGAGAGCTTCAACGCCGCGATTGACGCGCGCGAGGCCGAGGGCCGCACCGAACGGGTGGAGTTCCTGCACGCGCCGCGCGCCGATCTCGATCATATTGACGTGGAGGGCGACATCGCCCGGATCGTGGTCCGATTCCTGGGCGAGTTCCGCTCCCGCACAAAGGGTCCGGAAGGGGAGGCGGTCGACGATCGCCGCACCGCCGAACTGTGGACCTTCGAACGCAATCTTAAGAGCCGCGACCCCAACTGGACCCTGGTTCACGTGGACGCCGCGGAGGCGTAATGCGCATTCGGGTTCTCGGCGCGGCGGTGCTGATGCTCATCCTGGCCGCCTGCGCGACGCCGAGGACCGGCGGACCGGCGGTCGCGCCGCCGCCGCCGCCGGTCCAGCCGCCGCATCCCGCGCCGACCCCGGTTCCGACGCCGCCCGGACCCCTCGTAACATTCGCCGATCTGCCTGGCTGGGAGACGGAGGATCACCTCGCCGCTCTGGACAGCTGGCGGCGGACCTGCGGCGTCGCCAAGGACCCTGACGCTGTCGCAGCCTGTCGCAAGGCCCGGGCCCTCGGGCCGATCGACGGGATGGCGGCCCGTCGCTTTCTCGAGGCCAACTTCCAGCCCGAGGTCGTCGGGGATGCCGGCCTGCTGACGGCCTATTTCGCGCCGGTCTACGAGGCGCGTCTGTCGCGCCGCGATGGGTTTACCGCGCCGGTCCGCGCCAGGCCTTCGGATCTGGTGATGAACGGCCCGTCCGAGGTGGTGCAGGTCGACGGCGACAGGACTCGTCCCTATCCCGATCGCGCCGCGATCGAGGCGACCGAACCTGAGGTGGTGCTGGCCTGGATGAGGCCCGAGGACCTGTTTTTCCTGCAGATCCAGGGCTCAGGCGTGCTGGTCCTGCCGGACGGGACCCGCAAGCGGGCCGCCTTCGCCGCCCATAATGGCAGGCCGTTCGTCGGGATCGCCAGGCCAATGCGCGAAAGGGGCCTGCTGAAGGACTCCGACACGTCGGGAGACGCCATCCGACGCTGGCTGGCCGATCATGCCGGGGAGGACGCCGAGGAGATCATGCGCCTGAACCCGCGCTACGTGTTCTTCAAGATGAGCGACGACGACGGGCGCGAAGCCGTCGGCGCGGCCAACCTGCCCCTGCCGGCGGGCCGTTCCATCGCCGTGGATCTGTCGCGCCACGACCTTGGCGAGTTGTTCTGGATCGACGCCAGCGCACCGGTGTTGACCGGCGCCTTCCCGACCTACCGCCGCGCCGTGGTGGCGCTGGACACGGGCGGCGCCATCAAGGGTCAGGTCCGGGCCGACCTCTACATGGGCACCGGCGACGCCGCCGGCGTAGAAGCCGGCCGCGTGCGCCACACCCTGCGCATGTGGCGGCTGGCGCCCGTTCCCGCCGGCTCTTGAGGCTGTCGTGGTCCGGAGACTGAATCCCGAGGAGACGCGGCTCTGGAGCCGTGTGGCCGAGACGGTGAAGCTCCGCCCGGGTCGTTCGATCCCCAAGGCGGCGACGGAGGCGCCCGCCCCGCCGCCAGACCCCGCCGCCCCGCCGGCGCGCCTGCCGGTTCAGCCCGGGACCAAGGTCTCTCGGCCGAAGGCGGCGAGACCGCCTGATCCCATCGAGCCCGGCCGAAAGCGCCGCCTTGTCCGTGGTCGCGAGCCGCTTGAGGTCCGCATCGACCTGCACTTCATGACCCATGACCGTGCGAAGGCGGCGCTCGAAGCCTTCATCCTGCGCGCCTTCGAAGAGGGTATCCGCGAAGTGTTGGTCATCACCGGCAAGGGAACCCTGGGCGAGGGCATCCTGCGCCGGCAGACGCCGGAATGGCTGGCCGCGCCGCCGCTACGCGCGGTCGTCGCCGGCGTTTCGAAGGCCGACCGCCGGCATGGCGGCGACGGCGCCCTCTACGTGGCGCTCAAGGGAAAATCACGCGTTTGACGCGAGGTCATACTGGAAGGCCTCCCGGGGCGGCGGCATAGTCCAGCGAAGAACCGGGGTTTCTGTGATGAGCGAACGACTTCTGGTGATCGGGGCCGGCATGGCGGGCCTGTTCACGGCCCTGGCGCTTGGCGGGTCGGGACGGCGGATCGATGTCCTGGAGCGCGATCCGGCCGCGCCCGACGGCGGCGCCGACGAAGCGTTCGAGGCCTGGAGCCGGCGCGGCGTCGGCCACTTGCGGCACAGCCATGCCTTCCTCGCGCGGCTTCGGCGGATCATCGCCGACCGGCATCCTGACCTGTTGGAGGACCTGCGCGCCGCCGGCGTGCAGGAACTGAACTTCTTCGACGGCCTGACCGAACAGGCCCGGGCGAAGTACCGGCCTCAGCCCGAGGACAGCCAGCTCACCGTGCTGACCAGCCGGCGCACGACGCTGGAGCTGGTTTTGCGCCGCTACGTCGAGCGCATGCCGTCGGTGCAGATCCGAAGCGGCGTCAATGTGATCGGCCTGCTCGGCGAGCGCGACGACGAGGGCCGCTTCGTCTGCCGTGGTCTGACCCTTGAAGACGCCGATGGTCGTCGGGACGAGGAGGCCGACATCGTCGTCGACGGCGCGGGCCGGCTCTCGCAGGCGTTCGAATGGCTGGAGGCGGCCGGCGTGAACACGCCCGAGACCTCCGAGGACGCCGGGATACTCTACTACACGCGGCACTGGCGTCTGCGCCCCGGGAAGAGCGAGCCGCCGCGCGGCGGTCCGCCGGGGGCGGGTGATCTGGGCTTCATCAAGTACGGCGTCTTCCCGGCCGACAACGGCTGCTTCTCGATCACCCTGGCGGTGCCCGAGATCGAGGAGACGATGCGCAAGGCGATCATGCACCCGGAAGTGTTCGATGGTGTTTGCGCGCAGATTCCGGGCGTCGCCCGGTGGACCGACACCGAACTGTCCGAGCCGGTCAGCAAGGTGTTCGGCATGGGCGACCTGAAGAGCCGTTGGCGTGACACCGCGCCGGGCGGCAAGCCGCTGGCGCTCAACCTGTTCTTCGTCGGCGACGGTCTGATCCGGACCAATCCCCTCTACGGTCGCGGCTGTTCGTTCGCGGCCATCGAGGCCGATTCCCTGCGGCAGGTGCTCGAGGCCCACAAGCGCCCGGCCGCGCGCGCGATCGCCTATCAAGAGGCTGTCGACCGTGAGCTGAAGCCCTATTACGAGGCGATGCTGACCCAGGACCGGATCGCGATCCGCCGGGCCCGCCAGACGCTGAAGGGCGGGCAGCAGCCCGGATTCAAGGCGCTGCTGGCGCGGAGCTTCGCCAACGACGCCATCACGCCGGCGTTGCGGTCGGATCCGGCGCTGCTGCGCGAGTTCATGCGCGGATTCCACATGCTGGAGCCGAGCGACGCCTGGCTCAAGCGCCCGGCCAACATGGCCAAGGTGCTCAGGACCTGGGCGACGCCCAAGCCGGCTAAAGCCGTCCACTATCCGCCCCGCCTGGGGCCGCGGCGATCGGAGATGTTCGAGGCCCTGGGCTTGTCGGCCACTGCGGACGCGGAGCGGTTGGGGCTCTAGCTTCGGCCCGCCTTCTCCGAGATGCCGGATTGGCCTTCACGAGCCTCGAGCCGGGCGGCCACGGCATCCAACGGCACCTCGCTCGCGGCCAGAAGGGCCAGAAGATGATAGAGAACGTCGGCGCTCTCGGCGGCGAGCGCGTCCTTGTCCTTCAGCGTCGCGGCGATCACCGCTTCGACGGCTTCCTCGCCCAGCTTCTTGGCGGCCAGGGACGGGTCGGCCAGCAGCCGGGCGGTCCAGGAGGCGGACGGGTCTGCGCCCTTGCGAGCCTCGATGGTGGCGGCCAGGCGGTCGAGGACCTCGCTCAAGCGGCTCATGCGGCGTCTCCTGTCAGGCGGACCGGCACCCCCGCGGCGGCCATCGCCCGCTTGGCGTCGCCGATGGAGACCTCGCCGAAGTGGAAGATCGAGGCGGCCAGCACCGCGTCGGCGTGGCCCTGGGTCACCGCCTCGACCAGATGCCGGGCCTCGCCCGCCCCGCCGCTGGCGATGACCGGCACGCTCACCGCGTCGGTGACCGCGCGCAGCAGGCCGATGTCGTAGCCGGTCTTGGCCCCGTCGCGGTCCATCGAGGTCAGCAGGATCTCGCCCGCCCCCTTCTCGACCGCCTGCGCGGCGAACGCCACGGCGTCGAGGCCGGTATCGTTGCGGCCGCCGTAGGTGAAGATGTTCCAGCCGCCATCGGGGCGCGCTTTGGCGTCCACGGCCACGACGACGCACTGGCTGCCGAAGGCGTCGGCCATGGCCGCGATCAGGTCGGGGTTCTCCACCGCCGCGGTGTTGATCGAGACCTTGTCGGCGCCGGCGCGCAGCAGGGCGCGGGCGCTGTCGACCGAGCGCACGCCCCCGCCGACCGACACCGGCATGAAGCAGACATCGGCGGTCCGGGCCACGACGTCGAGGATCGCGCCGCGGCCCTCGTGGCTGGCGGTGATGTCGAGGAACATCAGTTCGTCGGCCCCGGCCGCGTCATAGGCTCGCGCCTGCTCGACCGGATCGCCGGCGTCGCGCAGGGCCACGAAGTTGACGCCCTTCACGACACGGCCGTCCTTGACGTCCAGGCAGGGAATGACGCGGACCTTGAGCATCAGCCCCCCGCGATCTTCAGGGCCTGGGCCGGATCGACCGCGCCCTCGTAGAGCGAGCGGCCGAGCACGGCGCCGGCGATCGGCGCGCCTGACCGGGCCTTCAGCAACTCGATGTCGCGCACCGAGGCGATGCCGCCCGAGGCGATCACCGGGATGGTCACGGCGTCAGCCACCTCGCCGACCTGGTCGACATTGACGCCGGTCATGGCGCCGTCGCGGCCGATGTCGGTGACGATCAAGGCCGCGACGCCCGCGTCCTCGAACCGCTGGGCCATCTCGATGACGCCGACTTCCGAGACGCCGACCCAGCCCTCGGTGGCGACCATGCCGTCGCGGGCGTCGATCGCCACGGCGATCTGCTCGGGCCATTCGCGCGCGGCGGCCTTGACCAGCGCCGGATCCTTGACGGCGACGGTGCCGAGGATCACCCGATCGACGCCGGCCTCGATCCAGGCGCCGGCCTGCTCGAGCGTGCGAATGCCGCCGCCCAACTGCATCGGGATGGAGATGGCGCCCAGGATCTCCGCCACCGCCGCGCCGTTGACCGGCCGCCCTTCGACGGCGCCGTTCAGGTCGACGACGTGCAGCCAGGCGAAGCCCTGCTGCTGGAAGCGCCGCGCCTGGTCGGCCGGCGAGGTGTTGAACACCGTTTCCTTGTTCAGGTCGCCGTGCAGCAGCCGCACGCAGCGCCCGTCCTTCAGGTCGATGGCGGGGTAGAGGATCATGCGCGCGCCTCCAGGAAGTTCTGCAGAAGCTTCAGGCCGGCGCCCTGCGACTTCTCGGGGTGGAACTGGACGCCCATGACGTTGTCCTTGACGACAGCCGCCGTGAACCGGCCGCCGTGGTCGGTTCTGGCCGCGACATGTGACGGATCGTCGGGCGTGAAGGCGAATGAGTGGGTGAAATACATGTGGGCGCCGTCGGTCAGCCCCGACATCAGGGGCGTATCGCGCACCTCGACCAGATCGTTCCAGCCCATGTGGGGAACCTTGGCGGTCGGCGTGGCGGGCGTCAGGCGCGAGACCTCGCCGGCGATCCAGCCCAGGCCCGGCGTGACGCCGAACTCCAGCCCGCGATCGGCCAGCAGCTGCATCCCGACGCAGACGCCGAGGAAGGGCGCGCCGCGGCGTATCACCGCCTCGGTCATCGCCGCGATCAGGCCATCGCGCGCGGCCAGGGCGGCCATGCATGCCGCGAACGCGCCGACGCCCGGCAGCACGATGCGATCGGCCGCCGCCACGACGTCCGGATCGGCGGTGACGATGACGCGCGACCGCGCATGCGCCTCCGCCGCCCTGCGGAGGGCCTTTTCGGCCGAGCGAAGGTTGCCCGACCCGTAGTCGATCAGGGCGACGCTCTGCATGGGAAGCCTAGAGCACGCCCTTGGTCGACGGTGCGCGGCCGTGGGTCTTGGGATCCAGCTCCACCGCTTCGCGGAGGGCGCGGGCCAAGGCCTTGAAGCCGCTCTCGGCGATATGGTGGGTGTTGTCGCCGTACAGGGTTTCCAGATGCACGCAGGCGCCGGCGTTCATGGCGAAGGCGTGGTGGAACTCCTTGAACAGCTCGGTGTCCATGTCGCCGACCTTGGGCCGCGAGAAGTCGACCTTCCAGATCAGGTACGCGCGGTTCGAAAGATCGAGGGCGCAGCGGGTCAGGGTCTCGTCCATCGGGATGTAGGCGCTGCCGAAGCGGCGGATGCCCTTGAACCCGTCGAGCGCCTGTTTCACCGCCTGGCCCAGCACGATGCCGGTGTCCTCGACGGTGTGGTGCATGTCGATGTGCAGGTCGCCCTTCGTCTCGACCTTCAGGTCGAAGCCGCCGTGGCGGGCGAAGCCCTCCAGCATATGGTCGAAGAAGCCGACGCCGGTCGAGATCGTCGACTCGCCGGTCCCGTCGAGATCGATCCAGACGCGGATCTGCGTCTCCTTCGTCTCGCGAACCACTTCGGCCGTCCGGGCCATCAGATCAGTCCTTCCGCCTTCGCCAGGTCCAGGAGCGCTGCCTGGGGCCTGGGGCCGTAGTGGCCGATGACTTCCGCCGCGGCGAGCGAGCCGAGCTTGCCGGCGACCGCCAAGGGCAGGCCGCGCGCGATCCCCAGCAGGAAGCCCGCTGCGTATTGGTCGCCGGCGCCCGTCGTGTCCACGACTTTTTCGACCGGACAGGCCGCGATCCTGACCGAGTCCGCCCCCGAAAGCAGCAGCGAGCCGGCGGCGCCGCGGGTGATGGCGCAGACCCGGGTCATGGCGCCCAGCTTCGCCGCGGCGGCGTCGAAGTCGTCCGTCTCGAACAGCGCCTTCAGTTCGGCCTCGTTGGCCAGGACGATGTCGCACTGGCCCTCGATGAAGCCGAGCAGCGCCTCGCGGTGGCGATCGACGACGAAGGCGTCCGACAGGGTGATGGCGATCGTCCGCCCGGCCGCGTGGGCCAGGCCCGCCGCCTTGGCGAAGGCGCGCCGCGCCTCGCTGGGATCGAAAAGGTAGCCCTCGAGGTAGACGATGGTCGAGCCCTCGATGACAGCCGGATCGACGTCGTCGGGCGTGAGTTCGATCGAGGCGCCCAGATAGGTGCACATCGTCCTCTGTCCGTCCGGCGTGACGTTGATCATGCTGCGGGCCGTGGCCGGACCGCCGACGAGACGCGGCGTGTCGAAATGCACGCCGATGGCCCGCATGTCGTGCTCATAGACATCCCCCAGCTGGTCGGCGGCGACCTTGCCGAGGTAGGCGGCCTTGCCGCCGAGGCTGGCCACGCCGGCCACGGTGTTGCCGGCCGAGCCGCCGGACGTCTCCATGCCGGGCGCCATGCGACCGTAGAGGGCGATCGCCTGGGCCTCCTCGACCAGCTGCATCGAACCCTTCACCAGGGATTCGGCCTCGAGGAAGGCCTCGTCGCAGGGGGCGATCACGTCGACGATGGCGTTGCCGATGGCGGCGACGTCGTAGAGGGCGGTCATGGAGCGGGACATCTCGCGCGGAAAGAGAAGGCGGTCGTTACGGGAAAAGGGCTTTCGGGGCAATGAACGCCATGCCGCGCCTCGCGGGCGTTTGACGCATCGAAGGCGGGGCGGTACCGGGCGTCATGACCCGGATCGTCCTGCTGACCCCCGCCGCCGACGGTCCCTACGGGACGGTCTGGGGTCCCTACTTCGATCGCCTCGCCGGCCATCTCGCCGCCGAAGGCCTGACCGCCGCGCCGCTCGACTGGCGTCGCGCGGGGGAGGCCGACGGCGATGTGGTGATGCCCTCGCTGGCCTGGGGCTACCACCTCGACCCTGACGCCTGGTTCGCGGCGCTGGACGCCATGGCCGATGCGGGCGTGCGCACGCTGAACGACTTGCCGATGCTGCGCTGGAACACGGCCAAGACCTATCTGGCCGACCTGATGGACGCCGATGTGCCGGTGGTGCCGACGATCTTCGCCGAGCGCGCCACCCAGGCCGTGGTCGACAACGCCCGCGAGCGGCTGGGCGCCGACGAGCTGGTGGTCAAGCCGCAGATATCCGGCGGCTCGCATGACACCATCCGCCTCGCCCCCGGCGCGGCCCTGACCGGCGGCCCGACCGGCCCGGCGATGATCCAGCCCTTCCTGCCGGCCGTCTCCGGCGAGGGCGAGATCTCGCTGCTGCATTTCGGCGGCGTCTACAGCCACGCGGTCGGCAAGGTCGCTCGCGCCGACGACTTCCGCGTCCAGCCGCAGTTCGGCTCGACCATCGGCCCGGCGGCGCCGTCGGACGAAGCCATGGACGTCGCGGCCGCTGCGCTGCGCGCCCTCGACCGCCCGCCGGTCTATGCCCGCATCGACCTGATCCGCTGTCTGGACGGGTCGCTGCGGGTCATGGAGCTGGAGGCCATCGAGCCGGACCTGTTCCTCGAGCACGCGCGGGAGGCGGGGGCGAGGTTCGCGGCGGCGGTGAAGGCGGCGCTTTAGCGTCCCGCATGTCCCGGGATCGATTTCGCGGCCGTTCGAGTGGGGCCGGACAGGGGGGCGTATCGTCTGCCCGATCCCGCTCCCGGCCACGGGAAGGCAGGGCGCGGCCAGCGGCGCGTGCAGGCCGAAGCCTTGTGGCTCAAGGCCTGGTGCTCGTTCGAGTAGTCTCCGGCCGCGCGTCATCCGACGAGTCTGACACCCCGCGCCGCAGGGTGGATCGAATGAGGCGGGCGATGTCTCGCAAAGGGGCGGAATGGCCCCGGTTGTCCCGGGACTATATGTCCCGGAAGCCTCGTTTCTTCTCCCTTCCTCCTCGATGGAGGAAGGGCCGGGGATGGTGGTGGAGGCGGAGCGGCGCCGGGAGGGCGCTGGAGGCTCTGAGCCCACTCGCACATTTCCTTCAGCTCAGCGGCCACACCACCACCCAACCCTCCTCCATCGAGGAGGAGGGCTTTTGCAAGCGGTCCGCATCGCCCCCACTACGCCCTTCATCTCATGGCGAGACGATCGCCGGTCGATCCGGGTCACTCAAGGGCGCTTCGCGTCGCGGAGCGATGGCCCGGAGGGCCACCCTTGACTGACCCGGCTCGGCCGGCACGCTGACATCCAAGAGATCGAAGGGTTGCTTCCTTCCCGAAGGAAGCGCGCACCACACCGGGAGTCAGACACCCCTTGGAATGAGTGCACCGGCCGTAAGCCTGGGTCCCCGCTTCCGCGAGGATGAGCGGGAGAAAGGAGCTGAGGTCAGCTAAGAGTGGGTAGCGGACGTTGACTACGGCCTCGTGGGTATCCAGGGATAAGCAAATGCTTCGCGCTATTTCAATCTTCGGGTCTCTGGCCTTGTGCTGGCTCGCGGCCAGCTCAGCAGAAGCGTGCAATTATCAGGTTCCACGAAATCCCGGAGAGACCCGGGCACATGCCTTCGAACGCTTACAGCGAGTCAATCAAGATCGCTACTGGGCCGAAGCCGACGCGATCTTTGTTGGGCGGGTCGTCGGCCTTGTCGAGGTCGACCGTAGCCTTGAAGTGAGATCTTTACCTCGGAGATCATTCAAAGGCGACGTCGGTGCCGGAACTATTACCTACGAACTCAACTATACGGAAGTGAACTGCGATCGAGCAGCTTTTCCAGAATATGGAAAGGTGGGATTATTCTACGCCAGCCGCGAGAATGATCGGCTTGTGGTCCACGGAATGCTCGGCCCCAATGACATTAGAGACGATACTTTGAGAGACCGCGTATTGAGAGAACTCGATCCGGGCGAACTCACCACGCTGGCGATGGAGAAGCCCACTCAAGATCGATGGCCGCTGGTTCTCGCTGGGCTAACGGCGTTCTGCGCCTTCGTCGGAGGCATTGTGATCGGGCGAATGAGTCGGAAGCGGGCAGTCGCCTGAACCAGCACTTCGAAGGTCCGAAATGGGTCGAAAGCAGCCTACCTGCTCTGCCCCTCCAACTAGCCTCCCACGAACAGCTCTCTACTCGGACACAGATCACTCACCCGGCACTCCAGGCACTTCGGCTTCCGCGCCACGCACACATACCGCCCGTGCAGGATCAGCCAGTGGTGGGCGCGCGTCAGGAACGGCTCCGGCACGATGGCTATCAGGTCCTGCTCGACCTTGTCCGGCGTCTTGCCGGCCGACAGTTTCAGCCGGTGGGAGACGCGGAAGACGTGGGTGTCGACGGCGATGGCCGGCTCGATGTCGAGCTCGTTCAGCACCACACTGGCGGTCTTGCGGCCGACGCCGGGCAGGGCCTCGAGATCGGCGCGATTCAGCGGCACTTGCCCGCCGTGTTTGTTGAGGATGATCTCCGACAGGGCGATGACGTTCTTCGCCTTGTTCCGGTAGAGGCCGATCGAGTTGATGTAGGGGATCAGGCCGTCGACCCCGAGCGCGGCCATTTCGGCCGGGGTGTCGGCCACCGGAAACAGCTTCGCCGTCGCCTTGTTGACCCCCACGTCCGTCGCCTGGGCCGACAGCGCCACGGCCACGACCAGGGTGAACGGGTTGGTGAAGTTGAGCTCGGTCTTGGGATTGTCGCTGAGCGTCGAGAAGCGCTCGAACAGGGCGTCGACGCGGGCGCGTTCCTTCGGCGACAGACGTTTTCGGCGAGCCGGTTTCTTCATCGGCGCGACCATGGCCTGAGCCGTTCCGCTCGCCAAGCCGGGGCCGCCAGCCTATTTTCCGCGCCATGGCCGGCCAGCTCTACATGGACGCGGAAATCCGCCAGAACGCCTCGCTGAACGCGACGGGGCTGAAGATCATTCTGGGCATCGTGATCGCCTTCAACCTGATCGTCGGGATCGGGTTCTTCCTCGCCTTCGGCCGCCATTTCGGGCTGGGACCGGTTCCGGTGTTCCTCGGCCTCGATGTGCTGGCGGTGTGGCTGGCATTCCGGGCCAACAACCGCGCCGCCGGGCGCAAGGAGCGGTTGCGGGTCAGCGCCGAGCAGGTCGAGATCTGGCTGGAGTCCGAGGCGGGCAAGCGCACGGTCTGGACCTCGCCGACCGCCTTCACCGGCCTCGACGTCGAGGCCTTCGGACAGGACGACACCAAGGTTCGCCTGCGCATGCATCGTCGCCGCTATCTGGTCGGCCGGGCGCTGAGTCCGGAGGAACGGGCCGATCTCGGCCAGGCCCTGGAGGGCGCCCTGCGCGCGGCGCGCAGGGAGCGCTACCCCGGATGACCGCAAGAACCGGGTGGAGGACCGGCGGGGCGAAGCCTAGCGTCCGACCATGGCCTTCGACATGACCCAGCCGACCGCCGACATCGTCCGCCTGGAAGAGCGCGCCCGCGACTACGATCGCATGGAGAAGGCGCTCGGCTGGCTGGCCGACCACTGGCAGGACCATCCCTCGCTGGACGAGGCGGCCGAGGCCGTCGGCCTGTCGGCGTTCCACTTCCAGCGCACCTTCACCCGCTGGGCCGGAGTCAGCCCCAAGACCTTCGTCGCCGCCATCGCCCATGCCGAGGCGCGCGAGCGGCTGGCGCGCGGCGAGAACGTCCTCGACACGGCCCTCGACGTCGGCCTCTCGGGGCCCTCGCGGCTGCATGACCTGTTCATCGCCCAGGAGTCGGTGACGCCGGGCGACGCGCGGCGGCGGGGCGAGGGGCTGAAACTGCGCTGGGGCCTGGCGCCGACGCCGTTCGGCCGCGGCCTGTTCGTGATCGCCCCGCGCGGCCTGGCGGGGCTGGGCTTCGCGGGCCCCGGCGAGGAGGACGCCGCCTTCGCCGACATGCATCGCCGCTTCCCGGCCGCCGACTGGCTTCGCGACGACGCGGCGGCGGCCGAGATGGCGCTGGCGGCCTTCGGCGGCGGCGGCGCGGTCCCGCTGGTGCTGATCGGCTCGCCGTTCCACGTCCAGGTCTGGAAGGCGCTGCTGCGCATCCCGGCCGGCCAGACCGCCACCTATGGCGAGGTCGCCGGCTGGGCGGGCAAGCCGAAGGCCTTCCAGGCGGCGGGCGCGGCCATCGGCGCCAACCCGGTCAGCCTGCTGATCCCCTGCCACCGCGTGATCGCGAGGGACGGCCGCCTGACCGGCTACCACTGGGGCCTGGCCCGAAAGGCCGCGATGCTGGGCATGGAGGCGGTGGCGCGCGCGGGGTAGGGCTTGCGCCAATCACTGTCATCCCGGACGGCTGAAGGCCGATCCGGGACCCAGATCAAATCCCGGCCGCTGAGCTCGAAGCCGAATCTGGGTCCCGGCTCTCCGCTGCGCTGCGGCCGGGATGACAGTAGTGGTCAGAGGATAAAGCGCGACAGATCCACGTCCGCCGCCAGCGCGCCGATGCGCTCCTTCACATAGGCGCCGTCGATGGTCACCGTCTGGCCACTCTTGTCGCCGGCGGTGAAACTGATCTCCTCGACGACCTTCTCCAGCACGGTCTGAAGCCGGCGGGCGCCGATGTTCTCCACCGAGCCGTTCACGGCCACGGCCGCGTCGGCCAGGGCGTCGATGGCGTCCTCGGTGAAGGTCAGTTCGACCTCCTCGGTCTTCAGCAGCGCCTGGTGCTGGCGGATCAGGTTGGCTTCCGGCTCGGTCAGGATGCGGCGCATGTCGTCGCGGGTCAGGGCCTTGAGCTCGACCCGGATCGGCAGCCGGCCCTGCAACTCGGGCAGCAGGTCGCTGGGCTTGGCCACATGGAAGGCGCCGGAGGCGATAAACAGGACGTGGTCGGTCTTCACCGGACCGTACTTGGTCGAGACCGTCGTGCCTTCGATGAGCGGCAGCAGGTCGCGCTGGACGCCCTCGCGCGAGACGTCGGCGCCCGAGCGGCTGGCGCTGGAGGCCACCTTGTCGATCTCGTCGAGGAAGACGATGCCCTGGTTCTCCGCCAGTTCGAGGGCTTCCTGGGTCAGGGCCTCCTGATCGAGCAGCTTGTCGCTTTCTTCGGCCAGCAGCGGCGCGTGGGCGCCGGCCACCGTGGTCTTGTGGGTGCGGGTGCGGCCGCCGAAGGCCTTGCCGAACATGTCGCCCAGATTGAGCACGCCCATCGAGCCGCCCGGCTGGCCCGGGATGTCCAGGCCCTGGAACGGCGAGGCGTTGTCGGCCAGCTGCAGCTCGACCTCCTTGTCGTTCAGCTCGCCGGCGCGGAGCTTCTTGCGGAAGGCCTCGCGGGCGGCGGTCGAGCCGGGACCGGTCAGGGCGTCGAGGATGCGCTCCTCCGCCGCCGCCTCGGCGCGGGCGCGGACGGCGGCGCGACGCTTGTCGCGGACCATGGCCATGGCGCTCTCGACCAGGTCGCGCATGATCTGGTCGACGTCGCGGCCGACGTAGCCGACCTCGGTGAACTTGGTCGCCTCGACCTTCAGGAACGGGGCCTGGGCCAGCTTGGCGAGGCGGCGGGCGATCTCGGTCTTGCCCACGCCCGTCGGGCCGATCATCAGGATGTTCTTCGGCGTGACCTCGTCGCGCAGGTCGTCCGGCACGCGGCGGCGGCGCCAGCGATTGCGCAGGGCGATGGCCACCGCCTTCTTGGCCTCGGGGTGGCCGACGATGTAGCGGTCGAGCTCGGAAACGATCTCGCGCGGGGAAAACTCGGTCATTCGGTCGCCAATGTGAGCCCTAGTTCGGCTTTGGCGGCGTCCGGGTGATCAGCAGTTCGTCAAACACGATCCGCCAGCCTTCCGCGCGCCGTTGCCATACGCGCACATAGTGACCTTTTCCCGGCTGTCCATCCTTCAGCCAGTCGATGGCGCCGTAGGTCCAGACCATGTCGCCGGCGGCCGAGGCCTCGCCGCCGAGGGTCTTCAGGCGCGCCGTCGCCGGCCGAGTGGCCATCTCGACGCCGGCGGCGTCGCAGCTCTCGGCCGGGGGCAGAGCGGAGCCCTGCATCCGCCCGTCGCAGGCGTAGACGGCCAGGAACCCCGACTTGAAGTCGGTCGCAGCGGCGGCGGCGAGCGCGCCCTCGGCCGCGTACACCTCGGCCAGGGCCGCGCCGCTGTCCAGCGGCGGCACGTCGGCGACCCTCAGATAGCCGACCGCACCGCCCGGTCCGGCGACGGCCGAGGCGTCGCTGGGCGTCCCGCCGTCAAAGATCCACTTCCACTCGCCGTTCAGCTGCTTCTTCCAGACCGTGAAATAGTGACCGCGCCGCTTGTCCGCGAAGGCATAGGGGCCGGTCGTGAAGCCCAGATCGCCTGATTTGGCGATCCCCGCAAAGACCGGCCACCATTCCAGCTTCGGATCGTCGGGCTTGCCGTCCGGCGCGGCGGCGAGGGACTCGTGGGCGTTCACCGGCTCGGGCTGGATGACGATCGCGGTCGGGGCCGAGTGCTTCAAGAACGAGGCCTTGATCCCCGTGGCGTAGCCATCGGCCGCGAAGGCCCGCTCGGCGGCGACGACGGGCGCGGGCGTCACCGGTTCGGCGAGCGCGGACGTGGCGATCAGGCTCGCGGCGGCGAGCAGGGTCAGGCGAAGCATGGACGGATCCTCCCGCGCCCATTCACCGCGCGGGGCCGGGGGAAGTCCCGTTAATTCGCGGACAGGTCGTGCGTGGTTCGACACGGCCCTTCGGGCCTGCTCACCATGACTATGGTGGATAGCCTTCTGACTCAGTCATCCTGAGCAGCCGCGAAGCGGCGTGTCGAAGGACGCACCGCCTCAGCCCAGGCTTTCCACCGTCAGCGAGCCGTTGGTGTAGACGCAGATCTCGGCGGCGATGGCCATGGCCTTGCGGGCGACGTCCTCGGCCGACAGGTCGGTGTGTTCGGCCAGCGCCTTGGCGGCGGCCAGGGCGTAGTTGCCGCCCGAGCCGATCGCCGCGACGCCGCTCTCCGGCTCCAGCACGTCGCCGACCCCGGTGACGGTGTAGATGGCGGTCTCGTCGGCGACCAGCAGCATGGCCTCCAGCCGGCGCAGGTAGCGGTCGGTGCGCCAGTCCTTGGCCAGCTCGACGCAGGCGCGGGCCAGCTGGCCGGGGAACTGCTCCAGCTTGGCTTCCAGCCGCTCGATCAGGGTGAAGGCGTCGGCCGTGGCGCCCGCGAAGCCGGCGATGACCTTGCCGCCGGCCAGGGTGCGCACCTTTCGGGCGTTGCCCTTGACCACGGTCTGGCCCATGGAGACCTGACCGTCGCCGGCCACCACGGTCTTGCCGTTCTTGCGCACCGCCAGGATGGTGGTGCCGTGCCAGTCGGGGAAGTTGGTCGCGCTCTGCATGGCTTTCGATGTGGCCGCGCGGGCCTATGAGGTCAAGGACATGGCGTTTTCGCAAGCCGAGGTCGAGCGCTATGCCCGCCATCTGGTCCTGCGCGAGATCGGCGGGCCGGGGCAGCAGAAACTAAAGGCCGCCAGCGTGCTGATGGTCGGCGCCGGAGGGCTCGGCGCGCCGGCGGCGCTGTATCTGGCGGCGGCGGGCGTGGGGCGCATCGGCCTGGCGGACCCGGACACGGCGGCGCTGTCGAACCTGCAGCGGCAGGTGATCTACCAGACCGCCGACGTCGGCCGCGTGAAAGTCGAGGCGGCGGCTGAGCATCTGGCTGCGCTCAACCCCGAGATCGTCATCGAGACCCACCCCGTGGCGGTGACGCCGGACAACGCCCGGGCGCTGGTCGCCGGGTACGATCTGGTGCTCGACGGCACCGACGACTTCGCGACCCGGTTCGCGGTCAGCGACGCCTGCCTGGCCGAGGGCAGGACCCTGGTCAGCGGGGCCATCGCGCGCTGGACGGGGCAGGTCGGCGTCTTCTCCGGCAAGCCCTGCTACCGCTGCCTGGTGCCGGAGATCCCGCCCGACGCCGACACCTGCGTCTCGGTCGGGGTGATCGGGGCGCTCGGCGGGGTGATCGGGTCGATGATGGCGCTGGAGGCGGTGAAGGTGATCGCCGGCGCTGGCGAGCCGCTCGACGGCCGGCTGCTGATCTACGACGCGCTGGCCGCCGAGACCCGCACCGTGCGCATCGGCGCCGACCCGGACTGTCCGGCCTGTGGCTGAACACACGAACTAGTGCCGGACATGGAAAGCCCTCCTCCTCGATGGAGGAGGGTTGGGTGGTGGTGGAACCGCGGTGTCGAAGCGAAGGGCTCAACAGGCTCGGAGCCGATGGCGCTCTCCCGGAAGGGCCCTGCCCTCACCACCATCCCCGGCCCTTCCTCCATCGAGGAGGAAGGGAGGGAGGCGCAGTCTTCAATCACGGCCGATCAGCCAGTCCACCTTGACCGGGATGTGTGTTCCTCGCTCAATCCCCGCCAACGAAAAGAGGGGAACGCCATGAAGACGCTGCTGAGGGTCCTGATCGGCCTGCTGGTCCTGGTCGCCGTCGTGCTGGTCGGCGGCTGGCTGATGCTGCGGCGGCCAGACATTCCCTGGACGACGCTGGAGGCGAAGTACGCCACCCCGGCCTCGAAATACTTGACCCTCTCGGACGGCGTTCGCGTGCACTACCGCGACCAGGGCAAGGCCGACGGGCCGGTGTTGGTGCTGGTCCACGGCTTCTCGGCCAACCTCGAGACCTGGGAGCCCTGGGTCGCGCGGCTGGGCAAGGACTACCGCATCATCAGCCTCGACCTGCCCGGCCACGGCCTGACCCGCGCGCCGGACGGCTACACGCTGAAGCGCAGCGGCTTCGTCGACATCGTCGACGAGACCACGCGCAAGCTGGGCCTCGAGAAATTCGTGCTGATCGGCAACTCGATGGGCGGCGGAGTGACCTGGAACTACGCCCTGGCCCATCCCGACCGCGTGCAGGGCATCGTGCTGGTCGACGCCGCCGGCTGGCCGCAGCAACGCGAGGACGGCAAGGAGGGCCCCTTCATCTTCAAGGTGCTGCGCAACCCAGTCGGCCGGGCCATCGTCAAGGACCTCGACGTCAGCGGCATGACCCGCGCCGGCCTGCGCGACGCCTTCGAGCCGCAGCCCGATCTCGCAACCGAGGCCATGGTCGCGCGCTACGTCGAGATGGCCCGCGCGCCCGGCCACAAGGAGATCATCCTGGGCCTGATGAGCGGCTACGATCCGAAGGATGCGGCGACCCGCGAGAAGTTGGCGGCGATCAGGGTCCCGACCCTGGTCATGCACGGCGACACCGACCGGCTGATCCCGGTTGGCCACGCCAAGCTGTTCGGCGACGCGATCACGGGCTCGCAGGTCATCATCTACGAGAAGACCGGCCACGTCCCGATGGAGCAGGTGGCGGACAAATCCGCGATGGACCTCGACGCCTGGCTGAAGACGGCGGTGTTCCCGCCGAAGCGCTAGGACCCGTCAGGCTTCCCCGAACCCCTCGGCGATGAAGTCGCAGGACATCCCGAGGATCTTCTTCCACTCCTCGACCGACCAGCCGCCGTGTCCGGCGCCCTTCAGGGTCTCGAACCGGTGGGTCTTTCCCGCCTTGGTCAGGGCGTCGGCCATGACCTTGGACTGCTCGTAGGGCGCGCGCTCGTCCTGGTCGCCGTGGATCAGCAGCACGGGGATGGTCATCTCGGCGGCGCGCCGGCGGGGCGAGGCGGCCTCCAACATGGCGGCGTCGGTCTTCGGATCGCCGATGGTCCGCAGCAGATAGGCGTAGGTCGGGGAGTCGGCCCCCTCCTGGTCCTTCTCGTGCTTGATCAGGGTCGGCAGGTCGCTCAGGCCCGCGATCGACACCGCCCGCCTGTAGAGCTCCGGCCGCAGGATCGGGCCCATCAGCGCCGAATAGCCGCCGTAGCTGGCGCCGCAGATGGCGATCCTTCCCGGGTCCGCCACGCCCATCGCCACCACATGGGCGACCGCGTCTTCGACGTCGTGCTGCATCAGCCCGCCCCAGCGCTTGCGGCCGGCGTCGGCGAAGCTGCGGCCATAGCCGCCGGAGCCACGGAAGTTCGGCTGCAGCACCAGCCAGCCCCGCGCCGTCAGCGCCTGGGCGAACAGGTCGAAGTCCATGTGATCGCGGATCTCGGGCCCGCCGTGCGGCATGACCACCAGCGGCCGCTTGCCGGTGGCTAGCGGGTGGGTGAGGTAGGCGGTGATGGACGCGCCGTCCCGGGTCTTCACGGCCAGCGCCTCGCACCGGCCAAGCCGGTCGGAGGTCAGCCAGGGTCGCGCCGCGCCCAGCGGCTCCAGCCGCGCGGCCTTGCGGTCATAGAAGAAGCGCGCGCCCGGCTCGCGCGGACCGCTGGCGTGGAGCAGGAAACGGTTCCGGTCGGCGCTGATATCGGTGATCGACACGCAGCATTCGTCGCCGAGGAACTTCTGGATGCCGCGATAGTGCGGGGCCAGCGCCTTGTCGGCGAAGTCGTAGGTCAGGCGGTCGCGGATGTAGCCGGCGCCGAGATAGGCGCGGTGCTCGTCGATGAACACGCCCTCGATGTCGCGGTCGGTCCGCTGGGCGAGCACAGCGCCCAGTGTCATGGTCTTCAGATCGAAGGTGCGCAGGGCGTTGGTTTCCGCGCCGGGCTCATGGCTGAGCACCAGCAGCACGCCGGGCTCGCTCGAGAAGCCCACAACGTCGAAATCCTTGGTGCTCCATTCGTCGCGGCGGACCTTGCGGACCAGCTTCCAGGCGGTCTCCCCCGGCGGACGGCCTTCGATGGTCAGGACCGTGCCCCGGCGATTGGTCGAATACCGCAGCACCGGCACGCCGTTCTGGGATTCCCAGTAGCTGGTCGAGGGCGCGCCCCGTTCCAGAAGCTCAGCCTCGCCGGTGTAGACGTCGACGAGAAAAAGGGTCTCCAGCTCCCGGCGATGATCGTACATCTGCATCATCACGCGGCGGTCGTCGTTGGGCAGAAGATCCACGACCCGCGCAGCGTTGAAGGCGCGCTTCAGCATCTTCGCTTCGTTCTCGAACAGAACCCTGCGGTTGCCGCCGTCGACGTCGATGGCGATGACCCGACGCATGGGGACGGGGATGGTGATGCCGTAGAAGTCGTAGCCGAGGACCCGGCCTTCGAGCTTGGCGATCGCCACCCAGATCAGCAGGCGCTCGTTGTTCGCCCATTCCACGACCTCGACCGTGCAGCCCGGCAGGTTGAACCGCTGCGGCGGCTTGTCGAGCGCCTCGGCGTCGCGGATCACGACGTAGGAGTCCGGGTCATCCTCGACGACGAATTCGTAGCGCTTCGGCTTGGGCGCCTTGGCGTCCTGCTCGGCCTTGGCGTCGCGCACGGCGCCGGCGGTGACGATGCGGCGACCGTCTGGCGAGATGGCGGCGTCGTTCAGCAGCCTGGGCCGCAGCAGCTCGTCGACCGTGGGCGGTGTTGGCGCCGTTGTCCGCGCCATCGCCGCGTCGCGCAGCAGCAGCGGCGCGCCTGCGGCGCCGGCCAGCATCAGTCGTCTGGTGAACATGGTACGCACCCCCGCCCCCAAGGCTGCAGGGGTCCGGTTTTCCCGTCAACCGCGATCAGCGGGCGACCAGTACGGCGATTTGCGCCAGGCTGGCGGCCAGGGCGAGGCCGAACTGCGCCATGACCACCAGTCGGCGCCACCCGGATTCCCCCGGGCCGGGCAGGACCGGCGCAGGGTCCATGGGTCAGAGCAGCGCAGGCCTCACTTGGGCTCGCCCTTTGAGCCGATGGCGGCGTCGACGAAGGCGAGAATGTCCGTCATCGCCGGCGCCTCGACGAGCGGTTCCCAGCCCGGGTGACCCTGGCCCTCCAGAATCTCGAGCCGCACGTCCTTCTTCGCTCGCTTGAGGGCCTTGGCCATGGCCTCGGATTGTTCGACATCGACGATGCCGTCCCAGTCGCCATGGTACAATAGGACCGGCGCCCGGAAGTTCTGGGCGTGGCTAATCGGCGAGGCGTCAACCAGGCGGGCCCGGTCGGTCACCGGATCGCCTATCGATTTCAGCCAGTACTTGTAGCGAGGGGAATCAGCGCCGCCCTCGGCCTTCTCCCAAGCCTGGCTGGCGACCAGGTCGGACACGCCGGCGATGCTGACCACGCACTTGAAGGTGTCTGGCGCCGTCGCGCCGGCCTGGAGCGCCACGTAGCCGCCGTAGCTGGCCCCGACGATGCAGATGCGGTCCGGATCGACCTGGCCCTTGGCGATGAGGGCGTTCATGGCGTCCATCACGTCGTCCTGCATGCGGGCGCCCCATTGGCCGTAGCCTGCCTCGGCGAAGCCGGCGCCGAACCCGCCCGATCCCCGGAAGGTCGGTTGAAGCACGATGTAGCCATGGGTCGCGAAAATCTGGGCCCAACGGTCGTAGTCGAAGTGATCCCGGGCCTCGGGGCCGCCGTGCGGCATCACGATGAGGGGCAGCTTCCCGGTGGTCGTTCCGGGTGGCGGGACGGTGAGGTATCCGCCGAGGTCGACGCTATCGCGCGTCGTGAAGGTGAACCGGCTCATCAGGCCGAGGCGGTCAGGTTTGAGCGTCGGCCACCGCGACCCCAGCAGATCGACGCGGCGGGTCTTGCGATCGTAGACATACAGCGACCCGGGTTCGTCAGGGCCGCTGACCGAAAGCAGCTTGATCGAACCGTCGCGCGAACTCGAGGTGACCTGAATGCTCCGCTCGCCTTCGAAGAAGGCGTGGATGGCTTCGAACTCGCGCCGGTTATTCGCATCGAAGTAGTCGCAGACGTAGACGTCGGCCCAGTAGCAGGCGCCGGCGAGCTTCCAGTCGTCCTCGTAGAACGCGACATCGTCGACGTCATACTTCGGATGAGCCCAGACCTTCGGCCCCATGGTGCGGTTGACGAAGTCGTAGAGCCGGACTTCGCGCGTATCGCCTGACGACCTGTCCTCCGGCCGGACCGCCACGTACATCTTGCCGGTCTCGTTGGACGGGCCGAGGATTTCGAGATCGGGCATGGAGCGGAAGTCCTTCTCGCGAATGGAGAAGAGTTCCTGCCAGCGGTTCTCGTCGGCGCGCCCGTAGACGCGAAGACCGCCGCGACGCCCATAAATATCGTACCTCAGCACTGGTTGCCCTGTCCGGTCGATGAGCCATCCGATCGTACGCTGGCTGCCGCGGATCACGCTGGTTTCGGCGCCGGTCACCACGTTGAGACGGAACAGGTTCTGCTCGCCGTAGGACCCGAAGTAGCCGAGGCCCAGCAACTCGCCGTGGGCGATGAGAATTTCATCGGGGTTGTCCGGCAGGGTGTCGACCAGCGCATACGGCTCGAACTGGACCTGACCTGTTCCGTCGCGCTTGATCGAGGTCCACCGCGCATCGAAGCCGGTCGCCTTGGCCCGGGCCGGGCCTGGCCCGGTGGTGGTGCGCAGACTGCCATCGTCGCGTTTGGCGACGTTCGCTGTGCTGTATCGCAGCACAAGGCGGTCCTCGCCCTTCCAGGCCTGGAGCCGCATATGGACGACGTCCCAGTCCTTGAGATCAAGAACGACGGACGATTTTCGCTCCTGGAGATCGACCACCATCAGGATGTCGCGAGGGCCATTGTTGCGGATCAGCGCGAGATAGCGGCCGCTCGGCGAGAGACGAGCGGTCTTTAGACGCTCGCCTCCGTAGAACTCTTCCACGGACGGCGGGCCAACCGGCGCCTGGGCGGCGACGGGCGCGGCGACAAGCAGGGTCAGAGCGAGGATGGCGCTTGCTGCGCAAGTCCGGAACATCATGAAAGAACCCCCGCGCCAAAGCTGCTGAACGGGACGGTTCCCGTCAAGCGGGCAGCGTCAGCACGGCGATCTGCGTCAGGCTGGCGGCCAGGGCGAGGACCAGGGCGAGCCAGAGGCGGGGGCCGATTAGGGCCATGACCACCGGTCGGGTCGGGAAGGAGAAGGTCTCCGCCGTGCCGGCCAGCTTGAACGGATGGATGTCGTTGAAGCGCGGGTCGACGACCAGCCGCATCATGTCGCGTCGGCTGCGGTAGCGCATGTAGCCGATAATCGACCAGCCGGGGTCGGGACCGACCCGCCAGGCGTCGACGTAGCCGGCGATCTTGCGGGCGGCGAGGGCGGGGTGGCCGCCCCTGGCCAGCAGGGCGGGCATGAAGGCCTTCATGTAGCGGTCCATCATCGCGCGGGCGGAGGTGGGTTCGCCGGTGACCGGATGCGGCGCGTCGCCCTCGGCGAACTTCACCAGGTTGAACATGAAGAACTCGCGGCCGTCGTCCGCCTCCAGGAAGGCGCGGACGATCGACAGGTCGTTGTGCCCGGCCGTCGGGCCCCTGGCGGCCTCCGCCATGAAGGCGTCGATCTCGGCCGGCGTCAGCGGCCGCCGGACCCCGTCGTACCAGAGGCGGAACAGCAGATAGAGCGCCGCCGCCCCGCTCCAGATCCAGACAGCCGTCATCATCGCCCCCGCAATGTTTCGGCAGAGGCTATGCTGATAGTTTCAGGCGATCAACCGGGACGCCGGTTTCAGAGCATCGACGGGATGACGCGGTCCGGCGGACGGTGGCCGTCCATGAAGGTCTTGATGTTGACGATGACCTTCTCGCCCATGTCGATGCGGCCCTCGACCGTGGCCGAGCCCATGTGGGGCAGGAGCACGACGTTCGGCAGCTTGAGGAGCTTGGGGTTCACCGCCGGCTCGTGCTCGTAGACGTCCAGGCCGGCGCCGGCGATCTCGCCCCGGGCCAGCATGTTGGCCAGGGCGCCCTCGTCGATGATCTCGCCGCGGGCGGTGTTCACCACCACCGCATGCGGCTGCAGCAGCTTCAGGCGGCGGGCCGACAGCAGGTGGTAGGTCGCCGGCGTGTGCGGGCAGTTGACCGAGACGATGTCCATCCGGGCCAGCATCTGGTCGAGGCTTTCCCAGTAGGTCGCCTCCAGCTCTTCGGCGACGCGCGGGCTGACCGGCTTGCGGTTGTGGTAGTGGATCGACAGGCCGAAGGCCTTGGCCCGGCGGGCGACGGCCTGGCCGATGCGGCCCATGCCGATGATGCCCAGCCGCTTGCCCCACAGGCGGCGGCCCAGCATCCAGGTCGGCGACCAGCCCTGGAAGCCCCCCGCCTGAACCACGGCCGCCCCTTCGACCACGCGTCGCGTGCTGGCCATGACCAGACTCATGGTCAGGTCGGCCGTGTCCTCGGTCAGGACCCCGGGGGTGTTGGTGACGATGACCCCGCGCTGATTGGCCGTGGCGACATCGATGTTGTCGACCCCGGCCCCGAAGTTGGCGATCAGCTTCATCCGCTCGCCGGCGCGCGACAGCAGCCGCCCGTCCAGTCGGTCGGTGATGGTGGGTACGAGCACGTCGCAACGGCCCATGGCGTCGACCAGCTCGTCGGCCGTCATGGGACGGTCATCGACATTGAGCTCGGTGTCGAATAGCTCCCGCATCCGGGTTTCAACCGGGTCGGGCAACTTGCGCGTGACGATGACTTTCGGCTTCTTGGCGGCCATGGACGCTTTCGGTGCGGAGTTCGGCCCGTCGAGGGCTCGGCGAACCCTTAGCAAAGGCCGTTCCGGGGGCCAAGGGAAGGCGAGACGGTGATGGCATCAGAAAAGCTGGCGCCGACAAAGACGGCGGGCCTGCTCGCGGCGGCGGCGATCCTGCTGCTCGGCGGCTGCCAGGGCCGGGGCCAGGCCGAGTGCGACACGCCCTCGCGCCTGCCGGTGCCGCGGTTCCTGTCGCTGGAATACAATGAAATCAACGCCCGCAACGGCCCGGGCGAGGATCAGCGCATCCTCTGGACCTGGCGGGCCAAGGGCATGCCGGTCGAGGTGATCGCCGAAACCAGCGACTGGCGCCGGGTTCGAGGACCCGACGGCGTCCCGGCCTGGGTCCACAAGCGCGGCCTGACCGGCGTGCAGACGGTGATGCGCGTCAAGCCGGGCCAGGTCGCGCTGTTGGCCTCGCCGGATGACGGCGCCCGCACGGTGGCCTGGCTTCGGCCCAACGCCACCGCCGTCCTGGACAAGGCGGAAGGCGACTGGCGCAGGGTCAAGGCCGGCGGCCGCCAGGGCTGGGTTCGGTCCTCCGAGGTCTGGGGCGCGGGCGCGCCGACACCCTGCCGGCCCCGCGAGCGTTGAGACCGTCAGGCTTAAGTGCTACCCCCAGACCTTGTTCGGCCGCCCCGGGGGCGGCGAAGACCCGGTGACGCATGACCTCGACGACCCCGCCGCCCATGGCCCAGTCCAGCTACAGCTACGACGAACTGATCGCCTGCGGCCGCGACGAAACTTTCGGGCCCGGCAACGCCCAGCTGCCGATGCCGCCGATGCTGATGTTCGACCGCATCACGGACATCAACAACACCGGCGGCGCCTTCGGAAAGGGCCAGGTGACCGCCGAGCTCGATATCAACCCGGAGCTGTGGTTCTTCCGGTGCCACTTCAACAACGATCCGGTGATGCCCGGCTGCCTGGGCCTGGACGCCATGTGGCAGCTGGTCGGCTTCTACCTCGGTTGGATCGGCGGTCCGGGCCGCGGCCGCGCCCTGGGCGTGGGCGAGGTGAAGTTCACCGGCCAGGTGACGCCTTCGGTGAAGCAGGTGGTCTACAAGATCGACCTGAAGCGCGTGATCAACCGCAAACTCGTCATGGGCATCGGCGACGGCATTCTCGAAGCCGACGGCAAGCCCATCTATGAGGCCAAGGACCTGCGGGTCGGCCTGTTCGACCCGAAAGACATGGCCTGATCAACGGCCGGCGCGGGTTCGTCCGCCCCCTCGGGTGGACGGGGGGAAGACATAAGGAGCTAACATGCGGCGTGTCGCCGTCACCGGTATCGGCATCGTTTCTTCGATCGGATCGAGCGCCAACGAGGTCATCGCCTCCCTGCGCGAAGCCAGGTCCGGCGTGAAATTCACGCAAACCTACGCCGACCTCGGCTTCCGCAGTCAGGTCGAGGCCGCGCCCGACTGCGACTGGGAGGCGATCGTCGACCGTCGCGCCGCGCGGTTCCTGGCCGAGGGCACCGGCTGGGCCCATGTCGCCATGGAGCAGGCCATCGCCGACTCCGGGCTCGAGGAGGGCGAGGTGTCCAACGACCGCACCGGCCTGATCGTCGGCGCCGGCGGCCCGTCCACCAAGGTCATCATCGAGGCGGCCGCCACGACCCGCGAGAAGGGCCCCAAGCGCATCGGCCCGTTCGCGGTGCCCAAGGCGATGAGCTCGGGCGCCTCGGCCACCCTGGCCACCTGGTTCAAGATCCGCGGCCTCAACTTCTCGATCAGTTCGGCCTGCGCCACCTCCACCCACTGCATCGGCTCGGCCTATGAGCAGATCGCCTGGGGCAAGCAGGACGTGGTCTTCGCGGGCGGGACCGAGGAGCTGGACTGGTCGTTGTCCAACCTGTTCGACGCCATGGGCGCGATGAGCAGCAACTTCAACGACCGCCCGGCGACGGCCAGCCGCGCCTACGACCTCAACCGCGACGGCTTCGTGATCGCCGGCGGCGCGGGCATCGTGGTGCTGGAAGAGTATGAGCGGGCCAAGGCGCGCGGCGCCAAGATCTACGGCGAGATCGTCGGCTACGCCGCCAATTCGGACGGTTACGACATGGTCGCCCCGTCCGGCGAAGGGGCGGCGCGCTGCATGACCCTGGCTCTGGCCGGGGCCGGGAACCGCACGATCGACTATCTGAACCCGCACGGCACCTCCACCCCGGTCGGCGACATCAAGGAGATGGAGGCGGTCCGCCAGGTGTTCGGCAAGAACGCCCCGGCCATCTCCTCGACCAAGTCCCTGACCGGCCACAGCCTGGGCGCCGCCGGCGCGCAGGAGGCGATCTACAGCCTGCTGATGCTCAACAACGGCTTCCTGGCCGAGAGCGCCAACATCGAGACCCTCGACCCGGCCTTCGAGGACATGCCCATCCTGCGCAAGCGGGAGGACCGCCAGGTCGAAACGGTGATGTCCAACAGCTTCGGCTTCGGCGGCACCAACGGCTGTCTGATCATGGCGCGGGCGTAGTCGCCGCCCGCACAACCACCTTGCGTCCTTCGAGACGGCTGCTTACGCAGCCTCCTCAGGATGACGCAGACAGGGGATCGCACTCCCCTTCGTCATGGCGAGTCGCGCCCTGCGTGGCGGCTCGAACCACGCACTGACAAGGACCCGCCTCATGGCCGACGACTACAACTTCCCCAAGGGCGAGCTGATGAAGGGCAAGAAGGTCCTCGTCACCGGCGTGGCCAACCACAACTCCATCGCCTGGGGCATCGCCTCGCAGCTGGCCGCCCAGGGCGCGCAGCTGGCGTTCGCCTACCTGCCCGACATGGAGAAGCGGGTGAAGCCGCTGGGCGAGAGCCTCGGCGTCAAGACCTTCATCCCGATGGAGGTCACCGACGACGCCTCGATGGACGCCGCCTTTGAGCAGCTGGCCGCCGAGTTCGGCACGCTGGACGCCTTCGTCCACTCGATCGCCTTCGCCAACAAGGACGAGCTGAAGGGCTCGTTCGTCGAGAACACCACGCGTGAGGGCTTCCTGCGCGCCATGAACATCTCGGCCTTCAGCTTCGTCGACACGGCGCGCCGCTGCGCCGCGATGATGCCGAACGGCGGGTCGATGATCACCATGACCTACCTCGGCGCCGAGCGGGTCATTCCGAACTACAACACCATGGGCGTGGCCAAGGCCGCGCTCGAGGCCTCGACCCGCTACATCGCCCGCGACCTCGGCCCCAAGGGCATCCGCGTCAACGCCATCTCGGCCGGCGCCATGCGCACCCTGTCGCTGGCCGGCATCTCCGGCGGCCGCGGCATGATCAGCCAGGGCCGCGCCTTCAGCGCGCTGAAGGAAGACACCTCGATGGAGGGCGTCGCCGGCGCGGCGCTGTGGCTGCTGTCGGACCTGGGCCTGTCGACCACCGGCGAGGTCGTCCACGTCGACGCCGGCTTCCACATGATCGGCCTGCCGGACCCCGAAGGGTCGGAGAGCTAGAACTTCGGCGCCGGGCGCTACGCCGCGTAGGCCTTCATGAAGACGCGGACGGCCTCGTTCGCGATGGCGTCGATCTCCGCGTCCGACAGTTCCGGGGCGATGTTCAGCATCGCCTTGGTCTGACGCTGGCCCATGACCATGCCGGCGAACAGCTCGGCCGCCTGGGCCGGATCGGCGATGGTCATGCGGCCGCTGCGGGTCTCGAGGTCGAGGAACCGGGCCAGCATGGCGCGGCTGTGTTTCGGCCCCGCCTCGAACACCTCGCGAGCCAGCTCCGGCATCTCGCCGGCGCTCTGCACGGTGACGCGCAGCAGGGAATAGGTCTTGTTGGTCACCACCGTCAGCAGGGTCCGGGCGTAAGCGCGAAGCGCCTCTTCGGGATTTTCCTCGGCGCCGGGCTCGCGCAGCGGGGCGGTGATGGTGTTGACCCGCCGTTCGACCAGGGCCCGGACCAGCTCGGCCTTGCTGCCATAGTGATTGTAGACCGTCTGCTTGGAGACCCCGGCCCGGCGGGCGATCTCCTCCATCGCCGCGGACAGTCCGCGTTCGCCCAGAACCTCCGCCGCGGCGTCCAGGATGGCCTCGGTCTTGGCGAGATCGATCTGGCCGGCCAGTCTGGGCATGTCAGTGGGCCTCGGCGTTCATGTCGCGGCCGCCCGGCGCCACCTTGCCGGGCTTGGCGAGCAGGGAGAGGGCGGCGGCGATGGCCGCGCAGACGGCCATGAAGGCGAAGGCGTCGCCAAAGGCGAGGACCTGGGCCTTCTCGCTGATCATGTACTTCATGGCCTTGTAGGCGGCTCCGTCGGGATCGGGCACGCCCAGCTGGGCGAAGCGCGCGGTCAGGCCCGCCAGCATGGCCTGGCCCTCCAGGCTGGACCGGTCCAGGCGCGAGGCGATCTCGGTCATGTGAACCGCGGTCTGGGTGGTCAGCGAGCTGGCGATGATGGCCATGCCGACCGCGCCGGCGGTGTTTCGCGACAGGTTCAGCAGCCCGGAGGCGTCCTTGATCAGATGCACCGGCAGGGTGCTCATCGTCATCTGGGTCGAGGCGATCATCGCGACCATCACGCCGACGCCGCGGAAGGCCTGCACCGCCGTGAACTCGACGAAGCCCCACTGGTCGGTGACCTGGTTGCCGAGCCACATGCCCCAGGCGACCATCGAATAGCCGATGAAGATCGGGATTCGCGGATCGACGGCCCGCACCCAGCGTCCCGCCAGCGGGCCGGTGATGAACATCGACAGCCCCGAGACCAGCATCGTCGTTCCGACCTCAGACGACGAGAATCCCCGGATCCGGCTCAGGTAGAGCGGCAGCAGGAAGGTGCCGCCATAGAGGGCGAGACCCGAGGTCGCGCCCATGATCAGGCCGAGGCTGAAGTTCCGGTCGGCGAGGGCCTTCAGCTGTACGATCGGCTGGAAATAGGTCAGCTGCCGCCAGATGAAGGTCACGCCGGTGACGGTCGAGAGCACGGTCAGCCAGAGGATGGCCGGATCTTCGAACCAGTTGTCCTTGGCGCCTTCCTCGACGACGTACTGCATGCTCATCAGGAAGATCGCCATCATGGCCAGGCCGAACCAGTCGAAGTTCTGCGCCAGCCGCTTGTCGCCCTTGTCGAAGTCGCCGTAGCGGCCGACCAGGAACAGGCTCAGCAGACCCGGTCCGATGTTGATGAAGAACAGCCAGCGCCAGTCGAGCCAGTCGGTCAGGTGGCCGCCCAGCGTCGGTCCGACGGTGGGCGCCAGGGTGACGATCATGCCGGTGACGACGTTGGCGGTCACCCGCCGCTCGGGCGGGAAGGCGCTGAAGGCGGTGGCGAACACGGTCGGCACCATGGCCCCGCCGACGAAGCCCTGCAGGGCCCGGAACAGGATCATCATGTCGATGTTGGTCGACAGTCCGGCCAGCACGCTCATGACCAGGAAGCCGGCGCAGCTGGCCATAAACACGCGCTGGGTGCCCCAAAGCCGCGCCAGATAGGCCGACAGCGGGATCATCACCACCTCGGGGATCAGGTAGGCGGTCTGGATCCAGCTGACCTGGTCGGCGCTAGCCTCGACGCCGGCCTGGATCTGCGGCAGCGACGCCGCCACGATCTGGATGTCGAGGATGGCCATGAACTGGCCGATCGCCATGCCGCCGAAGCCGAGGAACAGCTTGGGCCAGTCGACCTTAGCCTGAGCCTCGACGTCGATTCCGCCGGTGAGGGTCGCGGCGGTCATGAGCCTACTGCGACTGGCCGGTGCGGACGTAGCGCGTCGGCGGCGAGCCCGCCTCGGCGAAGCTCGGGCCGGTGCGGTCGCGCACATCGACGCGAACCTCGACAGACAGGCCCGGACGCAGGGCTCCAGCCAGCGGCGCCTTGCGATCGACAGCCACCCGGACCGGCACGCGCTGCGCGATCTTGGTGAAGTTGCCGACCGCGTTCTCGACCGGGATCAGCGCGAACTCGGCGCCGGTGGCCGGGGCGAAGCTCTCGACACGTCCAGCGATGGTCTGATCGCCGAAGGCGTCGGCCTTGATCTCGACGGTCTGGCCGAGGCGCAACCGGGCCAGCTGCGTCTCCTTGAAGTTGGCGACCACATAGGTGCGGCCCAGCGGAACGATGCTCATCAGCGACACGCCCGGCTGCACCAGTTGACCGGGACGGACGGCGCGGGCGCCGACCACGCCGGCGGCCGGGGCGCGGATGACGGTGCGCTCGAGGTCGATGCGGGCCTGTTCGACCGCGGCGCGCGCGGCCTGGGCCTGGGCGACGGTCTGGGCCCGGGCGGAGCCGAGGGCGGCGGCGCTGCGGCGTTCGGCCTCCAGCGCGGCCTGGGCCTGGGCGACGCCGGCCCGGGACTGGTCGGCGCCGGCGCGGACGGTCTGCAGCTTCTGTTCCGACACCCAGCCCTGACCGGCCAGATCGCCGTAGCGCTTGAGGTCGGCCTCCATGCGTCCGGCTTCGGCGCGGGCGCTGCTGACGCCGGCGGCGCGCTCGGCGATCACGGCCTGTTCGAGGGCGGCCTTGTCGTCGACCGCGGCGACGGCTGCTTCGAGCGCCTTGGCGTTGGCGACGGCCTGGTCGAGCCGCGCCTGGAAGGTCGTGGGGTCGATGCGGGCCAGCACCTGGCCGGCCTCGACATGTTCGTTGTCGTTGACGAGGACCTCGACCACGTAGCCTGACACCTGCGGACTGACCTGGACGGTGTCGGCCTGGACGAAGGCGTTGTCCGTGGCCTCGAAACGCTGCTTGTTGGTCCACCAGATCGCCCCGCCGGCGAGGATGGCGACGGCGGCGACGCCGGCCACGATCATGGGGACGAGCTTGTTTCGCGGGATGGATGACATGGAGGGTCCCGAACACCGGCTGCGAAAAATGGACTAGGCCGTCCAGCTTCAGGCCTCTACAGCCGCCCGCCGGGCTCGGCAAGCGTTAAGTGGACCCAATCGTCCAGAATTCAAGCGGCGAAGCGACGGTCGTCGTCGAGACCTTCCGCGGCCGCGATCAGGGCTGATGCGAGCGCGTCCGCCGCGGCCTCGGTCGGCGACCCTTCGAAGGCCTCGCCGAGGGGCGTTCCGACCCGGCGCGCGCGCGCCTCGGCCAGCGCCGCCCGGCCCTGGGGAAGCTGGGCGAAGGCGTCGAGGAGCACCCCCATGACGATCAGGGCGGCGGCCCCGTCGATGGTGCTGGCGCGGAGTCCGGGACAGGCCTGCCAGGGCGTGTCGACGGGGTCGGGGCGGGGAGGGGTCGATTGGGTCATGGCAGCGTCGTACGCGACGACCGCGCATCGCAAGTTTAACACGCTGGCGACGTATCGCCGCAGTTGTGGCGCGAAAGGCCGATTCGCGCGCTTTCGTCGCACCGCGCGTCGGGCTAGGTTGCGATCATGGCGTTCGAACGAGCCACTCCCCCGGCCCTGCGATGGGTCCTCGCCTTCCTCGGCCTGTGCGCCGTGCTTGGCGTCTGGCTCGGGTTCAAGGATCAGATCCGGCGCAATCCGCCCGCCTGGTACACCGGCGCGCCGGAGCCGGTCGCCGCCGGGGCCGTCACGAGCTCCGACGGCGTCCGCGAGGCGACGGCCTTCGATCCCGACGCAAAGGGGCCGGCGGCCCCCGCCACGACCCCGGCGGCGACCGCCAAGAAGGATGTCGCCGACGACGAGGATAACGCGGATGCGCAAGCCGCCGCGGCCCAGGGCGAACCGGCGTCGCCGGCGACGGTCCAGCCCTCGCCGCCCGCCGCGGCGACTCCGACCACGCCCGCGACGCCCCGGCCGCGACCGACCCCCGCACCCGCCCCGGCCCGGCCCGCGCCGTCCGACGATCCGGTGGGCGACCTGCTTGAGGCGCCGAGGCCTTCGCCGCAGCAACCCCCGTCCGACGTGCCCTACTGACATGACCCAGAGCTTCGACGCGGACGTGGTGATCGCCGGCGCCGGCATCGCCGGGGCGACCCTGGCGCTGGCCCTCAAGAGCGGCGGCCTGGAGCCGGTGCTCGTCGATCCGATGCCCTTCGACAGCCAGCTGGAGCCGACCTTCGACGGTCGCTCGCTGGCCATCGCCTTTTCCTGCTTCCGCCAATGGCGGACGCTGGGCCTGGCCGAGGCGTTGGAGCCGCACGCCCAGCGCATGGACCAGATCCTGGTCACCGACGGGCGCACGCCCGGGGCGGCGACGCCCGGCCAGACGCCGTTCTTCCTGCATTTCGACTCGGCGGAGATCGCCGACCGCGTGGCCGGCGAGCCGCTCGGCTACATGCTCGAGAACCGCCGGATCCGCGCGGCCCTCGCCGAGGCGGTCGCGGCGGCCGGCATCCGCGTGATGGCGCCGGCCCGGGTGGCGGGAGTCTCGGTCGGCCCCGCGGCCGGCGTCGTGGCGTTGGCTGACGGCGGAACCGTCTCCGCGCCGCTGATCATCGGCGCCGAAGGGCGCGGCTCGACCGTGCGGGCCGCGGCGGGGATCGAGGCGGTCGGCTGGGACTATCCGCAGACCGGCGTGGTCTGCACGGTGAAGCTGGAGCGCCCGCACGGCGGCGTCGCGCACGAGTACTTCCTGCCTGGCGGCCCGTTCGCCATCCTGCCGCTGACCGACAACCGCGCCAGCCTGGTCTGGACCGAACGTCGCGACCGCGGCGCGGCGCTGAAGTCCGCCCGGCCGGAGGTGTTCCAGGCTCACCTGCACCGCCGTTTCGGAGACTTCCTCGGCGCCATCGAGGTGGTCGGGCCGGTCTTCACCTATCCCCTCAGCCTGTCGATCGCCGAACGCTTCAGCGCGCCGCGAGTCGCCTTGCTCGGCGACGCCGCGCATGGCGTGCATCCGATCGCCGGCCAGGGGCTCAACCTCGGCCTCAAGGGCGCCGCCGCCCTGGCGGAGGTCCTGGTCGACGCCGCCCGCCTGGGCGAGGACATCGGCAGTGAGACGGTCCTCGACCGCTACGCCGCCTGGCGCCGGTTCGACACCATGACCCTGTCGGCGGGCATGGACGCCTTCGTCTGGCTGTTCTCGAACGACAACCCGCTGGTGCGGCTGGCGCGCGGCGTCGGCATGTCGGCGGTCAACCACATCGCCCCGGCCCGCCGCTTCTTCATGCACGAGGCCGGCGGCGCGGTGGGAGACCTGCCGCGACTGCTGCGCGGCGAGGTGCTGTAGGGACAACCCTCACCCGTCATCCTCGGACTTGTTCCGAGGACCCATGAACACAGGTGAAGATGAGAAGGCACGGGTTGCTCCACGCCCCTTTTTGATCGTCTGATCACGCACGGGTCCTCGCGACGAGCGCGAGGATGACGGAGGAAGGGCGGACTACCCCTCCAGCGTCCGCGCCTCTTCCGGCAGCATGATCGGCACGCCGTCGCGGATCGGATAGGCCAGCTTCGCGCCGGCGCTGATCAGCTCGCCCTTCTCGCGGTCATAGGTCAGGGGACCGTGGCTGACAGGGCAGACGAGGATCTCCAGCAGGCGGGGATCGACCTTGGGGGCGGTGGCTTCGCTCATGGACCGACTTCTAGCCCCAGGCGGCGCGGCGGCCAATCGTTACTGCACCGCCGGCGGCGGGCCGTCGCCGCCGGCCGCGTCGATCTCGAGCAGGGCGGTGAGGGTCGCGGCGCGATCTTCCAGCGTCGGCGCCTCCAGCAGCGCCTGCTTCTCGGCGGCGTCGAACGGCAGGCCCATGGCCAGGCTGTTGATCAGGGCGTCGACCGGCGCCGATTGGGCGGCCTCCCACTCGATGCCCAGGCCGCGGTGTTCGAGATAGTGGCCGAGGGCGGTCAGGAACTCTTGCTTGTCCAGGCCGGCGGCGGTGTCCTCGCCGGGGCGCAGGTCGCGCTCGAAACGGTCGAACTGGGCGCGCACCTGCCGGTAGGGCGTGCGCACCGGCAGCTCCTCGCCGACCGCAAACCGGCAAAGACCGGTCAGGCTGATCAGGTAACGGCCGTCGGCCGTCTCGGCGAAACTGGTGATCCGGCCCACGCAGCCGACCCGGGCGAGACCCGGCGCGTCGCGCTCGCCGCCCCGGGTCTGGACCATGCCGATCAGACGGTCGCCGGCCATGGCGTCGTCGATCATGTTGAGGTAGCGCGGCTCGAAGATGTTGAGCGGCAGCTGTCCGCCCGGAAGCAGCAGAGCCCCGTCCAGCGGGAACACGGGCACGACCAGCGGCAGGTCAACGGCCTTGCGGTATCCCGTGGGCATTGTTTTCTCCCCGCTGAAGCGGCCTAGCTGAAGAGGATCGACGACAGCCGTCGCCGTCCCTGTTTGGCCACCTCCGACATGGCGCCGGCGGCCTCGAAGACGACCAGCAGCTGCTTGCGCGCCGCCTCCTCGTTCCAGGTCCGGTCGCGAGCGATGATGGTCAGCAGATGGTCGGCCGCGCCCTGGAAATCTCCCTGGCCGGCCAAGGCGCCCGCCAGCTCGAAGCGCGCCTCGTGGTCGTCGGGGTCCCTGGCCAGCCGCTGCTCGAAGGGCGCGGTCTCCGCCGAGGCGCTGTCGGCCAGGGCCAAGGCGGCCCGCGCCGCGTCGAGGTCGGAGTCCTTCGCGTCTGCCGGAGCCATGGCGACGATCCCGGCCGCCTGCTCCATGTCGCCGCCGCTGATGTAGCAGCGCGCCAGGCCGCCAAGCGCCTTCACGTTCTGCGGATCGTCCTGCAGCACCATGGCGTAGCCCTGGGCCGCGCCGCCGATGTCGCCCAGATCAAAGGACTCCTTGGCCCGGGCGAGCAGTTCATCGATCTCCGAGGCCGGCGGCGGGCCCGACAGGCGGTCGACGAAGCGTTTTACCTCGCTCTCGGGCTGCGCGCCCTGGAAGCCCGTCACCGGCTGGCCGTTGACGAAGGCGTAGACGGTCGGGATCGACTGCACCCTCAGCTGGCCGGCGAAGCCCGGGTTGCGGTCGACATCGATCTTGACCAGCTTCACCGCGCCCTTCGCCTCGCGGACCACCTTCTCCAGCACCGGAGTCAGCTGCTTGCAGGGGCCGCACCAGGTCGCCCAGAAGTCGACGATCACCGGCTGGGTCTTCGACGCTTCGACGACATCGGCCATGAAGGTCGCGTCGGAGCCTTCCTTGATGAGGTCTTCGGTGGAGGGCGTGTCGCCGATCAGGGTCATGCGGGCTTCCGTGGACGCGCCGGGCGCGTCGGCTTCGGGGTCAAACGTGTTCGCGCCCAAGATGGTGCCAAGCGGCGCGGGCTTCAATGTGTCAGACCACTTCCATGGCCGCGAAGTCGACGATCAGCGGCTCCACCCCCAGCGCCGCCAGGAACCGCCGGAAACCGGCCTGCGAGACGGCCGTGGTGGCGGTGTTGACCAGCGGATGGAAATTGACCGGATCGGCCTTCGCCAGCGCCGCGTCGAGCACGAACCGCACCCGCCGATCGATGTCGTTGATCAGGCCGAAGGCCGTCACCGACCCCGGGGTGACGCCCAGAGTCTCCAGCATCAGCTCGGGGTTGCCGAACGACAGTCGCGCCGAACCGATCACGGTGTGGAGCCGCTTGAGGTCGATGGCTGTCTCGCCGAGCGCCGAGATCAGCCACAGCTGGCCCTTGGCGTCCTTGAGGAACAGGTTCTTGGTGTGGCCGCCGGGCAGGGCGGCCTTGATCTCGTCGCCCTCGCCGACCCGGAACACGGCCGGATGGTCGAGCGTCGAATGGGCGATGTCCTCGGCGTCGAGGAAGGCCAGCAGGTCGTCTCGGGTCTTCATGCCCCGTCCATAGCCAATGGCGGGGCCTTGCGGAACCTGGCGCGCCGCGCCAGAGGTTGACCGTCGTCGTTCGCCGCGAGGGGCCGCCCATGGACATGGAACTGGAGTGCTATCCGACCAGCCTGCGTCCGCCCGACATCGTGCCGGGCCGACCGCAGCGCGCCTGGATGGAGGGCTTCCTCGACCGGCACGCCTATCGCTGCCTGCCGCTGACCATGGCCAACACCAGCGGCTGGGAAATCCTCTGCCCGGTCGGCTTCACGGCCGAGTGGAACGGCGGCCCGGACCAGGCCGACATCACCTTCCGGCCCGATCACCCGCATCCGGATTTCCACGACCTGGTCAAAAGTCACTTCTCGCGCGGCATCATCACTTTCCATCCGGGATACCTGTTCCGGACGCCGCCGGGCTTTTCGATGTGGGTCCAGGGCGCGCCCAACCACGTCAAGGACGGCATCCAGGCTTTGCAGGGCCTGGTGGAGACCGACTGGCTGCCGTTCCCCTTCACGATGAACTGGATCTTCACCCGGCCGGGCAAGGTGCGGTTCGAGAAGGGCGAGCCCTTCTGCTTCATCACCCTGATCCAGGATCGCCGGCTCGACGACATCCAGCCCGTGACCCGGTCGCTTGAGGCTCAGACCGAACTGCGCGACCAGTACGATGCCTGGTTTCGCCAGAGGCAGGACTTCAATACCCGGCTGGCCAAGTCCGACCCCGGCGCCATGAAGGACGCCTGGCAGCGCTTCTACTTCAAGGGCGAACTGCCCGAGGACACCGGTCCAGCCCCCGCCGGCCACGTCAACAAGCGACGGCTCAAGGCCCCCAAACTCGGGGTCTGACAGGGCCGCAAGAATCTCGCGGGGGGGCGCTTGCAAAGGCCCGGGGCCTCTGCCATAAGCCGCCTCTCGATTTTCGGGGCGCGTCAAAAGCGTCCCTGGAGCGCGGGCGTAGCTCAGGGGTAGAGCACAACCTTGCCAAGGTTGGGGTCGTGAGTTCGAATCTCATCGCCCGCTCCA
>CALALX010000029.1 GCA_937925635.1 uncultured Caulobacter sp.
GTCCAACTCGTCGCGGGCGATGCGGGTCCCGCGCGCGATGTCGGCCGTGAGGACGCCCGAGCCGAGACCGAACGCCGAGTCATTGGCGATACGGATGGCATGGGCTTCGTCCCGAGCGCGGATCACAGACGCCACCGGGCCGAAAATCTCTTCGTCGTAGGCCGGCTGGCCCGGCCCCACCTCGGCGAGGACGGTGGCTGGATACCAGGCCCCCGCCTGATCCGGGACCTCGCCGCCGAGCAGGAGTCGCGCGCCGCCGGCGATGCTGGCTTCGACCTGTCGGTTGATCTCGTCCCGCGCCGCCACGCTTACCAGCGGGCCGAACCTCGTGGCGGGGTCGGTCGGGTCGCCCGGCGTGAAGGCGCGCATCGCGTCGACCAGGGCGGCCTCGAAGCGCTCGAGCACGCTCTCGACGACGATGAACCGCTTGCCGGCGATGCAGCTCTGGCCCGCGTTGACCATGCGCGCTGTCGCCGCGATCTTCGCCGCGAGGGCGATGTCCGCGTCCTCGAGCACGATGTAGGCGTCGCTTCCGCCCAGCTCCAGGACGACCTTCTTCAGCGCCGCGCCGGCGGCGGCGGCGACCTTGCGGCCGGCGGCGACACTGCCGGTCAGGGTCACCGCCGCGATCCGGTCGTCGCGGATCAGGGGTTCCACATAGTCACTCGGAATCAGCAGCGTCCGGAACAGGTTCCGGGGAAAGCCGGCCTCGCGGAACAGCTCCTCAATGGCCAGGGCGCAGCCCGGGACGTTGCTGGCGTGCTTCAGCACCGCCGCATTGCCCGCCATCAGGGCCGGGGCGGCGAAACGGATGACCTGCCAGAAAGGGAAGTTCCACGGCATCACCGCCAGAACCACGCCGAGCGGGTTGAAGGTTGCGCAGGCCGTCGGACCGCCGACGTCGACGGGTTCGTCCGTCAGGAAGCCTGCGGCGTGGTCGGCGAAGAACTCGCAGGCGACCGCGCACTTTTCGACCTCGGCCCGGCCGTCCGTCAGGGTCTTTCCCATCTCGGCGGTCATCAGCGCGGCGTACTCATCCCGGCGCGCGCGCAGGACCGCGGCGGCCGCCTTCATCAATCCGGCGCGCGCGTCGAAGCCAGTCCGCCGCCAGCCCTCGAACGCCCGCCGGGCGTGGTTCAGCTCGGCAAGGGCCTCGTCGAGGGTCAGGCCGTCATGGACCGTGCCCGGCGCTCCGGTGGCGGGGTTCGTGGTCGGAAAGCGAGGCTTGGCGGGCGTCATGGCGCGACTCCTTGAGGGCGTCGTCACAACGCCTCGCCTCGAGCAGCCGTTCAAGCCGTGATTGCGATCAGGCCGCGTCGGCGGCGCGTCCACTCGGCACTTCAGCCGCTGACGGGACTTCCTGGATGTAGCGCTCGATCATCGCGGCGCGACGGGCCATGTCGAGCACGGCCGGCGGCGCGTCCTCGGGCGATTCCGCCACCAGGGCGATCAGCTCCTGGGCGATCTTCTGCAGGCGGGGCGCGCTGGCGATCAGCCTGGCCTGGCGTTCGATCTTGTTCGGATCGCGATCGTACTCGGCGCCGGGCGTGCGCCAGCCGCCCCAGTCGGCCTGATCGGTGACGACGATCGGATAGGTGCCGGGGAAGGGATGGTGGGCGCAATCCCCTTCCTGTTGCCACTTGTTCTTGGCCCGCATCAGCCGCCAGCTGCCGCCCGCCACGCCGCCGTCGGCCTCGTCGACCCGGTCCTCGGGCTTCAATTCATGGGCGTGGAATTCACGGCCGAGGCCCACGTCATAGGTGACGCGCACCGGCTCGTCGAAGCCCTTGGCCCAGATCGGCACGATCTTGTCGATGGTCGCCCAGGCGCCGACGCTCTCGACCCAGACCTTCTGGTTCCGCTGAAAAACGGCCTTCGCCATGACCTGCGCCTTCTGCCCGGTGTGACCGCCGATAAGAACCTGAATTCATTGACGCGAGGTCAATCTTTCCCCGCCCGCAAACCTGTCTAGAGTGGCGCCCGACAAGACACGACCGCGTCCGTGCGCGGCGGGAGGATGCCGTGAACTTCGACTATTCCGACGACCAGAAATTCCTGAAGAACGAGGCGCGCAAGTTCCTTGAGGCGCACAGCGACAGCACCGCCGTACGCAAGGTGCTGAACGACGACGCGGTGTCGTACGACAAGGCGCTGTGGAAGGGCGTGGCCGAACAGGGCTGGCTCGGCGCCGCGATCCCCGAGGAGTTCGGCGGCCTGGGCCTGGGCCATATCGAGCTCTGCGCCATCGCCGAGGAGCTTGGCCGTTCGGTGGCCCCGATCCCGTTCGCCTCGACGGTCTATTTCGTGGCCGAGGCGATCATGCTGGCCGGCAGCGACGCGCAGAAGGCGGACCTGCTGCCGAAGATCGCCGCCGGTGAGCTGATCGGCTGCTACGCCACCTCCGAAGGTCCCGGCCTGGTCGACGCCAAGTCGCTGACCTGCAAGGTCGAGGGCGGCAAGCTGTCGGGCGTCAAGATCCCGGTGACCGACGGCGACATCGCCGACGTCGCCCTGGTCCTGGCCGGCGAGGGCGGCAAGCCGTCCCTGTTCCTGGTCGACCTGAACGGCGAGGGCGTCGCCCGCGAGACGCTGAAGAGCCTCGATCCCACCCGCGGCGTGGCCAAGCTGACCTTCAACGGCGCGTCGGCGACCCGTGTCGGCGCGGCGGGCGAAGGGCTCGCCATCAGCGAGCAGGTCTTCGACCGCGCCGCCATCCTGCTGGCCTTTGAACAGACCGGCGGCGCCGACAAGTGCCTGGAGATGGCCAAGGACTACGCCATGAACCGCTATGCCTTCGGGCGGGTGATCGGCGGCTACCAGGCGATCAAGCACAAGCTGGCCGACATGTACGTCAAGAACGAGGTCTCGCGCAGCAACTGCTACTACGGCGCCTGGGCCCTCAACACGAACGCGGCGGAGCTGCCGGTGGCCGCCTCGGCCGCCCGCATCGCGGCCAGCGAGGCCTACTGGTTCGCCAGCAAGGAAAACATCCAGACCCACGGCGGCATGGGCTTCACCTGGGAAGTGGATTGTCACCTCTACTACCGCCGTTCGCGCCAGCTGGCCCTCGTGGCCCACGCGCCGAAGGTCTGGAAGGAACGGCTCGTCAGCCAACTCGAACGCAGGAACGCCGCGTAAGCGGACGGGAGGAAAAGATCATGGATTTCAACGACTCTCCCGAAGAAGCCGCCTACCGTGAGAAGGCTCGTGCCTGGCTGGAAACCAACGCCGCCGAGCACAAGAACAACTCAAGCGCCAACGGCCGCCGACCCAACAGCCCAGAGCACATGGCCCTGGCCAAGGCCTGGCAGGCCAAGAAGGCCGACGCCGGCTACGCCTGCATCACCTGGCCTAAGGAGTGGGGCGGGGCCGGCGGCACGCCGATCCAGTCTGTGATCTTCGGCCAGGAAGAATCCAAGGTCGGCGTCAACTACGGCTATTTCACCATCGGCCTGGGCATGTGCGTCCCGACCGTGATGGCCTTCGCCGACGCCGAGACCAAGACCCGCTTCGTCAAGCCGGCGATGCGCGGCGAGGAGATCTGGTGCCAGCTGTTCTCCGAACCGGCCGGCGGTTCGGACGTCGCCGCCTCGCGCACCCGTGCGGTCAAGGCCGATGACGGCTCCGGCGACTGGATCATCAACGGCCAGAAGGTCTGGACCACCGGCGCGCAATACTGCGACTTCGGCATCCTGCTGGTCCGCACCGACCCCGACGTGCCCAAGCACAAGGGCATGACCATGTTCTGGATCGACATGCACGATCCGGCCGTGGAAGTCCGCCCGATCCACCAGGCCAGCGGCGGCAGCGAGTTCAACGAGGTCTACTTCACCGACCTGCGCGTGAAGGACAGCCAACGGTTGGGCGGCGTCGGCGACGGCTGGAAGGTGGCGCTGGTCACCCTGATGAACGAGCGCCTGGCGGTCGGCGGCTCTTCCGGCCCGGACTACAAGACCATCATGGAGCTGGCCCGCCAGACCGACACGGTCAGCGGCGCCGCGGCCATCAAGGACGCCGGCTTCCGCGAGAAGCTGGCCGACTGGTACGTGGCGGCCGAGGGCCTGAAACTGACCCGTTTCCGGACCATGACCGCCCTGTCGCGCGGCCAGACGCCGGGACCGGAAAGCTCGATCGGCAAGATCATCGCCGCCAACCAGATGCAGGAGATGAGCAACTACGGCGTCGAGCTGGAAGACCAGTACGGCATCCTGGTCGACCCGGGCGAAGCGCCGATGCAGGCCGCCTTCCAGCAGAGCCTGCTGTGGGCGCCGGGCCTCCGCATCGCCGGCGGCACCGACGAGATCCTGAAGAACATCATCGCCGAACGCGTGCTGGGCCTGCCTGGCGACGTGCGCGTCGACAAGGATGTCGCCTTCAAGGACGTCCCGACGGGCCGCTAGGCCTGGCCGGCGACACTGGCGCGGAGGCGGCCGTCACGGCCGCCTCCGTTCGCATTTCCGGGAGGCTCCGTGCCCGTCACCCTCATCGGCCTCGTCGCAGCCGCCTGCACGACGGTCGCCTTCCTGCCCCAGGCGATCAAGACCTGGCGAACCCGGTCGACGGCGGACCTGTCGCTGCCGATGTTCCTGCTGACGACCGTCGGCGTGGTGCTCTGGATGGTCTACGGCCTGGTGCTGGGCGACTGGCCGCTCATCATCGGCAACGGTGTGACGCTGCTGCTGTCCGGCTCCATCCTGTACTGCAAGCTACGTTACGGCTGAGACGCTACTCCGCCGCCGCCAGTTCCGCCCGCTGTTCGCTCGGCTTGTCGGCGCGGCTGAGATTGTAGGCGGCGTTGATCAGGCCGATGTGGCTGAAGGCCTGCGGGAAGTTGCCGACCTGTCGACCCGCCCTCGGGTCGTACTCCTCGGCCAGCAGGCCGACGTCGTTGCGGATCGACAGCAGGCGCTCGAACAACGCCTCGGCGTCATCGCGCCGGCCGATCAGCACGTAGGCGTTCACCAGCCAGAAGCTGCAGGCCAGAAAGGCGCCCTCGCCCGGCGGCAGGCCATCGTCGACCTGGCGCGTGTCGTAGCGCAGCACGAAGCCATCTCGCAGCAGGTCCTGCTCGACGGCTTCGACGGTGCCGATGAACTTCGGGTCGTCTGGGGCCACGAAGCCCAGTTCGGCCAGCAGCAGCAGGCTGGCGTCGAGGGACTTGCCGCCGTAGGCGCGCACGAAGGTCCCGCGCTCGGCGTCGAAGCCCTTCTCGAGGATGTCGGCGCGGATCTCCTCGCGCAGCTTGCGCCACGGCTCGGCGTCGCCGGGCAGGCCGTAGTGGTCGACCGCCTTCACCGCGCGGTCGATGGCCACCCAGGCCATGACCTTGGAGAAGGTGTAGTGCTTGCGCTCCGAACGGTCTTCCCAGATGCCGTCGTCGGGCTGGTTCCAGACCTTGGCGACGTGGTCGGTCAGAGCTTTCTCGACAGCCCAGGCGGCCTCATTGCCGGTCAGGCCGCCGCGGCGGGCCTGGTGCAGGCTGTCGGCGAGCTCGCCGTAGACGTCGAGCTGGAACTGGGTCGATGCGGCGTTGCCGATGCGGACAGGTCGCGAATTCTCATAGCCGCTCAGCCAGTCGACCTCCCACTCGGTCAGTCGGCGCTCGCCGCCGACGCCGTACATGATGCGCATGTCGGCGGGGCTGCCGGCCACCGCCCGCAGCAGCCAGTCCCGCCAAGCCTGGGCCTCGTCGTAGTAGCCGGCGTTCATCAGGGCCAGCAGGGTCAGGGTGGCGTCCCGGATCCAGCAGTAGCGGTAGTCCCAGTTGCGCGGCCCGCCGATCTGCTCGGGCAGCGACGTGGTGGCGGCGGCCACGACGCCGCCAGTCGGGGCATGGGTCAGGGCTTTCAGTGTGATCAGCGACCGGCGGATCGGTTCGGCCCAGCGGCCGCTGACGTCCGCTCTGGCGGCCCAGTCGGCCCAGAAGTGTTCGGTCTCGGCCAGCGCCTGACGCGGGCTGGTCGCCGAGGGCGCCGGGCAGTGAGAGGGCGACCAGGTCAGGGTGAAGGGGGTGGTTTCGCCGCCCGAGACCACGAAATCCGCCAGCAGTCGTCCGTGGTCCTCACGAATGCCGACGGGGGTGCGAAGCAGCACCATGTCCGGCCCGGCGATGGAGCGGTGCGCGCCGCCTTCCGTCCGCTGGATCCAGGGCCGCACGGCGCCATAGCCGAAGCGCAGAACCAGCTCTGACCGGAATCGCACCGTGCCCCAGTCTCCGTGGATCAGTCGCACCAGCTCCGGCGCGCCCTTGCGGGGCGGCATGAAGTCGATGATCGTGGCCGCGCCGTCCTCGGTCTCGACACGAGTCTCGAGGATCAGGGAGCCCGGCCGATATCGCCGGGTGACCACTGCGCCCTCGTCAATGGTCTCGATCAGCCAGCGTCCGTTCTTCTCGTCGCCGAGCAGGGCGGCGAAACAGGCGTCCGAGTCGAAGCGGGGCCAGCACAACCAGTCGATCGAGCCGTTGCGGCCGACCAGGGCGCAGGATTCGCAGTCCCCGATCAGGGCATAGTCTTCGATCTTCTGTCGCATCGTCGACAGAACCCCCGAAAGCGGGCGCCGGTTCAATGCAATCACGCGTGAAGGTGATCGCCCCGCTCGTCCAGGCCGAAGGTACAGCTTGCCAGGCGACGCGGGTACGCGCGCGCCCTCGGAACGCCGCAACGAGACCCAACGCAATTTCGCCTTTCGGGCGAACTCGTTTCTCTCTGGACACGCGGGCCCGGAAATATGGTTAACCGGGGACCCTCGCGTGCTTGACTCGACGCGGGGGCCTGCGAAGAGTCGCGTTCGCCGAATGAGTTAACGGCCTGGGTGCGTGAGGGGGTGAAGAGTATGCACGAGACCAGCGACACCTCGACCGGGCTCGATGGCCTCGGCAAAGGTCCGCTGATCCGTGGCGCGTCAATCGCGGCTCTGGTGACGGCGGTGATTCTGCCGCTGGTGGGCTGCGACACCGGACCCAACGGCTGGTTTGGCGGCAAGGGCGACGTCGCCTGTCCGCGACCGCAGACGCCGACCGGTACGCAGCCGCAGTTCAACGCCCAGCAGATCGAGATCCGGACGCTTCGCCGCCGCGGCTTCACCGGCGACTTCTTCGCGCAGCTTGAGCTGGCGCGTCGCTATGAAGGTCAGCGCGCCGCCGACAAGAACCTTGAGGACGACGTTGAGGCGGCGGTCTGGTACGCCCTGGCGCTGACCAACGCCGACGGCTACGCGCCGATCGCCGCCTACAGCCGTCGCGCGCCCCAGGGCGAGGCCAAGGCGGTGTCGCGATTCGATGACTGCCGGGCGGTGGAACGCAAGATCGCCTACGCCTCGCTGGATCGGCTGTTGTCGCGCATGACCACCGACGAGCAGGACAAGGTCCGCAACCGGGTGATCTATGTGCTGTCGACCCAAGGCGCCGAAGGCTTCCGGACGTTGGCGCGCATGCATGACGGCTACTTCGGCCCCTACGGCGAGCCGGCCGACAACCGCCAGGCCGCCGACGCCCGCGGTCGCCCGAACAAACCCGGCTCGCCAGCGGCGCTGAATCTGTTCCCGCGCAACGACATCGACGCCTACCTCTACAACTACCTCGCCGTTCAGACCGGCGACGTGGGCGCCTACGTCATGCTCAAGGACTTCGAACGCTCGTCGGCCAAGCGGGCAGCCGCCGGCGCCTATGTCGAGCAGAAGGCGCGGCGCTGGACGCCCACCTACGAGTTCTATCCGCCCGAGGCGCCGGATTCCGGCGTGCCGCATTCGGACGAAAGCGACCAGTATAACGATGGGCAGCAGGCGGCGCTGCAGCGGCTGCGCGAACTGCCGTTCATCCACATCGCCGAGGCGCTGACGTATCTGCGCGTCACACCCAAGCCGGTGATCAACGAGGCGGCGCTTTATCCTGGCGACATTCAGAGCTTCCAGGCCATGATCGGCCGTCCGCAGACCGGCGTCTTCCAGCCGATCGAGAAGGTGCGGGCCATTCAGTACGCGGCGGTGAACGGGTCGCCCAAGGCCCAGCTGGTGCTGGCCGTGATGTACTCCGAGGGCGTCGGCGTGCCGCGCGACTACGCCCGCGCCTTCCACTGGTATGCCGAGGCGGACAAGCAGGGTTCCGCCGAAGCCAAGTACGCCATGTCGACCTTCTTCTCGCTCGGCGTGTCGGGCGTGGCCGATCAGGACAAGGCCGGGGCCGTCGTCTACCAGATCGACGCCGCCCTCTCGGGCTTCAAGCCGTCGGCCAATCGTCTCCAGCAGGTGCTGGCTCAAGTGTCGCGTCCGCGGCCAGTTCCCCGCGACAGGGATTACCTCCAATGAAGACGCTCAAGCGCTTGTTGCCGGCCGCCTGCGCCGCCATCGCCGTCGCCCTGACCGCGACCTCTGTTCAGGCCTTCCCGGGTCAGGAGGCGCGTGTCGATCAGCAGATCCGCCCCAACTTCGGCGGCCTCATCACGCCGCCGCTGAAGCCGCGCTGGCGTCCCGATCGCTGGAAGCCGGGCCGCTACCGCTGGGGGCGGTCGCGCCCCGGCTGGAATGGCGGCTACTATCCGCCGAACGGCGAGTGGCCGCGTGACCAGCTGACGGCGACTGTTGATTGCGGCGATCCCGACGCCGGACCGACGCCGGTTTCGGACGCCCTGCGCAGTCTGGCTGACGGCGGCATTCTCTATATCCGCTCCCGCGGCGGAGTCTGCCGCGAGACGGTGATCGTCGAGTATCCGGTGATCATCGCCGCCGAGGGCGCGTCGATCTTCGACACGACGGGCGGCGCGGCCCCGGCCACCATCTCCGCGCCCGAAGGTTCGCCCTGCATCCGCATCGCCGAAGGCGTCCAGGGAGTGGAACTGCGCGACCTGGTACTGACCAGCGAGAAGGGCGGCCGGACCGCCTGCATCGAATCCTGGGGCGGAGACGTGGCGCTGGTGCGCACAACGGTGAACTACTGGGGCGATGCGGCGGCGGTCTACGCCTCAGGCGGCAAGCTGATCATGCGCGACAGCGCCATCGACGCCCACACCTGGGACGCGGCGGTGACGGCGGAGTCCGCGGTTCTGGACATCGCCCGCACCCGGATCATTGGCGACGAAACGGGCCTGGATATCACGCCGGCCACCGGCCAGAGCACGATTGATCAGACCGGCGTCATCGCGCGTTCGACGTCGGGTTCAGCCGGCAACGGCATGCTGGTGCGCGGCCTGCGCAGCGGATCCGGGGTGCTGAACATCCGCAACGCCGTGATCTGCGGCTGGCGCAACGGCCTGCACCTCGATCGCGGCGCGCAGGTCGACATCAGCCGCAGCCGCCTCTGCCGCACCACGGTGGGGGTGGTCTCCGACGGCCAGTTGAAGATCACCGAGTCCGCGGTCGGCTCGCGCGACGTCGGCCTCTACATCGCCGGCGGCAGCGCGATCATCACCCGCAACCGCATTCACGACTGGAGCCGCCGCCCGATCTGGGTTGAGTACGGCGCCACCGCCGAGATCGAATACAACTGGGTCTACTACGGCAGCGATTGCTGGCGACAGCAGTGGGACCGCGGCACCTATTGCGTCCGGGCCTCAAGCTTGCCCGCAACCCTGCGTGATGACAGCTGGGCGCAGCCGTCGAGCCGCAACTGGTGGGAAAGCGACGGCTACGATCGCGGCTACACCCGCGACGGCGTCCCGGGCGCGCTGCCGGCCGCGGTTCCGCCGCCGCCGCCGAAGAAGAAGGGCTGGGGCCGCAGGGCGACGCCGCCCGCCGGCTATCAGCAGGCGACGCCCGCGCCTGGCGGCTGATCGCGGAAGGGTCCCGCCGGCGCGGGACCCTTTCTCTTTCAGTCGATACGGGAGGGCAGGGTAGGCGCCTTCCGCGCCTTGCTGGCCTGCTCGAAGGCATAGCCGTAGCCGAGCAGGGCGCCGTCGCTCCACCTCGGCCCGACGAACGACAGGCCGACCGGCAGGCCCATCACCTCGCCCATCGGCACGGTCAGGTGCGGATAGCCGGCCACGGCCGCCGCGCCCCCCGCGCCCCCGCCGACATAGCGGTCCTTCAGCACCGGATCGATCGGCCAGGCCGGCCCCAGCGTCGGCCCGACCAGGACCTTCACGTCATACCGCGCGAGCAGCGCGTCGATCCCCTCCGGTCCGGCCAGCCGCGCGGCCTCGGCCCGGGCCTTCAAGTAGGCGGGATCAGTCAGGCCCTTGGTAGCCTCGGCGGCCTCGAACAGGTCCTGGCCGAACAGAGGCATTTCCCGGCCCGCGTTGGCCCTGTTGAAGGCGATGACGTCGGCGAGCGTGCGGGTCTTCACCTTCTCCGGGTCGGTGGTCGAGAGGTAGGCGTTCAATCCCGCCTTCAGTTCAGTCAGCAGGACCGTCAGCTCTGCGGCGCCCATTTCCCGCCGCTTCGGAAACTCGGGGATCTCGACCAGGATCGCGCCACGGGCCTTCAGCGTGGCGAGCGCCTGTTCGAACACCGCGTCGGTTTCAGGGTGAAAGCCGGCGCTGTAACGCATGACCCCCACCCGAACCCCGTTGAGGGCGTTCGGATTCAGGCGCGCGCGGTAGTCCTCCTTGCGGCGGTCCGCTTCGACGGTGGCCGGGTCACCGGGATCGGAGCCCGCCATGGCGGTCAGCAGCAGGGCTGCGTCCTCGACGGTGCGGGTCATGGGCCCGGCGGTGTCCTGGGTGGCGCTGATGGGCACGATACCGGTCCGGGAGATCAGGCCCACGGTCGGCTTGAGCCCCACCAGCCCCGTGACCGAGGCCGGGCAGGTGATCGAGCCGTCGGTTTCGGTGCCGATGGCCGCCGCCGCCAGTCCCGCCGCCACCGCCGCGCCGCTGCCGGACGATGAGCCGCAGGGGCTGCGATCGAGCGCGTAGGGGTTGCGCGTCTGGCCGCCGACCGCGCTCCAGCCGCTGAGCGAATGCTCAGAGCGGATGTTGGCCCACTCCGACAGGTTGGCTTTTCCCAGCACAACGACGCCGGCCGCGCGTAGCCGGGCCATCATCGGCGCGTCTCGTCCGGAGACGTTGCCCGCCAGCGCCAGCGAGCCCGCCGTGGTGGCCAGGCCGGCGTCGGCGGTCTCGATATTGTCCTTGACCAGGATGGCGGCGCCCAGCAGCGGTCGCTTGTCACCCGCCTGCCGCGCCTGGTCAGCGGCTCGGGCGTCGGGGAGGGCGGCCGGGTTCACCGCCAGGATGGATTTCAGCCGTCCGTCGATCTCCTTGGCGCGCACGCCATAGGCGCTGACGACGGCCTCGGATGTGGCCTCGCCGCCCGCCACCGCGCGCTGCAGGTCGGCCATGGAGCGGTCGGCGACTTCCGGCAAGGGCGGCGGCATGGCCGCGGCGGGCGCGGCGACGGCGAGAACGACGGCGAGGGCGGCGAGACGTGACATCGGCGGGCTCCTAAGCAGCCGGCCGATGCTTCGCCCTGCGGCGGGAGCTTGGCAACCCCGCCCTATCGCGGCGCGCAGGCTGTCTCGTCCCCAGCCTTGCATGCCGCCACCCGCGCTTCCCACTCGGCGAGGTCGCGCTGGCGCTGCGCTTCGACTTCCGCCGTCTTGCGGGCGTAGTCGGCCTGAGCGCGGGCGTAGGCCTCGGCGTCAGCCGATTTCCTGGCCTCGTACTCGCGCATCTGTCGGGCGTACTCCGCCTCGCGAGACGTCTCGCGGCCCTCGGCCTCGGCATTGCGGCGACTGATTTCGGCGTTGAGTTCGCTGGTGCGCCGTTCCTGCGCGTCGAGCTCCGCCTCGCTGGTGCGCCGCGCCTCGGCCTCGGCGGTCATGGAGGGCTCGCGGCTGAAGGCGGCCTTGCCATCCTGGCTCAGCACGCCGTGGGCGGGGTCGAGGGTCAGGTCGCAGGGCCGCTTCGCCACCGTGTAGTCGGTCTCGTCATCGGTCTTGCGTTGGACGTCCACGCAGACGGCCTCGAAGGCGCAGCCCTCGACCTGGCGCAGCGCGGTGTACCGGGGCACGCCCCGGCGCCAGCCGCGCGGGTTCACGAAGTACAGGCCGGTCGCGCCCTGGCCGTCGCCCACGCCCAGGATACGAAGGGCGGCGCCATCAGCGCGGAACCAGGCGCCCTCGATGTCGACGGCGGCGCAGGTCCGGGCCGCGCCAGCCTTCGCCGACGCTGCCGCGCCCTTGCGGACGTTCGCGTCCGACTGGCGCGCCAGGGCCTGGCTGTCGGCGACGGGGCCGATCGCCGCCAGGGCCAGCAGGGCGCAGGCCGTCGACCAAGCGACTCTCCGGACAGATCCGAGCACGATCACTCCCTCGATTTGCCGCCCCCCAGCGTTGCGAAGCACATACCGGAACCCGATCTCGCGCAATCCCTATTCCCCTCAAGGGGGATCGAGGCGCGCAGGCGCATTGCGCTTCGCCGCCCCGGTCGTTACATCGGCGCCGACCCTCCCCATACCTGACACGAGAAGCGAGCGACCCCGCATGGCCGCCCAGTATATTTTCCAGATGCAGGGCCTGACCAAGGCCTATCCCGGCGGCAAGAAGGTGTTCGAGAACATCTGGCTGTCGTTCTACCCGGACGCCAAGATCGGCGTCGTCGGGGTCAACGGCTCGGGCAAGTCCACCCTGCTGAAGATCATGGCCGGGCTGGACAGCGAGTTCAGCGGTGAGGCCAAGGCGGCGGACGGCGTCAAGCGCGGCTACCTGGAGCAGGAGCCGCAGCTCGATCCCGACAAAACCGTCTGGGAAAACGTCATCGCCTGGTGCGAGGAAAAGCAGATCTTCGACCGCTACAACGCCATCGCGGCGGAGATGGCGGAAAACTACACCGACGAACTCATGGAGGAGATGACCGCCCTCCAGGAGAAGATCGACGCCGGCGACCTGTGGGACATCGACAGTCGCGTCGAGATGGCAATGGACGCCCTGCGCTGCCCGCCCAACGACAGCCCGGTGACCAAGCTGTCGGGCGGCGAGAAGCGCCGCGTGGCCCTCGCCCGCCTGCTGCTCAGCAAGCCGGACATGCTGCTCCTCGACGAACCGACCAACCACCTGGACGCTGAGTCGGTGGCCTGGCTGCAGCATCACCTGGAAGCCTTCCCGGGCTGCGTCATCCTGGTGACCCACGACCGCTACTTCCTCGACCAGGTCACCAAGTGGACGCTCGAACTGGATCGCGGCAAGGGCCATCCGCACGAGGGCAACTACTCCAGCTGGCTGGAGGCCAAGACCAAGCGCGTGGTGCAGGAGCAGTCGGAGTCCGAGGCGCGTCAACGCGCGTTGACCCGCGAACTGGACTGGGTGCGCTCCAACGCCAAGGCCCGGCAGACCAAGTCCAAGGCTCGTCTGGCCGCCTACGAGAAGATGGTCGCCGAGCAGGAGAACATGCGCGGCGCCCAGACCCACGCCGTCATCCAGATCCCGCCGGGGCCGCGCCTGGGCAACGTCGTGCTCGAGGTGAACGGCCTGGAGAAGGAGTACGGCGACAAGGTCCTGTTCAAGGACCTGACCTTCAAGCTGCCGCCCAACGGCATCGTCGGCGTCATCGGCCCCAACGGCGCCGGCAAGTCGACGCTGTTCAAGCTGATCACCGGCCAGGAACAGCCCGACGCCGGTACGGTCCGTGTCGGCGAGACGGTCAAGTTGGCCTACGTCGACCAGAGCCGCGACGACCTGAACCCGAACGACACGGTGTGGCAGGCGATCAGCGGCGGCACCGACGTGATGATGGTCGGCAAGCGCGAGATCAATTCGCGCGCCTATGTCGGCAGCTTCAACTTCAAGGGCGGCGACCAGCAGAAGAAGGTCGGCCAGCTGTCGGGCGGTGAGCGCAACCGCGTCCACCTGGCCAAGACCCTGGCGACGGGCGGCAATCTGCTGCTGCTCGACGAACCGACCAACGACCTCGACATCGAGACGCTGCAGAACCTGGAAGAGGCGCTGGAAGAGTTCGCCGGCTGCGCCGTGGTCATCAGCCACGACCGCTGGTTCCTCGACCGCCTCGCCACCCACATCCTCGCCTTCGAGGGCGACAGCCATGTCGAGTGGTTCGAAGGCAACTTCGAGATGTACGAGGAAGACAAGAAGCGCCGCCTCGGCACCGACAGCCTGATCCCGCATCGCATCAAGTTCCAGAAGTTCGCGCGGTAGGCGCCGACGCCTTCCTGTGCGGTCATCGCCTTGCTAGCCTGCGGTTCTGTCTTCGGGCGCGTGGCTGCGCTCACGAGTGCGAGCGGGGCGTGACATGGGCTGGAACGGGTGGGACGATCTCCGGGGGCTCGGGATCGAAGTCAGGCCGCGCGGCCGCTCGGCCGCCGAATCCGTCGATGTTCTGACGGCGCCGGGCTCCGAGCCCGAGTTCGAGCCGCTCGGCGACCTCAAGGCGCCGAGCGGCGAGGGCGTCCCTGAAGGCCCGCCGTCCGCGCCCATCAGCATCATCCCGGCGCTGCCCGCGCTGCCCGGACCCGTCAACATGACAGGACCGGTGCAGCACACCGGGCCCTACACGGTGGCGGCCGGAACCTACCTCTACGGCCTCAACCTGGCCTACCTGTTCGAGAGCGACAGCAGTCTGTTCCTGGCGCCGTTGGTGAACGACGGCACGATCTGGAGCGTGGTCGATACGGATGTCAGCACGGTCCAGTACATCGGACGCTTCAACAACCTGCGGGAAGTCACAAACAACGGCCTGATGGTGATCCAGGTCGGTCCGGCGGTGACGATGCGGACGGTCGCCTTCGCGGAGACCGGGTTCGTCAACCATGGATCGGTCTACGTCCTGTCGGAAGCGTCAAACGGGGCGGCGTTCCTGCAGTCGTCGCTGTCGGGCTTCTTCGACAACACCGGTCTGATCGCGGTGCAGTCGGTGAACGGCGGCGCGACGGGATACGAGCTCTACAACGGCGGACAGGTGTACAACGCCGCCGGCGCCTCGATTCTGGTGGAAGGCCGGTCGGCCTACGCGATCTTCATGGGCGGCGACGGCACGGTGTCCAACAATGGCGAGCCGACCGCGGTGATCAATGACGGCCGCATCGAGGCCCGCTCGACCGGCGACTACGCCTCGATCGCGCTCTACCTTTCGCACAGCTTCCGTCAGATCGAGGTCATCAACAGCGGGGTCATCAAGGCCGACATCGCGATCGCCTCCGACTTCAACACCACGGTCGCCAGGCCGAACATCGACTGGATCACCAACAAGGCCGGCGGCGTCATTGAGGGGGCGTTCCTTCTCGATCGCGGTGACGATGTGATCACCAACGCCGGCTCGATCGTCGGCGACATCTTCATGGAGGAGGGCGACGATCAGATCGACACGACGACCGGGACCATCACCGGCCTGATCGACATGGGCTGGGGAGACGATACGTTTCTCGGGTCCGCGCGCACCGACTATGTGGCGGGCGACGACGGCGCAGACCGCCTCGAGGGTCGGGGCGGCGACGATCTGATGATGGGCGGCGGCAATGACGACGTCCTGATCGGCGGGGCCGGCGCCGACGGCCTGTACGGCGAGTATGGCGAAGATCGCATCGTGACCCAGGAGGGCGACGTGGTCTCCGGCGGCGCGGGAGACGACCGCATCGAGGCCGGCGACTTCGCGTTTCGCCGCGTCGACGGCGGAACCGGTTTCGACACCCTGGTCCTCCCCTCGGGGAGCCGGGCGCTGAATCTGGCGGCGCTGCTGCAGGCTGACGCCGTCGCGGGGATCGAGCACATCGTCTTCGCGGGCGGCCAGTCGTTGGCTGTCCAGGCCGCCGACGTCAGCGCGCTGGTCCCGGCGTCCTCCCAGCTGCGGGTGACCACGACGGCCAGCGACCGTATCGACCTGGTCGGAGGCTGGACGGCGGGCGCCGATCAGGTGATCGGCGGCGTCACCTACAGAACCTTTGGTCTCGACGGCGCGACGGTGCTGGTCGCCGGGACAGGCTCGGTGGTGCTCGGCGCCGCGTCGACCGGCGGCGGTCTCGACGCGGCCGCGGGCTCCGCCCCGCCGGACCCGGGCGGCTCGCACGGCCTGGACTACACCAGCAATCAGCTGTTCCTGCGGGAGTACGAGCTGACCCAGTCGGTGACGGTGAACGCCGAGGAGACCTGGTACTCCACCGACGGCTTCGCGGTGCTGACCTCGTTCACGAGTTCGACCACGCTGACCAACTATGGCGACATCATCAGCGTCCGGGCGACGACCTCCACGGCCGGCGGCATCGCGATCGCGATCGGCGGCGGCTCGAACAACCTCGAGTTCATCAACAACTACGGGTCAATCATCGTCGACAATCAGTCGACGAACACCCTGACCGGCTTCACCGGGGCGATCGCCGTGAGCTTCCTTAGCTGGCTGGTGAACTACGGCGACATCCAGGCCCATTCGGTTTCCGAGCGCGTCGTGGCGGTCTCGGTCGGCAGCCTGGACAATCGCGGCTCGATCACCGCCAGCACGGTGAATGGCCAGGTGGTCGGCGTTGAGCCGCAGTTCCGAGACGCGTTCCAGAACACCGGCTCGATCGACGTCTTCGCCACCATCACCAATGGTCAGACGCTGTATGCCAATGGGCGGGCCATGGCGGTCGGCGTTGTTCTGTGGTCGGATGACCATATCAATGCCGGCCGGATCACGGCCGGCTCGAACCAGCCCGGCGCCGCCGTGGCCATGTGGTTCGAGATGGGCGGCGCCGGCACGCTGACCAATACTGGCGTCATTGCCGGCCAGGCGGCGATCCACATCCGCGGCGACGACGCCTTCACGCTGGACAACCGGAACCAGATCAACGGACGCGTGGAACTGGCGGGCGGCGCGGACAGGGTGTTGAACACCGGCACGATCACCGGCGACATCGACTTTGGCGCCGGGGCCGATACCTACGACGGCCGCGGCGGGACTCTGAACGGGCAGGTTCTGGCCGGCGATGGCGACGATATCCTGATCGGCGGCGACGCCGCCGACCGCTTCGACGGAGGGTCCGGCAGCGACTCCCTCTTCGGCGGCTCGGGCGCCGACACCTTGATCGGCGGCGGCCATGACGCCTCGGCGCCGGACTACTTCTTCGGC
>CALALX010000030.1 GCA_937925635.1 uncultured Caulobacter sp.
TCCTCATCGACCAGGACAAGTGCCGCGGCTGGCGGATGTGCGTCTCGGCCTGCCCCTACAAGAAAATCTACTACAACTGGGACAGCGGCAAATCCGAGAAGTGCACCTTCTGCTTCCCACGCATCGAGGTGGGCCAGCCGACCGTCTGTTCGGAGACCTGCGTCGGCCGCATCCGCTACCTCGGGGTCTTGCTCTATGACGCCGACCGGATCGAGGCGGCCGCCTCGGTTCCCGACGAGAAGGACCTCTACCAGGCCCAGCTCGACGTCTTCCTTGACCCGAACGATCCGGCGGTGATCGCCCAGGCCCGCGCCGACGGCGTGCCGGAGGCCTGGCTCGAGGCGGCCCGCATGAGCCCGGTCTACAAGATGGCCATCGACTGGAAGGTCGCCTTCCCGCTGCACCCGGAATACCGGACGCTGCCGATGGTATGGTACGTGCCGCCGCTGTCGCCGATCCAGTCGGCCGCCGCCGCCGGCGCGCTGGAGATGGACGGCGAGATGCCGGACGTGCGGTCGCTGCGCATCCCGGTGCGGTACCTGGCCAATCTGTTGACCGCCGGCGATGAGGCCCCGGTCGTGCTGGCCCTGGAGCGCATGCTGGCCATGCGCAGCTACATGCGGGCCCGCACCGTCGACGGCCGCATCGACCACGGCATCGCCGAGCGGGTCGGCCTGACCGCCGGCCAGATCGACGACATGTACCGCTACATGGCGATCGCCAACTACGAGGATCGCTTCGTCATTCCCACGACCCACCGCGAGACCGTCGAGGACGCCTATGACCTGCGCGGCGGCTGCGGCTTCACCTTCGGCAACGGCTGCTCGGGCGGTCGCACCGAGCTGGGCCTGTTCGGCCCCAACAAGCGTTCGCGCGCTGAAGCCCCCACGGAAGGCTAGACGATGTCGCTGACCTACAGGGCGCTGGCCCTCCTCCTCAGCTATCCGACCGAGACGACGGCCGCACTGCTCCCCGCGACGGCCGGGACCCTGCAGGCGGACAGTCGCCTGCCCCCGCCGATCCGGGGCGCGCTCAACCGGCTGATCGAGCAGCTGGCGAGCCTGGACCTTTTCGAGGCGCAGGAGCGCTACGTCTGGCTGTTCGACCGCACCCGCTCGCTGTCTTTGAACCTCTACGAGCACATCCACGGCGAAAGCCGCGATCGCGGCCAGGCGATGGTCGCGCTCCTGGAGCTATACCGGTCCCGCGGCCTCGACCTCTCGACCAACGAATTGCCGGACAATCTGCCGGTGTTCCTGGAGTTCCTGTCGACCCTGCCGGATGCCGAAGCCGCGTCGCTGCTGGGCGAGGCGGCCCATGTGCTCAGCGCGCTCGGCGAGCGGCTGCACAAGCGTCAGAGCCCTTACCGCGCGGTCTTCGGCGCGCTCGCCGCCTTGGCCGCGGATCCCGCCGACGCCGACGCCCTGGCCGCCCTGATGCAGGAGCCGGACGACAATCCCGACGATCTGGAGGCCATGGACCGCCTCTGGGCCGAGAGCGCCGTCACCTTCGGCCCCTCGGACGTCGGCTGCCCGAAGGCGGAGACCCTGGTCGCCGCCATGAACGCAAACGCCCGTCCCGCCGGTCGGCGGTCGGTCCCGGCCTGAGGACGACGCCATGGACCTCAACCAGTTCTTCTTCGGCGTCTATCCCTACATCGCGCTGGCGGTGCTGGTGCTCGGATCGATTGTCCGCTTCGACCGCGAGCCCTACACGTGGCGCACGGGCAGTTCGCAGCTGCTGCGCCGTCGCCAGCTCGTCGCCGGCTCGGTGATGTTCCATCTCGGCGTGCTGGCCATCTTCGGCGGCCATTTCGTCGGCCTGCTGACGCCGATCTGGATCTTCGACGCTCTGGGCGTGCCCCACGGCGCCAAGCAGATGCTCGCCATCATCGCCGGCGGCGGCGCCGGGCTGCTGGCCCTGGCGGGCGGTTCCCTGCTGCTGCACAGGCGACTGTTCGATCCGCGCATCCGCAAGACCTCCAGCTTCGGCGACACCGCCATCCTGGCGATCCTGATGCTCCAGCTGATCCTCGGCCTGTCGACCATTCCCATCTCGCTGGAACACCGCGACGGGCACGAGATGGTCAAGTTCATGACGTGGGCGCAGGGCGTCTTCACCTTCCGTCCGGGCGTCGCGGACTTCGTCGCCGACGTCCATTGGGTGTTCAAGGCCCACCTGGCGCTGGGGATGACGATCCTGCTCGTGTTCCCGTTCACGCGGCTGGTGCACATGCTGTCCGCGCCGGTCTGGTACCTGGGCCGGCGCGGCTGGCAGCTGGTGCGCAGCAAACGGCTGGTCGAGCGCCGTCCCCGCTTCACCGGGAGCCCCAAATGAGACCGCGCGCCATCGTCGTCGACGGGGTCGAGATCCCCGAGTCCCTGCTGGCCCAGGAGGTCCAGAACCATCCGGGCGCCTCGGCCGCCGAGGCGCGCGCCGCCGCCGGACACGCCCTCGCCCTCCGCGCCCTGCTCCTGCGACGGGCGCGGGAGCTGGGCGTCACAGCCGCGCCGGAGACCGACGCCTCGCACCGCGAGGAGACCGTCGAGGAGGCCATGATCCGCGGCCTTCTGGAGGCGGAGATCCATCTTGAGTCCGCCAGCGACGCCGAATGCCGCAGGGTCTACGACGCCCATCCCGACCGCTTCAGGGCCCCCATGCTCACGGAAGCCTCGCACATCCTCATCGAAGGCGATGACGACGACGCGCGCGCCCTGGCGGCGGTCGTCGAACAGATGGTGGTCAGCGGCGCCTGCGCATTCGGCCAGGCCGCCATGGACTACTCGGCCTGCCCCTCCGGCGCCCTCGGCGGCTCACTGGGACAGCTTCGGCCGGGCGACCTGGCCCGCGAGGTCGAGACCGTGCTCGACGGTCTGGCGCCGGGCGAGATCGCGGCCGAGCCCGTCCGCTCGCGGTTCGGATGGCACATCGTGCGGCTGGATCGGCGGGGCGATGAGCGCCGCCTGTCGTTCGAGGCCGAGCTCGGCGAGCACGACGAGAACGTCTCGTTCGAGGCCGTCGTCGAGAAGATCCGGCTGCATCTCGACAGCCGCGCCTGGGTCGCCGCCGCGACCCGCTATGCCGCCGAACTGGCGGCGCGGGCCCGCGCCGATGGCGTCGCGCTCAGCCTCGGTCATGACGGCGCGGTGTCCGAAGGCTCCGCCACCCTCGGTGCGATCCTCAGCGACGCGACCGCGGCCGACCGCCTGGAAACGTGGCTGGCCGCCGTCGATCCGGCTCTGGCCGAGCGGGTCCGCCGCGCCGCCGGCGACCAGGCGCCGCCGGACTTCGTCCGCGCCGCCCTCGCCGACTTCGTCTCCCAGGCGGACGACGAGCGATGGACCAACCTCATTTCGGCCGTCCGCGACGCCGCCGACCCGGCCCTCGCCTGCCTCGCCTACGTGCTGCGCTCGAAACTCGAGCCCGTGCGTCAGACCTTCACGCTCATTCAGCGAGCCTCCGCATGACCCTTCCGTTCCGCGACGCCGGCCTCGGCGCGCTGCTTCTCGCCGTCGCCGCCCCCGGCCTCGCCCATGCCTCCGAGGCCGCCCAGGGCGATCTGATCGTCGACGCCAGGTTGCGAGCCGAGAGCGTCAGCCAGGACGGCTTCGCCGAGGACGCCCTGGCGGTGACCCTGCGGACGCGGCTCGGCTACGAGACCCCGGCCTGGAACGGCTTCCGCGTCCTTGTCGAGGGCGAGGCGGTGACGCCGTTGGTCGAAGACTACAACTCGACCACCAACGGCGAGGTCGCCTATCCCGTGGTCGCTGACCCGGAAGGGGCGGAGCTCAATCGAGCCCAGGTATCGTGGACCAATGGCGCCGTCGATCTGGTCGCCGGACGCCAGCGCCTGGTGCTTGGCAACGCCCGGTTCGTGGGCAATGTCGGCTTCCGCCAGAACGAGCAGACCTTCGACGCCGTAAAGGCCGTGGTCCGTCCCGGCGCCGGACTGACCCTGACCGGCGCCTGGATCGGCCGGGTGCATCGCATCTTCGGCGACGACAGCCCGCAGGGCGAGTGGCGCGGCGACACCTTCCTGCTTCAGGCCGACGTCAAGACGCCGCTCGGCCCGCTCAGCGGCTACGGCTACCTGATGGACTTCGAGAATGCGCCGACCCAGTCCAACGCCACCGTCGGCGCCAGGCTGACCGGCGCGAGGGTCCTCAGGCCGGGGCTGTCGGCGACCTACGAGGCCGAGTACGCGCGGCAGACCGAGTACGGCGACAATCCGTTCGACTTCGAGCTCGACTACCTCGCGCTGTCCGCCGGGCTGAAGACCGAGAGCCGCTGGGCCAGCATCGGACTGGAGCGTCTGGGCGGCGACGGCGTGCGCGGCTTCGCGACGCCGCTGGCCACGCTGCACGCGTTCCAGGGCTGGGCCGACGTGTTCCTCAACACGCCGGCGGCCGGTGTGCGGGATCTGAATCTGCGGGCGGGCACGACGCTCAGCATCGGCCCCCGCGCCACGCCGGTGAAGCTCGTGGCCGCAGCGCACGATTTCGCGCAGTCCGACGGATCGAACCGCTATGGACGCGAGTTCGACGTCGCCGCCTCCGCGCCGCTGTCGAAGACCGTGTCCGCCGAGGTGAAGGGCGCCTGGTTCGACGGCGAACGGCCGGGTTTCGCTGATCGCGGCAAGATCTGGCTGACGCTGGAGTTCCGCTACTAATCACCCGCCGGAGTCGGACATGAGCCTCCAGGACATCGATCCCGTTCCGACGGAGCTGCTGACCCAGCCGCTCGATTGGTTCTTCGCCGAACACTACCGGCACCGCCAGGTCTGCACCTTGATCACGACGCTGGCCGCCGAGCCTGACTTCGACGGCCGGGCCCTGACGCTGGTCGTCGAGTTCATCCGCAATGACCTGGCGCTGCACGTCATCGACGAGGAGGAAGATCTCTTCCCGCTGCTCCGGCGGCGCGCCCTCGCCGAAGACGAGATCGAGCCGGCCCTGGGGCGCCTCAGCAGCGAACACAAGGCGGACATCGCCCATGCGCAGTTGGTCCGCGAGGGCCTGGAGGCCTGCCTCGCCGACCGGCGCGCGCCGTCGCGCGACGCCGCCATCAGCAAGGCGATGCGCGACTTCGCCTCGCAGGAAATGCGGCATCTGGCGCTTGAGAACGCCATCGTGCTGCCGATCGCCCGGCTGCGGCTGTCGGATTCCGACCTCGCCGGATTGAGCCGCCGGCTGGGCGCGCGCAGGGGCGTCATCCTGCCGGTCCAGCCGGCATGATCGAGGACCTTTTCGACAACAACGTCCGCTGGGCGGCGACCCGGGCCCGGGTCGATCCGGAGTACTTTCGCCGGTTGGCCGGCCAGCAGAGTCCGGAGTATCTGTGGATCGGCTGCAGCGACAGCCGGGTGCCGGCCAACGAGATCGTCGGCCTCGATCCGGGCGAGCTGTTCGTGCATCGCAACGTCGCCAACCTGGCCCCGCCGCAGGACGCCAACTTCCTATCGGTGCTGCAGTTCGCCCTTGAAGTCCTCAAGGTGCGTCATGTCATCGTCTGCGGTCACTACGGCTGCGGCGGCGTGCGGGCGGCGATCTCCGGAGAGCGGCACGGCCTCATCGATCACTGGCTGCAGCCCGTGCACGGCCTCTACTGCCGCCACGCGGGCGATCTCGGCGCGATCGACGATTTCGACGCCCGCGTGAACGAGATGTGCGAGCGCAACGTGCTGGCCCAGGTCGCCAGCCTGGCCGACAATCCGTTCGTTCACGACGCCTGGCGGCGAGGCCAGCCCCTGGCCGTGCACGGTTGGCTCTATTCCATACAGGACGGCCTGCTTCGGGACCTTGAGACGACGCTCAGCGGCCGGGAGGACGCGCGCCGCCTCCTCGAACGCGGCGACGCCCCCCGGTCCGGCGCGCCCCATCGCAAGCGATCGCCGACCCGCCGGTGAGCCGCGGCGGCCATGATCCTCCGCCGATTGGGAGAACCGTGTTAACCGCCGCTTGAGGGCATGGCGCCATTGTTGCGTCATGTTGACCGCTTCCGCGCCCCGGCCCGAGGAGTCCGGCTCGTTTGACGACGGCTGGATCGACGCCGTGCGAGCCTTGCGCGACGACGCCAAGGCCGGCTTCGCAGGCCCCGCCTCGGCCGTAGACGACCCCCGCGATCGCCGGGGCCCGTTCCGTCCCGCACGCCTGACCCCTGTCCGCTCGCGGCTGGAAATGCAGCAGGTCACCCGCCTTTATGGCTGGGTCGACGCCCTCACCGTCGCGGCCATCGCGATGATCGTCACACATCTGGTGACGCCCTTGGGCCTGATGGACGCCACGGTGGGCGAGATCCTGCCCCTGGCGGCGGGGACGACGATCCTGGTCTGGGCCCTCGGCGTGCTGGGCTGCTACGGCTTCGCCCTGCGCGAGAAGCTGCCGCGCCACCTGCTGCGCGTCGCCGCCGCGTTCGGCCTGACCGGCGCGCCGCTGGTCCTGTGGGAGCTGGCGGCGCCGGGCGGTCGCAACTCATTGCCGTTGCTGGCCCTGTGGTTCTGCCCCGCCTTCGCGGCCCTCATCAGCCTGCACCTGATCTGGTGGGGCGCCGTCAGGCGCTGGCGAGCCGACGGAAAGCTGACGCCCAACATCGTCATCGTCGGCGCCACCGACGCGGCGAAGAAGCTCATCGAGACGGCGCTGAAGACCCGCGAGGTCGCGGTGCTGGGCGTGTTCGACGACCGCCTGGGGCGCGCGCCCAAGGCCATCGGCGGGGTGCCCGTCCTGGGCGACATCGGCGATCTGCTCGGCCACAAGGTCCTGCCCTATGTCGACCGCATCGTCATCGCGGTGAACCCGGCCGCTCAGACACGCGTGCGCGAGATCATCGCCCGACTGCGCGTGCTGCCCAACGACGTCAGCATGGTGCTGGACGCCAGCGGCGAGGACGGCCGCGTCCGCGCCCTGTCACGCATCGCCGACGCCCAGCTGGCCCAGGTCTCGGGCGAACCCGCCGACGTTCGCCGCGCGGTGGTCAAGCGCCTGCAGGACATCGCCGTCGGCTGGACCGCCCTGATCCTCGGCACGCCGGTCATGCTGCTGGTCGCCCTGGCCATCAAGCTCGACAGCCCCGGGCCGATCTTCTTCCGCCAGCGCCGCCACGGCTTCAACAACGAGGAAATCCTCGTCTGGAAGTTCCGCTCCATGCGCCAGGAGGCGGCCGATTTCGCGGCGGTGCAGCAGGTCCAGGCCGGCGACACGCGCGTCACGCGCGTGGGCCGCTTCATCCGCAAGACCAGCCTTGATGAACTGCCGCAGCTGTTCAACGTGATCGCCGGCGAGATGTCGCTGGTCGGCCCCCGCCCGCACGCGGTGGGCATGAAGACCGGGCAGACGGAGTCGGCGCGCCTGGTCGCCGAGTACGCCCACCGCCATCGCATGAAGCCCGGCATGACCGGCTGGGCGGCGATCAACGGCTCGCGCGGCCCGGTCGACAGCCCCGAACTGGTCCGTCGCCGCGTCGCGCTCGACATCGAATACATCGAGCGGCAGTCCTTCTGGTTCGACCTCTACATCATGGCCATGACCATTCCCTGCCTGCTCGGCGACAGCGACACCGTCCGGTAGGCGCGCCATGTACCGCCGCGGCCTGCTCGGCTATCTGCCCGCCAACATCACCTCGGGGCTCGTCGGCCTGCTCACCATCGTGGTGTTCACGCGGATCCTGACGCCGGAGCAGTACGGCGCCTACGCCCTCGCCATGTCGGTGATGATGGTCGCCCACACCCTGCTGTTCACCTGGGCCGAGGCGGCCATGGCGCGCTTCCAGGCCCGGGCGCGCGAGCAGGGCGAGGTCGCCGACCATATGGCGACGATCTATCGGGCGTGGATGTTTCTGGCGCTGGCCTTTCCTGTCGCCTCGGGCCTCGGCGTCTGGCTGGCGCCGATCTCCGACAGCCTGAAGGCCGCCGTGGTCGCGGGCCTTGTCGCCGTGGTTTTCCGCAGCCTCATCAAGCTGGTGCAGGAGCGCCGCCGCGCCGACGGCGAGGTGGCGGCGGCCTCGCTGCTCGACATGGCCCAGTCCGCCGGCGCCTTCTCGGCGGGGGTGGTCTATATCGTGCTGGGCTTCGGCGGCGGCGGACCGCTGCTCGGCGCGGCGATCGTCGCCATCCTGTGCCTGATCTTCACCCTGGGCCGCGAACTGGCGATGACCCGCGGCGGCCGCGTCGAGCGGGCCCGGCTGCGCGAGTACGCCGGATACGGCCTGCCGGTGGCCCTGTCGCTGGTCCTCGCCCTGGTCATCTCCTCGACCGATCGCTTCCTGCTGGCGGGCTACCTCCACGAACAGGCGGTCGGCGTCTATCACGCGGGCTACAGCCTCGCGAACCGCACCCTGGACGTCATGTTCATCTGGCTGGGCATGGCCGGCGGGCCTGCCATGGTCGCGGCCCTGGAGCGCGGCGGCCGCCCGGCGCTGGACGAGGTCGCCCGCGAGCAGTCGTCCTTCATGGTGCTGCTGACCCTGCCCGCCGCCGTCGGCGTGGCCCTGGTCGCCCACCCGCTGGCCGAGGTCATGGTCGGCGAGGCGCTGGTCGAGGGCGCGGCCCAGGTGACCCCCTGGATCGCCGTCGGGGCCTTCTGCTCCGGCGTGACCACCTACTATCTGCATCAGGCCTTCACCCTGGGTCGGCGCACGCGACTGCTGTTCGTGGCCATGACCATTCCGGCCGGGCTCAATCTGCTGCTCAATCTCTTCCTGATCCCAGCTTTCGGCATCGCCGGCGCCATGTGGTCGACAGCCGCCAGCTACGTCATCGGCGCCCTGGCTTCCTACCTGCTCGGCCGACGAGCGATGCCGCTGCCGCTGCCCATCGAGGCGCTGTGGAAGGCCGGCGTGGGCTGCTTGGCCATGGCGGGCGCGGTGATGCTGATCCCCGCCTTCGGCGGCCTCGCCGAACTGGCGGCCAAGGCGACGGCGGGAGCCCTGGTCTACGGCGCCGCGGTCTTCGCCCTCGACGCCGCCGGCGCCCGCACGCGACGCCATGCGCTGCTGGCGGGCCTGCGTCCGGGAGCGGCGACATGACCCTCCAGCCCGTCGAATGGATCGTCGAGAGCAAGGCCTGGCGCGGCGCGCCCACGCCCGCCCTGTCGATCCTGATCCCCTTCTTCCGCGACGATCCGGTGCGGCTGCTGGCCGCGCTGGACGGCGCGCCGGCCGGGGTCGAGGTCGTGGTGCTGGACGATGGCTCCGGCGACGGCGACCTCGCCGCGCGGGTGGCCCAAGCCGTCGGAGCCGCCGCCCTGCCCGCCCGCTTCGTGCGTCTGTCGACCAACGAGGGCCGTTCCAAGGGCCGCAATCGCCTGGCCGGTCATGCCCGGGGCGGCCATCTACTGTTCCTCGACGCCGACATGCTTCCCGACCGGCCGACCTTCGTCGCTGACTGGCTGGCCCTGATCGGCGCGACCAACCCGGCCGTCGCCTTCGGCGGCTTCTCGCTGGACCAGACCCCGCGCATCCGCGAGCACGCGCTGCACCGGGCCATGGCGCTGAAGAGCGACTGCCTGTCCGCCGCGGTCCGTCAGCAGGCGCCGGAGAAGCACGTCTTCACCTCCAACCTGCTCGTTCGACGCGACGTCTTCGAGACCATCGGCTTCGACGAGGCCTTCACCGGCTGGGGCTGGGAGGATGTGGAATGGGCCATGCGCGTCGCCCGCGCCCATCCCATCCTCCATGTCGACATCCCGGCCAGCCACCTGGGCCTCGACACCGCCGCCGTCATCGCCCGCAAGTACGAGCAGTCGGCGGCCAACTTCGCGCGGGTCGTGGCCAGCCACCGCGCCGTGGTCGAGACCTATCCCAGCTACCGCGTGGCGCGGCTGTTGCGGCGGGCGCCCCGGCGCGGCCTGTGGCGGCCGGCGCTGAAGGCGTTCGCCGTCGCCGACCTCGCGCCCCTGCCCGCGCGCGACCTGGCCATGCGGCTTTACCGCGCCGCCCTCTACGCGGAGGCCGTCTGATGGAAGCCTACAGCGCCGACCGGTCCCTGAAGGGGAAGCTGCGCCGACGTCTGGCCCTGCTAAGCCAGCGCCGTCCCGTGCGAATGGCGCTTGAGCGGCCGATGATCAGCTTCACCTTCGACGACGCCCCGAAGAGCGCGACCCTAGAGGGCGCGCGCGTACTTGAAGCTCGCGGCGTGCGGGGCGCCTATTACGTCTCCACCGGCCTGGCGGGACAGACCGGCCCCATGGGCGTCTACGCCGAGGCCGAGGACGCCCGGCGGCTGGCCGCGGCCGGCCACGAGATCGCCTGCCACACCTTCTCCCACCTCGACTGCGGCAAGGCCGGGCCCGCCGCGATCGTCAGCGATGTCGACCGCAATTCCGAGGGCCTGAAGGCCTGGGGCGCGGCCTACACCGAAAGCTTCGCCTACCCCTACGGCGACGTCTCGACCTCCGCCAAGCGGGTGCTGAGCGGGCGATTCCGGACTCTGCGCACGGTTCAGGCCGGGCTGGTCGAGGACGGCTCGGACGCCAACCAGCTGCCCGCCGTCGGCATCGAGGGACCCGAGGGCGAGGCGGCCGCCCTGCGGTGGCTCGACCGCGCCGCCGAGCGCAAGGCCTGGCTGATCCTCTACACCCACGACGTCGACGCCGCGCCGTCCCCCTGGGGCTGCACGCCCGAGGCGCTGGGCCACCTCGTCGACGCCGCCCAGGCCCGGGGCTTCGATATCGTCACCGCCGCCGAGGGCGCGCGACGGCTGGGGCTGTAGCGACCCGACAACCTGAGATTGATCACCTCAACCGGCATGCCTATCGTCGCGCGATCGCAGTGTGCGGGGCAGCACTTGGTCATTGAACGTTCAGCTACAATGTGCAAACATGCACTCGCGTCTGGGAAGAGTCGCCGAGCGTCTCTGCTTGAGGGCATGAACCTCAATAGCCCAGTCGCACCATTCATTTTCGCGCCATGACCTTTCTTTGCTACGTGGATGAATCCGGCACCCCCGAGGTGCCCGGAACGTCTTCCCACTTTGTATTGGCCGGCTTCGCGTTACCCATTCAGCGTTGGCAGAACGCTGACCGCCAAATCACCGAAATCCTCACGCGGTATGGGCTTTCCGAGAAGGAACTGCATACTGCGTGGCTCATGCGCGGGTATCCAGAGCAAGCCAAGATCGCCAACTTTGAAAGGCTGGATTGGGACGCTCGCAGGTCTGCAGTCGAACGCCTTCGCGCTGCCGATCTACTACGCCTGCGAAGGCTCAAGAATCCGAAGCCGCACAATCAGGCCAAGAAAAACTACCAGAAGACGACAGACTACATCCACCTGTCGCGCAGCGATCGTGAGGCGCTTGTAACCGAGATCGCCATTTGCATCTCGAAGTGGGACTTTGCGGTCCTCTTCTTCGAGGCGATCGACAAGCTACACTTTGATCCCGTGAAGACGAAACGGTCGATCGGCGATCAGGCGTTCGAGCAGGTCGTGTCACGGTTCGAGCAGTTTCTGGTGAGGCGCGGGACGCCGCCCATCTACGGCCTACTGGTTCACGACAACAATCAAACGGTCGCTCAGAAGCACACCGAACTGATGCGACGCTTTCATCGAGAGGGCACCCTCTGGTCGAAAATCCGACATATCAACGAGACGCCGCTGTTTGTGGACAGCAAGCTCACGAGGATGGTTCAGATCGCCGATCTGTGCAGTTTCGCCATCCGCAGGTTTGTAGAAAACGATGAGAACCAACTCCTCGTCCACATCCTGCGGCGGGCAGATGTGCTCGACCAGGTGGCCGTAGGAGCACGGCACTATACGACCATGAATTGCCGCTGCCTGATCTGTGAGGCGCACACGCCTTGGGGCAAAAGCAAGAAGGCCAAGAAGATCTCCTAACTCACGGCTGGAGCGACGAAGATCATCCGGAGTAGGTCGTCGCAGCTGACGGCCACGCTCTCGGTCAGGCGGATCAGGCCTATAGAAGGTCAGGAATGGCGGGACCAGCTAGTCGCCGGCGCCACGGAAGACGCCGGCGGGAGCCGTCGCACGCTGGTCGACACCTCGCGCCGTTGCCATAGATGTCTTCTCACAGATTTCACTTGGCGCCCGCCGTCAAACCCCCGACCTTTCCAGCGGATACGGGGGATTTTTCATGACCGGACTGCTCGCGCGGATGAGCGCGCCCATCACGCTCGGCGATCGCCGCTTCCTGCATCCGGGGCCGCTGCGCTGGCTGCGGGCGACGGCGTGGATGATCGGGCTCTTCGTGCTGCTGGCGTTCGCCAGCTATGGGCCGATCGTGGTGATCAGCGAGCGCACGGCGCAAACACCCTGGACCGGTATTGTCGCCGCTCTCGCCGGCGCGGCCTGCTGCCTCGGCGTTTACGCCCTGCTGGTCCGACTGGCCGAGGGCCGCTGGCCGGACGAGCTGTCGCCGGGCTCGGCGATCGGCGGGGTCGCGGTCGGCCTGCTCATAGGGCTGGCGGTCTTCTCCGCGGTCATGGCGGCCCTGATCGGAACCGGGCTCTACAGCTTCGAGATGACAGGCCCGGCCTCGCCCTTGACCGCCATCAGCCTGGGCATCCAGTCCGGCGTCATCGAGGAGGTCATGGCCCGGGCCGTCGTGCTGCGGCTGTTGTGGCGCGCGTTCGGGCCGTGGGTCGCCTTCGCCGTCTCGGCGGCGGTGTTCGGCGGGCTGCATTTGGGCAACCCCAACGCCAGCTGGTTCGCGGCGGTCTGCATTGCGCTGGAGGCCGGGATCATGCTCGGCGCCTTCTACGCCTTGACCGGCCGGCTGTGGGTGTCCATCGGCCTGCACGCGGGCTGGAACATGACCCAGGGCTACCTGTTCGGCGCGGCCGTCTCCGGCACCGATTTCGGCCCCTCGATCGCGCGCAGCATCGCGAAGGTGGGCTACCCGCAATGGCTGACCGGCGGTCCATTCGGGCCGGAGGCGTCCCTGCCCGCGCTGGTCATCTGCACGGCGGTGGGGCTGGCGACGCTGTGGGCGGCGGCCAAGGCCGGACGGTTCGCGAAGGCGGCGGCCTAGACCTGGCTTTCCCGATCCCCCCACGCCAGCTTCACGGCCAGCGCCACCAGGATCACCCAGCGAAGGTCATTGTAGCTGACGGCCACGCTCTCGGTCAGGCTGATCAAGCTGTAGATGACCAGGAACGGCAGGGCCAGGTAGGCGCCCCTGTCGCGGAAGACGCTGACGATCGCCGCGCCAAGGGTCTGAGCGTAGAACAGGCCCCAGGCGATCAGGCCGCCGTAGCCCATGCCCAGCCACTGCTCCAGCCAGCTGTTGTGGGCGTGCTGGGCCTTGAAGCCGGCGTCCTTGGTGATCCAGGCCAGCGGGCCCCAGCCCGACTTGTCGTCCCAGACGGCGGCGAAGCCGTAGCCGGTCCAGGGACGCTGCTCGATCTGACGCATGACCGCCGACCAGATCTTGGTGCGGCCGGTCAGGGTGGCGTCCTTGCCCAGCAACTCCAGGAAGACGTCGGCCGCGAACAGCAGGAAGGCGGCCAGCAGCGCCGCGCCCATCACCGCCGCCCAGGTCGCCGCCACCCCGGAGGCCGGACCGCGGCGGCAGACCCGGACGAAGACCAGCGCCATGGCCCCCAGGCCCAGCGACACCAGCGAGGTCTTCGAGGTCGACAGCAGCACCAGCGCCAGCGCGATCGCCGCGCAGGTCCACCACAGCCAGGCGCGTCTCGGCGCCAGCAGGGCCGCCGCGCCGAAGATCGAGAAGGCCATGGCCATGTTGCCGCCGAGCGCGTTCTTCTCCATCCACACGCCGCGCCAGGCGCCGGGGAACAGCTCGGTCATCCGGCCGAAGGGCAGCACCGCGCCGGCGACCAGCGACGCCAAGGCCAGGATGCCGAACGCCGTGGCCAGCGCCTCGGCCATCGTCGCCCAGCGGAAGCGGACGGCCAGCACCACGCCGGTCAGGGTGGTGGCGAACAGCGCCACCAGGCGGCGGACGGTGGCGTCCGGCGCGATCGACCAGACCACCGATAGCGCCGTCACCGCCAGGATGGCCAGCAGGAACGGCTGGCGCAGCATGGCCAGGACCGTGTCCCAAGGCCGCATGGCCAGGATGACGACGGCACCGGCATAGGCCGGCAGATAGGCGTTGCGGATGGCGGCGGAGCTCGAGGCGTCGAACTTGCTGCCGAACAGGGGCAGGATCCAGCCCTGGCTGTAGAGCAGCAGGCTCATCACCATCAGGCCGAAGGCGAGCACGTCCCAGGCATCGACGCGATGAACGGGGCGCTCGACCTCCCAGGGGGCCGTCGCCCAGGTCACGGCAGGATCTTCCGCAGGAAGGCGGGCGTCTCGACGCGCGCCCGGTTGAAGAACACCCCCGCCGGTCGGCCGCCGGCGGCGGCGATGGCGTCGCGCAGGCGCGCGGGCGCGCCGACGTCCGGCTGGTCAGCGGCCACGACCAGCACGGTCTGGTCCATAAAGGGCGCCACGGTCAGGGCGGCCTGCGAGCGGTCGGCCGAGGGACTGTCGACCACGATCAGGTCGGCGTGGCGTTTCAGCGCCTGCCAGTAATTGCTGCTGGGCAGAACATGGACCGCCTGCTTGCCGCGCAGGGCGTCGGCGCGGAAGCGGGTGACCCAGAACCGGTCGACGCCGACCTGGTGGGCGACGAGAAACCTGGCGTCCGGCGCCGTCGTGCCGTCCGGCATCGGCGTCGGCGGCTGGACCGTGAAGAACACGCCGCCGTCGGGCGTCGCGGAGACCGCCTTTCCGAGTTCGCCATAGAGGTCCGGTCGGGCCGAGATGGTCGCGTGCTGCGGAGAGCCGAAGAGGTCGAGGTCGACCAGCCAGACCTTGCGGCCCGCGCGGCGGGCGGCGAAGGCGGCCAGCTCGCGGGCGATGGTCGAGGCGCCCTCTCCCCGCCGGGCGGCGACGAACTGGATGGCGCGGGCGCGCCCCGGCGCCGGCGGCCCGAGGGACGCCCAAAGCTCAGCGGCTTCAGCGCTCAAATCCACCATCGCTCGAATCGTTACGCGCCCAGGGGCGACAGGCTAACGCATGAAACGGGGGACATGCACTTCAGTGCGTGTCCCGCTCCTCATCGCCCCTTGTACGCCGCCATGCCGAGCACCGGCAGGTCGAGCGTGCGCGAGGCCGAGGCCCGCGTCGGCAGGCCGGGCCGCAGGAAGACCCGGATCAGGCCCGCGCAGAGCGCGGAGAACAGCCCGAACAGGAAGGCCAGGGCGAAGACGGGCTTGCGCAGGCTCTTGCCCTGGGTCGGCGGAACCGCGCGGTCGACGATGCGGATGTTGTCGTTGCTCTCCGAGGCGATCTGTCGCGCCGCGTCGTCCTGACGTTCCTTCACGGTGAAGTCTCGGACGCTCGACTGGAGGACGTCGCGATCCATGCTGAGGGCCTGGAACTCCGGCTCGATCGCCGCCAGCCGGCGCAGTTGGTCGGTCGCCTGCTGGAACTGCCGGCCATAGGCGACCAGGCTCTGCTGCAGGGCGGCGACCTCGGCCGCGGTCTGGATGCGATCGGTCTGCAGGGTCTGGTGGACCGGGTTGACGCCCAGGCGCTTGGCCCCCTCGGTCTGGGTCCGCCCGCCGGCCATGCCGGCCTCCAGCTGCGCGATCTGGGCTTCGACATCGCGCACCGGCTGCGACGTCGGCAGATAGCGCGACAGCATCTCCTCGCGCTGGGTGCGCAGCCCGGCCAGCTTGGTGGCGGCGGTGGCGTCGATGTCGCGATAGAGGCCGATCTCGGGCGACACCTGGGCCAGTTGCGCGTCGAGGGCCGCAAGGCGGGCCTGGCGGTCCTGCAGCGTCACCTCGGCCATCTGCCGCTGGGTCTCGATCTGCCCGACCAGGGTGGTCAGGGCCGTCTTCTGGGCCTGGAAGTCGCCGATGTCGTTGGTGGTGAGAAAGCTCTGATAGGCGGCGTCGGCTTGGTTCAGCTGATCCTCGAACAGCACGCGCTGGCGCTCGAGCACCGGCGAGGACGGCTGGATCAGCACCGTGCGGCGATAGACGAGGTACTCTTCAAGCAGGGTGTTCACGGCCCGCGCCGCCGTCCCGGCGTCGTCATGTTCGAAGCCGATGCGGACCACGGGATTGTCCGGCGCGGAGCCAACCGAGAGGTTCTTGCCGAAGTCCTCGACCGCCTTGGCCATCACCTGCGGCTTCTCGGCCGGCGCGGCGGCGGCGTATTTCTCGCCGAGCTCGGGGTAGAGCGCGCCCAGGCCGATCTTGCGGATCGTGCGTTCACGCAGCTGGGCGCTCATCAGGATTTCGACTTCCGACTGCACCAGCGAGTCGTTGTCCGGCACCGCGCCCCGCGCGGCGTCGCCGGCCCGCGGCTCGTAGACGTACTCCTGGCCCAGCTGCACCAGGATGCTGGCCTGGGCCGGATAGGACTTCTTCAGGGTGAAGGCGAAGCCGGCGCCGCCGATGAAGAGCACCAGGAACACCGCCAACATCAGCCATCGCTCTCGCCACAGCAGGGTGATGAAGTCGCTCGGCGCGTAGCGGGGCCGCGAGGCCCAGCCGGACGCGGACATCGCGCGACCCGAAGGGTCGTGCGGCAGCGTCGTCCAGGCGCTTTGCGTACTCATGAGAATCTTAGAACTCTCGCAGTCTGACGAGAGCGACCGTCGCGGAGCGCGATTAACACTCCGTTACCCCTTTTCCTTAACGTTTGAGCCATGCGCAAAGTCGCCCCGTTCCGCGTCGCCCTGCTGGTCTCCGCCGCCCTCCTCGCGGCCGGTCCGGCGGTGGCCGCCAAGGCGCCGCGAGCAGACTTTCCCAACATCGGCTACGCCGACTGGAGCGAGAGCGAACCCGAATACCGCTTCTATCCTGGCGACCAGATCGACGTGACGGTCCCCTCGGCGCCGGAGCTGGCGCGGACCGGCGTCATCGTCCAGCCGGACGGCCGCATCACCCTGCCCCTGATCGCGCCGGTGATGGCGGCGGACCGGACGGTGGCCGAGTTGCAGTCGGACCTGACTCGCGCCTACGCGACCCAGCTGTTGCGGCCGGAGGTCCAGATCCAGATCAAGACCGCCAGCCCGCTGAAGATCTTCGTCGGGGGCGAGGTCGGCACGCCGGGCGTCTTCGACATGCCGGGCGACATCAACAGCCTGCAGGCCGTCTTCCAGGCGGGGGGCTTCAAGGTCAGCGCCAAGACCGACCGGGTGGTGATCATCCGCCGCGGGCCAGGCGGCCGGGCGATGATGCGGACCGTGAACCTGCAGAGCGCGCTCAAGAATCCGGCGGGCGCGGACCTGGTTCCGCTGCGCCGCTTCGACATCGTCTACGTGCCGCGCTCGAACATCGCCGAGGCCGGGCTGTTCATGCAGCAGTGGTTCCGCGACATCTCGCCGATCCAGGGCTTCAGCTACGCGATCGGCGGCAACGGCGGGCAGTGATCGCGGCGATCAAGCCTGTTGCAGCCACTCGCGCGCCTGGCGCTGGGCCTCGGCGACTTCGGCCGGGTCCATCTCGCCGCTCAGCTCCTTGCGGTAGACCTTGGCTTCCAGCGATCCGCGCATGGCGGCCAGGTTGAACAGCATGTGGGCCGAGACGTAGTCGAGCGGCGCGCCGCCCTGACCGGTCGAATAGAGCAGGCCCATCCGGAACAGCTCGTCGCCCGACGACTCCGGACCCGGCAGCGGAATGGTCGCCGGAGCTTCGCTCTCGATGCTCGCAAGCATGGTCTTCTTCCCTTCAAACCCCTCTCCGGACGGTTCTGTCGCGGAGCCGATGGGCACAGAGAAATCCATGCTCGCTGAACATAGGGTTAATCGCGGCGCCGACCTGTATTCAGGTCCGAATACCGGACGAGATGTCGCAGATTACTGCCCGTAAACCTGTGTCTACGCGCCGTAAAAATCAGCGGATGCGGCGCGCGCCCCGGCTGGTCCGACGGCGGATCAACTCGCCGCCTGCAGCTTGTCCAGCGTTCTCGTCTCGAAGTCGCTGGCGTCGTGGCGTTCGGGCAGGCAGCTGGCCGGGTCGCCGAACACGCGGTTGACCATCCGGCCGCGCTTCACCGCCGGCCGTTGGCCAATCTGATCGGCCCAGCGCACGACATTCCTGTACTCCGCCACCTGCAGGAACTCGGCGGACTCGTAGAGCACGCCCTTGGCCAAGGCGCCGTACCAGGGCCAGACCGCTATATCCGCCAGTGTGTAGTCGGAGCCGGCCAGATACTCGCTCTCGCCCAGGCGGCGGTCCAGCACGTCCATCTGGCGCTTCACCTCCATGGCGTAGCGGTCGATGGCGTATTCGATCTTGAACGGCGCATAGGCGTAGAAGTGGCCAAAGCCCCCGCCCAGGAACGGCGCGCTGCCCATCTGCCACATCAGCCAGGAGAAGGTCTCCGCCCGGGTGGCGAGGTCCGTCGGCAGGAAGGCGCCGCCGAACTTCTCGGCCAGGTGCAGCAGGCTGGCGCCGGACTCGAA
>CALALX010000031.1 GCA_937925635.1 uncultured Caulobacter sp.
GCGTCCACTGCAAAACCTGCGACATCAAGGATCCGTCGCAGAACATCGTCTGGACGACCCCTGAAGGCGGCGGCGGCCCGAACTACCCGAACATGTAGATCCATCGGGCGGGCGTCGCGACGCCCGCCAGAAGGCCAGCGTCGCCGGCACGGCGCGACATCGATCTCGCCTGCGGCATGATCCGCCTTGCGGCGGTCAAAGTTTCCGGCGAGCTTCCCGGCATGAAGCCGCGTCACGCCTTGCCCGCTCTCGCCCTGCTCGCCTTCGCCGCCGTCGCGGCCATTGCGGCGCCCGCCTTCGCCAAGCCCGCCAAGGCGCCGCCGCCGCCGGCCGGCGAGGTCGCCTTCGAGGCGGAGCGCGGCGGGTCGGCCTATGGTCTCTACCTGGCCGGCCAGGCGGCGATGAACGACGGTCGCAGCGATCTGGCCCTGAGCTATTTCGACCGCGCCGCGGCAGCCAACCTCGAATCAGGGGATCTGGGGCGGCGAACCTTCATCGCGGCGGTGCTCTCGGGCGATGTGCAGCGCGCCGCCGCCCTGGCGCCGGGCGCGGAGGCCGGGTCGACCCTGCAGCGTCTCGGCGCGTTGGAGAAGGTCGTCGACGCCATTGCCGCCGGTCGCGGTGAAGAGGCGCAGGCCCTGCTGGCCAGCGGCGCCGTGTCCGTGCCGCACCGGGGCGCGGCGGCCATGCTCGCGCCCTGGGCCGCGGCGGCGGCCGGCGACAAGGCCGGCTCCGTGGTCCGCCCGGACGTGCGCGGCGATCGGCTGGTCGAGGTGTTCGGCCAGCTCGGCCAGGCCCTGCTGTTCGAGCGCGCCAAGCGCTACGATGAGGCCGAGACCGACTACATGGCCCTGACCGGCCTGGGCGACGCCGGCCTCCTGTTCGTCCTGGACCACGGCGCCTTCCTGGAGCGGCGCGGCCGCCGAGACGACGCCCTCGCGCTCTACGACAAGGCACTGGAGCAGGCCCCGGATGACATCGGGCTGCGGGCCGCCCGCGAGCGGGTCGTCAGGCGCGGCAAGGCTCCGTCGCTGCCGACCGTGCGAGAAGGCGCCGCTCGCGCCCTGTTGCCCGCCGCCACGGCTTTCGCCGGCGAGCGGCAGTACGAAATGGCGATGGCCTATGTGCGCATGTCGCTCTACCTCGACCCGACCCGCGAGGACTCTCGCGTCCTGCTCGGCGACGTGCTCAGCGCGATGGAGGACGTCGATCAGGCCCGCGAGGCCTACGCTTCGATCCCGGCGACCTCGGCCTACTACCCGGGCGTGCGGTCCAAGCTGGCCTGGAGCTATCAGCAGGCTAAGGAGCCCGAACAGGGCCTGGCCATGGCGAGGCAGGCCTACGAGGCGCAGCCCACGGACCGCGACGCGGCCCTGACCTACGCCGACCTGCTGCGGGCCAACGAGCGCTTCGCCGAGTCCGCCGCGGTGCTGGACGGCGTCGTCGCCCGGGCGGGCGCGACGCCCGACTGGCGGCTGCTCTACATGCGCGGCATCGCGCTTGAGCGCTCCGGCCAGTGGACCGCCGCCGAAAGGGACCTGACCGCGGCGCTCGCCCAGCAGCCGAACGAGCCGGACCTGCTCAACTACCTCGGCTACGCCTGGATCGATCGCGGCGAGCGGCTGGCCGAGGCCATGGACATGGTCAAGCGCGCGGTGGCGGCCAATCCGCGCTCCGGCGCGATGGTGGACTCCCTGGGCTGGGCCTATTTCCGCATCGGCGACTTCCGCAACGCCGTGGAGAAGCTCGAGGAGGCCGTGCTGCTGGCGCCGGCCGATCCGGAGATCAACAATCATCTCGGCGACGCCTACTGGCGCGTGGGCCGGATGATCGAGGCGCGCTTCCAGTGGGACCGCGCCCTGAGCCTGGATCCGCCGCCGAGCATCAAGGCCGACGCCGAGGCCAAGCTGAAAGCCGGCCTGCCGCCGGTGAAGCCCGCGGCGGTGGCCGCGAAGTGATCACTTCCCTCTTGTGTCATCCCGGCCGTAGCGCGTAGCGGCGAAGAGCCGGGGCCCAGGACGCAATGGGCCGGGTCCCGGTTCGGCCTCTGGCCGTCCGGGATGACAGATTTGGGAATGCGCCCATGAGCCTCTCCGCCTTCGCGCCGGCCAAGGTGAACCTGTTCCTGCATGTCGGACCGCTGGGCGAGGACGGCTACCACCCGCTCGCCAGCCTGATGGTGTTCGCCGATGTCGGCGACCGGGTCTCCGTGCAGCCGTCGGAGTCGCCGGAGTTCGAGGTCACCGGGCCGTTCGGCCATCTGATCGAGCACGGCCCGGGCAACCTGGCAGTCCAGGCGGCGCGGGCGCTGTTCGAACATGTGAAGGGGCCCCAGCCGCCGTTCCGACTGATCCTGGACAAGCAATTGCCGGTGGCCGCGGGCCTGGGTGGCGGCTCGTCCGACGCGGGGGCGACCTTGCGCCTGCTGCGCTCGGCGCTGGACCTGGCCATCCAAGACGAGATGCTCACCGCCATCGCCGCTCGGCTCGGCGCCGACGGACCGGTGTGTCTGTGGGGCGAGGCCGCTATGGCGCAGGGCAGGGGGGACCGCCTGAGCCGCCCGCCGGCCTTCCGACCGGTCGACGCGGTGCTGGTCAATCCGATGGTCCCGTCGCCGACCGGCGCCGTCTACCGCGCCTATGACGAGGCCGGCGCGCCGGGCGACGCCGCCCTGCCGTCGCTCCCCGAGGCGTTCGAGACCCCCGAGGAACTGGCGGCCTTCCTCAGCTTCTGCCGAAACGACCTGGAAGCGCCGGCGGTGTCGCTGGAGCCGCGCATCGGCGAGGTGCTGGAGACCCTGCGTGGGGAACCCGAGGCGTTGCTGGCCCGGATGAGCGGCTCGGGCGCCACCTGCTTCGCCCTCTGCGCCGGCGACATCGAGGCCGAGGGCCTGGCCGAGCGGCTGCAGGCCATGCGCCCGGATTGGTGGGTCCGCCGCTGCCGGCTGGGCTGAGGCGCCGACGGGGACATGTACCGTCTTCGGTACGTGTCCCCAGCGGCATGGGGCCTGAAACGGGCCGGGACACGCACTGAAATGCATGTCCCGTCAGCAAAAGGAAAGGGCGCGGACCTTTCGATCCGCGCCCCGTTCCCTGTCCGGTGAGACCGCCTACGAGTGGTAGGCGCGCTCGCCGTGTTCCGAGATGTCCAGGCCTTCTTCCTCGGTCTCCGGGCTGACGCGCAGGCCGGTGATCAGCTTGATGATGAAGAAGACGACCGCCGACAGGATACCCGACCAGGCGATGGTGAACAGGACGGCCTTCACCTGGGCCAGGACCTGCGTGCCCATGACATAGGTGGCCGCGTCGCAGGTCGAGATGTCGCCGTCCGCCGCGCAGGTCGTGTAGTCGACGATTCCGGCGCCGCCGAGATCGGGGCTGACCAGGATGCCGGTGGCGATGGCGCCGACGATGCCGCCGATGGCGTGGATGCCGAAGGCGTCCAGGCTGTCGTCGTACTTCAGGGCGTTCTTGATGGCCGAGCAGAAGACCACGCAGATCGGGCTGACGATGAGCCCCAGGATGATCGAGCCCATCGGTCCGGCGAAGCCCGCGGCCGGCGTCACCGCCACGAGGCCGGCGATCAGGCCGGAGGCCATGCCGAGCATCGAGGCCTTCTTGCGCGTGACCCATTCGGTCACGGTCCAGCTGAAGCCGGCGGCCGCGGTGGCGAGGAAGGTGTTCAGCATGGCCAGCGAGGCGTAGCTGTTGGCTTCAAGGTTGGAGCCGGCGTTGAAGCCGAACCAGCCCACCCACAACAGGCCGGCGCCCACCAGGGTCAGGGTCAGGCTGTGCGGCGGCATCGGCTCCTTCTGGAAGCCCGTGCGCTTGCCCAGGATGATCGCGCCGACGAGGGCGGCGATGCCGGCGTTGATGTGAACCACGGTGCCGCCAGCGAAGTCGAGGGCTCCCCAGCCCCAGAGCAGGCCGGCCTGGATCGGCGCCTCAGGGTTCAGCGCGACGGTGTCGGGACCGGCCCACCACCAGACCATGTGCGCCATCGGGTAGTAGACGACGAGCGGCCACAGGATGGCGAACAGGACGGTGGCCGAGAACTTGATCCGCTCCGCCAGGCCGCCCAGGACCAGCGCCGCGGTGATGCAGGCGAAGGTCATCTGGAAGCCGACGAAGGTCAGCTCCGGGATCGAAACGCCGGTCGAGAAGGTGCCGACCAGCGTCGTCGTGTCCACGCCCTTCAGGAACAGCTTGCTCAGCCCGCCAACGATGAGGTCGGCTTTGCCGCCGTCCGTGAAGGCGAGGCTGTAGCCCCACAGCGCCCAGGTGATCATGCCCACGACCGTCACGGTCGAGACCTGCATCAGCATGGACAGCATGTTCTTCTGGCGCACCAGGCCGCCGTAAAACAGCGCCAGGCCCGGAACGATCATCAGCAGAACCAGCAGCGACGACAGCAACATCCAGGCGTTGTCGCCCTTGTCCACGGTCGGGGTGATGGTCGGCGCCGCGGCCTCGGCCGGCGCGGCGGCTTCGGCCGGAGCCGGCGCCGGGGCCTCGGCGGCGGGCGCGGCCGGAGCGGCGGCGGCCTCGGCGGCCGGAGGCGCGGCGGCCTCCTGGGCGAAGGCCGAAGTCGCCATCGGCGCCCCGGCCAGGACAGCCACGGCGGTCAACGCCGCCAGCCGTCCGAAGAGAGTTGTTTTCATCGTCGCTATCCCCTTGTCCCGATGATGTTGGTCAGAGCGCGGCCGAGCCGGTTTCACCGGTCCGGATGCGCACGGCGTCCTCGACGTTCAGGACGAAGATCTTGCCGTCGCCGATCTTGCCGGTGGCGGCGGCGGCCTTGATGGCCTCGACAGCCTTGGCGGCGGCGGCGTCGTCGACCACGGCCTCCAGCTTCACTTTCGGTACGAAGTTCACCTGGTACTCGGCGCCCCGGTAGATCTCGGTCTGGCCCTTCTGGCGGCCGTATCCCTTGACCTCGGAGACCGTCAGGCCCTCCACCCCCGCGCCGACGAGCGCCTCGCGCACCTCGTCGAGCTTGAAGGGTTTGACCACCGCAATGATCAGTTTCATCCGCCTTGCTCCCGCGCCCCGGTTACCCGCAGCGCGTCCCTCGCTTTCCCGTGGAACCGGCGGGACAGGGCGATGCATGGCCGCCCCGTCCCCGGTCACCGTCACGCTAGCGGGAGGTCCTGCGCAGGCGTGTGCGCTGCACAATGAACTGGGTCGAAACACCCGTTTCGCCCAATCCGTGAGCAGAGGGTTCGGCGGGCGCCGTCAAAACGGGCGCCTGGGAGCGGTCGCGGCGCGCGGCGACTCCGATCAACCTGCCGGCGTCCACACGGAGACCCGGATGTTCGCCACCCTCTGGCCGCGGCTCGCGCCGATCCTGCTGTTGCTGGCCTCGAACGTGTTCATGACGTTCGCCTGGTACGGCCATCTCAAACACAAGGCCGCTCCACTGTGGGCGGCCATCGCCGTGAGCTGGTTGATCGCCCTGCCGGAGTACGCGCTCGCCGTGCCGGGCAACCGCATCGGCTCGACCGTTTGGACCACCGCCCAGCTCAAGACCATGCAGGAGGTCATCACCCTGGTGGTCTTCGCGGTCTTCTCGGTGCTCTGGCTCGGCGAGAGTCTGAAGTGGTCGACCTTGGTCGGCTTCGCGCTGATCGCGGCCGGAGCGGGCTTCGTCTTCCTCGGAAAATAGCCCCGGTCGGGAACCCGACTCGGGGTCGCCGCGTACTTCAGACCGGGTCGGGGGACGACGCAGCCGCGTCGCGACACGAGGATATCGACGCCATGACCCCCATTCGCCTGCTCGCCGCAGCCGCCCTAACCGCCGTCCTGGCCGGCCCCGCCTTGGCCCAGGATCCGGCCCCGATCCCCGAAGACGCCGCCAATCCGCCGGCCTCGACGTCCATGCCGACGGACACCCCGGCGCCCGCCGCCACGGACATGGGCGCGCCGGCGTCCGCCACCGCCCCGATGATCATGCGCCAGGACTCGGTCTCGCCCGAGCAGGCGGCCACCCTGAAGGCCGGCGACCCGAACGTCGTGACCAACGGTCCGATCCCGGACACGCGGGAGAACCGCCGCAAGTACGGCGGCCCGATGTCGACCGGCGGTCGTCGCACGACCCCGGCCGGCAACTAGGCCCGGCCCCCGCAAAGCAAGGACTTCGACATGACCATGACCCGATTGATGGGCGCGGCGGCGGTCGCCGCGCTTTTGGCCGGCGCGGCCCAGGCTCAGACGCCGCCGTCGGAAACCACCCCGCCGACCGCGACGCCCCCGGCCGTGACGCCGCCGACGCCCGCCGCGCCGGCGGTGAAGGTGACGCCGTCGGTGGTCGCGCCTGTCCCCTCCGCCACGCCCGCGACCCCGGCCGTTCCGGCGACGCTGGTGGCGAAGGGCGACCTGATCGACACCCTCAAGGCCGACGGCCGCTTCAAGACCCTGGTCAAGGCGCTTGAGGCGACCAACATGACGACGGTTCTGAAGAACAACCGGGATCTGACGGTCTTCGCGCCGACCGACGCGGCCTTCGCGGCTCTGCCGCCGGGCGAACTGGACCGGCTGATGAAGGACCCGCCGGCCCTGCAGAAGCTGCTGACCTACCATGTCGTCAACGCCACGGTGGACTCCGCCAAGATGAAGGGCGCGCGCGGCGGGGTGAAGACGGTGGCCGGGTCGGAGGTCGTCCTCGACGGCAGCGGCGAGGGCCTGAAGGTCAATAGCGCCACCATCGTCCAGAGCGACGTGCGGCCGACCAACGGCACCATCCATGTGGTCGACAAGGTGCTGACGCCGCGGACGGCGCCGTCGATGGCCGCCACCACCGGCGCGACCACCGACGCGGCGGCCACCGCGCCGGCCCCGGCCACCACCACGCCGCCGGTCGCGACGCCCCCGAAAGCGGGCACGCCGCCGGCCGATACGACCCCGCCGGGAGATCCGGACACCCAGCCGGATCCCGCCGATCCCGAGGCCAAGCCCAAGGTCTGATCGAAAATCGGGCGATCGAGGCGACGCCGTCCGGCCGATCTGGCGGGGCGGCGTTTGCGTTGCTAACGGTCGTTTGACTCTTGCCCTGCTATGTCCACGCGCCCGTCAAACGGGAGCCGCATTTGCCGGACACTAACTCGCGCCATGGATCGGGCCCGTTCTCCCTGGCGGGCCCGGTTCGCGACTCCAGAAGGACCTATTGATGCTCGTCACCCGTATCGCCGTCGCCCTGACCCTGGCCGGCGCGCTCGCCGCCCCGGCCTTCGCCCAGACGGCTCCGGCCGATCCGGCTCCGGCTGCCGCCCCCATGGCGCCCCCCGCCCAGCAGCTGGCCATCGCCCCGGCGGGCGACACCATCGAGACCCTGCGCGCCGCCGGCCAGTTCAAGACCCTGCTCGCCGCCCTCGACAAGACCCGGCTGACCGGCGTCATCAAGGCCCAGCGCACCGTCACCCTCTTCGCCCCGACGGACGCGGCCTTCGCCGCCCTGCCGCCGGGCGAGCTCGACAAGCTGATGAAGGACCCGCCGGCCCTGCAGCAGATGATGATGTACCACTTGATCAATGCGCCGGTGGACTCGTCCAAGTTGATCGGCGCCAAGGGCCCGATCAACACCGTGGCGGGCTCGGGCCTGGTTCTGGACGGCAGCAACGAGGGCGCCTTGCGCGCCAACAACGCCAACGTCCTGGCCTTCGACATCCGGACCAGCAACGGCATCCTGTTCGTGGTCGACGCGGTGCTGACGCCGGAGGGGGCCGCCGCCGCGATGGCGCCGTCGCCCGAAGGGACTCCGGAAGCCGCGCCGACCGCGCCCTAGAGCCGCGCGGACAAGGCTTTCAACGCTTGAAGCAGCAGTCGGCGGGCCCTATGGTCCGCCGACTTTTTTGCGACCGCGAAGAGCGCGATGACCTCCGACGGCAAACCCCGGTCTTTTCAGGCCCTTATCATGAGGTTGAACCAGTATTGGGGCGACCGCGGCTGCCTGATTCTGCAGCCCCATGACGAACAGGTGGGGGCGGGGACGCTTCATCCGGCCACGGTGCTGCGCGCGCTCGGCCCCAAGCCGTGGAACGCCGCCTACGTCCAGCCCTCGCGCCGGCCGGGCGACGGCCGCTATGGCGAGAACCCCAACCGGCTGCAGCACTACTACCAGTACCAGGTGATCCTGAAGCCGAACCCGGCCGACATGCAGGACCTCTATCTGGGCTCTCTCCAGGCTATCGGCCTGGACCTGAAACTGCACGACATCCGCTTCGTCGAGGACGACTGGGAGAACCCGACGGTCGGGGCCTGGGGCCTGGGCTGGGAGGTCTGGTGCGACGGCATGGAGGTGTCGCAGTACACCTACTTCCAGCAGGTCGGCGGCCTGGACGTCTTCCCCGTGGCCGGCGAGCTGACCTACGGCCTCGAGCGGCTGGCGATGTACGTGTTCGGCGTCGATAACGTCTACGACCTGCCCTACAACGACCCTGACAGCCCGCTGGGCGCGCTGAGCTACGGCGACGTGTTCCTGGACAACGAGCGCCAGCATTCGGAAGCCAACTTCCACGGCTACGATGTGGCGGTGCTGAAGGGCCAGTTCGAGGATATGGAACGACAGGTCCCGCTGATGCTCGAGCGCAGCTACGACGGCGACCATCTTGTGCTGCCCGCCTACGACATGGTGCTGAAGGCCAGCCACCTGTTCAACCTGATGAACGCCCGCGGCGCGATCGCGGTCGCCGAGCGCGCCAGCTACATCGGCCGCATCCGCGACCTCTGCAAACTGTGCGCCCAGGCCTGGGTGGACCAGCAGGGGAGGAATGCGGCGTGAGGGTTTCGGCCGCGGTGGATCACCTCTCCAAAGCCCTCCTCCTCGATGGAGGAGGGTTGGGTGGTGGTGTGACCGCTGCGTTTGGGCTTGCGGCCCCAGTGGGCGCGGACGCCCACCGGCGCCCGACCGTCGACGCTCCGCTTGCACCACCATCCCCGACCCTTCCTCCATTGAGGAGGAAGGGAGAGCGCCAAGCCCTTCCCCTCGATGGGGAAGGGTTGGGATGGGGTGCGTCCGCTGCGACTGACGTGAGCGCGCCGTACGGCCCAGGCGTTCAATCTCCCTCGTCGCCGTTCGATCACGATCGCCACGCTCCGGGCGCCGCCAAGCGCGCGCGTCGCCTTCGCAAGGCGATGCCGGTCAGCGAGAAGAAATTGTGGGAGGCTCTCAGGAAGCTGGGACTCGGCATCCGGCGGCAGGCTCCGATCGGGCGATACATCGTCGACTTCGCCCATCACGGCGCGTCACTGGTGATCGAGGTCGACGGCCGTAGGCATGACCTGGCTGAGGCGCAATTGAGCGATGCCGAGCGCGACGCCTGGCTTGAGTCTCAGGGCTATCGCGTGATCCGCATCCGCGACGACCTCGCCTACGGTCGGCCGTTCGCCGTCGCCGAGCGGATCGGCCAGATCATTCTCGCTCGCACCGGGAAGAGGGCGGCGCCCACCAGTGCTTCGCCTTCCATGCCAGCGGATACACCACCATCCCCGACCCTTCCTCCATTGAGGAGGAAGGGAGAGTAACGATGCCCCAGCTTCTGCTCGAACTGTTCTCCGAGGAAATCCCCGCCCGCATGCAGGCGCAGGCGGCGCGCGATCTCGAACGCATGGCGCGTGACGGCCTGGGCAAGGCCGGCCTGATCTCCGAGGGGCTGAAGGCTTTCGCCGGTCCGCGCCGGCTGACGCTGGTGGTCGAGGGGCTGCCCGTGGCGCAGCCCGACGTGCATGAGGAGCTCAAGGGTCCCAAGGCCAATGCGCCCGAACAGGCGCTGGAAGGTTTCCTGCGCAAGACGGGACTGACCCGCGAGCAGCTGGTCGAGAAGGACGGCGTGCTGTTCGCCCACGTCCACAAGGCCGGCCGCCCGACGAGCGAGATCATCGCCGAGCTGGTCGAGCAGATCGTGCGCGGCTTCCCCTGGCCCAAGTCGATGACCTGGGGCCACGGCAAGCTGCGCTGGGTGCGGCCGCTGAAGCGGATCCTCTGCGTGTTCAACCGCGAGGTCGTGCCGCTGACCATCGACGGCATCGTCGCCGGCGACCTGTCCGAAGGCCACCGCTTCATGGCTGAGACGCGGGTGTTCCGCGCCCGCGACTTCGACGAGTATCACGAGGCGCTGGCCGGCCACTTCGTCGTGCTCGACGTCGAGGAGCGCAAGCAGCGGATCCTCGAGGGCGCCCGCACCCTGTGCTTCGCGCGCGGGCTGGAGCTGGTCGAGGACGAAGGCCTGCTGGACGAGGTCGCCGGCCTGGCCGAATGGCCGACGCCGATCCTGGGCGACATGGACCCGGCCTTCCTGGACCTGCCGCCCGAGGTGATCCGCACCTCGATGCGCACGCACCAGAAGTATTTCGCCGTCCGCAAGCCGGGCGAGGCGGGGCTGGCGCCGCACTTCCTGGTCGTGGCCAACAACGTCGCCCCGGACGGCGGGCTGGAGATCGCCCGCGGCAACGCCAAGGTGCTGTCCTCGCGCCTGTCGGACGCCCGCTTCTTCTGGGCCGAGGACGTCAAGGACGTCAAGGACGGCTTCGAGCCCTGGCTGAAGAAGCTGGAGGGCGTGACCTTCCACGCCAAGCTCGGGACCATGGCCGAGCGCGTCGAACGCATCGTCGCCCTGGCCCGCGAGATCGCCCCGCTGGTCGGCGCCGAGCCGGACAGGGCGGCCGAGGCCGCGCGCCTCGCCAAGGCCGACCTCGCCAGCCAGATGGTCGGCGAGTTCCCCGAGCTGCAGGGGATCATGGGCGGGTATTACGCGCGCAACCTCATTGCGTCCTTCGACACGCCGACTTCGTCGGCTGCTCAGGATGACGTGGGAGGTGAGGCCCAAAAGTCCAGTCATCCTGAGCAGGCGCGCAGCGCCGTGTCGAAGGACGCAGTGACTCTCGACGCCGAGATCGCCGACGCCATCCGCGACCACTACCGGCCGCAGGGCCCCGGCGACGCCGTCCCGACCGCGCCGCTGAGCGTGGCCGTGGCGCTGGCCGACAAGCTGGACATGTTTGCTGGCTTCTGGGGGATCAATGAGAAGCCTACGGGTTCGAAGGATCCCTTCGCGCTTCGTCGTGCCGCGCTAGGTTTCATCCGTCTGGTTCTCGAGAACGACGTCAGGTTGCGGCTCAGAGCCTTTGGCAATCAGGTCATCGACCTGCGCCGGAAGCTCGGCGACGGGTTCGGCGACCCAATGTTCGTGCGGCAGTTTGCAGCGGAGAACGTGGAGTCATTTCTCGACTTCCTCGCGGATCGCCTGAAAGTCCTCCTCCGCGACCAAGGCAAGCGCGGCGACCTCGTCGATGCCGTGTTCGCGCTCGGCGACGACGACCTCGTGCGGATCGTGGCGCGGGTCGAAGCTCTCACCACCTTCCTCGCGACCGAGGACGGCACCAACCTGCTGCAGGGCTACAAGCGGGCCGCCAACATCCTCAAGGCCGAGGAGAAGAAGGGGCCGCTACCGACCGGTGAGCCCTCGCGCGTGGCCGAGCCGGCGGAGGAGGGCGCTCTGTTTGACGCGCTCGCCGCCCTTGGGCCCAAGCTGGACGCGGCGCTCGCCGTCGAGGACTTCACCGGCGCCATGACGGCGCTGGCGGCCCTGCGCGCGCCGGTCGACGCCTTCTTCGACAAGGTGCTGGTCAACAGCGACGTTCCGGCGGAACGCGACAACCGCCTGCGGCTTCTGCAACAGGTTCAGAGCGCGATGGGCCGCGTGGCGGACTTCTCGCTGGTGACGGGGTAGCGAACGAAAGCCCTCCTCCTCGATGGAGGAGGGTTGGGTGGTGGTGTGTGCAGTGCGTTTTAGGGAAGGGTTCAAGAGGCTCGGCGCCTCTAGCGCTCTCCCGCAACCCCAGTGGCCACACCACCATCCCCGGCCCTTCCTCCATTGAGGAGGAAGGGAGAATGGACGGGCCCTTTCTCCATTGAGGAGGAAGGGAGAAGAACTGAGTGGAACTGAGGACGGACTGCTTATGGCTGACACCCTGACCACCACCCGCTGGGTCTACGGCTTCGGAGGCGGCGGCGCCGACGGCGACGCCTCGATGAAGAACCTGCTGGGCGGCAAGGGCGCCAACCTGGCGGAGATGGCCACTCTGGGCCTGCCGGTGCCGCCGGGCTTCACGGTCACCACCGAGGCCTGCGTCCACTATTACGCCAACGGCAAGCAGTACCCGGCCGAGCTCGCCGCCCAGGTCGACGCCGGCCTCAAGAAGGTCGAGGAAATCACCGGCAAGCGCTTCGGCGACAGCGCCAACCCGCTGCTGGTCAGCGTCCGCTCGGGGGCCCGCGCCTCGATGCCCGGGATGATGGACACGGTCCTGAACCTCGGCCTCAATGACGAGACAGTCCAAGGACTTGCGAAGCTTTCCGGAGACGAGCGCTTCGCCTTCGACAGCTACCGCCGCTTCATCCAGATGTATTCGAACGTGGTGCTCGACCTCGACCACCACATGTTCGAGGAGATCCTCGACGACCACAAGGACGGCCTCGGCGTCACCGTCGACACCGCCCTGACCGCCGACAACTGGAAGGCCGTCGTCGCCGACTACAAGAAGGCCGTCGAGCGCGAGCTGGGCCGGCCCTTCCCGCAGGACCCGCAGGAGCAGCTGTGGGGCGCCATCGGCGCCGTCTTCGCCAGCTGGATGAACGACCGGGCCAAGTTCTATCGCCGCATGCACGACATCCCCGAGGCCTGGGGCACGGCGGTGAACATCCAGTCGATGGTGTTCGGCAACATGGGCGAGACCTCGGCCACCGGCGTCGCCTTCACCCGCAACCCCTCGACCGGCGACAACCGGCTGTACGGCGAGTTCCTGATCAACGCCCAGGGCGAGGACGTCGTCGCCGGCATCCGCACGCCGCAGTCGCTGACCAAGGTCGCCCGCGAGGAGATGGGCGACGTCGCCCCCTCGATGGAAGAGGCGATGCCGGAGGTGTTCGCCCAGTTCCGCGACGTGGCCGCCCGGCTCGAAAGCCACTACCGCGACATGCAGGACGTCGAGTTCACGGTCGAGCAGGGCCGGCTCTGGATGCTGCAGACCCGCAACGGCAAGCGCACCGCCAAGGCGGCGTTGAAGATCGCCGTCGAGATGGCCGAGGGCGGGGTGATCACGCTCGACGAGGCCGTGGCGCGTGTCGAGCCGGGCGCGCTCGATCAGCTCCTGCACCCGACCATCGATCCGGCGGCCGAGCGCAACGTCATCGCCAGGGGCCTGCCCGCATCGCCCGGCGCGGCGACCGGCAAGGTGGTGTTCGACGCCGATGAGGCCGAGAAGCTCGGCTCAGCCGGCGAGGCGGTGATCCTGGTGCGTGAGGAGACCTCGCCCGAGGACATCCACGGCATGCACGCCGCCCGCGGCATCATCACCGCCCGCGGCGGCATGACCAGCCACGCGGCCGTGGTGGCGCGCGGCATGGGTCGCCCCTGCGTCTCCGGCGCCGGGGAAATCCAGATCTTCGAGAAGGACGGCCTGTTCCGCGCCCGCGGTCAGGAATTCCGCGCCGGCCAGGTCGTGACCATCGACGGCTCGACCGGCGAGGTGCTGGCCGGTTCCGTGAAGATGATCGAGCCGGAGCTGACCGGCGACTTCGCCCAGCTCATGGAATGGGCCGACGATGTGCGCCGCCTGAAGGTTCGCGCCAACGCCGAGACGCCGCTCGACGCCAAGACCGCCCGCCAGTTCGGCGCCGAGGGCATCGGCCTTTGCCGCACTGAGCACATGTTCTTCGACGAGACCCGCATCGTCGCCGTGCGCGAGATGATCCTGGCCGACGACGAGAAGGGCCGCCGCGCCGCGCTGGCCAAGATCGCGCCGTTCCAGAAGGCCGACTTCGTCGAGCTGTTCACGATCATGGAGGGGCTGCCGGTCACCATCCGCCTGCTCGACCCGCCGCTGCACGAGTTCCTGCCGCACGACGAGGCGGGCATGGCCGACGTCGCCGCCGCCACGGGCCTGGACGCCGCCAAGCTGATGCGCCGCGCCCGCGAGCTGCACGAGACCAACCCGATGCTCGGCCATCGCGGCTGCCGTCTGGGCGTCTCCTATCCCGAGATCTACGAGATGCAGGTCCGGGCGATCATGGAAGCGGCCTGCGAGATCGCCAGGAGCGGCAAGCCCGCGCCGGTTCCGGAAATCATGCACCCCCTCGTCGCCAAGGGCGAGGAGATGAAGTACCTGCGCGACCTCACCGACCGCACCGCCAAGGCCGTGCTGGCGGAGCAGGGCGTGGAGATCGACTACCAGGTCGGCACCATGATCGAACTGCCGCGCGCGGCCCTGCGCGCGGCGGATCTGGCGGACGCCGGGGCCGAGTTCTTCAGCTTCGGCACCAACGACCTGACCCAGACGACGTTCGGCATCAGCCGTGACGACGCCGGCAAGTTCCTGGGGGCCTACATCGACAAGGGCATCTTCGAGAAGGATCCCTTCGTCAGCCTCGACCAGGACGGCGTCGGCGACCTCGTGCGCATCGCCGCCGAGCGCGGCCGGGCGGCGCGTCCGGGGGTCAAGCTCGGCATCTGCGGCGAGCACGGCGGCGATCCGGCCAGCATCCAGTTCTGCGAGAGCGTCGGCCTCGACTATGTCAGCTGCTCGCCGTTCCGCGTGCCGATCGCGCGGCTGGCGGCGGCCCAGGCGGCGCTGGCGAACCGGAAGTAGGGCGCAAGCCCTGTCGCCACGCCGGATCAAGCGGGCCTGAACTTCAGAAAAAAAAGGGCGGCGCGCCCCGGGCTGCTGATCCCGGAGCGCGCCCGGTCAGGCGCCTTGGAGGCGGCGACGGACCGAAGGGAACCGAGAGGCCTCGGTACGCTCGCTTCGCTGGAGCGCCGGAGGTCTTCGGGGGGACCGGCCGGCGCACGCCCCGCGAAGCGGCGCGGGTCCTTGCTACCTGTCCCGACAGCCGTCCGCCGTGATCGCCGTCACGCTCCCCGCGGACTCTTCCACCCTCGGGTCGGATGGGAGAGGATCGCGGCCATGAGCTTCGCCCTTGTCACCCCGACCCGCGAACACCTGCCCGGCTACCTCGACGCCCTCGCGCGCGGCTGGTCGCCGGACACTGTCGACGGCGAGGCGACGCGGCGGGCGCAGCTGGACCGGATCGCCGCCGATCCGGACGCCTTCATCGCCGCGCTGGACGATCCCGAGGGCCGGGCTGGAGACGTGCGGCTGCCGGACGGATCCCTGGTCCAGCGCCTGCCGGGCTTCCATCGCTGGCTCTGGGACGACGGCTTCTGCGGCGCGATCAACTTCCGCTGGGCCAAGGGAACCGAGGCGCTGCCGCCCCACTGCCTGGGTCACGTCGGCTACGCCGTCGTGCCGTGGCGGCGCGGGGAGGGACACGCCACCGCGGCGCTGGGCGCCCTGCTGCCTCTGGCGGCCGAGCAGGGCCTGCGCTGGATCGACCTGACCACCGACCCCGACAATGTCGCCTCTCACCGGGTGATCGTCGCCAACGGCGGACGGCTGGTCGAGCGCTTCACCAAGCCGGCGGCCTATGGCGGGGCGGAGGGGCTTCTGTGGCGGATCGTCTTCTAGACCACCGCGCCGAACAGCACGCCGACGCCGGCGGTGACCGCCATGGCCAGGGCGCCCCAGAAGGTCACGCGGACGGTCGCCTTGACCATGTCCGCGCCGCCGGCTTTGGCGCCGATCGCGCCGAGGACGGCGAGGAAGGCCAGCGAGGCCAAGGCCACGGCCGGTCCGACCCAGGCCATCGGGCTGAGCGCCAGGACCAGCATCGGCGCCGCCGCGCCGGCGGCGAAGGTGATCGCCGAGGTCAGCGCCGCCTGAACCGGCCGCGCGGCGGTCATGTCGGAGATGCCGAGCTCGTCCCGGGCATGGGCGCCCAGCGCGTCGCGCTGGGTCAGCTGGGCCGCCACCTGACGCGCCAGGGCTTCATCGAGGCCGCGCGAGACGTAGATGCCGGTCAGCTCCTCGAGTTCGGCCTCGGGCTGGTCGGCCAGCTCGCGCGTCTCGCGGGCGATGTCGGCCCGTTCGGTGTCCGACTGCGAGCTGACGGACACGTACTCCCCGGCCGCCATCGACATCGCGCCCGCGGCCAGGGCGGCCATGCCCGCGACGATCGCTTCGCTCTTGCCTGAAGAGGCCGCGGCGACGCCCAGCACCCGGCTGGCCGTCGAGACGATGCCGTCGTTGGCCCCGAGCACGGCGGCTCGGAGCCAGCCGACGCGGGACACGAGATGGGCCTCGCGATGGGTGATGAAGCGGGCCATGTCGATCCTCCGTGACGCGCCGACTGTCGCGTCAACGGGTCGCCTGGTCCTTGCGCTCCGTCAAAAGTGTCAGGCCCGACGCAGCATGGCCACGGCGTTCAGCGCGAAGTCGACGTCCTCGGGCGTGTTGCGGATGCTGGGCGTCAGGCGGACGTGCCGGGTGGCGTAGGGCGCGGCCGACCCTATGACCCGCTGGTTGCGCAGCCGGCGCACGACGCCGTCCGCCGACAGCCCCGTGACGTCGAAGCTGACGATGCCGGCCGACAGGCGCGGATCGACCGGCGTCCGCAGGACCACGCCCGGAATCTGGCGCAGACCATATTTGAGGCGCGAGGCCAGTTCGTGGGTGCGAGCCTGGACATGGGCCTTGCCGATCCACTGGTGGAAGCCGAACGCCTCGCTCAGGGCCCAGACGTGCTCGAAGGCCTTGAAGCCGCCCGGCGTCATCCGGGCGCCGGTGGTCGGACCCGGGTCGTAGCCGCCCAGCCAGGCGCCGTAGGCATTGGGGGCCAGGAAGCTCGGCACGGTCGGCGTCACGCGCGACCAGCCGTAGTCGGTGCCCAGGATCACGCCCGTGCCGCGCGGGCCGAACAGCCACTTGTGGCAGCCGGCCATCAGGAAGTCGCAGCCGAGGTCGGCCAGGGTGGTGTTTTCGACCCCGAAGCCATGCACGCCGTCGACGCACAGCAGCACCCGGTCCCGCTCATGGCGCAGGGCGTTGATCGGCGCCAGGGCCGCCGCGATCTCCCGGATCGGCAACTTCATGCCGGTGGAGGAATGCACCCAGGTCAGGGCCAGGACGCGCGTCTCGGGTCGGATATTGTAGACGATGCGGCTGACGATCTGTTCGACCGTCGCCGTCGCGGCCTGGTCGTAGAGGCTGATCTTGCGCACCGTCCCCCCGCCTTTCAGCGCCGCCAGCCGCAAGGACTCGTGCGTGACGTAGTAGTCGTGGACGGTGGTCAGGACCTCCTGGCCGTAGCGCAGGCCGAGGCCGGCATAGACCAGGGCCACGGCGCTGGTTGTGCATTCGGTCAGGGCGACGTTGTCGGCCTTGATCCCGAAATAGGCGCCGGCGGCGGCGCGCGCCGCGTTCTGCAGCGGGCGGTTGCGGGCTTCGAGATAGATGACCGGCGAGCGGTCGAGGCCGTCGCGGTGGCGGGCGATGGCGTCGCGGACGATCCGCGGATTGGACGCAAACAGCATGGCCGACAGGTCCACCTGGCTCCAGTCCAGCGCCCATTGAGCCCGCACGCGCGCCCAGTCCGGCCCGCCGGCCGGCGCCGACGGCGGCTGGAGGGGCGGTTCGGCGCCCGGGTCGCCGGGGTGGAAGTCGGGATCCTCCGGCGGAGGCGGCGTATCGGGGGCGGAGGGACCTGTCTCCTGCGCGCGCGCGGCCTCGCTCAGGGCCGCGACGCCCAGCGCCAGTCCCGTTCCCGTCAGCAAGCGTCGACGGCTGACCCGCGCGCGCTCTTCGGCGTTGTCGTCCGTCATGCCCCGTCCCGTGCCTGGCGATCATTGTTCACATTCCCGGGGGGACGCGACATCCCGCTTCGTGCCTGACGGGAAAATCGAGCGGGCGATCGACGATCCTGACGGCGATTTCACCTGACAGGGGAGGCGACGCGTGGCCTCCTGACGGGCGTTGCAGGGGAGGGGAAGGCCATGTCCGCCACGAACGCCATCGATCCGGCCGCCGAAACGGCCCGGTATCTCGCCACGCTGCCGCCGGAGGTCCACGAAAAGGCCACGGCCTACACCCAGGGCGGCCACTGGCTGCTGTTGTGGGGAACCCTCCTGGCGATCCTGGTCAGCTGGCTGATCATCAGGACCGGCGTGCTGGTGAGCATTCGGTCCGGCGTCGAACGCGAGCGGCGTCGGCCGTGGCTGGCGGCGTTGGCCGTCTTGCCGGTTGCACTGGTGATGGATACCGCCCTGTCCCTGCCCTGGGCGGCCTATTCCGGATGGTGGCGCGAGAAGAGCTACGGCATGACCAGTCAGCCGTTTGGCGGCTGGCTCTCCGAGTGGGTGATGGGCGGGATCATCAACGTCGTCGGACTGCTGGTGCTGTTCCTGGCCATCTACTGGCTGCTGCGGCGGGCCCCGAGGACCTGGTGGCTGTGGGCCAGCGGCGTGACCGCGACCCTGCTCGTCGTCTTCATGCTGATCGCGCCGATCTACATCCTGCCGCTGTTCAATACCTACACGCCGGCGCCGGCCGGGCCGGTGCGTGACGCCGTCGTCGAACTGGCGAGGGCCAACAACGTGCCGTCGGACAAGATCTTCGTGTTCAACGGCTCCAAGCAGTCGAACCGCTACACCGCCAACGTCAGCGGCCTGTTCGGCTCGGCCCAGATCAACATGAGCGACACCATGTTCAAGGCCGGGGCGGACATGAGCGAGATCCGCGCCGTGGTCGCGCACGAGATGGGCCACTATGCCCGGATGCACATCCTCTGGACCGTCGGGATTCTGGCGCTGGTGGCGACGGTCGTCTTTTGGCTGGTCGGCCGGTTGTTCCCGCTGGCCATGCGGCTTCTCGGCGCGCGGGGCGTGGAGGGCATCGCCGACCCGGCCGGGCTGCCGGTGTTCTTCGCCCTTCTGGCGGTGATCATGCTGGCGATCACGCCGGTGACCAACAGTCTGATTCGCATCGAGGAAACCGACGCCGACAACTTCTCTCTGAAAGCCGCCAACGAGCCGGACGGCTTGGCCAAGGCGCTGATCCAGACGGTCGAGTACCGCGCCGCCACGCCGGGCAAGCTGGAAGAAATCCTGTTCTATGACCATCCGTCGGTCAGCAACCGGATCCTGAACGGCATGCGCTGGAAGGCGGCTCACCCGCCGGCCGCCGCCCCGGCTCCGGCGCCCGCGACGGGCGGCTAGCGGTCCGGACGTTCGGACGGTTAGAAGGGGGAATGGAAACGCCCGAAAGTCTCGTCGCCGCCGCCCGCGCCGGCGACCCCGCCGCCCAGGAAAAGGTCGCCCTCGCATTCGAGGAGACCGGCGCCCCCGACGAAGCCCTCAACTGGATGGGCCTCGCCGCTCGCCAGGGCAAGGCCTCGGCGGTCGCTCGCCTCGGCCTGTGGGAGCTCATCGGCTACGGCATGCCGCAGAATCCTGGTTCGGGGGTCGAGAAGATCGTCATCGCCGCGCGGACCGGCGATCCGTTCGCGCTGCACGTCGCATCGGTCGTGCACGCCGGCGGCATCGGCACGCCGCGCGATCTGGGCCAGGCCCTGGTCTGGCTGGTGGCCCTTGCCGAGCGCGGCGACGCGCGGGCGGCGTGCCAGCTCGGCCTGCTCGCCCGGTCCGGGGCCGCGCTGACCCAGGCGGCGCAGTGGGGTTCGCAGACCGCCGAGCTGTTTCTCAATGGGAAGCTCGGCGACACCGCGATGCTCGACTGGCAGCTCGTGGCCTCGCAAGTCGACCTTTCGGACTTCGCCAAGCCCTTTCACAAGCACCAGGACCGCACCGAACCCAACGTCTGGATGCTGGACGCCCTGCTGGAGCCCTGGCTGTGCGACTACGTCATCGCCATGGCCGCTCCCGTGCTCACCCGCGGCAAGGTGCTCGACGACGAGGGCATGGAGACCGTCCGCGAGGAGCGGACCAACACGGTCATGCACTTCGGCCTGACCGACAGTGATGTGATCCTGGAGCTGATCAGCGCGCGCCTGGCGGCCGCGGCCGAGATGCCGGCGGAGAATGGCGAGGCGCTGGGCGTCCTGCACTACGCCACCGGCGAGGTCTACAAGCCGCACGTCGACTATATTCCCGAGACGGTCGCCAACACTCACATCCTCGATCGGCTGGGCCAGCGCGTACGGACGTTGCTGGTCTACCTCAACGACGGCTTCGAGGGCGGCGCGACGGAGTTCCCGCATCTGAAGGTCGGCTACAAGCCGCCCCGCGGCTGCAGCCTGATCTTCGACAGCGTCAAGCCGGACGGCTCGGTCGACCCGATGACCCTGCATGTCGGCGCGCCGCCGACGGCGGGCCAGAAATGGGTCATCTCCAAGTGGTTCCGGACCAAGGCCCTGCGCCCCGGCGAGGACGGGCGACCCAACCTGGTCTAGCGACGAGGGCGAGCCGCCGCGGCGACGACCGGCTCGGCGTTCTACCGTTTCCGGACGAACACCGTGCCGGCCGAATAGCCGGCGCCGAACGAGCAGATCAGACCGGTCTCGCCGGGCCGGAAGTCCTCGTTGGTCTTGTGGAAGGCGATGATCGAGCCGGCGCTGGAGGTGTTGGCGTACTCGTCCAGGATGATGACGTTCTCGCCCGGCTGCGGGTCGCGGCCCAGCACCTTGCGACCGATCATCTCGTTCATGTTGATATTGGCCTGGTGCAGCCACATGCGCTTGAGACCGTGCGGATCGACGCCGATCTCGGCCGCATGCTCAAGGATCATTTCGCTGACCATCGGCACGACCTCGCGGAAGACCTTGCGGCCTTCCTGGACGAATAGCTTGTCCCTGGCGCCGACGCCCTCGGGCGCCGCTCGGTTCAGGAAGCCGAAATTGTTGCGGATGTTGTTGGAGAACTGGGTCTTCAACCGCGTGCCCAGAATCTCCCAGCCGTCCGTGGCGTCTTCGGCGCGTTCGACGATCACCGCCGTCGCGACATCGCCGAAGATGAAGTGGCTGTCGCGATCACGGAAGTTGAGGTGGCCCGAGCAGATCTCCGGATTGACAATCAGGACGGCCCGCGCGGAGCCCGTGGCGATGAAGTCGGCGGCGGTCTTGATGCCGAAGGTGGCGCTGGAGCAGGCGACGTTCATGTCGAAGGCGAAGCCGCCGATGCCCAGCGCCTGCTGCACCTCGATGGCCATGGCCGGATAGGCGCGCTGCATGTTGGAGGCGGCGCAGAGGACGGCGTCGATGTTTTCCACCCCCTTGCCCCAGCGTTCGATCGCCTGCCGGGCGGCCTTCACCGCGATCTCGGCCAGGATCGACAGCTCCTCATTGGAGCGCTCTGGAATGTTGGGTCGCATGACCTCCGGGTCGAGGATGCCCGCCTTGTCGACCACGAAGCGCGACTTTATTCCCGAGGCCTTCTCGATGAACTCCGGAGAGGACGGGGCCAGCGCCTCGACCTCGCCGGCCGCGATGGCCTCGGCGTTGGCGGCGTTGAACCGCTCGACATAGGCGTTGAAGGACTGGACCAGCTCGCTGTTCGAGATGCTCTGGTCCGGCGTGTAGAGACCGGTGGCGGCGATGACGGCCTGGTGCACTGTGACGATGTCCCGACGATGGCCGCGGGCGTGGCGTCGCGCGGCGTTCTTGTTGTTGCTGACGATAGATAGCACGCCGCGCGCCCGCGTCAGCCCGTCCCGGCCGCCGTGGCGTTCGAGCAACGCAACAAACCCGCCTCATTTGCTCCGCTGAACCGTCCTTCCTCCGCCGCGTTTGGCTCCTACGCCGTTGGCCGCTGGGGAGCTGAAAAGCGTCAAGGAGACTATGACGATGAAAACTCTCATGATCGCGGCTTCGGCCGCCGTGCTGTCGATGGCCGCCATTCCGGCTGTTTCGCAGGCTCAGGACATGTACGGAACGCTCGGCTACGCCGGCGTGGACGCCGAGGGCGCCGATCTGGGCGCGATCCAGGGCCGTCTCGGCTACAAGTTCAACCCCTACCTCGGCGTCGAGGGCGAAGCGGCCTTCGGCGTCAGCGATGACACGGTCTCGGGCGTCGATGTCGAGATGAAGCACGAGATCGGCCTGTTCGGCGTCGTCACCGCGCCCGTGTCGCCGCAGTTCGACCTCTTCGGCCGCGTCGGCTACACCGGCGCCAGCTTCGACACTTCGCTGGGCGACCTGGACACCGACGGCTTCGCCTGGGGTGTCGGCGGTCAGTACAATGTCACCGACAAGGACGGCATCCGGCTCGACTGGACCCGCCATGACCACGACGACGCCGAGGCCGATGTGTGGTCCATCGGCTACAGTCGGAAGTTCTAACACCCACTAGGCCGAGAAGGCCCGGAAGACCCCTCCTTCGGGAGGGGTTTTTTGTTGTCGCCCCTCGAGAACGCCGATAGGCGAACAGTGCGCGCCAAGAACGGACGCGTACAAAAAGAGAAGCATCGTTGGGGAATCCTATGAAGAAGATGATCGCAGCGGCGGCGGCCGCGGCCGCCCTGTTCGGCCTGCCCGCGCTCGCCCATGCCGAAGCCCAGATCTATGGCACCATCGGCTATGCCAACATTGACGTCGATCCGGTCAACCTCGGCGGCATCCAGGCCCGCCTGGGCGCCCAGTTCAACCCTCACCTCGCCATTGAGGGTGAAGCCGCCTTCGGCGTCCAGGACGACGAGATCCTCGGCGTCACGGTCGAACTGAGCAACGAGTTCGCCGTGTTCGCGGTCGGCAAGCTGCCGGTGTCTGAGTCGGTCAACCTGTTCGCCCGCGTTGGCTATTCCAACACCGACATCGACGTCGGCGGCACGAGCGCCAGTGGGGACGGCTTCGCTTACGGCGTGGGCGGTGAAGCGTTCTTCACCGAAAACGATGGCGTCCGCTTCGACTGGACCAAGCACGACGCCGACGGCGCCGACGCCGACGTTTGGGCGATCGCCTACGTCCGCCGCTTCTAGTCGACGTCCCCACGCGGGACCGCGACAACAGGTCAGGCCCTCTCCCGGCGACGGGGGAGGGCTTTTCTGTTGACGCGATGGCCGGCGGGTAGAAACTCGCGCGCCGGGGAAGAAGGCGACGCCGTGGAAGATCTCTACATACTCATAGGCTCGGCCGTGGCCGTCGCCTTGATGGTCGCGGTGGCCGCCTGGGCGCGGATCGCGCGCCCCATCGCCGCGCTCGACCCCGACTCGGCGCGCACGCTGTTGGCCGCCGAGTTTCCGGACCATGCGCCGACCCGGACCTGGATCGCCGCGGACGGCGCGGGCCTGATCGCGCGCGCCGGCGACCAGGCGCTGGTGCTCTACCGCCTCGGCGATTCCTGGGTCGCGCGCACTCTGCGTTGGGAGGACGCCCTCAAGGCGCCCGTTCGCGCGGGCAAGGTGTGCCTGAAATTGCGCGATCCCGCCGCGCCCGTGGCGAAGCTGGCCGTCAGCGGGGTCAACCCCTGGCCCCCCGAGACCAACGATGAGGCCATCGCCGCATGACGCTCGACCCGATCAAGCCCGCCTTCGACCCGGTCACCTGGGCGATCCCGATGTTTGTCGTCACGATCGTGCTGGAGATCGTGCTCGGCCGTCTCGGCAAGGCGAAGGCGACCTACGAGGCGAAGGACACCGCCACCTCGCTGGCCATGGGGCTCGGCAGCACCATCGTCGGCGGCTTCACGGCGGCGGCCATCGCGGGGGTCAGCATCTGGGTCTGGCAGAACCATCGGATCCTCGAGGTTCCGATGACGGCCTGGTGGGCCTGGGTGGCGGTCTTCTTTCTCGAGGATCTGACCTACTACTGGTTCCACCGCATCGCTCATGAGCGGCGGTTCTGGTGGGCCAGCCATGTGAACCACCATTCCTCGCAGCACTACAACCTGGCCACCGCCCTGCGTCAGACCTGGACCGGAGGGGTGGCGGGCACCTGGCTGCTGTGGCTGCCGCTGGCTCTGATCGGATTTCCGCCGGCGATGATCGCCATCCAGAAGGGGATCAGTCTCGTCTACCAGTACTGGGTCCACACCGAGGCCATCAACAAGCTGCCGCGCTGGTTCGAGGCGGTGATGAACACGCCCTCGCATCACCGCGTGCATCACGCCCGCAATCCCCGCTACCTGGACGCCAACTACGCCGGCATCCTGATCATCTGGGACCGCCTGTTCGGCACCTTCATTCCCGAGGACGAGAAGGAGCCGCCGCGCTACGGCCTTGTCCATAACCTCGGCGATTTCAACCTGTTGCGGGTCGCGTTCCACGAGTGGATGGGCATCGGCAAGGATCTGGCCGGCTCCCGCTCGATCCGCGAGGTGGTCGGCTACCTGTTCGGCCCGCCGGGCTGGAGCCCCGACGGCTCGCGCGATACGTCGGCCAGCCTGAAGGCCAAGTGGCGCGCGCGCGAGTCGGCCAAGGTCGCCGGGGCGCCGGAGCAGATCGCGGCGGAGTAGGCTTGGGGACGCCGCCCCAAGACCTCCGCTCATCCTCGCCCCCGGGTCGCGCGAAGCGCGCCCCCGAGGATACACTCCAGCGAGGACCCGGTCTGTTGAACGTGCGCGCAGGGCGGGTCCATCCATCCCCGTCTTCCTGGCGAAGGCGGGGATCCATCTTCGCGCCCCGAGCCCCTGCCCCGATGGGCCCCCGCCTTCGCCGGGGTGATCGGGAATGGGGGGATAAGCGGAAATCTGCGCACCCCCTCCCGGGCCTCCCGCATCCTCATCGGCGTTCCATCGCACGGGGAGGGCGCTCGGCCGGCGACCTTGCGGCGGCGGAATGGAGTTCGAGCGGGGACAGCTGGCAGGGGGTTACTGCCAGGGTCCGGGGAGGCCTTGCCAGGCTCCCGCCCGTCGGAGGCGCTCCGGCTAAGCCCGAATACGGCTGCCGAGCGGAAGCTTCCGGATAACGACCTTCGCGGAGCGTCACGGTCTTTCCCACTCTTGCACCTTGCACACACAGACATCCGGGCGAGACCGGAGCGCTCCGCACCACCTCCCCAACCTTCAGGGCCAAACCCGTGAGGCGGCGATCCCGTGGCCGCCTAGTCCCGCAGCAGCGGCAGGCTCAGCCCGCCCGCCGGACGCTGGGTCAGCAGCTCGCGGCGGAAGCGGAACAGCTCCGCAGGGCGGCCGCCGGTCTCGGTGTCCATGCGGCCGAGGCCCTCGACGAGGTCGATGCGCTCGACCACGCGGCGGAAGTTCTGCTTGTGCAGCGGCACCCCGGCGATCGCCTCCACCGCCCGCTGCAGGGCCGACAGGGTGAACTCCGGCGGCATCAGCTCGAACACCACCGGGCGGTACTTCAGCTTGCCGCGCAGTCGGCCCAGGCCCGTGGCGAGAATGCGCCGGTGATCCGACAACATCGGCTCGCCCAGGGCCGCCGAGAGGGCGCGCGGCTCGACCGCATCCTCGCCCAGATCGCGGCGGCGGTCACGGGCCGCCTCCGGGGCCAGCCCGGCCTCGTAGAGCAGCTCATAGCGATCGAGGACCCGCTCCTCGTTCCAACCGGCGCCGTCCAGCGCGAACAGCAGCCGGGCCCGGGACAGGCGTCCGTCGTCGCGTCCCGCCCAGGCGCGCAGGGCCGGCGCGATGGCCTCGTCGATCAGGGCCGGGCGGCCGAGCCGCCAGTCCTCCCAGGGAAAGAACCGCGACCAGGGCGCCCAGGCGGTGTCCGGCGCCGCGGTGTCGACGGCCGCCGGGGTCAGGGCCAGGTAGCCGACCGAGACGACGCGCGCGGCGCCGGCCCCGACCTCGGCGCGCGGCGCATCGCGACCCTTGTCGCCGAAGGTGTAGAGCTGCTCGACAAAGCCGAGATCGAAACCGGTCTGCTCGGTGACGAAGGCGCGCAGGGCGATCTCGAAGGTGCGGTGGCCTTCCGGATCGAAAGGACCGAACGGCAGGCCGGGCAGGGTGGTCGCGCGGTCGGTCGCCGCGTCGTGCGGACGCACGGTCAGCACCACCGCCTCGCCGTTGCGGACAGCCATGGTGACGGCGGACAGGCCGATGACGACGGAGAGGGTCATTGAATCCTGACTAGCACTCCCACCTTCCCGTGGGGAGGGACGGACCTCTTACCGGATGTCGTGGCCGCTCGCCGCCGACCGGGGTGTGCCGATGCGCGGTCCAGCGCCTATTCCGTGTCGAACGCGGCCTGCACCGGCTCGAAGCCGGCCGCCTCCGACAGGACGTGGAAGCGATGGACGTAGCGGTCCTGGGCCTCGCGCGCGGGCATCGGATCGAGCGTCAGGTCCAGCCCCTCCGGAAGGGGGCCGAAGAAGCCCAGGGACTCCTCGTGGCCGAATCCCGCCAGTTGGGTCGCCTCGAAGTAGGCGCAGGCGCGGTCGGCCTGCTTGATCAGCTTCTTGATGGCGACGGGGGTCTTGGCCGGCAGGCCGAAACGGGCGTGGATGGCGTGTTCGAGCCGCTCCTCGAAGTCCTTGTAGCTGACGCCCAGCGCCGCCTTGAACGGGCTGATCATGTCGCCGATCACGTACTCCGACGCGTCGTGCAGCAGGGCGGCCAGGCGCCATTTCGGATCCACGCCGGGCTGGATGTGGGCGACGATGTCCTCGACCACCAACGAGTGCTGGGCCACCGAGAAACCGTGCTCGCCAATCGTCTGACCGTTCCAGCGCGCCACGCGCGCCAGGCCGTGAGCGATGTCCTCGATCTCGATGTCCATCGGCGAGGGATCGAGCAGATCGAGCCGTCGGCCGGAGAGCATCCGCTGCCAGGCCCTGGGCGCCTTCTTCGCCGATTGCGCCGCGCGCAGCCCTTTCGCCACCTGTTCGTTCCTTTGACTTGAGAGGGCGCTTCAACTGGCGCATCGGTTGACAAAGATCAATGACCGGTTCTGCCTGAGCCGACCATTGTGATCATGATCACGGAGGAGAGTTGGATGAGCTGGGCGAGGATCATGGCGCCGCTGGCCGGCGGAGCCCACGACGCCCAGATTCTGGGCTACGCGGCGGCTGTCGCCGCGCCGTTCGACGCCGAAGTCGCCGCTGTTCACGCGCCCGCCGACATCGCCGATCTGATGCCCTGGATGGGCGAAGGGTTCATGGGCGGGGTCCAGATCACCGCCATGGACAGCCTGAAGGAAGCCGCCGCCGAGGGCGAGCGCGCCGCCCGGGCCGCCTGCGAGGCCTGCGGCTACAAGAAGACCGCCTTCCTGGCGCTGGAGACGCCGGTCTGGGCCGGCCTGTCGATGGAGGGACGGCTGTCGGACGTCGTGCTGTTCGACACCGAGGCCGCTCGGGGGCGTGGTCCCCTGGCCGAGGCCTTCCAGCAGATGGTCGCCGACGAGCAGCGGCCGACAATCGTGGCGCGTCCGGGCCTGCGCGCCGATGGCGTCGTCGCCGTGGCCTGGGACGGCGGCAAGGAGGCCTCGCGCGCGGCGCGGACCGCCGTGCCCCTGCTGCAGAAGGCGTCGCGGGTGGTGATCCTGGCCGCGCCGGCCGCATCGTCGCGTAGCTTCGACGCCGTCCGCCTGCGGGAGTTCTTCGCGGCGCGTGGAGTCCGGGCCGAGGTGAATCTGATCAACGATACCGGCGACGCGGCCCAGCTGCTGCTGGACGGCGCGCGGGCGGTGTCCGCCGACATTCTGGTGGCCGGCGCCTTCGGGCACCCGCGTCTGCAGGAATACATCTTCGGCGGCACGACCCGAACCCTGCTGAACAACGACGGCCCGTCGCTGTTCCTTTCCCACTAACAAAGCAAGAAAACGAGGGATTCCATGACGCTATCGCGTATCGTCATGCGCCTTGCGCGCAACCCCGGCACCGAATTCGCCGACGGCGACGACCATCGCGGCTACACGCTGGTGGCGCCGCTGCTGGCTGACGGCAAGCTGGATGTCGACGCCTTCCAGAAGGCCAAGGGCGACTGCTCGGTGCGTCGCTTCGCGCCGGATGAGGACGCCGTGACCGGCCGTCTGGCGCGCCGCGGGCAGACCTGGTTCTTCGACTACGACGATCGCGACGACGCCGACGACGAACCGGTGCACCGCCTGGGCGAGCACCGGTTCTCCGTGGGCGAATATGTCTCGGTGGCCGACGAGGACGGACGCCTCCTGGCCTACAAGGTGACCGACGTCAGTCCACTCTGATCGTGGCGCCGTGGCGGTCGCGACCGCCGACGTTGTGACGGATCAGGTCGCCGACGTCGTCGAAGACGTCGCTGTGGCCGTCCTCGCGGTCCTTCACCTTGACCACGCCGACGACGAGCGGGCCGCCGATCGGCCCGCGAGCGTCGTAGCCGACGGCCTTCCACTCGCCGCTCGCCGTGTCGCTGGCCAGGATGTAGCGGGCCGAGACGCCGTCGCGGCTGCGGTCATCGCCCTCGTCGCTGGTCGTGACGGTGAGGTTCTTGCTGGCGCGGACCTCGGCGCCGCCGCCCTCGACGGCGTTCACCTCGACGCCCGGCGCGCGGACCTTGGCGCCCTGCTCGCCGGCCTGGATGCTGACGCCGGGCAGCTTGATGTCGACGTCCTCGGTCGTGTTGGCGGGCGGGGTGGTCTCCACGTCGGGGAGAATGGCCTTCAGTTCCGCCTCGATGGGCGCGAGGGCCGCGGCCGGTTCGCCGCCGTTCAGGGCGACAAGGCGCAGCGTCACCTCGGCCCGATCGCTCGCATAGACGCAGGACAGGCCGTCGCTGGCCGCGGTCGTGCGCTTCAGTTCGCCCTGGCGCTCGGGGCAGTCGAGCTTGCTCACGACCTTGAGGGCCCGAGCTTCGCGCTGACGCTTGGCGTCGGGATGGTCGCAGGCCGCGAGGCCCAGCGTGGCGACGCCGGCGAGCAGCAGGAGGAGGCGGTTCATGGGGCGTATTCCCTGTTGGTTTGTGACCGAAAGGTGGCGCACACCCCGTCGTGCGGCCAGTGAAATCGCTGTAACAGCAGGCCTTGGCGCATGAAAAAGGGGACATGTGCGGCTGCGCATGTCCCCTCTTTCGACCGTTCAGGTCCTGACTTCTACTGCCCGGGCCGCGCGCCGCCGGCGCCTTCGCGGCGGGCCAGGAAGGCCAGACGCTCGAACAGGTGGACGTCCTGCTCGTTCTTCAGCAAGGCGCCGTGCAGCGGCGGGATCAGCTTGGTCGGGTCCTTTTCCTTCAGCGTGTTCTCGTCGATGTCCTCGACCATCAGCAGCTTGAGCCAGTCGAGCAGCTCGCTGGTCGACGGCTTCTTCTTCAGGCCCGGCACCTTGCGCATGTCGTAGAAGATGCGCAGCGCCTCGGCGACGAGCTTCTGCTTGATGCCGGGATAGTGCACGTCGACGATGGCCTGCATCGTCTCGGCTTCCGGGAAGCGGATGTAGTGGAAGAAGCAGCGGCGCAGGAAGGCGTCCGGCAGTTCCTTCTCATTGTTGGAGGTGATGATGATCACCGGCCGCACCTTGGCGGAGATCGTTTCGCCGGTCTCGTAGACGTAGAATTCCATGCGATCGAGCTCCTGCAGGAGGTCGTTCGGGAACTCGATGTCGGCCTTGTCGATCTCGTCGATCAGCAGCACCGGGCGCGTGTCGGACTCGAACGCCTCCCAGAGCTTGCCCTTCTTGATGTAGTTGCGGACGTCCTTGACCCGCTCGTCGCCGAGCTGGCTGTCGCGCAGGCGGGTGACGGCGTCGTACTCGTACAGGCCCTGGCTGGCCTTGGTCGTCGACTTGATGTGCCAGGTGATCAGCTTGCTGCCGAGCGCCTTGGCCACTTCCTCGGCCAGTACGGTCTTGCCGGTGCCGGGCTCGCCCTTGATCAACAGCGGCCGCTGCAGGGCGATCGCCGCATTCACCGCGACCTTCAGGTCGTCCGTCGCGACGTAGTTTTCCGTACCTTCGAAGCGTTGGCTCATGGTCATCCCCCGAGGCGGCTTCGGCCAGCCTCAAACAAACGTTCAATTCGTGGCCAGCCTAAGGCGCCACGAGGGATGTTCAAGCCGCTTTCGCCGGAACCACGAAATGTCGCGGCGACGGCGTTCAGTCCGCGCCGGGATTGATCGACACGGGGTCGCTGGCGGGGAAGGTCTCCTTCAGCCCCTTGTCGAGCTGCTTGTCGATGTGGGGGTCGGCGTTGGGCGCGACCGTCTCTTCCGGGTGAGCGGACGGCTCATGGTCGCTCGGCTTGTCGGCGTCGGCGGTCAACGGCTGACGTTCGATATCGCGGCCCTCGTCGTCCCGCGCCGCGTCGAGGTCGTCGTTGATCTCGGCGACATCGTCGTCGTCGAAGGCGCCGTCCTCGGAATCCACATCGTCCAGATCGTCGTCATCCTCGGCGCGGGTGGCGTCATAGACGTCCGGCGCCGCGTCGAAGTTGGCGATGTCGTCGCCATCTTCGACGAGGTGAGTTTCATCCAGGATCTCGGCGCGGTCCTGGGCTTCGAATTCGTAGTCGGAGGCTTGTGGAGTCATGGCGAGATTCCCGGGGTGACGGGCGAGACGCCCGCGGTCCCTGAATCAACCCGCCGGCGGGGCCGACGTTCCCGTCAGCGACGGTCATCACCGGCTAGACGGCGTATCCCTTGGCGCGCAGGCGATCCGCCATCTCATCGCGCCGCGCGCGCCATTCGTCGGCCAGAATGCCAAGGCCGACAACGTCCGTCGGCGCGCCGGCCTTGACGACATGGCGGCGGAACAGCGCCTCGCGCCGAAAGCCGTAACGCTCGTGCAGCCGCCAGACCGCTTCGTTGGTCTCCAGGACCTCGCACCACAGTTTCTGGAGGCCCAGGACGCCGAAGACATGCTCGAGCACCCAGTATTCGACGAAGGAGCCGACGCCCAGGCCGCGCACGGCCGGGTCCGCCAGGTAATAGGCCCAGGCGCAACGGCCATGCTGGCGGTTGATGTCGACGATATTGGCCAGGCCGACCGGCAGACCATCGGCCTCGATGATCCAGTACGTTCGCGTCGGGTCCCCGGCGATGCCGTCGAACCAGCGATCGTGCTCGTCCGGCGTGATCCTATGGTCCGAATACATGAAGGCCGCGACTTCGGGGCTGTTGCGCCAGGCCAGCAGACGCTCGCGGTCGGCCTCGACGACGGCCCGCAGGGTGACGTGAGTCATGCGCGTGGGTCTCCGCCAAGCGTCAACAGATCCGGCCGGCTGCGCACCAGGGCGCGGACGTCGTCGCTCGAGAAGGCCGGATTGGCTGCATAGAGGGCGTCGTAGACCGCTCGTACGAAGTCCAGGTCGTCGGGCCGGTCCACGGTCCAGCGCACCTCGCCCTCGACGGCGTCCTGAGCGTGGAACGCGAGGGCGTACCGCTCGGGCCGCCGGTACAGGAACGGCGTGACATGCTCGCGGTCATAGGGCTCGGACGTTTCCGCCGCCGCCTCGCGCAGGGCCGTGGACCGGAAGACCTCGACGTCCAGACCCTTGGGAAAAGTGCGCCGCTCGCCGGTGTTGGAGACGTAGTCGGCGCCCGTCGCCAGGAAGCGTTCGATTGTGGCGTCGATGACGCCTGGATCGGCCAGCGGGCAGTCGGCGGTCAGGCGGACGATGGTCTCCGCGGGGCCGAAGGCGTCGATGGCGCCGATAAAGCGGGCGAGCACGTCGTCGAGGCTGCCGCGATGGATATCGACGCCCGCCCGCGCGAGGGTGTCGACGAGACCATTGTCGCTCGCCTGGTCAGACGTCGCGACCACGATCCGGTCCAGCCGCGCGGCGCGCTTCAGTCGTTCGATCTGGCGGAGGACCATGGGCGCGCCGGCGAGGTCGGCCAGAACCTTGCCGGGAAGCCGACTGGAAGACATCCGCGCCTGAAGGATGGCCAGGACCACGGTCGTCGCCGTCAGCCGTCGTCGCCGAGGTCGAAGCGGTCGCGCAGGGCGCCGGCCACTTCGGCCATGATCGGAGACCAGTCCTGGTATCTGGTCGATGCGAAGCAGCGGACCTGGGGGTACCAAGGGTAGGCGTCGGAGCCGAGCATGGTCCAGGCATGGGCGACCGTCAGCATCCACACCGGCGCGCCGCAGGCGCCGGCGAGGTTGATCGTCGCGTTGGCGAAGCCGATGACCAGGTCCATCGCGCAGCAAAGGGCGGCGACATCGTCGAGATCGTTCTTCAGGTCGATGCCGGGCGGTTGCCAGATCTCGACCCCGAACTGCCGGGCCGCCAGCTCCAGCTCGGCGTCGCAGTCGCCGTACTGCAGGTTCACGAAGGTCGCGCCCGGCGTGGTCAGCACCGGAGCCCACTGCTCGAAGGGCGAGAAATAGCGGTGCCGGGCTCCGTTCCGGATCATGCTCTTCCAGAGCAGACCGATCTTCGGGCCGGGCAGGGCGGACAGCTGGTCGCGCCAGAAGGCGATGCGCTCCGGATCGGCCGTCAGATAGCGCTCCCGGGCCGGAAAAGCCTCGGCCGAACCGCGGAAGCGGCGCAGCAACGACCCGATCGGCGCCCAGAAATCGACGTCCGAAGCGTCCTCGTGGAACGGCGCGCCGCGCAGGACCTTGCCGTCGACCGCGAAGCTGGCGTGCGCGCCGACCTCCGCCATCGGGAAGGAGCGCTGAAACAGCGGAATCAGCCGCTGCTCCACCGCCAGGCAGAGCTTGCCCGCGGGCCCGATCGCTTCGGCAAGGTCGGGGAGGGCGTTGGCGAACAGCACTTCATCGCCCAGGCCCTGTTCGCCGAAAATCAGCAGGGTCTTTCCGGCGACGTCGCAGTCCGGCGTCCATTGCGGCCGGTTGATGTAAAAGCGGGTGACGTCGGCGAACCCGGGCTGCAGGCGAGCCTCGTAGTCGTCCCAGCCCTCCTTGAGGCGTCCGAGGGCCAGGTTGATCGTCGAGCGGGCGAGCAGCATCATCAGCCGCTCCTCCTCGTTCATCGCGCCGGCCATCGCCTGCTGCACGTCGGCGAGGGCGCCTTCCGGGTCTCCGAGCGCCAGTCGGGCGTTGCCGCGGTTGTAACGAGCCTTCGACATGGCCGGGTCGATGCGCAGCGATTCGTCGAAGAAGGTGGCCGACAGCGCCGGGTCGCCCTGTTCGCCGATCACGGTGCCCAGGGTGTTCCACAGCAGGGCCTGGTCAGGATGGGCCTCGATGGCCGGACGCAGCACCTCGATGGCGTCGGCGAAGCGGCCCTGGTCGCGTAGGGCGCAGGCCAGGTTGTTCGACGCTTCCGGCGAGCCGGGCCTGGCGACCAGATAGTGGGCGAACAGCTTCTCCGCCGTATCGACCATGCCCATGCGATAGGCGAGGCGGCCCAGGTCGTTGGCGACCTCCGCGTGGTCGGGAAGGAGGGCCAGCGCCGATTCGTAGCACTTGACCGACAGGCCGAAGTCGCCGGCCCGCTCGCGGGCGATGGCCATGAGGTACCAGGCGAAGCCGTTGCGCTCGTCCATTTCGAGCGCCTTGATGGCCAGGTCCCCGCCGGTCCTGAAATCATCCGCCTGCAGCGCCGCGACAGCCTGCTGCAGGATCGGCTGGATCGCCATCGCCCTCAGCTCGGCCACGGCGGCGTTGAGCCGGTCGAGCGCGGCCCGCGACGCCGAGTCGCCCGCCACCGCGCCGGCCATCCTCGGCGTCGCCGCCGCGACCTGGATTGGTTCCATGCCAAGAGCGACGGCTGAGGTCATCGACTTGACTGAGGGCTGCGGCATGCGGCGGCGACTCCGAGACGATCGGGCGAAGATGCAGTCCCTCGATCGCCTGATTATGCCTAATGGCCCATTAACCAACGGCGCCAGGTCGCGGGCTGGGCAAGGTCCCGTTAACCGTGCGACTTTAGCTTCCCCTTCATCGGGCGGGTTTAGATTCTTCGGAACGAGGGTTCCGCGGAAGCGCGCGCCACCGACTCGGAGTGAGACGCCTTGCCGCTTAAACTGTCGCTGAAGCCGGGAGAGAAGTTCGTTCTCAACGGCGCCGTCGTGCAGAACGGTGATCGGCGCGGGGTCCTTATTCTTCAGAACAAGGCCTCCGTCCTTCGCGAGAAGGACATCATGCAGCCGGAAGACGCCACCACGCCGGCGCGCCTCATCTATCTTCCGGTGATGATGATGTACCTCGATGAGCCTGGGGCGCTCCGCTACTACGACGAGTTCGTGCGCAGACTGTCGGAATTCATGGGCGTGATCCGCAATCCGGACGTGCTCGCCGACTGCGTCGCCATCTCCAAGCACGCCATGAGCAAGGAATACTACAAGGCGCTCATGCTGTGCCGGAAGCTGATCGAGTACGAAGACGAAAGGTTGGGCAATGTCGCTGCAGGCGTATCAGCAGGCCGCGGCGCGGGCTGAAGCTCCGCGCGAGGCGGAATACCGCCTCTTCGGCCAGGTGACTCGCGCCCTGATGCAGGCCGCGGACCTGTCGCCGGACGACATCAAGGGGCGGATCGACGCTCTGGACTGGAACCGTCGCCTGTGGTCGGCCCTGGCCAGCGATTGTTCGGATCCCGCCAACCAGTTGCCCGTGCCGCTTCGCGCACAGATCATCTCGCTCAGCCTCTGGGTCAGTCGGCACACCAGCGCCGTCATCCGCCAGGAAGAGGAAATCGAGCCGCTCATCGACATCAACCGCATCATGATGAGCGGTCTGTCCGGCGGAGCCGAGGCGGCCTGACGGCCGGCGCGCCCAACCTTCGATCTATGCAGACTTTGCCGCCCGGCCAATAGCGCCGGGCGGTTCGCGTTGCGCCCGCCGCCGGACCGGCGTTACCCCAGAGTTTGTCTATATTTTTCAATCGAATACGCCATCGCCTCCGATGCCAAAACTGGCCTGCGCCTTGCGATGCCCCAGATTGAGCAAGAACGCTCGCCGGCAAAAGCCGGGACATCACCCGACCAGAATGGAAGGACCCGCCGATGATCAGCAATTCGGTGAACACCAACGTTGGCGCGCTCGTTGCGCTCCAGAACCTCAACGCGACCAATATGGAACTGTCGCAGACCCAAAGCCGCATCAACACGGGCAAGAAGGTCGCCAACGCGAAGGACAACGGCGCTGTCTGGGCCATCGCACAGACGCAACGCGGCACTTCGCAGGCCCTGAACGCCGTGAAGGACTCGCTCGACCGCGGTCGGTCCACGATCGACGTGGCCATCGCCGCCGGCGAGACGGTTTCGGATCTGCTGTTGCAGATGAAGGAAAAAGCCCTGGCGGCGTCGGACACCACGCTCGACTCCACCAGCCGATCCGCTCTGAACGAGGACTTCAAGGCCCTGCGCGATCAAATCGCCAAGGCCGTGTCGAACGCCGATTTCAATGGGAGCAATCTCATCAAGACCGGCGCTACCGCTATCGCGGCCCTCGCCAATGCGGATGGATCGTCCAAGATCACCGTGGCTGCTGAAGTCATGGCCCTGGGCGGTTCGATCGTGACCGTCGCCGCGGCGGGCTCGATCGGCACGGCGACCCTGGCGACCACCATGATCGCCACGGTCTCGACCTCCATCACCAACACCGGCGCGGCTCTCGCGCGTCTCGGCACCAAGGCCAAGGCGTACGATGCGCACTCGACCTTCGTCGGCAAGCTGCAAGACAGCATCGACGCGGGCGTGGGCAACCTCGTCGACGCTGACCTCGCGAAGGAAAGCGCCAAGCTCCAGGCTCTGCAGACCAAGCAGCAGCTCGGAGTCCAGGCTCTCTCGATCGCGAACACGTCGACGCAGTCGCTGACGCGTCTGTTCCAGTAGGCCGCGACGCCGGGCGGGGTTCGCACCCCGCCCGGCAGGCTTTTCCTCCGGGGCGCCCGGCAGGAATTGCCACCCATGCCCGCAACTCGGCAATTTCTGCCGACCCGCGGCGTCCCTAACAGACATATAACGCTGTAACATCAGTAGTTTATCGCTGCCGCCTCGCTAGGCTGTTCTGGCCCGGCGATTGCTTCCTCCCCAGGTGGGCAAAAGGCCCCCGGCCGTCAAAACGACGCCGGTTCACCTGAAAGGAACCATCGTCATGGCGCTGAACAGCGTTAACACGAACAACGGCGCGCTCGTCGCGCTGCAAAACCTGAACGCCACCAACCGCGAGCTGGACGTCGTCCAGAGCCGCATCAACACCGGCAAGAAGGTCGCTTCGGCGAAGGACAACGGCGCCGTTTGGGCCATCGCCCAGACTCAGCGCGGGACGTCCAACGCCCTGAACGCCGTGAAGGACTCGCTCCAGCGCGGCCAATCCACCATCGACGTCGCGATCGCCGCCGGCGAGTCGGTTTCCGATCTGCTCCTGCAGATGAAGGAAAAGGCTCTGGCCGCGTCGGACACCACGCTCGACTCCACCAGCCGTTCGGCGCTGAACGAAGACTTCAAGGCTCTTCGTGACCAGATCGCCAAGGCTGTGACCAACGCCGACTTCAACGGCGCCAACATGATCAAGGCTTCGGGCAACACCGTGACGGCTCTCGCCAACGCGGACGGCTCGTCGAAGATCACGGTGGCGGCGCAGTCGCTGGCGCTGGGCGGCGCGAACGTCACCGTGGCCGCCACGGCCTCGCTGAGCACCGCGACCATCGCGGCCACCCTGGTCACCACGGTCAGCACTTCGATCACCAACGTCGGCTCGGCCCTGGCCAAGCTCGGCACCGGTTCGAAGGCCCTGGAAGCCCACCTGTCGTTCGTCGGCAAGCTGCAAGACAGCCTCGACGCCGGCGTGGGCAACCTGGTCGACGCCGACCTGGCGAAGGAAAGCGCGAAGCTGCAGGCCCTGCAAACCAAGCAACAGCTCGGCGTGCAGGCTCTGTCGATCGCCAACAGCTCGACATCGTCCCTGCTCGGTCTCTTCCGCTAAGGGCTACGCCAATAGGGGCGGGCGGCTCTCGCCGTCCGCCCCGGTTGCGCGAGCGAAGGTGGAGAGATCTTCGTCCCGCGCGCATTCGAAGAGACGCCGGTCGGAACGGTCCGGCGAATGGAGAGATGAAAGCCATCGCACCCTTGTCGCCCGTGTCAGGAGCAGGAGCCTTCCCGGCCCCGGCGATTGATCGCGTCGACATGCCCAGGGCCCCGAAGGAGCCCGCGCCGCAGGGCGCGGACCTGCGTCTCGTCATCGAGGAAGACGAGAAGTCCGGCGCCATCGTCTACAAGACTCTCGACCGTCGCACCGGCGAGGTGGTCCGGCAGCTTCCGCGCGAGGAAGTTCTGCGCCTGAAGGACGACCCTGCCTACGACCCCGGCGACATCGTCGACGCCAAGTCCTGAGGCGACCCTCATTGCGGCGTCACGCCGCAGGGCGATCAGCCCCTTGTCCGACGCGGCCCCGGTCGCGGCGGCAATCATGGTTTATGCGCGTTAACCATACGCACACGATCTCCCGCCAGCCTTGTCTGCGGGGCGATCCAGTGAGTCGCTCTCATCTGCGAAGCGCCTTGCTAGGAGAAGCCCTATGGCGATCAGCGTCCACACGAACCAGTCCGCCCTGGTCGCACTTCAGAACCTGAACAAGACCAACGACGATCTGGCCGGCGCCCAGAACCGCATCAGCACGGGGCTGAAGGTCCAGGGGGCGAAGGACAACGCTTCGGTCTGGGGCATCGCTCAGGCTCAGCGCGCCGACATCGGCGCGCTCAACGCGGTGAAGATGAGTCTCGATCGCGCCCAGTCGATCGCCGATGTGGCGATGTCGGCCGGCGAGACGGTCTCCGACCTGCTCCTGCAGATGAAGGAAAAGGTGACCGCGGCGATGGACCCGTCCCTGGACACCGTCGCCCGGACCGCGCTCGACTCCGACTTCAAGTCGCTTCTGCGGCAGCTGACGCAGGTCAAGAACGACGCCGAGTTCGACGGGGCGAACCTGCTCGATGGGTCGCTCGGCGCCAGCATCCGTTTCCTCGCCAACGCCGACGCTAACTCCTTCATCACCCTGACCAGCAAGAACCTGTCGCTGGGCGGGGCTTTCGTGACCATCGCGGCCACGGCGTCGATCACCACCGCGACCCTGGCGACGGCGGTGCAATCCGCGCTGACGACGTCGATCTCGAACGTCAACCAGGCGCTTGGCGATCTTGGCGCGCAGGCCCGGCAGATCGAGGCTCACAACGGCTTTGTGGCCAAGCTGACGGACACGCTGAACACCGGCATCGGCAACCTCGTGGACGCCGACCTGGCCAAGGAAAGCGCACGCCTGCAAGCCCTGCAGGTCCAACAGCAGCTGGGCGCTCAGGCGCTGTCGATCGCCAACCAGGCGCCGCAGGTCATCCTGTCGCTGTTCAAGAGCTGATGACGGGCGTCGCGTCACGGTTCCGCCGTGACGCGACGCTATAGCCGGCCGCTGCGGGGGCGGAGCGCCTGAATGATCGAGCTACGCGATCTTTCGTCCGAGGACGAGGAGCGCCTTTACGAGTGGCGCGGCGAGCCGGAGGTGGCGCGCTGGATGTCCGACGCCGATGTGTCGGGCCGCGAGGCGCATCGCGCCTGGTTCGAACAGCTGTCGACGGATCCTGACCTCAAGGGGTGGATGATCACGCGGGGCGGCCGACCCGCCGGACTGCTGACCCTGACGGGCCTTACCGGCCACCACCGTCGCGCGGCGTGGAACTGGTTCGTCGGCGATCGCGAGGCGCGGGGCAGGGGCGTGGGCCGCGCCGCCCAGGTGCTGGGGCTCGACCGCGCGTTCGGAGACCTCGGTCTGCACAAGGTCTGGGCCGAGGTCATGGCCGACAACGACGCGGCGGTGAAGATACTGGCGGACGTCGGCTTTCGGCGCGAGGGCTACCTTCGCGGCCATGTACTGTCGGGCGGCAAGCCGCGCGACGTGGTCCAGTTGGGCATCCTTGACGAAGAGTGGCGGCGCCTGGCGCCGGCGGCTCGCCAGCGTCTGGTCGAGGCGGGCCTCGTGGCCCGCTAACGGTGCGGCTTAACCTCTTCTCAGCCCTTGTCCGTCAAGGTCTTGGCGCGGAACTCCATCCGGACGCCGATGACCATCACGATCGATACCAGCTCTCTCCTGAGTTACTATCAGGCGCGCACTGGCGGAATGGCTTCCGCCGGAGCGTCGACGGCTGGCGCGACGACCGCGAGTGGCGCCAGAAAATACGCCCCGACTCCGCCGTGGTCGACGAGCTCGACCGCCGCCAAATCCAGTGAGCTGGTCAAGCAGGCCCTGGCTGGCCGCCGCTTCATCGATGAAGGCGCCGCCCAGCTCGACCTTCCGGGCGCGAGCGCGGACTACAAGAAGCTGTTCGCGCTCTATCAGGGGCTGAACGCCCTCAACGGCCTGGCGGAGCGCGCCAAGACCACCGGCATCAGCACGACCGAGGTGAACCGGCTGTCGTCGGTGTTCGCCCGCGGCGTCGGCGAGATCACGAGCTACACCGACAAGCTCAAGATGGACGGCATGCGCCTCACCCGGGGCGACACCATGATCACCGACAAGTCGGCGGTCGGCGTGCCGCGCGCCATCTACAAGTACAATACCGGCAAGCTGCACACCGGCGGCCAGAACGACGCAGTGGCCGCCTTCCAAGGCGCCGTCCAGTTCGACATCACCGTCAAGCGCGGCAATGTCACCCAGACCCTGGCCATAGACCTGTCGGAGATCAGCGGCACGCGCTCGATGGGCGCTGTGGCGACGTTGATCAACGACAAGCTCGCGGCGGCCGGCCTGCAGACTCGATTCAGCGTCGAGAGAACCGCCGGGGAACCGCGCAAGGTCACCACCGGCGGCACGACCGTGACCCTGCCGGCCATCGCAGACGACTATTCGTTCAAGATCAGCGGCGATTCGACCGAGGCCATCTCCTTCTCGGCGGCGACGACCGCGCCGGCGGTCTATGTGACGACCTATGCCGGCAATCCCGACCCGGACAAGAACACCAAGACCGAGGACGGCAAGTTCGAGACGACACTGGTCAAGCTCGACGGCACGACGGTCGGCGCCGAGGGCTCGAAGATCTCGTCCGGCACGCTCGAGGGGACGATCGAGACGGTTCGCTCGACGAAGATGGGGGCCGACGGCTCGCTCTATGTGCTGGCCGATGTCAACGGCACGGTCGACAACCAGACCGTCAAGGGCGAGCGCGATGTCGCCCTGCTGAAGTATGATAGCGCCGGCAAGCTGATGTACGCCCGCACGCTGGGCGCCTCGGACAGCGCGGAGGGGCTGGCGTTGTCTGTCGCCTCCGACGGGCGGGTGGCCATCGCGGGGCGGGTGACTGGCGAGCTGAACGGCGCGACCGAGGGCCCCATCAACTCCGGCGAGACGTCCACCAAGAGCGATAGCTTCGTGACGGTCTTCGACGCCAAGGGCGACGAGATGTGGACCCAGCGCCGCGGCGCCCTGGCTGAGGACGAGGCGACGCAGGTGGCGTTCGGCGATGGCGGGATGGTCTATGTCGCCGGGCGGACCAAGTCGTCCCTGCCGAGCGGCGGCGGCGCGTTGGGCGGCTGGGACAACTATCTGATGGCCGTCGCGCCCGACTCCAAGGGCGCGCCCAAGACCTTGTTCACGACCCAGTTCGGAACCTCCGGCGAAGACAGCGTCGGCGGCATCGTCGTCGACGGCTCGACCGTCACCGTCGCCGGAGTCGAAAACGGCCGCGGCGTGTTGCGGAGCTTCTCGGTGACCCCGACGACCACCGAGCAGGTCCGCACCGATGACAACGGCCTGACCAACATCACCACGACCACGACCACCAATGGCGTGCCGACGGTGACCTCGCAGGACTACGGCGCGCACGATGGCGGCAGCGCCCCGGTCAAGACGACGACCACGACCTGGACCTCGGCCGCCAGCTTCACGGCCGGCGCGACACGGGACATCGGCCAGATGGGCGGCGGGTCGATCAGCGGCCTTGGCATCGACGGCGGCTACCTGTGGATCGCCGGCACGACCTCGAACGGCGCCCTGGACGTCAACGGCGCCACGCGCGCCTACAGCGGTGCGCAGGACGCCTTCGCGGCGCGGCTTTCCACCGATCTTTCCAGCACTTCAGGTGACAACCTCGCCTACTTCGGCGGCGCGGGCCAGGACACGGTGACGGCCATGACCGTGGCCGACGGCAAGGTCTGGGTGTCGGGACTGGCCAGCGCCGACCAGCCGCTGACCTCGGCGATCGCCACCAAGGACGGCTACCTGGCCAAGATCGACGTCGCCACCGGCGCGGTCGAGGCCCAGCGGATCACCGGCAAGGACGGCTACGCCACCGCCACCTCGATCGCGGTCGACACCACCGGCGCCAGCGCGCTCGACAAGTTGGGCCTGCCCAAGGGCGCGCTGCTCTACGCGGACTCGACGAAGCTGGTCTCGGCGACCGGCGTGCGGGCGGGCGACAGCTTCCAGATCCGCACGACTGAGGGGGGGCGCCTCAACACCGTGACCATCGAGGCCAACGACACGCTCGACACCCTGGCCACGAAGATCAAGCGGGCCGGCGGCTTCAAGGTGAAGGTCGAGGTCGTGTCCGACGGGGAGTACCGCCGCATCAAGATCACGCCGCAGCTCAAGACCGCCTCGGTCGAGGTGCTGCCGGGCAAGAACGGCGACGCGCTCGAGGCGCTGGGCATCACCCAGGGCGTCATCCGCAACACGGTGATCGACAAGGACGGCAAGAGCGTATCGGCGGATGGGCAGGGACCGGTGTTCGGCATCGGCCTGGACATCGATCTGAACCTGTCCTCGAAGGACAGCATCGCCGCGGCCATCGCCGCGATCGGCAAGTCGCTGAGCAAGGTCCGCGACGCCTACCGGACGTTGGAGGCGGCGGCCAAGCCGCAAGTCCAGGCGACGCCCGGCGCCGGCGGCGCGGTGCCCGAGTACATGAGCAACCAGATCGCCAACTATCAGGCCGCGCTGGACCGCCTGACCGGCTACGGCTGATCACGCGGACTTGAAAGCGTCACCGCCGCACGCTAGCGGTGATCCCATGGAATTCTTGAAGGATCGGCGGATTGTCCTCGCCCTCGGCGGCGGCGTCGCCCTGTTGCTCGGCATCCTGATCGCGGTGTCGATCATGCGCGGCAGCAAGGCGCCGGCCGAGCCTCCGCCCGCCTCGCAGGGCGGCCTGGTCGTCGAGACCGGCCGCGACGACGACAGCAAGCTCGATCCGGCGCGCCCGATCCGTTGCTTCGTGGCGGGGCAATTCGTGGGCGAGCTGACTCTCGTTCAGTGCGCGGAGCGCAACGGCGTCGCCACCGGCGCCCTGGACGTCGGCGTCGACGAGACCGGCGCCCTGGCCGCGGCGGACGCCGCAGGCACCCTCCTGGCGCCGCTGCCGCCCGCACCCTCGGTCGCTCAGCCGGCCCAGCCAAACCCGGCGACGCCGTCCGAGCCCGCGCCGACGCAGGCGTCGGGCTCGACCTGCTGGCGGTATGCCGGCGGCGCCTGGTCTCAGGCCGGAACCATGGATCTCAACAGCTGCGTCCAGACGCTGTTCGCCGGCCAGTGCGAGAAGCGCGGCGGCGCCACCTACGGTCGCTGGGGGGACCAGACCTTGCGGCTGGTCCGCGACAAGGTCGAAATCTCGTCGGACAATCGCCGCTTCCGGACCCTGGTCGACCAGGGGCCGAACTGCTCGATCCCGCCGGTCGGCTGACCGGCCGCCTCCAGTCCAGGTACACGCCATGTCGCGCTTCGCCCTGACCGTCGCCCTCGCCGCCTCGATGCTGGGCCTGGCCGCCTGCGAGAAGGCGTTCGAAGCGCCGCTCGATCGAGGCGTCTGTTACCACATGGGCGTGTTGCCCGACGGCGGCGTGAAGTTCAACGTCGTGGCGCGCAACATCGACAGCATCGAGAAATGCGCGGCCCAGCTGGAAGGCATGCGCCTGCGCTTCCTGCGCATGGGCGGCCAGAACAGCGAGCTGATCGGCGCCTATCAGGGCAGCTTCATCTACCTGCGCCGCGGCGGCATCTACCGGGCCCAGAAGTGGAACGGAAATCAGTACCTGCTGCTGGTGCGCACCGGCGACGGCCGCCTGGTCAATCCGGGCGCCGTCCAGTAGCGCCGCCTCCCGCCTAGCGTGCGGCGACAAATCTCCAGTTGCGCACAGGAACATTTCATGAACATGCTTTCATGAGTTGTTAACGCCCGCTAGCTTGGGCGTCAGATTCCGGCGCGGGCCGGGGCTCCGATCGTCGGGCTCCGCGGGCGTGGTCGCCGGGCGCGTGAAGGAGATCCCCATGGCGGGCAGTGTCAACAAGGTCATTCTGGTCGGCAATCTCGGCGCCGATCCCGAGATCCGCACCCTCAATTCCGGCGACCGCGTCGCCAACCTGCGCATCGCCACCTCGGAGAGCTGGCGCGATCGCGCCACCGGCGAGAAGAAGGAGCGGACCGAGTGGCACCGCGTCGTGGTGTTCAACGACAACATCGTCAAGGTGGTCGAGCAGTACCTGAAGAAGGGCTCGACGGTTTACATCGAAGGCGCCCTGCAGACGCGCAAATGGACCGACCAGCAGGGCCAGGAGAAGTATTCCACCGAGATCGTGCTGCAGAAGTTCCGCGGCGAGCTGACCATGCTCGGCGGCCGTGACGGCGGCGGCGGCGCGGGGCGCGACGACGGCGATTTCGGCGGCTATTCCGGCGGCGGCTACTCCGGCGGCGCCCGCAGCCAGCCCTCCGGACCGAAGGAAAGCTTCTCGGCCGACCTGGACGACGAGATCCCGTTCTAGGGCCGGGCAGGGGTTTCCCCCGCCCGTCTGACCGTGCGAAGAGCCCGGCGTGACCCCGACCGGCTCCGACAGATCCGCCTTCACCCTCGCCGAATGGGGCGCCATCGGCGCCATCCTGCTGGTCTGGGGTGTCAACAACGCCGCCGCCAAGGTGGCGACCGGCGCCCTGCCGCCGCTGCTGGTCGGCGGGCTGCGGTTCGCGATCGCTCTGGTGGTCCTGCTGCCGTTCCTGAGGCCGCCGCTGCCGCCGCTCAAGCAGATCCTGCCGATCGTGCTGCTGGTCGGCCCGTTGCACTTCGGCCTGATCTACTGGGGCTTCTCGCTGATCGACAACCTCAGCCCCATGGTGGTGGCGCTGCAGCTGTGGATCCCGATGACCGCCTTCTTCGCCTGGCGCATGCTGGGCGAGCGGATGTCGCCCGCCGCGCTGGCCGGGATGGCGGTGGCCCTGGTCGGCGTGGCCTGGATGAGCCTCGATCCGCACGGCGCCGCCGACCTGCCGGGCATCGCGCTGGGCGTGTTCGCCTCGGGCCTGTGGGCGGTCGGCACGGTGCTGGTGCGGCGCATGCCCGGCGTCCCGCCGCTGAAGATGCAGGCCTTGACCAGCCTTGTCGCGGCGCCGGTCCTGCTCGGCGCCTCCTTCGCGGTCGAGGGCGACATCGTCAGCGCGATGGCCTCGGCCGGCTGGCTGGTCTGGGGGACGGTTCTCTTCGCGGCCCTGGCCTCGACCGTCGGCGCCACCGCGCTGCTGTTCTGGCTGGTCCAGCGGCGGGAACCGGGACGGGTCACGCCGTGGTTCCTGCTGACCCCGCTGGTCTCCTGCGGCATCGGGATCGGCCTGATGGGCGACCGGATCACGCCGCAGCTGGTGTTGGGCGGCGGCGCGACTTTGGTCGGCGTGGCCCTGGTCGCCCTGTCGGAGCGCCGCGCAGCGGTGCGGGCCGCGGCCGACCGTCAGATCCAGACCTAGAGCACGATGGCATCAGACGGAATCGTCTGATGGCTGAATCGTGCTCTAGAATCAAAGGTGTAGAGCCTGATTCAGGGTTCAGATTGTTCCATCTGAACCCATCAGGCTCTAGTACGAGCAAGCCGTCTCGCGGGCGACAAGCCGGCCGCCGCCGCGCGAGAGGCGACGCCGAGCGGGCCGGCTATCGGCCCTTAATCACGCCGCAGGCCACCCGGTCGCCGGCCCCGCCGATGGGCTGGCTCGTATAGTCATCGGCCTTTGCATGGATCACTAGCGCCGAGCCGTCGGCGTCGAGCAGGCCGGGTTTGCCGCCGCCGGCCGCCAGGGAGACGAAGGACGTGAAGACGTCGGCCGTCGCCGTGCCGTCCGCGCCGGCGAACAGGTTGGGCAGGTCGCCGCTGTCGTTATGGCCGGCCGCCATGAAGCCGTGGACCACCGTCGGCTGATCGTGGACGTGGCCCCCCGCCGATTTGAAGTCGGCGCTCGAGCAGTCGCCCTTCTCGTGGAAATGCAGGCCGTGCCAGCCGGGCGTGAGCCCCTTGGCCTCGATGCGGACGACCACGCCGCGGGCCCCTTCGGACAGGGTGGCGCGGCCCAGGTCCTCGCCCCCTGGCCCCTTCAGATCAACCTGGACGGAGGAGGGAGCGGCCAGGGCGGGGAGGGCGACGGCGGCGGCGGCGAGAACGATCGGAAAAAGGCGCATCAAACACGCTCCAGAGGGCTGAAAACGGCGCGCGAAGGTGGCGCGCGGGGGACTGGGATGTTAACAAACGGGCGGACGTTTTGTGTCCGATTCTGACAGCAAAATCCCGCACTTGACCGACGAAAACACGACCCCTCCGGAAGACGGACGGCGGGGGGCTGTAGCCCCCATCGCCATCGAGGACGAACTGAAGCGCAGCTATCTCGACTACGCCATGAGCGTGATCGTGAGCCGGGCGCTTCCCGACGTGCGCGACGGCCTCAAGCCCGTGCACCGCCGCATCCTGTTCGCGATGAACGAGAACGGCTTTTCGTCCAACGCCGCCTATCGAAAGTCGGCCCGGACCGTCGGCGACGTCATCGGTAAGTACCACCCGCACGGCGACGTGGCGGTGTACGACGCCATGGTGCGGATGGCGCAGCCCTTCTCGATGGGCCTGCTGCTGATCGACGGCCAGGGCAACTTCGGCTCGGTCGACGGCGATCCGCCGGCCGCCATGCGGTACACCGAGAGCCGGATGACCAAGGCCGCCGAGGCCCTGCTCGCCGACCTCGACAAGGATACGGTCGACTTCCAGGAGAACTATGACGGCTCCGAACAGGAGCCGACGGTCCTGCCGGCGCGGATTCCGAACCTGCTGGTCAACGGCGCCGGCGGCATCGCCGTCGGCATGGCGACCAATATCCCGCCGCATAACCTGGGCGAGGTCGTCGACGCCTGCCTGGCCTATATCGACGATCCGGAGATCGGCGCCGACGCGCTGCTCGACATCGTGCCGGGGCCAGACTTTCCGACCGGCGGCGAGATCATGGGCCGCACCGCCTCGCGCAACGCGCTGCTGACCGGTCGCGGCTCGGTGATCATCCGCGGCAAGGCCTCGGTCGAGGAGATCCGCAAGGATCGCGAAGCCATCGTCATCACCGAGATTCCGTTCCAGGTGAACAAGGCGACGCTGCAGGAGCGCATCGCCGAGCTGGTCCGCGACAAGAAGATCGAGGGCATCAGCGACATCCGCGACGAGAGCGACCGCGATGGCATGCGCGTGGTCATCGAGCTCAAGCGCGACGCCTCGGGCGAGGTCATCCTCAACCAGCTCTACCGATTCACCGCCCTGCAGAGCAGCTTCGGCTACAACATGCTGGCCCTGAACCGCGGTCGTCCGCTGCAGATGGGTCTGCGCGAGATGATCACGGCCTTCGTCGAGTTCCGTGAGGACGTCGTCGTCCGGCGGACCAAGTTCGAGCTGACCAAGGCGCGCGACCGCGGACATGTCTTGGTGGGTCTGGCCATCGCCGTGGCCAACATCGACGAGTTCATTCACATCATCCGCAGCTCGGCCGACCCGGCCGAGGCCCGCGAGCGTCTGTGCGGCCGCGACTGGCCGACCGGCGACATGATGCCCCTGATCGCGCTGATCGCCGATCCGCGCACCGTCATCACCGGCGGCGACAAGGTGCGCCTGTCCGACGAACAGGCCCGGGCCATCCTCGCCCTGACCCTGTCGCGGCTGACCGGACTTGGCCGCGACGAGATCATGGAGGAGGCCGGCGGCCTCGCCACGACCATCGCCGGCCTGCTGGAGCTGCTCAGCGACCGGGCCAACATCATGGCCGTGATCCGCGAGGAACTGGTCGAGATCCGCGAGAAGTTCGCCATCCCGCGGCGCAGCGTGTTCGCCGAGGGCGACGCCGACCTCGAGGACGAGGACCTGATCGCTCGCGAGGACATGGTCATCACCGTGACCCACGGCGGCTACGTCAAGCGCACGCCGCTCTCGACCTATCGGTCGCAGCGCCACGGGGGCAAGGGCCGCTCGGGGATGTCGACCAAGGAAGAGGACGCCGTCACCCGGGTGTTCTCGGCCTCGACCCACGCGCCGGTGCTGTTCTTCAGCTCGGGCGGCAAGGTCTATCGCCTGAAGGTCTGGCGGCTGCCGCAGGGCACGCCGACCTCGCGCGGCAAGGCCTTCGTCAACCTGCTGCCGATCGAGCCGGGCGAGAGCATCACCTCGATCCTGCCGCTGCCCGAGGACGAGGCCCAGTGGGACGC
>CALALX010000032.1 GCA_937925635.1 uncultured Caulobacter sp.
ACGGCGAAGGCCTGTCGATCGACGTCAAGGGCCGCGACCTGATGCAGGGCGTGCCGCGGGAAGTCCGGATTTCGGAGAAGCAGGCGTCGGACGCGCTGCACGAGCCGGTGAGCCAGATCGTCGAGGCCGTGAAGGTCGCGCTTGAGGCCACGCCGCCCGAACTGGCGTCGGACATCGCCGACAAGGGCATCATGCTGACCGGCGGCGGCGCCCTGCTGCGCGGCCTGGACGCCGAGATCCGCGACCATACCGGCCTGCCGGTCACGGTCGCCGACGACCCCCTCAGCTGCGTGGCCCTCGGCTGTGGCAAGGTTCTTGAACACCCGAAATGGATGAAGGGCGTCCTCGAAAGCACCCTCGCGTAACATCGGCAGACGTGGGTCGGGCGCTCGGGGGCGTGTCGACGGAGGTAAGGGGTGCCGCTTCGGCAGAATCCGCTCGGTGAGGTGAAGGTCCCGCTGGCCTGGACGGCGGCCGTGGCCCTGATCGTGGCCGTCATCATCGGCGCGGCCATGTTGCTGAGCGACCGGCGCGAGACTTTCCAAACCGAAGCCTACGGGACGGCCAGGCAGGCGGTGGACGCCGTCTCCGCGCCGGTTGGCGGCGTGGTCGCCAAGCCCGGCGAGTGGACCGGCGACATCCTGGGCTGGTTCGGCAGCTACTTCTTCACGGCCGGCGAGAACCGGCGGCTGAAGAAGGAGATGGTCCTGCTGCAACAGCAGGCTGATGAGGCCGTACGGCTCAGGGATGAAAACGAACGCCTGCGCGCGATGCTCGGCGTACGGACCGATCCGCCGATCGACATGGTCACCGCCCGCATCGTCGCTGACTCGCGCGGTCCGCTCGCCAACTATCGCCTTGCCAATGTCGGCAGCGAGAAGGGCGTCATGATCGGCTTTCCGGTGCTCAGCGAGCGTGGCCTTGTCGGTCGTGTGGTCGGCGTGTCGCGCGGCGCCAGCAAGGTGCTGCTCCTGACCGACGCCGCGTCCAAGACGCCGGTGATGATCGATCGCACCAACGCCCGCGCCATTCTGACCGGCGACGGCGGTCCCAATCCCAAGCTCGACTACCTGCGCAGCCGTGACCCGATCCGCGCCGGCGATCGCGTGCTGACCAGCGGCGATGGCGGCGTTCTTCCGCGCGGCCTTCCCGTGGGCCGGGTCGTCAAGGGTCTCGACGGCCGCTGGCGCGTGGTTCTCGATACCGATTCCGACTCGATTGACTGGGTGCGGATCATGAAGTTCCGCGACTATGCTCAACTCGTCGACCGCAAGGCGCTTGAGCAGACGCAGCTGCCGCCGGTGATCACCGAGAATCCCGACGACCGCATCCTCAAGGCTAGGCCGACGCCGCCCGCCGCGGCGCCGTCGCCGTCGGCGACTCCGCCGACGGCGAGCCCGGCCTCGCCGCCGCGTCCCGCCACGCCGGCGCCGGCCGGAGGCGGACGATGAGTTTCTCCGCCGCGCGGCCGCTGGACCCGTGGCGCTGGATCGGCGTCCCGGCCCTGCTGTGCATGGGCTTCACCATCCTGTTCGCGGCGCCGATCCGGGTGTTCGGCCTGCAGCTTCCCGAGCCTGTCTTTCCGATGGTCTGCGCCTTTGGCTGGGCGGTGATCCGGCCGTCGATCCTGGCGCCCTTCACGCTGCTGGTGCTCGGCGCCTTCCTGGACCTGTTCTGGGGGGGAGCGCTCGGCCTGTGGGGCGTGTCGCTGCTGGTCGCCTATGCCGGCGCCCTGTTCATGCGCAACATGCTGACCGGCCAGAGCCGGCCGATGATGTGGGCCTGGTACGCGGCCATGTGCGGCGTCGCCCTGGCGACGGGCTATCTGATCACCATGCTCGACGTGAAGGCGGCGCCCAGCCTGATCGCCGTCCTCTGGCAGTTCCTGGCCACCAGCCTCCTCTATCCATTCGCCCACCGGCTGATCGACCGGTTCGAGGGCGCTGATGTGAGGTTCCGGTGAGCGAACCGACGATCTTCTTTTCGGAGGTCAACGAGCGGCAGGGCGCCTTCACCCGCCGGGCCTTCCTGCTGGGCGGTCTCACGGGCCTGGGCCTGACGGCGCTGGGCGGACGGCTGGTTCACCTGCAGGTGCTGGAAGCCCAGCGCTATCAGAAGCTCGCCCAGTCCAACCAGTTCAATTTCCGCCTCGTGCCGCCGCCCCGCGGTTTGATCCTGGACCGCAACGGCGTCACCCTGGCCTCGAACCGCCCCAACTTCCGCCTGCTGGTCGCCCGCGAGAGCGAGATGGACGTCGAGAAGACGGTGACCAATCTCGCCCAGCTCGTGCCGCTGGACGACAAGAAGCAAACGCGACTGATCAAGGACATCAAGCGCGCGCCGAAGAAGTCGCCCGTCCAGGTCATGGAGGACATGAGCTGGGAGGAGTTCTCCCGCATCAACGTGCGTGCGCCCGAGCTTCCGGGCGTGACCGCCGACATGGGCGAGGTGCGCGTCTATCCGTTCGGCGGCGCCTTCGCCCACGTCATCGGCTATGTCGCCCGGGTCAACGACCGGGACATCAAGGCGGTCAGGGACAAGGGCCTGCCCGTCGACGACCTGCTGTTCAACCCGGGCTTCCGCATCGGCCGCCAGGGCGTCGAGAAGGCTTTCGACCTCGACCTGCGCGGCAAGGCCGGCGCCCAGAAGCAGGAGGTCGACGCCCAGGGTCGACTGGTCCGCAACGATCCCGAAGGCGACATTCCGCCCACGCCCGGCAAGGAAATCCGCCTGACCCTCGACGCCGACATCCAGCAGCGCGCGCTGGAGGTGATGGGCGAGGAGAGCGGGGCCATCGTCATGATGGACTGTCGCACCGGCGATCTGCTGTGCATGGCCTCGACCCCCAGCTTCGACGCCAACCGCTTCGTGAAGGGCCTGTCGACGCCGGAGTACAAGGCGCTGGCCGAGTACGAGCGCAAGCCGCTGCTCGACAAGGCGATGAGCGGCACCTATCCGCCGGGCTCGACCTTCAAGCCGATGGTCGCCCTGGCCGCGCTCGAGGCGGGCGTCGACCCCAAGGCGCACATCAACTGTCCCGGCAGCTGGTACTATGGCGGCCGGACCTGGCGATGCTGGGGGCGTCACGGCGCCCAGGACATGCACAACGCCATCAAGAACTCGTGCGACATCTATTTCTACCAGACCGCGCTGAAGATCGGCCCTGACGCCATCGCCAAGGCTGCGCGCGCTTTCGGCCTCGGCGGCATCTTCGACATCGGTATTCCGGGCCAGAAGAAGGGGATTGTGCCTGACCGGGCATGGAAGAAGCGGGCGAACCTCAAGAACCCGCGCAACCAGATCTGGTTTCCCGGCGAAAGCCCAAGCTACGGAATTGGACAGGGCGCATTGGCGGTGAACCCGCTGCAGCTTTGCGTGATGACCGCCCGCCTGGCCAATGCCCGGCGAGCGCTAAATCCCCGACTGATCAAGTCGATCGGAGGAGTCGACCAGCCGCACGGGGACGCTGTCGAAGACCTGCCGTACCCGCAGGAGTTCCTCGACTACGTCCGCGGCGGCATGATCGCCGTCGCCAACGACACCTCCGGCACCGCCTTTCGCCAGAGCCAGCTCGGCCTGGGCGACATCCTCATGGCGGGCAAGACCGGCACGGCGCAGGTGCGCAGTTATGACAAGGTCAAGTCGCGCAACAGCGCCAGCGTCCGATGGGGGCTGAAGGACCACAACTGGTATATCGCGTTCGCCCCGATCGACGCGCCGCGCTACGCCATGGCCGTGCTGATCGAGCACGGCGGCCTGGGCGGCGGCACCGCCGCCGCGCCCCGCGCCCGTGAGGTCATGCGCGTGGCCCTGCTCAAGGATCCCGAGATCCGCGCCCGCATCACCCAGCCTATGCCGCTGCCCGAGCTCGACCCGAACGCGCCGGTCGAGGGCGCCGCGCCCGGCGAGGCGACCCTCGGTCAAGCGCCGCCGCAACCCGCCGCCGGGACCGCCGCGCCGACTTCCCCGCCCGCTCCAGGAGCACCGCGATGACCGCAAGCGCCCTGACGCGCCCTGGCGAGCGCGATCGGCTGATCGTCAAGTTCAGCGAGATCGACTGGACCTTCTGCCTTGTCCTCTGCCTGATCGCCGGTGCCGGGGCGATGATCATGTTCTCGGCCGCCGAGCTGAGCTGGACGCCCTGGGCCGCGCCGCACCTGATCCGCTTCGCCATCTTCTTCGTGATGATGGTCATTATGGCCATGCTGCCGCTCAGGGTGTGGTTCCTGTCGGCCTATCCCGTCTATGCGGTCGCCCTGATCCTGCTGATCGGGGTCGAGGTGGCGGGCGACGTGTCCAAGGGCGCCCAGCGCTGGCTCGAGATCGGGCCGCTCCGGTTCCAGCCGTCGGAGATCATGAAGGTCGGCATCGTGCTGGCCCTGGCTCGCTTCTATCACGGCATGTCGGCCGACAGCGCCCGCATGAGCTGGTGGCTGCTGGTCCCGATGGCGTTGATCGCCGCGCCGACCCTGCTGGTCGCGCACCAGCCGGACCTCGGGACGTCGCTGCTGATCCTGTTTACCGGCGTGGCCATCATGGTGCTTGCCGGCCTGTCCTGGAAGCTGATCGCCGCCGGAATCGGGTCCGTCATGGTTGCGGCCCCGGTCATGTATTTCTTCGTGCTGCACGAGTACCAGCGCAAGCGGGTCGACGTGCTGTTCAACCCCGAGGCCGACCCCTCCGGCTCCGGCTATCACATCCTGCAGTCCAAGATCGCGCTCGGCGCCGGCGGCCTGCTGGGCAAGGGTTTCGGGTTGGGCAGCCAGAGCCAGCTGAACTTCCTGCCCGAGAAGCACACCGACTTCATCTTCGCCGCCCTGGCCGAGGAGTTCGGCTTCGCGGGCTGCTTCTCGATCCTGTTCCTGTATGGCGCGGTGATCTTCATGGCCTTGCGGATCGCCTCGATCAGCCACAGCCACTTCGGCCGGCTGGCGGCGGCCGGCGTGACGGCGACCTTCGCCCTCTATGTCCTGATCAACGGGGCCATGGTCATGGGTCTGGCCCCCGTCGTGGGCGTGCCGATGCCGATGCTCAGCTACGGCGGCACGGTCATGTTGACGGTCATGATCGGCTTCGGACTGGTGCAGTCGGTCCGCGTCCACCGCTACTCGGAAGTGACCAGCGGCCGGGGAGCCCTGCTCTAGGATCCGTCACGACCCGCGCGAGATCGTCGCGACGGAACCTGCCGCCCCCGGCGTTGAACGGGCCGAGGGGCAATGAGGAGTTCTGCACCCATGAAGACGATCACTATCGCGGCCGCCCTGCTGGCCCTGTCCGCCGGCGCCGCGACGGCGCAAGGCATGGCCCGCCCGGACGCCAACGGCGACGGCAAGGTCACCCTGTCCGAATTCAAGGCCAATCGCGTGGCCATGATGATGCGCGGCGACGCCAACGGCGACGGCAAGCTGTCGAAGGCCGAACTTGAGGGGGCCGCGGCGAAGCGTCAGGCGGCCGGACGCGGCGAAGGCCGGGGCGGCGGCGGACGCATGTTCGGCATGCTCGACGCCAACAATGACGGCTTCCTGACCCGGGCAGAAATCGAGAAGATGGTCGAGCGCCGCTTCTCGCGCCTGGACGTCAACGGCGATGGCTCGCTGAGCACCGCCGAGGTGCAGGCCGCTCGAAAGGGGCCGACGGGCGGCCAGGGTGGCGCGGGTCGCTGACCTCCGGACGCGAGCCGTCCCTTCGGGGACGGCGGCGGGCCGTTGGGCGCGCCGTCGGAGTGGAGCTGCGGTTGCCGGGAAACGACCCCGACCAGGACCTGGTGGCGCGCGTGGGGCGCGGCGATCCGGCGGCCATCCAGGCCCTGGTGGCCCGCAAGCTTCCGCGCATGCTGCAGCTCGCCCATCGCATGCTGAACGACACGGCCGAGGCCGAGGATGTCGCGCAGGAGGTCTTCGTGCGGGCCTGGAAGCAGGCGCCGACCTGGACCCCCGGCGCGGCGCGCTTCGACACCTGGCTCCACCGCGTGGCGTTGAACCTCTGCTACGATCGATTGCGGCGTCGGCGCGAGACGTCGATGGCAGATCCGCCCGAGCAGGTGGACGGCGGTCCGGCCCCCGATCGCGGATTGCTGGCCCGGGATACGGAGCGGCGAGTGACGGCCGCTCTCGGAGCGTTGCCGGAGCGGCAGCGGGAGGCGGTGGTCCTCTGTCACTATCAGGAGCTGGGCAACATCGAGGCGGCCGGTCTGATGGGCGTTTCGGTGGAGGCGCTGGAAAGCCTGCTGGCGCGCGGGCGAAGGGCCTTGCGCGGCATGCTGGCGGACCTCAAGGAGTAGGACGATGAACGCGGAGAGGTTTGCATCGCTGGCGGAGGCCTGGGGCGGCGCCATCGCGCGGTGGCCGGCGGCCGAGCAGGACTCCGCCTTCACCTTCCTGGCCACTACGCCGGAACGGGCGGACGCCATCCTGGCCGAGGCCCGGGAGATCGACGCCCTGCTGGACTGCGCCGAGCGGCTCGCGCCCTCGATGGCGCTGCGGGACCGCGTGCTGACTGGCGCGCCACGCCAGCGCGCCGCGCGGTCGAGGGCGTGGCGCTGGCTCACCGGCGCCGGCGTCGGCGCCGGCCTGGTCGCCGCCACCGCCGCCGGGCTGGTCGCGGGCGTCAACCTGTCCCTTTCGGCCGCCACGCCGAGCGAGGACGAGGCGCTGCTCGCGACCCTCTTCGACACCGGCCTGGGCGACGAACTTGGAGGCGCATCGTGAAGGGGCGCTGGCTGCTCGTCGGGCTGGTCGCTTCGCTGGCCCTGAACCTGTTCCTCGTCGGGCTCGGCGCCGGCGCGTTGCTGTTCGCGCCGAAGGACCGTCCAGGAGATGGACAAGCGGCGGCCGGGCAGCGTCGCGCCCCGCTGTGGATGGCCGGTCGCGGCCTCTCGGAGGAGAAACGTCCCGTCTACCGCGAGGTCCTGGTCAAGGCGACGCTGGCGGCGCGGCCTGACCTGATGGAGGCGCGCCGCCTTAGGCGCCGGGCCTTCGACATGATGGCGGCCGAAACCTACGATCCAAAGGCGGTCGCCTCCGAGCTCGAAAGGGCTCGGGGTCTGGAATTCCGGGCTCGCTCCCGGGTGGAACGGGACATCGCCGCCTTCGCCGCCACCCTGTCGCCGGAGGAGCGGTCGGCCCTGTCGGAGTCCCTTCGCGGGGCGATGACGCGGATGATCGGCAATCGCGGGCGCCAGGACTGGCGGCCGCGGGGCCAGGACGGGCCGCCGCCCCCGCCCGAGGAGTAGCTCTTCCACCGGCCCCGTATTGCGGGAGGGGCCTCTTCAGAAACGGCCCGACAAGCCCCGACCTCGCGCGCTTCTATATGGCGGGCCGTGGGGAGGGCGTGGGGCGATACGCCGGCTTCTGATCCAGCGGCCTGTCAGGCCGCCACCACCGCCTGACCGCGCCTGAGCGGCAGGGTGAAGCTGACCGTGGTGCCCTCGCCAGGGGCGCTGTCCATCTCCAGCACGCCGTCGTGCAGCTCGATCAGCGACTTGGTCAGCGCCAGGCCGAGACCCGTGCCCTGGGTCGTCTTGCTGTGCTGGCTCTCGACCTGTTCGAAGGGCTGGGCGAGGCGGGCGAGGTCTTCCTTGCTGATGCCGATGCCGGTGTCCTGCACCGAGACCCGCACCCGCTCCCCGAAGGCGTCGGTGCGAACCTCGGCCCGCACGGTGACCCGACCGCCCCGGGGGGTGAACTTCACCGCATTGCTCAGCAGGTTCAGCAGCACCTGCTTGACAGCGCGGTAGTCGGCTTCGATCTCGGGCAGGAAGGGGAAGTCGACCGCCAGTTCCAGTCCCGCGGCTTCGGCCCGATTGCGGATCAGGCGGACAGCGTCCTCGGTGACGTCCTCCAGGCTCATCGGCTCGAACTTCAGGTTCATCTTGCCGGCCTCGATCTTCGACATGTCGAGAATGTCGTTGATCAGGGCGAGCAGATGCTGGCCGCTGTTGTGGATGTCCTGCGCGTATTCCTTGTAGCGCCGGTCGCCCAGCGGTCCGTACATCTCGGCGATCATGATCTCGGAGAAGCCGTTCACCGCGTTCAGCGGCGTGCGCAGCTCGTGCGACATGTTGGCCAAGAACTCGGACTTGGACTTGTTGGCCGCTTCGGCGCGGACCTTTTCGTTCTCGTATTTGCGCGCGAGTTCGGCCAGCTGCTCCTGGCTGCGTTCGAGTCCGGCGACGGCCTGCTGCAACTGTTCCTCGTTGAGTCGGCGGGCCTCTTCCTGGGCCTTGATGGCGCTGATGTCGGCGGCGGTCATGACCAGGCCGCCCTCGGCCGTGCGGCGCTCGGAAATCTGGATCCAGCGGCCGTCGTTGAGCTCCGCCTCGCGCAGGCCGCGATGGCCGCCCTCGACGACGATCTCCTGCTTGATCGCAAGCTGCACGAAGCGGTTGACCTGATCGCGCGAGGCGCCCGGCTTGAGGATCTTGGGCTCGAGGTTGAAGACGCTGCGGTAGTTCCGATTGCAGAGCAGCAGCCGGCCGGCGCGGTCCCAGAGGACGAAGGCTTCCGACACGCTCTCGATGGCGTCGCGCAGGCGGTTCTCGGCCGCCTGGGCGCGGGCCTGGGCGAGGCGTTCCTCGGTGACGTCCAGGGCGACGCCGATGATGCGGCCGTAGCCTTCGGCGCCCGACTGGCCCAGACCCTGACCGCGGGCGTCGATCCAGATCGAGCGGCCGCCGCTTGAGCTCGGCACGCGGAACGAGACGTCGAAAGCGCCGAAACGGGCGGCGTGGGCCAGGGCCTGACGAACCCGCTCTCGGTGATCCGGCGCGACGCGGTCCAGCACCTCCTGGCCGCCGACAACGCCGCCGCCGCCCCAGCCGAAGATCACCCCGGTGACGTCGGACATGAACACCTGATCCTGCTCAAGGTCCCACTCCCAGATGCCGCAACGGGCGGCCTCGACGGCCATGCGGAAGCGCTGCTCGCTTTCGACAAACGCGCGCTGGGCGGCCTCGGCGCGGCGGCTCTGGCTGAAGAGGAGCAGCGCCAGGGCGATGCCGATGCCGAGCGGCACAAGCAGGGCCACGACGCCGTCGATGCGGTCGCGGTTGGCGGAGACCAGACCCTTGGGCGGCAGGGCGGCGGCGGCGATCAGCGCGCCTCCGGCCGCCGGGCGTCCGGCCAGATCGACCAAGGAGCCATTCGGCCGTCGGGCGCGAACCAACTGGTCGGGCTTGAGGTCGCTGACCGGCACGGCGAAGGCCTCGCGCACCGTGGACGCCTGGGTGACGCCGCCTGCGCCGGCAACGACCAGCAATCGGCCGTCGGCCAGCGCGACAGCCCCCGAACCCTGGCCGCTGATCCTCAGGGGCAGGCGGGCGATGTCCTGGGCGGTCAGCAGGACGGCGCGATCCTCGATCACACGGGCGACATAAAGCCGTTTCGGGTCGCCACCGGGGACGCCGATCCAGGCGCTGCGGCCGGAGGCGACCGCCAGACGCGCAGCGCCCTTCCAGTCGGCGCCGTCCGCTCGGCCGGAGACGGCGTCCACCGCATCGGCGGACACCACCGCGGCGGCGGCGGCGCCTTCGCCGGCGGCGCGAAGGGTGGTTTCCGCCGCGTCGATGGGACTGTCGGGCGCGCGGGCCAGCAGGGCGGCGCCGGCGGCGAGGCCTCCGGTGCGCCTGGCGATGTCCGCGTCCAGGCGCGCCGCGAGGACCTGGGCCGTAGCGTCGGGACCGGCTTCGCCCGGGCGGGTCCAGTTGCGCTCCAGCCGCTGGACTCCGAAGGCCGTGTAGACGGCGAGAAGCAGCAGGGCCGCCAGGATCGCGACGCGGATGAAGGCGCCGCCGGGCGCGCGGGCGCCGCCCGTCGCGAACGCGGGCTCGCCGGCCGTGCCTGCCTTGCGACGCTTACCCGCCAAAGCCCTACGAATCCCCGCGCCCGAGTCAGTCCCCCGGCGACGAATCTTACGAAAGCGTTCCCGCCGCGTCACGGCCCAAACCGGTCTTTGCACAGCTTGTGAGTCAGTTGGCCGCATCCGCTGACAGGGCGGTTAGAGGAATTGCGCTGGCGCCCATCCGGCGATGAACTAAGTCAGGGGGCCGCACAGGACTCTCCGACCGATGAACCAGACTTCGCTGTCCCTGCGCCACGCGCTTCTGGCCCTGGTCGTGATGGCGGTCTGGGGCTCCAACTTCGTGGTCATCCGGGTCGGGTTGGACCATCTGCCGCCGCTGCTGTTCGCAACCCTGCGATTTTCGCTCGCCTTCCTGCCGGCGGCCCTGTTTCTCAAGAAGCCGGACGTGCCGTGGCGAAACCTGGCCGCCTACGGCATTCTGATCGGCGCGGGCCAGTTCGGCCTGCTGTTCCTCGCCATGAAGGACAGCATTTCGCCCGGCCTCGCGTCGTTGGTCGTGCAGACTCAGGCCTTCTTCACAATCGCGCTGGCCATGCGGCTGACCGGCGAGCGGGTGCGGACCTTTCAGTACGCGGCGCTGGCGCTGGCCGCCGCCGGCATCGGCGTCATCATCTGGCGAACCGACGGCTCGGCGACGCCGCTCGGCGTCGCCCTGGTGCTCGGCGCCGCCCTCGGCTGGGCCGGCGGCAACCTGGTGGCCCGGCGGACGCCCAATGTGAACATGCTGAGCTATGTGGTCTGGGCGAGCCTGTTCTCGGTCCCGCCTCTGTTGGCCTTGTCATTGGTCTTCGAGGGATGGCCGGCCATCGTGCATGGCCTGGCGCGGGCCGACGCGGCGACCTGGGCGGCGGTGGCCTGGCAGGCGGTCGGCAACACCATGTTCGGCTACGCGGTCTGGGGCTGGCTGCTGGCGCGCTATCCGGCCGCGACGGTGGCGCCGATGTCGCTGCTGGTGCCGGTCTTCGGCATGGCCGCCTCAGCGGTGTTCCTGCACGAGGCGCTGCCCGCCTGGAAGCTTGCCGCGGCCGGGCTGGTCATGGCCGGCCTGGCCCTGAACACCTTCTGGCCGAGGATCAGCCGGGGGTTCCGTCGGACGCCGCCGGCGGCATAGCAGCCGGGGACAGGCACTTCAGTGCGTGTCCCCATCGGCTTGAAGCTCCAGGGGACACGTACCGAAGACGGTACAAGTCCCTGTCATTGCCCATCGCCTGCAATTTGGGACAGACACTCTTGGTGTCTGTCCCTCAGGCCAACGCCTTGCTGGCCAGTTCGAACACGTTCTTCGACAGACCCTCGACGGCCACGATTCGCTCCAGCTGGGCCTTCATCAGCGCGCCGAGCTCCGGACGATAGCGCCGCCAGCCGCCCAGCGGTTCGACGAGGCGCGCGGCGGTCATCGGGTTCACGGCGTCGGTGGCGATGATCTGGTCGGCGAGGAAGCGGTAGCCGTCGCCCGAGGGATCATGGAATCGAGCCGGGTTGAAATTGGCGAAGGTCGAAACCAGCGCCCGCAGGCGGTTGGGGTTCCTGCCGTCGAAATCCGGATGGGCGGTCAGCCCAAGCACGCGGCCCAGCGCCTCCTCGGACGGATCGCGCGCCTGGACGGCGAACCATTTGTCCAGCACCAGCGGCTCGTCCTTCCACTTCGCGTGGAAGGCGGCCAGGGCCTTGTCGCGGGCCGGGCCGCCGAGCTCGACCAGGGCGTTCAGGCCGCCGATCGCGTCGGTCATGTTGGTCGCGTCCTCGAAGTGGCGGGCGGCGAGGTCGCCGTTGGGACTGTGGCTGTCGACGGCGAGCAACTCCAACACCGCGTTGCGCAGCGCCCGGCGCCCGGCCGAAGCGGCGTCCGGCGAGAACGGTCCGGTGTCCGAGAGACCCGAATGCAATCGCCTCAGCTCGTCTCCGAGATGAATGGCCAGCCGAGCCCGCAAGGCGTCGCGCGCATCATGGATCGCGGCGGGATCGGCCGGCGACATGGCCATCGCCAAGTCCGGCTCGCTCGGCAGGGTCAGGATCAGCGCCTTGAAGGCCGGCTCGGCGGCCTGGTCGGCCAGGGCCCGACCGACGGCGTCGGCATAGCGCTCCTCGGCCACCTCATCGGGCGTCCCCGCGGCGCGGGCCAGGATCAGGTGGCGGGCCAGGGTCTGGCCGGCTTCCCAGCGGTTGAACAGATCGGGATCGGCGGCCAGCAGAACGTAGCGGTCCTTCGGCTCGGCGTCGGTGGTGAGGTTCACCGGCGCGGAAAATCCTCGCAGGGCCGACAACACCGGGCGCTCCGGGGCCGGCAGGCGGATAGTGCGCTCGGCTTCCTCGAGAATGACCAGACACTCCTCGCCCATCGGCCTGCCATCCTCGTGCAGCAGACCCAGGCGCACGGGCAAGGGCAGCGGCGTCTTGACGGGCTGGCCCGGCGTCGGCGCCGTCTCCTGGCGCAGGGTGATGGCCACCTCGCCCTTGCTGGAGTCCCAATCGCTGGCGACGCTCACCTTCGGCGTGCCCGCCTGCTGATACCAGCGGAAGAAGTCGGTCAGGTCGCGGCTGGAGGCGTCGGCGAAGCATTGGATGAAGGCCTCGACCGTGGTCGCCTCGCCGTCGTGTCGATCGAAATAGAGGTCCATGCCCTGCCGGAACATGTCCGCGCCGAGCAGAGTCTTGAGCATGCGGATGACCTCGCTGCCCTTCTCGTAGATCGTCGCCGTGTAGAAGTTGTCGATCTTGATGTAGCTCGATGGTCGCACGGGGTGGGCGAGGGGACCCGCGTCCTCCGGGAACTGCCGGGCGCGGAGGGCCTTCACGTCCTTGATCCGCTGCACAGCCTCGCCGCGCATGTCGGCGCTGAACGATTGGTCGCGGAAGACGGTCAGGCCCTCCTTCACGCACAGCTGGAACCAGTCGCGGCAGGTGATCCGGTCCCCGGTCCAGTTGTGGAAGTACTCGTGGGCCACGACGCTCTCGATGCGCTCATAGTCCAGGTCCGTCGCGGTTTGCGGGTCGGCCAGCAGCAGGGCCGAGTTGAAGATGTTGAGGCCCTTGTTCTCCATGGCCCCGAAGTTGAAGTCGCGTACGGCGACGATCATGAACAGGTCGAGGTCGTACTCGCGGCCGAACGCCTCCTCGTCCCACTTCATCGCCCGCTTCAGGCTGTCCATCGCGTACTCGGCGCGGCCGGTCATGCCGGTGTCGACATAGACGCGCAGGTCGACCGTTCGACCGCTCATGGTCACGAAGCTGTCGGCCAGCTCGTCCAACTCGCCGGCGACCAGCGCGAACAGATAGCAGGGCTTAGGGAAGGGGTCGTTCCACACGGCGTAGTGGCGGCCGCCTGCGAGATCTCCGCTTTCGACACGGTTGCCGTTGGCGAGCAGGCGTTCAAACTTGCGATCCGCCTCCATCCGCACCGTGTAGCGGGCCAGCACGTCCGGCCGGTCGAGGAACCAGGTGATGCGGCGGAAGCCCTCGGCTTCGCACTGGGTGCAGAAGCGGCCGCCGGAGATGTAGAGGCCCATGAGTGCGGTGTTGGAGGACGGGTCGATCTCCACCTCGGTCTCAAGGGTGAAGGCCGCGGGCAAGCCCGCCAGGGTCAGGGTCTCGGGCGTCTCGTCATAGGGGTGCGCCTTCCCGTCGACCCTCACCGAGACCGTCTTGAGGCCGTCGCCGTCGAGGACCAGCGGATCGGCATGATCGCCATGGCGTCGCATGGTCAGCGTCGCCTTTACCCGCGTGGCCGCAGGCTCCAGCGCGAAGTCGAGGTAGACCTCATCGATCAGGTAGGCGGGCGGCCGGTAGTCGGCCAGGCGAACAGGCTGGGGGGTCTCGGTGCGCATGGCGCGAACCTAGGCGCCCCGGGGCCGATAGGCCAGCCGCTCTGGACCATTTCCGTGCGCTATTCGACGCTTGAGGATCCCCCCTCGACCCAGACCGTCTTCGCATTGACGAACTCCAGCAGGCCGTAGCGGCTGCACTCTCGGCCATGGCCGCTGTGCTTGACGCCGCCGAACGGCAGGCGCGGGTCGGAACGGACATTGGCGTTGACGA
>CALALX010000033.1 GCA_937925635.1 uncultured Caulobacter sp.
CGTAAATGGTGACCGCGATGCCGCCGAGTGCCACGGCGATGAACATCCAGCGCAGCGTGTCGAGATACGGCACCAGCGGCAGGATCGCGGATTGGGTCTCTGCGAGGACGCTCTGCGCAACCTCGACCCCGGCAGCGCCCAGCGTGGCGACACCGGCCGCTCCGCCGCCTTTCATCGTGCGACTGTCGGCCAGCACCTCGCGCGCGGGCGGGGTCTCGGCTGCAAATGCGGTTGCCCGGACCGGGAACCGCTCGCCCCACTGGCGCGCGGGGCCGAGGTCGACGTGCATGAAGCCCGAGCGCGGGTAGAAGCCGAAGCCGAGGAACCCGACCTTGCGCGCCGCCGCCTCGAAGGCCACCGGGTCGTGGTTCGCCATGGCGATGTCGAAGGCGGCGCCGTCGAGATGCTTCGACCGCGTGGCGCCGCCGACGGCGCGGTTGTGCTCGGGGCTGCGATAGGCGGAACGCACGATCAGCGGCTTGCCCAGCCGGTCGCGCAGCGCCTGCAGCTTGTCAAGCGCGGGCTCGTTGATCAGCAGCTTGCCAGTGCCCCGGCAGGCGATCTCGGCTGGCGAGAAGTTGGGCCAGCGCCAGGTGCCCTCGGGCGCCTCGCGCCAGTGGTCGTAGAAGGTCGTGGTCATGGGGTTCTCCGAAACGAAAAAAAACCCGCCTCGAGGGCGGGTGATTGCTAACTGATGAATGGGGATGGGGCGCGGCTACGGGCTGCCGCCGAAGATCTTGAGCTTGATGGCGATGCCCGCGAGCAGCGCCAGCATGACGCCGGTTGTGATCATGCGGACGGCCGTCTGCATGGCGGTGCGGCGCACCAGGCGGATGCAGTCGACGAGCGAGCGGAGATCGCGGATGTCGAGCGCGGCCTCGTCGCCGTCGAGACCGACATCGGCGAGCGCGCGCTTCGCGCCTTCCTCTGCGGCCCGGGTCAGGATCGCCTCGAATTCGGCGTCGGGCATGCGGACGAAGCCGTCGGATCGGGGTGGTGTCATCGGATCCTCCTTCCGCCGCTCAGCCGACCTTGCAGCCCCAGAAGGACGTGTGGTCGGCGGCAAAGTAGCCGTCCGCGACCCGGAAATACCCCTGCAGCTCGACGGTATCGCCTGCCGTCAGCGGCACCATGGTCTGAAGCCAGATCGCGGTGGCGAGCGAGACATGGGTGGCGGAGATTTCGCCGAGGGAGCCGCGGATTTCGGTCGTGCCGTTCAGGATGAGCCGCCCGCGCATGCGGGCCGTGGCGCTGGCGTTGATCTTGTAGAGAAGCGTCGCGCCGAAGAGGTAGGTGCCGTCAACCGGGGCCACGAAATGGTTGTTCGCGGCGTCGAAAGCCCCCTGGTCGTTGTAGTCGGTGTTGTTGAGGCCGATCTTTGTCCAGGTCCCGACACCGACGTAGTTATCGTAGTTGGTGTATGCTTTGAACCGTGGCAGCCGGGGCTGGTCGACGATGCCGGTGGCGTTGTCGACGCTGAGCCCGTCGAAGAATGTGCTGCCGTCGGAGGAGACCGCGAGCCGGAACCTGTCTGAGCCGAACAGCCCGACCAGCGCCTTGGTCACGAAGTTGGTCTGGAGGGTCAGACCGAGATCGTCGCCGGCCGCCTCCTTGTTCATGGTGTAGAACAGGTCGCCGGTCCCACCCTCGGCCACGGTCTTCGCCGTCCAGAGCGCGGCGTTCAGCTTGGCCGAGAACGGGTTCGACGCATCCGCCGTGGTTCCAAGTCCGAGCAGCGCCATGTTCTGCAGCGCGTCCGGCGTCGTCCCGACCCAGCCAGACCCGTCGTAAACGAGCAGCTGGCCCTCGTCCTCGACCCATGCCCGCCATCCGGCCCGCGGCGGCAGGCGCAGCCAGGCGCCGTCGGTCCAGAGCGCCACGTTCAGGTCCCACCCCGCCCAGTCGCCCGTCGCGCCCGAGCCGACGATGTAACGGTCACCGTCGGCAGGGCTGCCGGGCGGCGCCGTCAGATCCCGGTCGAGAACGGAGAGATGGACGAGCCCGTCGAGCAGCCGCAGCGCCTCGTTGTGGGTGACGTGCTTCTGCGCCTGCGCCGCCACGATGTAGGGCAGCAGGAGATGGGTCGTGGCGTCGGACATGGGATGGCCTTCAGAGTATCAGCGTGACGGTCTTGGGCGCGCCCCGCCCGACGAGGGCGGAGAGCTGGAAGATGCGGATCGTGAGGTTGTCGCCGGGGCCGAGCGGCGCACCCCAGTCCGCAGTCTGGTCGGCGCTGCTGTAGACCGCGCTGGTTGTGGTCGCGCTCAGCACCCGCTTCACGGCAGCGCCGTCGAGGATCTCCACCTCGTAGGCTTCCAGTTCCTCGGTGAGAGGCACCTCCAGCCCGCCCCAGCTGTCGGCCGCAAGTGCGCGGGACCGGCGCGTCCAGCGGATGGTCAGATCGCCGGGCGTGCGCGGCGTTCGCCACGGCTGCTCGACATGGGCGACCGAGAACGGCCGCAGCCCAACACCCTCGGGCGCGAAGGCCTGCGCCACATAGGTCTCGTCGCTGACCGGGCGGCTTGCGGGGCCGATGCGCCAGTTCCACGGGATGCCGAGGTCGGCCTCGGCGATCGGTAGTGACGCGAGGCTGTCGTCGAGTACCACGACCCTCGCGCCAGCGGGCGCCGGGTTGCCCATGGCGCCTTCTGTCCCCCGCTGGCCGCGCAGAAGCCGGGTGAGCCGATACCGGCCGGGCGCGAGCAATTCGGCCGCGCCCGCCTGCACGATCTCCCAGACGCCGGGCGCACTCTCGATGGCGAGGGCATTCGCCCCGCCGAACAGCGTCAGGTCCGTGACGCTTTCCAGCGTGCCGGTCAGCAGGTCGAGGACCAGCGCATTGCCGAGGTCGAAGCGCGACGTCGGGCCCGCGTAGAAGTCCGAGACCAGAACCCCGATTGGGGCGCGGCTGCCGAACGTCGTCAGCAGCTCGAACCCATCCGTCGAGGGGCTGCGGAACACCGCCATCTCGCCGGGCCAGGGCACGGCGTGTGCCGCGACCAGCGGCCGATGTGCGGGCTGATCCTCGGTCAGCTGCGGCAGGTCCATCAGCACCGCATCCGGCGCGCCGAACACCACGGCCCGCGTCAGCGAGGCCGCGCGGGGATCGCCGGGCGGCAGGTCGTAGGTCGCCCGGTCCTGGCACACCGCCTCGATCCCGCGCGCCTCGGCGTCGGCGATGGAGACGAGCCGCAGATCGACCAGCCGCCCGTCATGCGCCAGCCGGATCGCATCGGTCGGATCGAGCGCCAAGCGCGACGGCGGCAGACGGAACGCCGCCGTCTCGCGGCCGACCCACGCCTCCATCAGCGCGCGGCGGCAACGCCGCTCGGCTTCCTCGGGCGGCACCGCCATCGGGAAGCTCTCCGAGGCGATCCGGGTCGTGTCGACCGTGATCCGCCGCGCCTCGACGAGGGCCGCGTCGTAATCCTCGTCGGCGCGGGCGACCTGCCATTTCAGGGCCTGCGGCAGTTCGGTCTCCTGGCCGCGCGTCAGTTCCAGCACGTCGCCCTCACGGGCGGCGACCAGATCGTCGGGCCCGAGGGTGGCGACAGAGGCCCGGCCGCGCATGATGAAACGGATCACGCCCTCGGTCTCCACCGCGTCGAAGCCGAAGTGGCGCGACAGCGTGGTGATCGACGCGCGCGGACTCTCCAGCGCCGTGATGGCGTAGCCCTCGACCGCGCCCCAGAGGCCGCTGACGTCGATAAGGGACTCGGGCATGCCCGCCCGCAGGCAGAGATGGCCGACGAGTGCTGCCAGCGACACTGCGCCGAGCCGTCCGGTCAGCCAGTGCCCCAGCCGCCAGTTCGCGCCGTCCGTCCAGACGTCGGTCAGTGCGGGGAAGAACGGATAGGGCCGCGCGTCCCAGGTCCAGGCGGCGCATTCGGGGACATGCACCATCCGGCCGCCGTAGGCAGACGACACGGGGTTGTTCGCCGGGGTGCCCCACCAGAGATAGGTCGCCTCCAGATAGGCGCGCTGGATCGCATCGTCGCGCCAGCCCCGCGAGAAATGCGGCGTGAAGCTCTCGGACGACTTCGGGTCGAAGAAGACGTTCGGCTGGTTCGTGCCCCGGTCGATGGCGGGACAGCCGAGCTCGGTGAACCAGACGGGTTTCGACTGCGGCGCCCATGCCGTCGGCGTCCCGCTCTCCACGCCGCCGGGACGGTTGTAGTGCGCGTTCGACCACCAGGCGCGCAAATCCTTGTAGCGGAAGACCCACGGCTTGCCGGCAGCGCCATCGGTGATCGGGGTCCGCACCTGCGCGGATCGGTCGGCCGCGCTGGCGTAGAACCAGTCGTAGCCTTCGCCGCCCGCGATGTTCGCCTGCAGGTAGGCCCGGTCGTAGATCGCGGGCCAGCCGTCCTGCGCGTCGAGATGCTCGAACCCGTCGCGCCAGTCGGAAAGCGGCATGTAATTGTCGATGCCGATGAAATCGGTCTCGGGATCAGCCCAGAGCGGGTCTAGGTGAAAGAACACGTCGCCGCTGCTGTCGCCCGGCTGGTGCCCGAAATACTCCGACCAGTCCGCCGCGTAGCCGATCTTGGTCCCGGACCCGAGAATGGAGCGCACATCCGCAAGGAGGTCCCGATACGCCTGCACGGCCGGATAGCTGCTGGCGCCCGAGCGGATCGTCGTCAGCCCGGGCATCTCGGTCCCGATCAGGAAGGCGTCCACGCCGCCCGCCGCCGCGCAAAGATGGGCGTAGTGCAGCACCATGCGCCGAAGACCCCAGTCGCCGGATGGCCCCGTCCAGCTGACGCTCTCGCCCGAGACACTGAAGCTCGCGGGCGTGGCCGCGCCGAACAGCGCCACGATTTGGCTTGCCGCCGTGGCTGTCTTGTCGACGCTGCCGGCGAACCCCGCTGCAGGCGAACAGGTGATCCGCCCCCGCCAGGGGAATGCGGGCTGGCCCGTCTCGGCGGCGTTGTTGCTGTAGGGGTTCGGCAGCGCGTTGCCGGGCGGCACATCCATCAGGATGAACGGGTAGAAGGTGACGCGCAGCCCGCGCGCCTTCGTCTCCTGGATCGCCTGCACCACGGCGAAGTCGGAGGGCGTGCCGCCATAGACGGGGCGGTCCTGAGCGTCACGGCTGACGAGAAAGGCATTGGCACGGCTCACGCCATTGACCGACCAGCTGGCGGGCGTGGTCGACTTGGCCGACACCTCGACGCCCGGCCGCACCTTGCAGGAGCCCGCGCGCAAATCGTCGCCGAACCACGCCACCACGAGGCTGACGCTCTCGACGGCAGGCGCCATCGCCTGTAGCCGGTCCAGCGCCTCGACCATGTCGGTGGAATCGGCCAGCGCATTCAGGTTCTCGGGCACTGTCGCGCCGCCATCGGTCTTGCGGATCGCCTGCGTCGCATAGGTGAACTCGCCCGAGGCCGGGATCAGGGTGACGGCGCGGGTCAGGCCCTCGGCGGTGTCGGGATCGCCAAGCGGCCGGAACACCTCGAAGGACAGCTGCGGCAGGCGGTTGCCATAGGTCGAGAGCGCGAGTTCCTCGAAGACCACATAGGCCGTACCGCGATAGGCGGGGGTGTTGGCGGCACCCATCTTCGCCGCGATGAACGGGTCCGCCGTCTGCGCCTCGTCGCCCGGATACCAGCGCCAGGTGACGCCGGAGAGATCCATCGGCTTGCCGTCGGCCCAGATGCGCCCGATGCCGGTGATCGGGCCCTCGCAGAGCGCGACCGCGAAGGAGGCGTAGTAGAGATACTCGGTGGTCTTGACCTTGCCGCCCCCGCCGCCCTTGCCGCCGCCCTGCGTGGTGGTCCTGGTCTCCTCGCGGAAATCGGTCGCCCAGATGATGTTACCGCCCATGCGAATCCGGCCGTAGAGCCGCGGGATGACCGCGCCCTCGGTGGCCGAGGTGATGCGCAGCGTGTCGAGCCGCGCGCCTTCGATGCGCTGCGTGGGCGCGAGCGACGAAATGATCCAGCTGTCGACGACCGAGCCGATGCTGGAGCCGATGAAGCCGCCGATGGTCGCGGCGCTGACGCCGAGGATCGCGCCGCCGATGCTGCCGCCAATGGCGGCGCCTGCCGCGCCGAGAACGAGGGTGGCCATGTCGGGGTCTCAGCGTTTCGGGAACAGGAAGGCGAAGGCGATGCGCCGCCGCCAGGCTTGCGTCAGCGGCTCCTCGATCACGCCGAGCCGCTCGTAGGCATGGAGGAAGCTGTCGGGGCCGGTCAGGATGCCGCCCGCGAACTCTTTGGACAGCATGGTGTTGCCCGCATCGCGCGAGCGCGCAGGCTTCACCCGCTCCCGCAGATCGGGGCTTTCATCGATCAGCGGGTCGATCCGTTGGCGCGAGTTTCGCTTCGCCAGTTCGACAGTCGGCTGAACCGCCAGCATCGGCCCGGGTGCCTGGTGGATGGCAAAGCCGATCCAGTTGTTTCCGGCTTCGGTCGCACCGACCTGTGCCGCCTTCATGAAGACGATGCGCTGCATCACATCGCCGGGCGACAGCCGGTCCATGATCTCGCGCATATAGGGCGTGCGCGCTGTCCGATAGCGCCCCGGTTCCGCCGATGCGCGGCCCGACAACATCCGGTGCTTGTCCGCCCATTGCGAAACGGTCAGATCAGGATCGGGCGTCAGCCCCGCGCCCCAGGTGCGCAGGATTTCCGCCGCGCCATCGAAATCGGTCAGACCGTCGCCAGTTTCACCGGAAATCGGGCCGGACCTCGGCAAGCTCGTCGAGGTGGGCACGGACATGTTTTTCCAAGGCCTTCTGCATCGCGGCCGGATCGACCCCCAGTTCCGCCGCCATCAATGCCGACGACCGCGCGGGCCAGTTCACCCAAGCGTCCCGCACCTCCCGCGCGAGGCGAAACACCAGTGACAGCGCGCGCGCCCGCTCGATCAATTCCCCCTTCAGCCTCGAGAGCCGGATCCGCCGCTCCTGCGCTTTCAGCACCTCGTTGGCGGTCTTGGCCTGCAGGTAGGTCGTGCCACCGCCGACCGCTGGCACCGCCAGACCCTGTTCGCGCAGCGTATCGCCGACGGCGGCTACGGCCGCCTCGGGCACGGGCTTGAGCTTCGGCTCCGGCGGCTTCCTCGTTTTCGACGGGTCGGTCGTTTCCGCCCGGCGCACATCACTGGCCTCGGCATCGATGCTGCCATCGGCGAACAGCACAAGCCGTTCGGCCGTCTTCGCCTTCTGGATCGCGCCCCGCGACAGGCCGACATGGGCGGCGTACTGGCGCTCGCTCATGCCCTGCATTGACGGCTCCGATTATCATTCAAGATCATGCGCTTATCTCGTTGATAAGCATCGCGGACAGAGCGAACGTGTCTCCAACGAAACGATGCAACTCACCACGGAGCCACCAGAATGACCCGCCGCGCCACTGACAATTCCAAGGCCCTCGACGCCTTCATAGCAGCGAAGTCCGAGATCGACGCGATGCTGGAGCGGCTCGCCGCCCTCAGCGCGGACCATTTCGAGACCCACCCCGACGAGATCAACTGGGGCCACGCCGGCACTCTGAACCACTACCGCGCCAAGCTGCGCGAGATCACCGACAGCGCCTTCAAGGAAGGCGAACACGCCATCTGACCACCCGCGACGCCAGAACCCCGCCGCGCGCCCAGCGCGGCTTTGGGTCGTAGAAGGGTTGCGACGATCGCGGCCCCGAGAACGGAGACGACCCCATGCCTCAGATCCAGCTGACTGATACCCAAACCGTCATCCTTTCGGCGGCCTGCGCGCGCGACGATGGCGCAGTCTTTCCCGTCACCGCCAAACTGAAGGGCGGCGCCGTCGGCAATGTCTGCAAGAGCCTCCTGAAGCTCGGGCTGATCGAGGAAATCCCCGCCAGCGACCTCAACACCGTCTGGCGGCACGACGAGGAGCGCGGCCCGATCACCCTTCGCGCGACGCCGCTGGCACAGAACACGCTCGGGATCACCGAGCCCGAGGCCACCACGACACCAGCCGAAGTCGCCACCGCACCGGTCCAGCGCCGGAAAGGCACCAAGCAGGAAGCCCTGATCGAAATGTTGCGCGCGCCGGGCGGCGCCACCATCGAGGAGATCGCCACCGCGCTCGAGTGGGCGGCCCACACGGTCAGGGGGGCCATGGCTGGCCCCCTGAAGAAGAAGCTCGGGCTTGAGGTGACCTCCGAGAAGGTCGAAGGACGCGGTCGGGTCTACACCCTGAAGTAGGTACCGCAGCCCTCGACGCGCATCGAAAAGGGCGCTATATTCGCACCTAATTCGATGCGCGTCGGGAGGCCAGCCATGAACATCACCAAGGACATCAGCCCGCTGACCGAGTTCAAGCGGGATTCGGCGCGCCTGATCGCGCAGATCAAGGAGACCGGTCGGCCGCAGATCCTGACCGTGAACGGCAAGCCCTCGGTCGTCGTGATGGACGCCGCCGCTTGGCAGGAGATGCAGGACCAGCTCGACTATGCCGAAACCGTCGCGGGGATCCGCAAGGGCCTGACGCAGGCCCGTGCCGGTGAAGGTACCGATGCGGGCACGTTCTTCGACGGCCTCGCCCAGACCAAATGACAACGCCTCTGACCGTGATCATCACGCCAAACGCGGCGGATGATCTGACAGCGTCATGGACTTACCTGCGCGATCGCAACCCGAGGGCGGCGGACGAATGGCTGGCGGGCATCCGCGATACGATCCTTGCCCTCGGCGCGATGCCGGAAGCTCATCCGATTGCCCCGGAGTCGCGTGAATTCGATCTACCGATCCGTCGCGCGCTGTATGGAAAGGCCGCGCGCTGGCGGATCTACTACGCCGTCATCGAC
>CALALX010000034.1 GCA_937925635.1 uncultured Caulobacter sp.
GGGCTACAGCTGTTCATCTGCGCCGCCATCCCAGCCTGGGCCCCGAGCTTCCTGAACCGGTACTACGATATCGAGCCCGGGCGGGCCGCCGTGCTGGCCGCAGGGTTCATTCTCGTCGGTGGTGTCGGCATGGTCCTGGGTGGGATCGTCAATGACATCCTTGTTCGCCGGGCTCCAGGGCGCACCGCCGCCTATGCGGCAGCCATCTGCCTGACAAGCGGCGTCCTGCTGTTGGCGGCGTTCCAGCTGCCGACCGGCTGGACGCAGCTCGGCCTGATCGCGACGGGCCTGTTCGTCGGCGCTGCGATCCCGGGTCCCGCGGGCGCCATGGTCGCCAACCTGACCGATCCGAAGGTTCATGGCTCAGCGTTCGCGACGCTGACCCTCGCCAACAACTTCCTCGGGCTCGCGCCCGGCGCCTACGTCACCGGCCTGCTGGCGGACCGCCTCGGCGGTCTGCTGGAGTCCCTACAGCTGATCCCCGTGACCTGCCTTGTCGCCGGCTCGTTGTTCCTGGCGGTGACCCGACGCTACGGACATGACCTGGAGCGCCGGCCGTGACCCTCGCCGAGGTCCAGGCTCCCCTGCGGCGCGCCAGAGGTCTCGGTCGCGGCCTCCTCGCCTGCGGGGTGATCGCGGGGGCCGCCGCCTTCCTCGCCGACCACTACGGCGCGCCGGTGATGCTCCTGGCCCTGCTGCTCGGTATGGCCCTCAATTTCCTGGCCGCCGACGAGGGCTGCAAGCCCGGCGTTGCGTTCGCCGCGCGAACAGTACTGCGCCTCGGCGTCGCGCTGCTTGGAGCACGCATCACGTTTGGTCAGATCGCCGCCCTCGGCTGGGAGCCGCTCGCTATCGTGGGGGCGGCCCTTGTTTCGACCATCGGCGTCTCGGTGCTGATTGCGAGGATCACCGGCTTCAATCCGCTGTTCGGCCTGCTCACCGGCGGTGCGACGGCGATCTGCGGCGCCTCAGCCGCGTTGGCGCTTTCGGCCGCGCTTCCCGCCCATCCGCTCAAGGAACGAGCGACGACCTTCACCGTCGTGGGCGTCTCGCTGCTGTCGACGGCCGCCATGGTCGTCTATCCGCTGATCGCGACAGCCCTGGGCCTGTCAAATGCACATGCAGGCATTTTTCTGGGCGGGACAATCCACGATGTCGCCCAGGTCATCGGCGCGGGCTACAGCCTGTCGCCGGAGATCGGCGACACCGCTACGGTCGTAAAGCTCGCCCGTGTCGCCATGCTCGCGCCGGTGATCCTGGTCGCGGCCCTGATTGCCCGGAGAGGCGAACGAGAACCAGGCGCAGCGCGACCGCCGCTGTTGCCCTGGTTCGCGGTCACCTTTCTGGTCATCGCCGGGATCAACAGCCTGGGCTGGATTCCGGCACCCGTCGCTACGGCTGGCGTGGACGCCTCGCGCTGGTGTCTGATCGTCGCGATCGCCGCGCTTGGGCTGAAGACGAACGTGCGCGAACTGCTCGCGGTAGGCCCACGCCCCATCCTGTTGATTGCCGGGGAGACGGCCTTCCTCGCCGCCTTCGTTCTCATCGCACTCCGCTTCGTTCCCGCCTGAGCCATGTCCCAGACCGTCACGATCCTGTTTGTCCCTGGCCTTCGCGGCCATGTCGCGGACCATTGGCAGACGTTGATGGCGCCGCGTTTCCCCCGTTCCGCCACAGTGCCGCCGCTGGAGGTGGATGGACTCAGCTGCGACGCGCGGGTGGCGAATTTGGACGCCGCCCTCGCCGCCCTCGCGGGGCCGGTGGTGCTGGTCGCTCACAGCGCTGGCGTGCTGATCACCGCGCATTGGGCGCAGACCCGGTTCCGCAGGGACGTACCCTGGTCGATCCGGGGCGCATTGTTGGCGACGCCCGCCGATCTCGAACGGCCGTTACCCGAGGGCTATCCGTCGATGGATGTGCTTCAGGCCAACCGCTGGCTGCCAGTGCCCCGCGGACGCCTGCCGTTTCCGACGTTACTTGCGACGAGCCGGAACGATCCCTTGGGCGATGTCGCTCGCGTGACAGAGCTTGGCCTGGCCTGGGGGAGCGAGATCGTCGATCTGGGCGCGGTCGGCCATCTCAATCCCGCGGCCGGCTTCGGCGACTGGTCCGCAGGAGACGTACTGGTCGATCGCCTGCTCGTGGACTAGGAGTTCAGTCCCGAGGTCAAGTGGACGGGATCGCGCAAACGCGCTGGGTGTTCCCAGGTTTCGGCCCGCAGTATTGATGGTCACTTCGCGGCAGATGTCATTCAATGCTGAGGAATGTCTGCCTCTGACTCCTAGTGCACGTCGAGAATGTCCGCTTCGGCTTAGGCGGAGCAGGAATCCACGCTATGGCAAGTGCTCGCGCAATTGTTCGTTTGGCCGCCACGGCGGTCAAAGCTGTAGGGAACCGCGCCCGAACTCGCAAACTCCGACCGGTTCGAGGTTGAGAAGAGACAATGGTGTTCGACGCGTCCGGGACCGCGGTGTTCACCGTTGCCGGCGCTTTCTGAAGGATACAGGCGCGCCCTGGCTACGGCCAGTTAAGCCGCGCGCCGTGGAGCAAGCCGTACGGATCGGCCATCTGGCCGTCGATCTCGACCCAGCCCATGTGATTGATTCCGGACGTCCAGCCCAGCAGGCGCTGGATGCGTTCGGGGTAGGTGCTGACGACCTCAGGTCCGAGGGAAAGGTAGTGGTTCTCCTCCTGGCGCAGCGTCGCGTTGTCGAGCGACATGGTCAGCCCCGTCCGGTGCTGGTCCGTCGTGCGGTTTGTTCCTCCGGCGTGGAGGGTGGCGCCGATCCAGAGCAGCGCCGAGCCGGCCGCCATTTCGGTGGGGATGGCCTCGTCCAGCTCGGGCTTCCGCCGGTCATCCCATTTGTGGCTGCCCGGGACGACAAGCGTGCCGCCGTTCTCGGCGGTGAAGTCCGACACGGCGACCATGATCTGGAGGCGCGCCTGCCGCTCGCAGGGATGGCGCCAGCTCCAGACCCCGTCGTCGCGGTGCAGCGGCTGATGGCCTTCGCCCGGCGCGATCTGGATCGCCTGGGTCATGCCGAGCTGGATACCAGGCGCCTCCACACGCATCTGGCCGCCATGCCAGGTCTCGATCGGACGAGACACAAAATGCAGGGCGGCGTCGTGGAACAGCGGGTCTAGCGCGATCTCGGCGACATGCCGCGTCCGGGCGAACAGCCGGCTGAGGCGGCGCGTCTTCTGCCCGTCGAACACTGCGTCCTTGCCGGTGGGGGTCGCCTCAAGCAGGGGAAGCAGGTCGTGACGAAGGCCTTCCAGCGTTTCCGACCGTAACATGCCCTCGATGATCACGCCGCCGTCGCGTTCGATCACTTCGATGACCTGCGCCACCTCCGCGGTTCTCGGCAGCCTCGCCAGACCCGTCGCCATACCAATCGCTCCTCTGGAAGCCGGACAGGGCAGTCCTCGGCCACTGCAATGCGATGACCGCCGTGAGCTGTCAACTTTATTCGTTATTTATCGATTATAGATCGAGCCTAAGCGTCCTGGTCTTGGGGTTTGTCAATCCGTTCTGTCAGAGCGCCCGGTGGCCAAAGGCGTGTGCGCCTCGCCTTGGCCGCCAAGGTGAAACGCCCTGATTGGAGCCTCGCACATTCCATCGTTCCGGCGCCGATCACACTAAACCGAACCTCGCGGCGGCACACTGAGCAAGAGGGTGACAAGAGGGACGATAGTGGATATCCCGAGGCCAATCTTTATCGAGTGCCCGGGATGAATGAGACAACAACCAAGCGCGGCCGGCCGGCCGGTCTGAGGCGCCCTACCCGGGGGCGGGGTGTTGTCCGCTACCAGGCTCTGCTTGAGGCCACCGAGGCGCTCCTGCTCGAAGCCGACCCCGATGTCATCGGTCTCTACCAGATCGCCGAGAAGACCGGCGTGCCGCCCGCTTCCGTGTACCACTTCTTCCCGACCAAGGAGGCGGCCTATCAGGCGCTGGCCGAGCGCTATCTCGAAGGCCTGCTGCGCATGCACAGCGAGCCGATCGAGGCAGCCAGGATCAAGACCTGGCAGGATCTGTCAGCGATCGATATGCGGCGCGCCATGGACTACTACAACGCCCGCCCGCCGATGCTGAAGATCCTCTATGGCGGTTACGGCGGCGTCGGCGCGCGGAATATCGACATTGTCACGAACGAGAAGCTGGCGAAGGCCGCCTATCGTCGGCTCGATCGCATCTTCCACGTGCCGCATCTGCCCGGCGAAGAGCTCAAGGCGCAGATCGCCCTCGGAATTCTCGACGCGATCTGGACGATCTCGGTCCGCCTCCATGGCAAGATCACCGAGGAATACTATCAGGAGGCCCTGAGCGCTTGCACCGCCTATCGTCGCCTGTACATGCCGGAGTACCTCCAGCCTCGCGAGTTGCTGGTCGAGACTGCGGCGCGAGGTGGGACTTTGAGCCTGTCGTTCGGCGCCGAGGACGATGAAGAGGTGGCAGCCTAGCGGCCGGCGCCGTCGCGCTGGAAGTTGATCCCGACCCTCCCAAGGTGTTCGGCCAAGGGACGCAGTTGCGGCTCGTACTGGCGCCAAAGCCCCGCCGATCGTCGATGGATGGGCTCTCGAACCTGAGCAGCGCTCGCCGTCAGCGAGGCGCTCCGGTTGTTCGTTATGTCTAATGCGCTGTCCGTCCAGGGCAGGCCGCAATGACGAGCTAGATCGGGCGCGACGGTCGCCGGGCTGTCGACCAGCGCTTCATAGTCAACTGCCAACAGACGCTCGCCGAGGGCCGCGCTCCAATGGTCCATCAAGCGCGCATAGGCGGCGTAGTATCGCGCGAGGTCCTCGAAGTCGTAGCTGAAAGGGTAGGCTTCGCCGAAGAGCGTGCGGAACATCGCGAAGCAGGCATCCATGGGGTTGCGCCTCAGCCAGATGATGCGGGCTTCGGGGAGAGCCCGGGCGATCGCACCCAGATAAAGGTAGTTCATCGGCAGCTTCTCGAGGGACGTCGCCGCGCCGTCCTCCGGGGCTGCAAGCAAATCGTAGAGCCTCCCGACTTGCGCGGCGTCGGCGCGCGCACAGCGCTCGAAGACATCTCCGCCTTCCACCGGCGCGGCCCGAAGAAGTGCCGTCGCGAAGTTGTCGGTCTCGCCGTGTGAGCAGGCGCCCGGCAGGCCCCCGAGAATTCGCTCGGTCAGGGTCGTACCGGAGCGGGGCAGGCCCACGATGAAGATGTGCTTCGCGGGGCTTGTCGGCGGGCGGCTCGCCGGCGCCTGACCAGCATAGGCGGCCTGAATTCGCGCCAGCTTCCGCTCATCGTTAGCGACGTCGTAGCGAAGGCTTTGTCGGCGCGTCCGGGCGCCGAGCGCAAACGCGTCAAAGGCTTCGTCGTAACGCCCAAGGTCGTGCAGCTCCTTGCCGAGGGCGTAGGCCAGGAACATGCGCCCCGCGCTGTCGACCTTCCCCGTGAGCGCCGCCTGAAGTTGCGCCACGTTGTTCGCTTCGGGCGTCGCCCGCAGGAGTTCCGAGCGCAGCAGCGTCGCGCCGAACCGCTGTGGTTCGAGCGCGAGCGCACGGTCGCAGGCCTGCGCCGCGGCCGCCAGTCGCCCGAGACTGCGCTCGCTGGTGGCCAGATTGTACCAGAGCTGGGCGTCGTCTCCGGCAGCTTTGGCCGCGCGCCGATAGAGCATGTTGGACTGTTCGTGCCGACCAAGGCGGCGTGCATAGAAAGCGAGCGCGTCCAGCGCATCCGGCGACGGCGCATCGAGCGCACAGGCTACGTCTAGCAGTTCGATCGCCTCCTTCCGGCGCCCTAGCGAGAGCCAGGCTTCAAGCGCCAGTGAATGGCCCGGGCCTACCGACGCGGCCTGCTCCAGCACCGGCCCCAGCAGCGCCAGCGCCGGTTCAGCCTGCCCCGATGCGAGGAGGTGGTGGGCGCGCCTGAGGATATCGGCGGTCATGGGCGCCCTTCGAAGCGGATCCTTGGGTGGCCACCCAGAAACTCGATATTGATCGATAAATTGTCAAGCGGTTGTGGTGCGGCTGGCACCCGACTTCCTTGGCCCTTGCCCCAGCGGATCGGAGCCTTGATGCGCCTTTTCTAATCGATGATGATCGATTCATGGGCGGCCATTGCGTCACTGCGGGCAATCGCAGGTGCTCCTCCCTCCCACCACCGCAACGCGCCTCCAAGGGCCAATCAGCGCCGGTAGATCCTTTTCGGGCAAGGGAAATGTCCGGCGTGAGCCGCCTTCGGCGGGGCCTCTGCCGAGCGCGGCGGCGCATCTCAAAGCCGATGTGTGTCGGCTAACTTTGAACAAATGGCTTGTGAAAACCGGTAAGTATCGGTTACGAATTTGTTGGGCGGGAAAACAGGGTGGATCAGGCCGAACCCGTCGCCGGCCTAGCGGACTAGCGGCGGCGCGTCTGCGCCCCGCGCTGAACGACCACTTGAAGGGGAGTCAGATGCACAAGAACCAACGGGCCAGAGCCGCCCGACTTCTCGCCGCAACGGCGCTCACCGGGATCTCGGTCCTGGGCCTCGCAAAGCCGACGCTGGCACAGGAAGCAGCGCCGACCGAGGTCGATGCCGTCATCGTCACGGCCACGCGCCGGGCGCAGGACGTGACGCAGATTCCGTACAACGTCACGGCAGTCTCGGCGGAGTCGATCGAGCGTTCCGGCGTTGCGAACATCGAGGATCTGTCCCGCCAGGTGCCTAACCTGGTGGTGACTTCGAGCGGCAACCAGTTCCTGGGCGCGCAGCGCCAGATCATGCGTGGCCTGAACGCCTCTGCCAACAACCGCATGGGCGTCGCTCTCGAGCAGAACCCGGTAGGCAGCTATCTCGGCAATGCGCCTTACGCGAGCTACTTCCAGGTCGAGGACATCGAGCGCGTCGAGGTGCTCCGCGGTCCACAGGGCACGCTTTACGGCTCCGGAGCGCTCGGTGGCGCGATCCGTCTCATTCCTCACAGTCCGACGCTCGGAGACTTTGAAGGGCGGATCCAGGCGAGCACCGCCAGCATCGCGCACTCGGACGACTACGACTATGGCCTGTCGGGTCTGATCAACATTCCGATCGGTGAGACGCTGGCCTTGCGGGTATCCGCCGGCGAGGATCGCGAGGGCGGGTTCATCGACCAGTTCGGCATCTTCAAACGCGCGGGCGGCGGTCCGCTCGCGCCTCCCGTTCTCGCCAACCCGGGCTCGCCCCTCACCAGCGCGCCGGTCACCTATGACAAGGAGGACGTGAACTCCTCACGGGTGACCAACGTCCGCGCGGCCCTCCGGTGGAAGCCGATCGATACGCTCGACATCACCCTGGCGCACAACTACTCGCGCATCAAAGGCTTCGGGCCGTCGCACGATACCCCCGACTACAACGGCGGCGTTGATCCGCTGTCGCCGTCAGTGGCCTATCCTGACACCGGCGAATACGAGCTGGTGTCGCGCAGCCTCTATCCCTTCGAGCGCACGTCCAAGATGACAACGCTCGATGTCAGCTACGATATGGGCTTCGCCACGCTTTCCTCGACCTCGAGCTACTTCGAGACCGACGGTGAGGTCTTCGTCGACGGAACGTGGGGCAACCTGGCGCTGCCGTCTTCAGTGCTTCCCTACTACACCGGGACGCCCGTGAACCCGCGGTACAATTCGGTCTATCGCTTCGGCGACGGGACCAAGTCCAAGACCCAGGAGTTGCGTCTCGTTTCGAACGGCGATGGCCCGTTCGAGTACACCGTGGGCCTCTACTATCAGGACGAGGAAAACCCCTCCTCATGGGTCGGCTACGCGCCGGGCCAGACGGCCTATAACCAGCTCCCGGGCGTGACCGTCACGGGCTATGGCCCCGGCGCGCCGGACGAGGTGCTGTTCGATGTCTCCGGGGTGAACTATTTCACCGAGAAGGCGCTGTTCGGAGAGCTGACGTGGCATCCGATCGAAGGGCTCGACATCACCGCCGGCGTCCGGACCTTCAAGCAGGAACTCCGACGGGAAGTCAGCAACCTCGTCCCGCTCTATGGCCTGGTCGAGCTGAGCTCCAATTCGGCCGAATTCTCCGACACCAAGTACCGTCTCAATGCGACGTACGAGTATTTGCCAGGGCACCGCGTCTACGGGACATTCTCGCAGGGATTCCGACGCGGCGGCGCCAACGCCTTCGCTCTGACGGGCTTCCTGCGTGAACCGGCTTCACTGCTGAGCTACCAGCCCGACTCCGTGGACAACTACGAACTGGGGGTGAAGGGCCGTTTCGGCAACGGTTGGCGCTACAGCGCCGATGTCTTCCTCGCGAAGTGGAAGGACCCGCAGATCGGCGGCTTTACGGCGGTCATCTTCTGGCCGGCTGTGTTCAATGGGGAGACGGCCGAGAGCAAGGGCTTCGAGTTCGAGCTCTCGGGTAACCTCACCGACAACCTGAGCTTCCAGGGCGGCTATGCCTACACTGAAGCCACGCTTACCGACGACTTCTGCGTGGCCTCGGGAGACGGCAGCGGCGCGCCAAACGGCGACATCCCCTGCGCCATCTCTGGCAAGGACGGCGCACCGCTGCCGTCCGCGCCGCGGCAGAGCGGGACCTTCTCGTTCAACTACGAGCGTGACCTCGGCGACGGCAATTCGATCGCCGCGTCGCTGGGCGCCAATTTCAAGGGCGAGACGCGGATGAACCTCCCGACGGTCGGGGCGCGCTATCCCTTGATCCCGTCCTACTGGCTTGTGAACGGGTATGTTGGTTGGACTCGCGGCCCGGTGACGGCGTCCCTGTTCGCCCGCAACCTGTTCGACGAAAGGACAGTCTACTCGGTCAACACGCGGGTCACGCCCTACGCCCCGATCGACCAGTACGAGACCGTGGGACGCCCCCGGACCTTGGGTGTGGAACTCTCCTACAGCTGGTGACGAAGCGCGCCGCCGTGTTGAAGGCCGAATCGGGGCTGA
>CALALX010000035.1 GCA_937925635.1 uncultured Caulobacter sp.
GGCGACGGCGTCAAGGAACCCCTGAACCGCCGTTCGACGATCTCGATCAACTTCTGATCCTGATCGGCGAACAGACCTAAGCGAAGGGCCGGTGGAAACACCGGCCCTTTTGCTGTGCGGGGGCATGCCCTTCAGTGCGTGTCCCCATCAGGTTCGAGCTGCAGGGGACGCGTACCGAAGAGTTACATGTCCCCGGTCGCGCCCGACCCTCCGCGACGGAACCCGGCCGCACCAGCGCAACCGCGCGAGGCCCTGATTCCGCCATCTGCCGCGACGTCTAAAAACACAAGACTTTTCAGCGCCTTAAATCGCCCTCGCCCAACCTTGACGCACCGCAGCGCGATCTATAGGTTCCGCCGCGATCAAACAGGGCCCTGCGGGTTTACCCGTCGGGCCGATGTCGGACCCAACAGCCCCCATGCCGACGGCCCCTGACTCGCGCGAAGAGGCGCTACGCAGCCTCGACGAACGGGCGAAGGCGCTCAAGGCGCGCACGGAACCCGCCCCGTCCCCGATCACCGGGGCGACGGCGACCAGCCAGGCCTACCGCATCCTCGCGGAACTCCTCGGCGGCGTACTTCTGGGCATCGGGGCGGGCGCGGTGGTGGACTGGTTGTTCCACACCAACCCCTGGGGCGTCATCAGCGGGGTCCTCCTGGGCTTCGCGCTGTCGCTGTACATGGCGCGCCGCACGGCCAACCGGCTGATGGCGCAAGCTAGGGCGGAAGAGGCCGCGCGTCAGGCGCAGCTGTCCGAAGCCGGGAAAGACTAGGAGCGAGAAGGCCCGTGGCCAGCCCGTTGGAACAGTTCGAGATCCACAAGCTCGTGGATTTTCCCGACGTCACCCTTCCGCTCGTCGGCCATGTCGACCTGGCGTTCACCAACTCGCACCTGGCGATGACCATCGTCTTCGTCGCGATCGTCGCCTTCCTGTCGGCCGTGACCTCCAAAGCCCAGGTCGTTCCGGGTCGCCTTCAAACGATCGGCGAGGGCGTGTTCGGCATGATCGACAACCTCACGGAGTCGATGCTCGGTCACGAGGGCCGCAAGTACTTCCCGTTCGTTTTCACGATCTTCCTGCTCATTCTCGGCATGAACCTGCTGGGCATGATGCTGACCTTCACGGCCACCTCGCAGCTGGCCATCACGGTAACGTTCGCCCTGCTGACGTTCGGCCTGGTGATGATCATCGGCGTCGTCAAGAACGGCTTCGGATTCCTGAAGCTGTTCTGGCCCATGGGCGCGCCGCTGGTGATGCGCCCCGCGGTCGGCCTGATCGAGCTGATCTCCTTCTTCCTGCGCCCGCTGACCCTGTCGCTTCGTCTGTTCGGCAACATGATGGGCGGCCACGTCGCGCTGAAGGTGTTCGCCGGCTTCGTCGCCAGCGCCGCGATCGGCTCGCTTGGCCTGATCATCGGCCCGCCCGTCGGCCTGGTGTCGATGGCCATGGTCGTCGCGCTGACCGCGCTTGAGTTCCTGGTGGCCTTCCTCCAGGCCTTCGTCTTCGCCATCCTGACCTGCATCTACCTCAACGATGTGGTCAACCTGGACCACGCCCACTAAAACGCGGGCCAATCCGGACATTCCAACCCAACTTCTGACCAACTAGGACAAGACAATCATGGACGCTGCAGCCGCCAAGTACATCGGTGCGGGCCTCGCCACCCTGGGCATGATCGGCGCCGGCATCGGCGTGGGCACCATCTTCGGCAACTTCCTGTCGGGCGCCCTGCGCAACCCGTCGGCCGCCGCCTCGCAGATCGGCAACCTGTTCGTCGGCGCGGCTCTGGCCGAAGCCCTCGGCATCCTGGCTTTCGTGCTGGGCTTCCTGATCTTCTCGGCCCAGGTCTAAGGACCGGATGCGCGGCGTCGCCCTGCCGGGCGTCGCCGAACCTTCCACGGAACGATTAGGTTATGGCTGATCCACACGAGACGCCGGCCGCTCACGGCGCGGACGCGACGCATGCCACGACCTCGGCCGAGCACGGCTCGGGCGGGGGCGGCGTGCCGCAATTCCAGTTCGAGCATTGGGGTGGGCAGATCGCCTACCTGCTGGTGCTGTTCGTCATCACCTATGTGCTGATCTCGCGCGTTTTCGCGCCGCGTCTGCGTAAGGTGATCGACGACCGCGCGGCGACGATCACCGGCGCACTGGACACGGCGAAGCAGGTTCAGGCGGAAGCCGAGGACCAGGCGCGCGCCGCCGCTTCGGAAGTCGGTGAAGCCCGGGCCCAGGCCCAGCGCGTCGCCGCCGAAGCGCGGGCCAAGGCCTCCGCCGAAGCCGCCGAGAAGTCGGCCGCTGCGGACGCCGAGACGGGGGCCAAGATCGCCGAAGCCGAGGCTCGCATCGCGGCCATGCGTGAAAGCGCCATGGCCAACGTGGGCGCCATCGCCGAGGACGCCGCCAAGGCCATTGTCGAGAAGCTGACCGGTAAGACGGCCACGGCCGCCGAGCTGAAGGCCGCCGGAGGGATCGCCTGATGCCCGCTTTCCTCGAAAGCCACTTCTGGGACCTGTCGAACCCCGAATTCTGGGCCGGCGTCGGGCTGATCCTGTTCCTGGGCGTCGTCTGGTGGAAGGCCCGTGGTCTGATCGCCGGGATGATCGACGCCAAGGCGGTCGAGATCCAGCGCAACCTCGACGAGGCCGCCAAGCTGCGGGCCGAGGCCGAGGCCCTACTGGCCGACCTTCGCGCCCAGCGTGAAGACGCCGAGCGTCAGGCGGCCGAGATGCTGAAGGCCGCCGAGGCCGACGCCGCTCGCCTGGCCGTCGAGGCCAAGGCCAAGCTGGAAGAACAGATCGCCCGCCGGGCCGCCCTGGCCGAACGGAAGATCGCTTCGGCTGAAGCCCAGGCCGCTGCCGAGGTGAAAGCCGCCGCCGCCGACCTGGCCGCCCAGGCCGCCGAGCAGATCCTGGCCGCCCGCGTCGCGGTCGCCAAGACCGACGCCTCGGTCGACGAGGCGATCAAGGGCCTGGCCGCGCGACTGCAGTAGCCGGCGGCCGGCTCGATACGAAAAGAACCCCGCCGGGCGACCGGCGGGGTTTTTCGTTTGGCGCTTCGTGAGGGGCTACCGACGCGCCTTGCGGAAGCGGCGACGGAGCTTGCGGGCGAAGCGGCGCTCCTTGCTCAGGATCACCCGCTCGGTGCGCAGGATGCCCTGCCAGAAGACCGGGAAGACTTCAGGTTCGCGGCGCAGCAGCCGGCGGATCGGGAACACCGTCCGGGGGTGAGCGCGCTGGAAGCGCACGAACTGGCGCTTGGCCCAGAAACTGTTGCGCAGCAGGATCATCAGCCCGACGACGATGACCGGCAGCCCGCCCGGCCCGGGCAGCGGCGCCACGGCGATCCCGAGCAGCACGATGGCCACGCCGAGCGCGATCAGCGCCCAGCGCGTCACGCGCGCCACGAGGGCGCGGGCGGCGTCATCTGCGGACGTGAAGGCGCGGGGCATCGTCAGGACGAGGGACATGGTGACCAAAACACGGGGCGGAGGAGCTCGGCGTTCTGGGGGACCGCGTCGCTGCACATCGGATATGTGCAGGCTCAAGCGCGCCGTAAAGGGCGCGCGTTCCTCTGTGACCAAGACTTAATCGGACCTCGACGGGTTCTGCATGTCGCAGTGGCGGAAATGACGCAGGTTGTGACCGCCGTGTGAAGAAACGGGGTCAATACGGCGTCAGCCATGCCACCCTGACCCGCTCATCCCGGCGAATGCCGGGACCCAGGTTCAGCCTGAGCTTCAGGATCCTGACTGAGGTCCGGCGCTCGCAACTGGGTCCCGGCATTCGCCGGGATGAGCGGATTGAGATGCTATTCCGCCCGCCAGCGCAGCTTCGGCTTCCGGGCCGCCAGGGTCTCGTCGAGGCGGCGCAGCGGGGCATGGAACGGCGCGCCCTTGAAGCGGTCGACCTCGCCAGCCTTCGCCGCCTGCGCCAGCAGCCGCAGCGCATGGACGAAGCGGTCCAGCTCTTGTTTGCTCTCGGTCTCGGTCGGCTCGATCAGCATGGCCCCGTGGACGACCAGCGGAAAGTACATGGTCATCGGGTGGAAGCCCTCGTCGATCATCGCCTTGGCGAAGTCGAGGGTGGTCACGCCGGTGCCTTCCAGCCAGGCGTCATCGAACAGGGCCTCGTGCATGCAGGGGCCGTCCGGGAAAGCCGGGCTCATCAGGTCGCCGAGGCTGGCCTTGATGTAGTTCGCGTTCAGGACCGCATCCTCGGCCACCTGGCGCAGGCCGTCGGCGCCGTGGCTGCGCATGTAGGCGTAGGCGCGGACGAACATGCCCATCTGGCCATGGAAGGCGCTCATTCGGCCGAAGGCGGCGGCAGCTTCGCCGACCTGTTCCTCGACGAGGGCGAAGCCGTCGCCGTGGCTGACGACCCAGGGCGCCGGGGCGAAGGCCGCCAGCGCCTCACTCAGCACCACCGGCCCCGCGCCCGGTCCGCCGCCGCCGTGAGGGGTGGAGAAGGTCTTGTGCAGATTGATGTGCATGGCGTCGACGCCGAGATCCCCGGGCCGCACCCGGCCGACGATGGCGTTGAAGTTGGCGCCGTCACAGTAGAAGTAGGCGCCGGCCGCGTGGGTCAGGCGCGCGATCTCGACAATGTCGCGCTCGAACAGGCCGCAGGTGTTGGGATTGGTGACCATGATGGCCGCCACGTCCGGGCCGAGCTTCGACGCCAGGTCGGCCAGGTCCACGCGGCCGTCCTCGGTCTGGGCGATCTCGACGACGCTATAGCCGACGAAGGCGGCCGTGGCCGGGTTGGTGCCGTGGGCGCTGGTCGGGCACAGCACCGTCTTGCGATGGCCCTGGCCATTGGCCTCGTGGGCGGCCTTGATGGCCAGCAGGCCGCAAAGCTCGCCGTGCGCACCCGCCTTGGGCGTCATGGCCACGGCCGGCATGCCGGTCAGGGTCTTCAGCCAGTGGGCCAGCCGGTCCATGAGCTCAAGCGCGCCCTGCACGGTCGAGACCGGCTGCAGCGGGTGGATGTCCGAGAAGCCCGGCAGGCGGGCCATCTTCTCGTTGAGGCGCGGGTTGTGCTTCATCGTGCACGAACCGAGCGGATAGAGGGCCAGATCGATGGCGTGGTTCTTCTGGGAGAGACGCACGTAGTGGCGCACGGCCTCCGGCTCGGAAAGACCCGGCAGGCCGATCGGATCGGTGCGAAGAAGGCCGTCCAGGTCGTCGGCCGGGCGGTCGGCGGACGGCAGGTCGACGCCGGTCTTGTCCCAGCCGCCCAGTTCGAAGATCAGCGCCTCGTCCTGCAGCAGCCCGCGGGCCCCGGTCAGGGTCGGGTGGACGAAGTCGTTCGTCTGGGCCGGCGCGGTGGGACGGCCCACGGTGTTCATCGTCGTACTCACGCCATCACCTCCGTCAGGGCGGCCTGGAAGGCGGCGATGTCCTCGCCGGTCACGGTTTCGGTCGCGGCGACCAGCAGGACGTCGTCCAGCCCGGCGGCGGGCGCCAGGCGGCTGTAGGGAACGCCGCCCAGCACGCCACGGTCGGCCAGGGACTGGACCACCTGCGCGGCGGGCTTGGCCAGCTTCACAGCGAACTCGTTGAAGAAGCGGGGCGTGAGCACCTCAACGCCCTTCACGCCCTCCAGCGCCGCCTTCAGCTCGCGGGCGCGCTGGTGGTTCAGGGCGGCGACCTGGCGCAGGCCGGTCTCGCCCAGGAGGCTCATGTGGATCGAGAAGGCCAGGGCGCAGAGGCCGCTGTTGGTGCAGATGTTCGAGGTCGCCTTGTCGCGGCGGATGTGCTGCTCGCGGGTCGACAGGGTCAGCACGAAGCCGCGCCGGCCGTCGGCGTCCACGGTTTCACCGCAGAGTCGGCCCGGGGCCTGGCGCACCAGCTTCTCACGGCACGCGAAGAGGCCGACGTAGGGCCCGCCGAAGTTCAGGGCGTTGCCGATCGACTGGCCCTCGGCCACGGCGATGTCGGCGCCCATCTCGCCGGGCGACTTGAGCAGGCCGAAGCTCATCGCCTCGGTCGTGACCACGATCAGCAGGGCGCCGGCGGCGTGGGCGGCCTCGGCGATCTTCGTGACGTCGGTGGCGGTGCCGAACACGTTCGGCGTCTGCACGACGACGCAGGCGACACCCGCGTCGATGGCCTCGATGACCGCGTCCTCGGCGTCGACGGCGGCGGGCAGGGCGGTCACGTCCATGCCCTCGGCGTGGGCCAGGGTCTCGGTCGTCGCGACATAGTGCGGGTGGACACCGCCGGACATCACCGCGCGGTTCCGCTTCGTGACGCGCTTGGCCATCATCACCGCCTCCGCGGTGGCCGTGGAGCCGTCGTAGAGCGAGGCGTTGGCGACCTCCATCCCGGTCAGGGCGGCGACCTGGGTCTGGAACTCGAACAGCACCTGCAGCGTGCCCTGGGCGATCTCGGGCTGGTAGGGCGTGTAGCTGGTCAGGAACTCCGACCGCTGGATGATGTGGTCCACCGTGGCCGGGACGTGGTGCCTGTAGGCGCCCGCGCCGACGAAGAAGGGGACCGAGCCGGCGGCGACGTTGCGGGCCGACAGGGCGGCGAGCTCGCGCTCGACCTCCAGCTCGCCGGCGACGCGCGGCAGGTCGACGAAGCCGGTGCGCCGGGCGCTGGCGGGCACGTCCACGAACAGGTCGTCGACGGACGAGACGCCGATGGCGGAGAGCATCTCCGCGCGGTCGTCGGGGGTGAGGGGGAGGTAGCGCATATCTTCACCGCTTTCCCGGCGAAGGCCGGGATCCAATCCGAGATCGCCGCATGGACCCCGGCCTTCGCCGGGGAAGCGGGGCTACAGGGCGCCGAGGTAGGCTTCGTACGCGGCGCGATCCATCAGGGCTTCGACCTGCGAGGGATCGCTGACCTTGATCTTCGCGAACCAGCCGCCGGCTTCCGGGGCGGCGTTGACGGTCTCGGGCGCGTCGCCGAGGTCGCCGTTGGCTTCGACGACCTCGCCCGACACCGGGGCATAGACGTCGGAGGCGGCCTTGACGCTCTCGACGACGGCGAGGCCGTCACCCTGGCTGACCGTCTTGCCGATGTCAGGGACTTCGACGAACACCACATCGCCCAGCTGTTCGGCGGCGTAGGCGGTGATGCCGACGGTCGCGACGTCGCCGTCGAGCTCGACCCACTCATGATCCTTGGTGAAACGCATGGCTGGCTCCTAGACCTTGCGGACGTAGCGGTTGGGGACGAAGGGCATGGCGACGACCTCGGCCGCGCCGGACTTGCCCCGGACGATGACGTTGAGCCTCGTGCCGTTCGCCGCGAGTGCGGGCGGCACGAAGCCCATGGCGATGGGATGGCCCAGCGAGGGCGCGAAGCCGCCGCTGGTGACGACGCCGACGACCGCGCCGTCGGCGTCGGCGATCTCCGCGCCCTCGCGGGCCGGGGCGCCGGAGAGAATCTTCAAGCCGACGCGGACGCGCGACGGGCCCTCGGCCAGTTCCTTGACGATGCGCGCGGCGCCCGGGAAGTCCTGGGCCTCGCGGCGCTTCTTGGAAACGGCGAACGTCAGGGCCGCCTCGACGGGGCTGACCGTCTCGTCGACGTCGTGGCCGTAGAGCGGCAGGCCGGCCTCAAGGCGCAGGCTGTCGCGGGCGCCCAGGCCGATCGGCTTCACCCGCTCGTCGGCCAGCAGGGTGTTCCAGACGTCCGTGGCGGCGGCGGCTGGCACCGAGATCTCGTAACCGTCCTCGCCGGTGTAGCCCGAGCGGGAGATCAGCACGTCGACGCCGAAGCCGGTGGTCGCCCAGCTGTCCATGAACACCTTGCCGGCGGCTTCTGGGATGTGCTTCGCCAGCACCTCGGCGGCCTTGGGACCCTGCAGCGCCAGCAGCGCGCGGTTCTCCAGGCGCTCGATGGTGACCTGAGGCGCCAGCTCATCATCAATGACGCGGAAGTCGTTGTCCTTGCAGGCGCCGTTGACGATCACGAACAGGCCGTCGTCATCCGGACGCGAGGCCATCAGGTCGTCGATGATGCCGCCCTTGCGGTTCAGCAGCAGGCTGTAGCGCTGCTTGCCGGGCGCCAGCCCGATGAAGTCGCCGGGCGTGATCTCCTCGAACGCCGACAGGGGCGAGACGCCGCGCAGCCGGGCCTGGCCCATGTGCGAGACGTCGAAGAGGCCGGCGCTCTCGCGGGTCCACAGGTGCTCCTTGAGCACGCCGTCGCGGTACTGGACCGGCATGGCGTAACCCGCGAACGGAACCATGCGCGCGCCGGCGGCGACGTGGGCGTCGTAGAGCGGGGTCTTCTTCAGATCGTCTTGAGACACGCTGGGCTCCGGCGGGGTCGATGCGTCTCGCCGGGCCTGATGACCTGGCGATTCGCCCCCGCTGTCCCTTGAGCCTGAGAGATTTCGGGGCGCGAAAGCGACCCTTGCTCCTTCGGCGGCCACAGATGCGGCCTTTCCAGCGTTCCTAAGTCGCGCGGTCCTTTTGCCTGAGCGTTTCCGGGGCGGTTGCGCCTTCGGCCTCGGGATTCGCACCCGATGTCTCCCGCGAGACGAGGGCGTGTGTGCGGGAGCGGGGGCGGGGAGTCAACCGGCGCTCTTGCGCTCCAGTTCGGCGACGGCGGCGAGCGCCCGCTCTGGGCCCGAGCAGATGTCGACCAGGGCGAGGCCGTCGAGGGTGGCGAGGATCAGCGCGGCGGCGCCTTTGGGGTCGGGGGTCAGGGCCGGGTCCAGTCTGGACTCGATCCAGTCGAGGAAGCCGCCGGTAATGCCGGCCGCGATGTCGACGAAGGGCGGCTCGTTCCGCGCGGCGGCCGCCACGATCTCGATCCAGAGCCGCATGTAGGGTCGGAACGGACCGTCAACGACATGGCGGGCCGTGGCTGCCATGAACGCGTCGGAGCCCAGCCGCGTCCCTTCCGGGATCGCTTGTCCCAGGCCGGCGGCCATGTCGGCGGCGACAGTCTGCAGCGCAAGCGCCAGCACTTCGGTCTTGTCGGCGAAATAGTAGAGCAGCATCCGGTCGCTGACGCCGGCCGCCGCGGCCAGCTGGCGCAGGCTGGCCTGCGACAGCCCCGTCCGCAGCAGATGCCCGGCGAGATCGCCGATCACCCGTTCCCGCTGTTCATCCCGCACAGCCATCACGATCCCTATTGTAGCATTTGCTACATGCGTCTAGTCTGTAGCGATCGCTACAAGCGGCGCCGCCGGCCCGCATCATAGCCCGGGGAGGGGCGCATGGTCCTGTTCCGTCTGTTTCTGATCGCGTGCCTGGCGGTGATCGCGCCGTACACGGCCGTCACGATCGCCAACCACGGCATGGGCCTGCTGCCGGTGTTCTTCGGCGACATGGCGGCGATGGGCTGGCCGGGCCAGTTCAACCTGGACTTCTTCTGCTTCCTGCTGCTGTCGGGCCTCTGGGTCTCGTGGCGCGGCGGGTTCAAGCCCGCGGACCTCGCGCTCGGCGTGGTCGCGGTGTTCGGCGGCATGCCGTTCCTGGCCCTGTACCTGTTGACCGCGCTCGCCCGCCACAAGGGCGATATGCGGACGGTCCTGCTCGGTCCACACCGCGCCGTCTCGGCCTGACCTACAGCCCGAGGTCCCCGAACCAGTCGTCCTCGCCGATCGGCGGCCCCGGCGGCGTCGATGGCGCCGCCTTCGCGGTGTCGGCCAGGGCGACCAGCCGGTCGAGGTCGTCGGCGAGCAGGATGGCGGCGAGGTCGCGGGCCTGGGCGCGGTCGGCGGCGTCGCCGGTGGTCTGCACCTGCAGCCGGCGACCATAGTCCTTCAACGCCTGGCGCAGCTGCGATGCGGCCGTCGGAGACAAGGCGCGACTGCGCTGAACGTCGGCGAGCGTGGCCACCAGCCTGTACCGGACGCGGCGCGCGATCTCCGCCTGACGTCCGGTCGCCGGCGTCGAGACGGCCGCGAAGCTCCTGGCCAGCAGTTCCTCAACTCCGGGCTGGGCGGCGTCGCGGCGCTTGGCCTCGACCAGCCGGTTCAGACGCTGCGGTGCGAACAGTCCGCGGAAGACGTTGGTCGCGACCACATCGGCGGCGTCGGGCAGGCTGAAGATCGGGCCCTCGGCGAAGGTCTCGACGGCGTCCTGCTTGTCGGCGCCCATCGATTGGCCCGCGGTCAGCAGGTCAAGCAGCGGATCGTGCAGGTCCAGCGCGGCGGGCGAGACCGTGGCCAGCAGGGCGTCGATGGCCGCGCGCTGGCGGGCCGGCGTGACCGGCATGCTGGCTTCGCGTCCGTCGCCCTTGGCCGGATAGCTGAAGTCGACCCCGCCCACGAGCTTGGCCGTGGCGTCGATCTGGTAACGGTGGAACAGGTAGATCGGGGCGATGCGCCGGCGAAGGTCGGCCACCGAGGCGTCCTTCGGCAGGCTGGCCAGGCCGAAGCGCGACAGGGCGACCCTGCGGACCTCCATCAGGTGGATCAGCTCGGCGACAGGGTCAGCGCCGTTGTCCCAGACGGCGCCGAGCGGCTGGCCGGTCTCGGCGCCGCGGGCGTCCTCGTCGGAGACGTACCGATAGCCGTCGGCCTGGGCCTTGTCGGCCAGCGCCTTGAGCTGGGCCTGGCCCGCCTCGCCCGGCGCGACCACGCCGTAGAGCCAGGTGATCGCGAACCTGTCCCAGGCGCCGGCGCCGACCCCGTAGGCGTCGCTGAAGTCGAGCTGGCCGTCCTTCACCGTGATGCGCGGGGCCGGATAGTCCATCACCGAGGCGCGGTCGCCCCAGGTACTGGCCGCGAAGTTATGCTGCAGGCCGAGCGAGTGGCCGATCTCGTGCGTCGACAGCTGGCGCAGGCGGGCCAACGCGATCTCGATCGGGTCGTTGGGACCGCCCTTGCCGGTCGCGTCGGCGCCGAGCAGGCCCTCGAAGATGATGCGGTCCTGGCGGATCCGCTGGCTGCCCAGCAGCACGTCGCCTTTGACAATCTCGCCGGTGCGCGGGTCGACCACTGCATGGCCGTAGGACCAGCCGCGCGTCTGGCGGTGGACCCAGTTCACGACGCTGTAGCGCGCGTCCAGCGGGCTGACGCCGTCGGGCAGGATCTCGACCCGGAAGGCGTCGATGTAGCCGGCGGCCTCGAAGGCCTGGTTCCACCACAGGGCGCCGTCCTTGAGCGCACTGCGAACCGGCTCGGGCGCGCTGCGGTCGATGTAGAAGATGATCGGCTTCTTCACCGCCGAACGGGCGGCCGTCGGGTCGGTCTTCTCGAGCCGGAAGCGGTGAGCGAGGCGCAGCACCATCGGCTCGTCCAGGGGGGCGGAATAGTCGACCACCGGATGGTCGATGACCCCGACGCGCGGGTCATTGAACCGCACCTCGAAGCCGGGTTCGGGCAGGGCGACGAAGGAGTGGTGCAGGGTCAAGGTGACGAAGCGGGGGTCGGGCAGGATGCCGCGCACTTCTCCGCCCGGATTGTCGCTGACGAAGGTCTGGGTCGCCTCCAACTCGGTGTTGATCGGGAAGGCGTTGACCGATCCGGCGCCGGTATCGGGGAAGCTGAGGTCTGCGGCGAGACGGAAGTCGCCCTGCTCGGACATCTTCAGCTGGCGGGCGACCCCCTGCGTGTCGCGGGTCAGGAAGCCGGAGATGTCGATGACCACGCCGCCGTCGCCCTCGGTCGAGACCACGTCGGTGGACCAGACGGTCGAGACGGCGAAGGACTCGCGCACGGCGGCCTTCTCATCGGCCGAACCGGCCGTGGCGACGAAGCCATGGTTCTCGAACTGCACGACGACCTTGCCGCCCACGCGGCGGAAGGCCAGCACCTGCGTGTCGCCGGGGGCGGAGCGGTCGAGGCCGACCGGATTGGAACCCATGCCGGCCCGCAGATAGGTCTGGTAGAGGTAGCGCCCGTGCAGCCCTTCCGCGTCGGCCGCAGGCAGCTTCAGCAGGACCTTGTTCGCCTTGCGGTCGACGAAGACCGTCAGCAGGCCGTCATGGCGTTCCAGACCCTCGATCGGCGAGGCGGCCGGAGCGGCCTTGGGCTTGCCGAACGGCGCGGCGGTCGCGGCGAGCGGCGACAGCGCGACGGAAGCGGCCAGCACGGCCGCGAGAGTCCTGGATCTGAACACCTTGGTACGCCCCCTGAGAGAAGAGGCGGCATGATGGTGCCGCCGGCTAGCGTTGCCAACCGGGCTAGAATGCCTTCGGCAAGCCAGCTTGCTTCAGCACGCCGTTGGCCGTGTGGCGGCTCCGCGCGTGGGGCACGATGATCGTCTTGTTCAAATCGGGATGACGCCACTTCTCGTGGCTGCCCTTGCCGCCCGGCACACGAACCCAGCCAGCTTCTGCCAGCAGGCGAACCAGGTCCGGGTAGAAGTTGTTGGGCATCAGAATCAGTCGTGAACCGTCGCCAGCATTCTGACGGGCGTTAACAGCTCGCGAAAGGCGGTTCGCCAATTGTTCTCGTGGCTGAGCGGCTAGCGGGCAGCCTACTTGTGGAGTTCAAGCGTCTCAGTGGCCCGAAAGTCGACGGGGATCGGTCCGTGGATGCCTAGATTGTCGGACAGCAGTTCCGGCGCGAGCGCTTGAGCCAGTTCGACAAACTCGGGGAGTGTCGCAGCCTCGATCACCAAGCCGGGGATGTTGCTCGACGACACCCAGACATTGGCTTCCGGATCCCAATCGGCTTGGACGTGATAGCGATTGCTCATCTTCGTCATCATGCGCTTTCGTGAACGAAACGGCTAGACGCTACATCCGCTCCGGCGCTTCGATGCCCAGCAGGTCGAGCGCGATCTCAAGCTGCTTCAGCGTCGCGGCGGCGATGGCCAGGCGCGAGGCGGCGGTCTTCGCGTCGGCTTCGCGGAAGATCGGGCAGGCGGCGTAGAACTTCGAGAAGGCCTGGGCCAGCTTGAAGGCGTGCTCGGCGATGAAATTCGGGGCCTTCTTGTCGTAGGCCTCGGTGAGCGCCGCGTCGAAGGCGTCGAGCAGCAGGGCCAGATCGCGCTCGGCCGGGTCTGACACCTGGATGCGACCCGGCTCCAGCTTCTCCTCGGCGGCCCGGCGCAGCAGCGACTTGATGCGCACGGCCTGGTACAGCAGGTAGGGTCCGGTCTTGCCCTCGAAGCTCGAAAAGCGATCGAGATCGAAGACGTAGCTCGTGCCGCGATAGTTGCCGAGGTCGGCGAACTTCAGCGCCGCGACCGCGACCTTGTGGGCGGTGTCCTCGAACTCCTCGGGGGACAGCTCGCCGCCGAGGCCAGCCTCCTTCAGCCGCTCGCGGGCCTTGGCGCGGGTCATCTCGATCAGGTCGTGCAGCTTCAGGACGCCGCCTTCGCGGGTCTTGAACGGCTTGCCGTCCGGACCATTCATGGTGCCGAAGCCAATGTGCTCCAGCTCGCCTTCGGCGGCGTAGCCGGCCAGGTAGCTGGCCCGGAACACCTGCTCGAAGTGGTCGGCCTGGCGCTGGTCCACGCAGTAGAGGATCAGGTGCGGGTCGAACGAGCGCTTGCGGTCCAGCACGGTGGCCAGATCGGTGGTGCCGTACATCGCCGAGCCCTCGGAGGACACGACCAGCAGCGGGTCGGGGCTCGGCGCTTCGTAAACCGTGCCGTCCGGCGCCTTCTTCTTCTTGGTCTCGCCGGGCCGCGCCAGGTGGATCACGCGCGCGCCCTGGTCATCGGCGAGCAGGCCCCTGGCGTCCAGCTCCCGGACCATCGGCTCGATCAGGGCGTCGACGTCGCTCTCGCCCTTCCACAGGTCGAAGTCGACACCCAGCGCATGGAACTCGCGCTCCAGCGCGACGCGGCTGACATTGACGAAATGCTTCCACAACAGGCGATAGCCGAGGCGACCGCCCTGCAGCTCGGCCGTCGCCTTGCGGGCGCGGTCGCGGTACTCGACGTCTGTCTTCGCCCGGCCGGCAGCCTCAGGGTACATGCGGTCGAGGTCGGCCAGGGAGATGCGCTCGGCCAGCGCGTCCATCACCTTGCGCTCATCCTCCCGGCTGACCGGGCCGGCGCCCTGCAGGCGGTCCATCAGCGTCGCGATGAACGGGTCCTGATCGCTGGAGGCGATGATGAGCAGGCCCATCTGGAAGCCCCAGTCGCCGAAGTGGGCGTCGCCCAGCACCTCATCGCCCCGGAAGCGGTAAAGGCGCTTTACCGACTCGCCGATGATCGAGGCGCGCAGGTGGCCCACATGCATCGGCTTGGCGACATTGGGGCCGCCATAGTCGACCATCACCCGGCGCGGCTCGGCGACGGTCTCGGCGCCGGCGCGCGGATCGGCGGCGATCTCGCGGGCGCGGGCCGACAGCGTTTCGCCGCTGACGCGCATGTTGATGAAGCCGAGGCCCGCGATCTCGACCGACTGCAGCTCGGCGCGGCCGGCCAGGGCCTCGACCACGGCCGCGGCGATCTCGCGCGGCGGCTTGCGCGCCACCTTGGCGGCGGCGAGCGCTCCATTGCATTGGAAATCGGCCAGATCCGGGCGATCCGATGCGGTCACCCGGCCCAGCTCTTGGGGAAGTCCCTGGGCGGCGAAGACGGCCGCGACCGCTTCGCTCAGGGACCGTCTCAGGTCGGTCATTGCGGCGTAGGCGCTCCGGCGGCGGCCTGCGGCGCGCCCGCGGTGACGCGGAAACGCTTACCGTCGCGGTTGAAGGCGGCCATCTGCGGCGTGACGTCGAAGCCGATCAAGACCTCGAAGTTGGCGCCGCTCGTCTCGGCGGTGGCGCGCGGGATCACGATCCCGCTGATGGTCTCGCGCAGGAAGGCGCGGTCGCCGTCGAACTTCACCGGCAGGTCGAAGTATTCCTTGGCGATGACCGTCTGGTTGCGCGTGGTGACGGCCACCCAGTAGCGGTAGGTCTTGCCGTCGCCTTCCGCCTGCGGACCCTTGCCGAGCGCGAGCAGCATCTCGACCTGCAGCTTGATCGGCTCGTCGTCCTTGTAGGCGCACCCGGCCGACAGGCTCTGGATCTCGCCCGTCCAGGCGACGTTGCCGGCGGCTTCGCGGCCGTCCTTGAATTCGACATAGCGGCCGGCGTCGTAGAGCACCTTCACATAGGGGCAGGGCCCGGCGTTCCGCAGCTGCGGCAGCGGCGCGGCCGGCTGGTTCCACTCCTGGTCGCGCTTCTTCTTCTTGGCCGCCGCCTCTTCCTGCTGGCGATCGCGGTCGGGCGCGTCACGGCGCTGGGCGAGCGCTGGCGTGGCGGCGAGAGCGCTGGCGGCCAGCAGGCCGGAGAGCACGAGGGTCAGAGCACGGCGCATGGTACGTCCGGAAAACAGGAAAAAGACCGGCGCGGCATGCCGGCCGAAAGCAGATGTAGCGTGATAAAGGCATATGCATGACCCCGCAACGCGCCTTCACCGCCGAGGCGAGGACGCGCGCACGGAAAGCGGTCTGGCGGGACGGCGCCGCAACGCCTAACTTGACGCCATGGATGACGCCGCGCCGATCAAACCGCCCCTGAGGGTGCTCCTGGCCAGCCCGCGCGGCTTCTGCGCTGGAGTCGACCGCGCCATCCAGATCGTCGAGCGCGCTATCGAGAAGTATGGCGCGCCGGTCTATGTGCGCCACGAGATCGTTCACAACCGGCATGTCGTCGACCGGCTGAAGGCCATGGGTGCGATCTTCGTCGAGGAGTTGTCGGAGGCCCCGGACGACCGGCCGGTGGTCTTTTCCGCCCACGGGGTGCCCAAGGCGGTGCCGGCCGAGGCAAGGCATCGCCAAATGCTGTACCTCGACGCCACCTGCCCCTTGGTCTCCAAGGTGCATGTCGAGGCCCAGCGGCATTTCAACGCGGGGCGCGAGATCGTGCTGATCGGTCACGAGGGCCATCCCGAGGTCGTCGGCACCATGGGCCAGTTGCCCGAGGGTGTCGTCCGCCTCATCGAAACGGCCGCCGACGCCGAGGTGTTCGAGCCGATCGACCCGATGAACGTGGCCTTCGTCACCCAGACGACCCTGTCGGTGGACGACACCGCCGACATCGTGGCGGTGCTGCAGCGGCGCTTCCCCGGCATCGCCGCGCCGCATAAGGAAGATATCTGCTACGCGACCACCAATCGTCAGGAGGCGGTGAAGCAGTTGGCCCAGCAGGCGGATCTGCTGCTGGTGGTCGGTTCGCGCAACTCCTCCAACTCAGTGCGGCTGGTCGAGGTCGGGCTGCGCGGCGGGGCGGCGAAGGGGCGCCTGCTCGACGACGCTTCGGGGCTGGATTGGGACTGGCTCGACGGCGTCTCGACCGTCGGCGTCACGGCTGGAGCCTCGGCGCCCGAGGTGCTGGTCCAGGGCCTCATCGACAAGCTGTCGACCCGCTACGCGCTGACCATCGAGGATGTTGCCCCGACGCGGGAGACGGTGACGTTCAAGCTGCCGCGGGTGCTGACGAGCTAGGGGACGGCGAGACCGCGACGATCGAGGCGCACGCTCTCCGGCCGACAGCGCCTCGCAGGCAAGACCCGTGGCGACGGCGTGTAATCGAAGAAGCTCGGCATAGTTTCGCACGCGCGCCAGAAAAGTCGGCGTAGGCTGCCTGGGTCGATCCAGGAGAGAGACCCATGCCCGCACCCCTGCGCCACTTCGCGATCAACGCCGACGACGTCGCGCGCGCCCGCAAGTTCTACGAGGCCGTGTTCGACTGGGGCTTTGAGCCCTGGGGGCCGCCGGGGTTCTATCAGATCACTGGCGCGGGCGTCGGCGGCGCGCTGCACGGCCGGCGCGAGCTGGTTCCGGGCGCCCGGATGCTGGGCCTCGAGGCGACCGTCGGCGTGAAGGACATTGCCGCCACGGTCGCCGCGGTCGAGGCGGCCGGCGGCAGGATCGTCATGCCGCCCTATCGCATCGAAGGCGTCGGCGAACTGATCTACTTCGAAGACACCGAGGGCAACCTCGTCGGCGCCATGAAGTACGATCGGGCCGATCCGACGTGAGTCGGGACGGCGACGGCTTCTGGGTCAGGTCGCTGGCCGAGACCTACAGGACCGGCGGCCGCACGCCGTGGCACGATCATCCCTGGGGCCAGCTCGCCTACGCCTCGGCGGGCGTCATGCACGTCCGCACCCCGACCTCGGTCTGGGTGACGCCGCCCACGCGCGCCGTCTGGCTGCCGCCGGGGCTGCCGCACCAACTGTTGATTCGCGGCGAGGCGGCGCTTCGCACCCTCTATATTGACCCGATCACCGCCGCAGGCCTGCCTGCCGAGGAAGCGGTCTTGGAGATCTCTCCGCTGCTGCGCGAGCTGATCCTGCACATCCTGACGATCGGCATGCTGGGGCCGGACGACCCTGGGCACGAGCGGCTGGCAAGCCTTCTCATCGACCTGCTTTTGAAGGCGCCGCCTCAGGATCTGGCGCTGCCCCTGCCGACCGACCGCCGCGCGCTGGCGCTGGCTGAGCGGATCCAGGCCGATCCCGGCGAGCGCGCGGAGCTGGCGGCGCTGGCCCAGGACGCCGGCGCCAGCCTGCGGACGCTGCAACGGCTGTTCCCGGAGCAGACCGGGTTCTCGCTTGAGCTCTGGCGGCAGAAGGCGCGGATGGTCCATGCCGTGACGCTGCTGTGCGCGGGGCAGTCGGTGACAGCGACGGCGATGGACTGTGGCTACGACAGCCTGAGCGCCTTCATCACCGCCTTTCGCCGGCAGTTCGGCGTCACGCCGGGCCGCTACCGGCCGACGCCCTAGCCTTCGCCAGCCGCTCGATACCGGCGTCCAGCGTCTCATCGCGCTTGGCGAAGCAGAGGCGGATCAGATTGGTCGGGGCGTCCTGCTCGTAGAAGACCGACACCGGGATCGCCGCGACGCCGTGCTCCTTCACCGCCCGCAGACAAAAGGCGCGGTCGCCCTCGTCCACGCCGGACGCCGTCAGGTCGACGTTCAGGAAATAGCTGCCCGCCGCCGGCAGCACCGTGAATCCCTCGCCTGTCAGCCCCGCCGCCAGGCGGTCGCGCGAGCGCTGCAGGTCCGCCGGCATGGCGTCGAACCAGGCCTCGCAGTTCTCCAGCCCCCAGGCGATGGCCGCCTGCAGGTTCGGCGGCGTGGTGAAGGTCAGGAACTGGTGGGCCCCGGCCAGCGCCTTCATCAGCGGCGGCGCGGCGCAGAGGAAGCCCACCTTCCAGCCGGTCAGCGCGAACATCTTGCCCGCCGAGCCGATCTTAACCGTCCGCTCGCGCATCCCCGGGAAGCTCATCAGCGACCGGAAGCGACGACCGTCGAAGACGATCTGCTCCCAGACCTCGTCACAGAGGGCGATGGCGTCGTGGGCCACGCAGTACTCCGCCAGCAGCGCCAGCTCTGAGTCGCTGAAGATCACCGCCGCCGGATTCACCGGGTTGTTGAGCACGACCAGCTTCGTCTTCGCCGTGAAGACGCTGTCGAGCACCTCGCGCGTGATCCGGAAGCTCGGCGGGTCCAGCCGCGCCAGCCTGGGGATGCCGCCGCAGCGTCGCACCATCGGCAGGTAGGAGTCGTAGAGCGGCTGGAACAGCACCACCTCGTCGCCGGGCGACACGAGGCTCAGGAAGGCCGCGGCCAGCGCCTCGGTCGCGCCGGAGGTCACCGTCACCTCGGCCTCGCCGTCCAGGTCCAGGGCCTGCCACTTTGCATAGTGGGCCGCCACCGCACGGCGTAGGTCCGGCAGGCCGCGCATCGGCGGGTACTGGTTGTAGCCGCTGACCGACTCCTCCGCCGCCCTGCGCCGCACGGCTTCGGGGCCGGGCTCGTCCGGGAAGCCCTGGCCGAGGTTGATGGCGCCGGTCTCCCGGGCGAGGCCGCTCATCACCTCGAAGATGGTTGTCGGTAGGTCGGCGTAGACAGGATGGACCACCGGATACTCCTTGCGCGACCGCTTCGCGCTTCCCAGAGTCATGCCATGCGCATCGTCGATTTCGAACCCCGTCACGCGCCGGCCTGGAAGGCCCTCAACGAGGCCTGGATCGGCCGGCACTTCGCCATCGAGCCGGCCGACGAGGTCGTGCTCCGCGATCCGGTCGGCAAGGTGATCGCGCCCGGCGGCCATATCTTCATGGCCGAAGCCGACGATGGGGCGCCAATCGGCTGTGTGGGCCTCAAGGCCATGGATGATGGCGGCTTCGAGGTCATCAAAATGACCGTTGGAGAGGCTGCGCGCGGCGCGGGCCTGGGTCGGCGGTTGATGCAGGCCTGCATAGACCGGGCGAGGGCGGCGGGGGCCCCGCGCCTGTACCTGGAGACCAATGCAAGCCTCGGCCCGGCGCTCGCCCTCTACCGGGCCATGGGCTTCGTCGACCTGCCGTCCCAGTGCACGGCCTACGCCCGCTGTGACGTCTGGATGGAGCTTCGGCTTCGGCCATGACGCATCGAAGCGTATCGTCGGGGCCGCAGTCCCACGACAACTGCAGTGGAGACGCTTCGGAGGGTTGATTTCAGCGCCGTTTTTCGCTTTGAAGCGGTCTTCTCCGACTTCTCGAAAGACTCGATGAAAGACCCGTTGCGCACGGGCTTCGCCGAACGCCAAAAGGCGGCGGCCGAAGCCAAGAAGGCCCTGCTGGCCAAGTTCAAGCCCAAGCCCACCGTCCAGGCCACCGACTTCATCACCCGCGAGGAACGGCTGGCCGCCGAGCGCGAAGCCACGCGCCAGGCGCGCGAGCTGGCCAAGGAAGAGGCCCGCAAGGCCGCCGAAGCCAAGGCCGAGGCCGAACGCGTCGCCGCCGAGAAGGCCGCTGAGGAACGCCGTCTGGCGCTGCTCAACGACGAGGAGGCGCAGCTCGCCCTCAAGCGCGAGGAACGCAAGGCCCGCAAGGCCGAAGCCAAGGCCGAGGCCCGCGCCAAGCGCGAGGCCAAATCCGCCGCACGCCGTTAGGCGAACTCCTGGTTGCAAATCGCGCCGCGCACGATCACGCTCGTGGCGTGAGTGACGCTTTCGCCCCGGGATTTTCCGACTCCCGCCCGCCTTGGACAGAGGTCATCGCCCTGAGGCGACGTGGTCTCTGGCCTGGGGTGGTGCTGACCTCTGTCGCCGCGCTGGGCGGCTGGGTCTGGCTCGGCCCGGGGTTCGCGGCGACATGGGCCGCGCTGGTTCTGGGCCAGATGGCCATCAACCGCCTTGTCCTGTTTCCGTGGATCGAGTCGCGCCCCAGACCCGCGCCGAGGCACGAACTGGCGCTCGCCCTCTCGACCTTTGTCTACACGGTCGTTTTCTGCGGCCTGCCCGTTGGCCTGACATCGCTCGCCGACAGCACCACCGCCGAACTCGCCGGCGTGGCCATGCTCGGCGCCGTGGCGCTGAGCAGCACGGCCGAGTTTGTGCTGTCGCGGCGGATCGGTCTGAGCTCCCTTTCCGGACTGTTCCTGATCGCCCTCGTCATCGCGCTGTGGCGCGGCGCGGACGAGCCGCTGATCAACCGCCTCTTCGCGGTCGTCGCGGTGATCGGCTTCCTGGCCTGCGTGATCCAGTTCGCCGTCAACCGATCCCGCGCCGACCAGAGGCTGCGCGCCGCCGTCGCCCAGGCCGAGGCCGCCAACGCCGCCAAGGGCGTCTTCCTGGCGACCATGAGCCACGAGATCCGCACGCCGCTGAACGGCGTCCTCGGCATGGCCCAGGCCATGGCGGCCGACCAGCTGAGCGACCGCCAGCGCGAGCGCCTGGCCATCATCCGCGAGGCCGGCGCCACCCTGACCAATGTGCTCAACGACGTTCTCGACTTCTCCAAGATCGAGGCTGGCAAGATGGAGCTGGAAGAGGTCGCGTTCGACCTGGAGCCCTGCCTGCGCGCCGCCGCCGCCCCCTTTGCCCTGCTGGCCGCCGAAAAGGGGCTCGCCTTCCAGACCGACCTTCCGGCCGGCGTCGCCGGTCTGTACCGGGGCGACCCGACCCGCGTGCGGCAGGTGGTCGGCAACCTGCTGTCCAACGCCGTCAAGTTCACCGACACCGGGCGCATCGCCCTGCGCGCCGCCTATGCCGACGCCGCCCTGCGCGTCGAGGTGCAGGATACCGGGCCAGGCCTGCCGGCGGACAAGCTCGACCGCCTGTTCGGCAAGTTCAGCCAGCTCGACCCTTCGACCACCCGCCGGCATGGCGGCGCGGGGCTGGGACTGGCCATCTCGCGAGACCTGTGCCGCTTGATGGGCGGCGACCTGTCCGCGAACAGCGAGCCTGGCGAGGGCGCCTTGTTCACGGCCGTTATGCCGATGATCCGGCTGGGCGAGTCGGCGCCCGCGACGGCGCCGGCCGAGGACGACTCCCCCGAACGCCACGGCCTGCGCGTGCTCGCCGCCGAGGACAACCGCGTGAACCAGATCGTGCTTGAGACGCTGCTGGCCCAGGTCGGGGTGACGCCTGTGGTCAAGCCCGACGGGGCGCAGACGGTCGCCGCCTGGCTCGAAGGGGACTGGGATCTGATCCTGATGGACGTCCACATGCCGGTGCTCGACGGCGTCGGCGCGGTGCGCCAGATCCGCGCCCGCGAGGCGGCGGAGGGGCGTCGCCGCACGCCGGTCATCGCCCTGACCGCCAACGCCATGACCCACCAGGTCGACGAGCTGTTGGCCGCCGGCATGGACCTGCACGTCGCCAAGCCGATCGACGCCGGCGCGCTGTACCGGGCCATCGAGGCGGCGCTGGAGATGGGGGAGGCGGCCGCCGCCGGTTCGCGGGGCGGCGCGCGATCATGACCTCGCCCGCCGACGCCATCCGCGCCCGCCGCAAGCTGACCAACAAACTGATCGCCGCCCATGACGCCGCGCGGCTGAAGCCGTTCCTGCATCCGGACGTCAAGCTGATCACCGGCGACGGGTCGCTGGTGCTGGGCGCCCAGGCGGTGGTCGAGGCCTTCGCCGGCCAGTTCGCCGACCCGGCCTTCGTGCGCTACGTGCGGACCCCGGCGAGCGTCGAGCTGGACCAGGACGGCGAGCGGGCCGCCGAGGCCGGCCGTTGGGAGGCGCTGTGGCGAGGCGAGGCGGGCGACCAGACGATGTCCGGAACCTACCTCGCCGCCTGGCGCAGGCTGACCGGCCAGTGGGTGATCGAAAGCGAGCTCTACATCACCCTCAACCAGGACTAGCTCCGCGGCTTGCTCTTGAACGGCTTCTTCGGACCGCCGGCCTTGAAGCCGCCGTCCGTCTTGAAGCCGCCCGCGCGCTTGGGGCCCTTGAAATCGCCGGCCGGCTTGAAGCCCGCGTCGGCGCGGGGCTTGCGGAAGGGCTTGGCGCTGTCCGACGCGGCCGGATCGTAGGGCGCGGACTCGCGGACCGAGGCGTCGCGGGGCGCGCGGCGCGGACCGGCCGGAGCCTCGTCACGAGCCGGACGCGGCTTCCACTCCGGCTTCTCGGCGCGGGCCGGGCGCTCGCTGCGCTCGGGACGCGGAGCCTTATCCTTCCACGCCGGCTTGTCGCCGCGCGGCTTGTCCTTCCACGCCGGGCGTTCGGAGCCCTCGGCGCGGGGAGCCTTGTCCTTCCAGTCCGGGCGCGGAGCGCGCTCCTTGAAGGCCGGACGGGCGGGGCGATCCTCGCCCTCGGCGCGGGGCGCCCGTTCCTTCCACTCAGGTCGATCGCCTCGCGGCGCGCGCGGGGCGCGTTCCGGACGCTCGCCCCGTTCCGCACGATCGCCGAAACTCTTCTTCGGTCCGAAGTCCTTGGAGGTCGGCGGGGTCGACAGCTCGACGCGGACGTCCTTGTCCTCGTTCGCCTGCGCCGCCTCGAGGAAGCGGCCGGAGACGTCCTGGGCAATCTGGAACTTGGTCTCGCGGTCGAAGATGCGGATCTGGCCGATCTCCTTCTTGGTCACGTGACCGATCCGGCAGAGCAGCGGCAGGATCCACTTGGGGTCGGCGTTCTTGGCGCGACCGATCGACAGCTTGAACCACGCAGCGTCGGCGAAGGCGTCGTGGTCGCGCGGGCCGCGATCCTCGGACGGCTCGAAGCCGCCGTCGTCACGCTCGCGGCGTTCGCGCACAGGGCGCTGGCGGTCCTGACCGGGGCCGGCGTCATACAGCTCCTCCGGCTCCGGCAGGCGGGCGCGGAACACCTTGGCCAGGGCGGCGGCGACCTGCTCGGCCGGGTGGGCGGCCAGCAGCTCGCGGGCGACCGCCAGGTCCTCCTCGGAGGCGACCTCCGACAGGGCGGGGTCCTGCAGCATGCGCACGCGGTCGCCGGCGCGGATCTCCTCGGCGCTGGGCGGTCCGCTCCAGATCGCCTCGATGTTGGCCGAATAGAGCAGCGACTCGGCCTTGCGGCGGCGGGTGTAGGGGACCAGCAGCACCGACGTGCCCTTCTTGCCGGCGCGGCCGGTGCGGCCCGAGCGGTGCAGCAGGGTGGCCTTGTTGACCGGCAGGTCGGCGTGGATGACCAGGCCCAGGTCCGGCAGGTCGAGGCCGCGCGCCGCCACATCGGTGGCGACGCAGACGCGGGCGTGGCGGTCACGCAGGGACTGCAGCGCGTCGTTCCGCTCGCGCTGGCCCATCTCGCCCGACAGCCCGACGACGGCGAAGCCGCGCTCGCGCAGGCTGGCGTACAGGTGGCGCACCGCGTCGCGGGTCGAGCAGAACACCAGCGCCCCGCCGGCGTCGTAGTGGCGCAGCACATTGACGACCGCGTGCTCGATCTCGTTGGGCGCGACGCGGATGGCGCGGTACTCGATGTCGCCGTGCGGCTCGTTGCGCGTGGTGGTGTCGATGCGCACCGCGTCGCGCTGGTAGGTCTGTGCCAGGCGCGCGATGTCCTTGGCGATGGTCGCCGAGAACAGCAGGGTGCGGCGGTCCTCCGGCGTCGTCTCGAGGATGAACTCCAGGTCCTCGCGGAAGCCGAGGTCGAGCATCTCGTCGGCCTCGTCGAGCACGGCGACCTTCAGGCCCGACAGGTCCAGGTGGCCGCGCTCCAGGTGGTCGCGCAGGCGGCCGGGCGTGCCGACCACGATGTTGCAGCCGCGGCCCAGCGCCCGCTGCTCGCTGCGCGCGTCCATGCCGCCGACGCAGGTGACGATGCGGCCGCCGGCCTTCGCATAGAGCCACTGCAGCTCGCGGCTGACCTGCAGGGCCAGTTCGCGGGTCGGGGCGATGATCAGCGCGGCGGGCAGGCCGTCGCCGCCCAGGTACTGTTCGTCGCCCAGCAGGGTCGAGGCCATGGCCACGCCGAAGGCGACGGTCTTGCCCGAGCCGGTCTGGGCGGAGACCAGCAGGTCGCGGTCCATCGCCTCTTCGGCCAGAACGGCCAGCTGGACGGGGGTGGGATCGGCATAGCCCTGCGCCGCGAGCGCTTGCTCGATGGCGGGGTTGAGAGGCGGAAACGCCATTTTTAAGTAGTTCCTGACAGGGGCGAAAACGCGTTCGGCGCCCGGTCGGCTCGCATCTGGCGAGGGCGTGTGTAGCGTTTCGGAAGTAAGTGTGGCGCGGCTCATACAGCCAAACCTGTGGAAAAGCCAGTGTTGCGGACACGGCTTCGCCGCCCCTGCGGTTTGACCCGAACAGGTTGGGGAGGGGGCGGAGCGCCGGGCCTCCGCCCGGCATAGGGGTAGTTATGGGCCGTTTCGACGAAGGTTGACGCTCCGCGTGGCCGTTTTCCCGCAGGCCCGGGACGCGCGGAGCTGTTCACCCCTTTATCCCACAAGGCCTGATCGCCCCCTGCCGCCGGACGTACCGAACGGTTGAGCAGCCGCCCACGGACGGGCGGACGTGCAAACCAGCGCACGCCCGGCGCGGAGGCTTGCGACCCCTCCGCCTGATCCCGCTCGACCACTCCCCGCCGCCGCATCAGGCTGGTACCACGCGCCCTCCCCCGCGACGGGGACGTGAGGAGTATGGGGGTGGCCCTGGGGGTGTGCGTGGATTTCACTCTATCCCCCCATTTCCGCGTCCCCGGCGCAGGCCGGGGCCCATGCGGGGCAAGGGCTTGCGCGGGATCATGGATCCCGGCCTTCACCGGGAAGCCTGTGGACAGAGCGCGCGCCTCCCTTCTCCCCTCGCGGGAGAACGCAGCCGCGAAGCGGCCGGATGAGGGGGCTCCGGAAACCCCTCCCCCTCGATGGGGGAGGGGCAGGGGTGCGGGGTGAACGCAGGGCGGCTGGCGATTGCGCGCAAGAGGCGTCGAGCCTGTTGAGCCCTTCCCCAGCCTCAGCGGCCACACCACCATCCCCGGCCCTTCCTCCATTGAGGAGGAAGGGAGAGCGGCTTCGATCTCATGCAGGCCAGCATGCCGAGCGATCGTCTCCGCAAGAGATGAAGGGGGTGGTGTGGGGCGAACCTTTCGACCGAATGCCTTGAAAAGATTCTGTCCCCGCTCGCTTCGATCCTACGGCTTATCGTCCGATGCTTCGTCGTCGTCATTCTCGCCGTCATCGCCAGCGAACATTGGGTTCTTGCCAGCCAAGATCGCCCGCAGTCGTCTGAGGCATTGTTCGCTCCAAGTACTCTTGCTGATGCCCTCCTTCGCTGCCCTCATCCAGGCAAGAACGGCGTCAGCGTCAAAAAGCTGATCAAGCGAAGATCGCTCTGCGGTATACCCCGGCGGGACGATCAGCCCAGCAATGGACGCGCGAGCTTCATGGCCGTCCAACTGCGCTGTAAGCGACTCACGAAGTTCATCGTCCCAGTTGCCCGTGTTGCTGAGGGCGAAAATAGCGTCGCAGTTCGGGACACGTCGCAGTAGCGTCCCGTCGAGCAACGCAGTCCGAAAGGTCGGGATGGATCTTGCGAGAAGGTCCTTGGTTTCCTCTGCTGTAAAGATGTAGTCCCCACCACGACCTGATCTCCCGTGTACGTTGAGTCCCCAAATGACGAGATGCTTCCGAAGCAACTCCGGCAGAATTACGAGGTCGCCGGCAGCTAGGAGCGCCTCGGTGACGTGTTTGACGCGCTCGACCTGACCCTTGTCGCGCATGCCCAGGCGCAACAGGTACGTCGCAGCATCCTCGGCAATGGCGTGGCTTTCCTCAGGAGAGAGAAGCCAGTCGTGTTCGCGAATGAACGCCTTTGCGAGGGCTCGCCAGAACTTTAGGTCTTCTTCCTTGGGGAGCCTTGGTAAGAGATCATCAAGTCGATCAATGATCTGCCTAAGTTGGCCGACGTTCAGGAGCCGCTTCAACTCCGCGCGCAGGACCACTTCGTCGGGCTCATTCCACAATTTCTTGACGTCATCGCTACTCGCCATGCCGGGCGGATCGCCCAAATAGAGCGCCCGGACGAGATTTCGCCGACGACTGATGCGAGTTCCCGACTCGTCGGAGCGGCTCGATCCAAACCTCGGGAAGAGAAGGCCGAGCAGCTTCTCCTGTCCGGCCACCGCCGTGCCGAGAGCTTCGGAGAGCTCCAGCTTTCCCTTCTCGCCCATCTGTCGAATGACCCGGCGCGAGACCTCATTGGCATCCGGATCGTCGACCATCACGTCGACGTTCTGGGCGATGGCCTCGCGCAGGGTCGGAGCCTTTGTGAGCAACCAGCAATAGCCCAGCAGGTCGGCTGGGCTGATTTCCTGGCGTAACATTCGATCGAGGACGGCATATGAGCCGACGAGCCGCTTCAACTCGCGCGGCGTCACTGCAGATTGACGGATATGCTCGACGACCTTCTCTTCTTCGTCGGGGAGATCGGCGGGAAGGGCAAGGTCGTGGTGATTGAGCAGCGCATCGAGCAGCGCCGACACGTCATGGGTGAACAATGGCCGGAGGGGGATCGGATGCTGAATGATCTTTTCGAGGTAGGCTTCGCCAGTGCGGCGCCGGTCGTCCCCGGAGCCACGGCCTAGCGCATCCGCGACACGCTCAGGATCGTATGCGACCAGATAGGAGATGCCCTTGATGTCGCCGATCGCCTTGACCAGCTGGGCCACGGCTCGAACTTCGTCATCCTCGACCCGGTCCAGTTCGTCGATTAGCACGACCACCGCGATCTTGGCATCCGCGAGCTTATTCTCAAGCTTTCGCCGCTCTTCTTGCGGCGAGAGCTCCTGCGGCTTGCGAATAAGCTTCAAGGCCTGCTTAAGCGCGGCGCGTCCCGCATTTGCCAGGCCTCCGGTGCCCGCCGCATCGGCTGCCAGGGCTGCGAAGTGGCCGGCTACCGTGATGGCCTCTCGATAGGTATCCATCGCCGCAACAAGCTCACGGGCGTGCTCCTTCGGACTGCGCCCAAGCGCGTCTCGAAGCTCACCAAAGAAGGCTGCGAGAAGTTCGTCTCGCCCCTTGAACAGCCAGGGGTTCAGGGTCGCCACGGCCACGTGATCAGTCTTCTTCAGCCGTTCAGCGACGAGGTTGAGAATGCTAGTCTTGCCGGAACCCCACTTGCCGGTGAGGCCGACGACGACCCCCGTTGAACGCCGGGCGACTCGTCGGCCGCTTAGGTCCTTTTCGTCGCGGACGAGTGCAAGGATCAGGTTTTCTACGAATGGAATGCGGTCAAGGCGATCGTCGATCTCCCGATCAATCGGGCGATCTTGTGCGAGGTCTGGGACGCGCTTTCCCTTGGCTACTGCCATCAATTATCGCCCCCGTTTTGGTCGTCCAGCAGAGTATCGAAGTTGGAACTTAGCCCTTCAAGGGGACTTCAGGCGCGTTTCTAAGTGCAGTGCATATCGAGTATAGCAGCCAACATTGCGAGGATTTCAAACGCGCTGTAGTTTGATGATGCTGGCATTTTCCAAGTACGGCACCACCCGAGCCGACTTGAAGACATTCGACTACGCTCCCATCACACCCAAAACCAGAAGGCGGAACGCCTCTCAGCGCCCCGCCCCCAATCGCTCAGCCTCTGATCGGGGACACGTACGCATTGCTCCGCAATGCGAACATGTCCCCGGAAATCCCTACTCTTCCTTCGCGCGGCGCTTGCGGAAGCTGGGGTTCAGCACCTTCTTGCGCAGGCGGATGTTCTTCGGCGTCACCTCGACCAGCTCGTCTTCCTGGATGTAGGCGATGGCCTGTTCCAGGGTCGGGCGGCGCGGGGGGGTCAGGCGGATGGCTTCGTCCTTGCCGCTGGCGCGGACGTTGGTCAGCTGTTTGGCCTTCATCGGGTTGACGTCGAGGTCGTCCGACCGCGAGTTCTCGCCGATGATCATGCCCTCGTAGGTCTTCTCGCCGGCGCCGACGAACATCACGCCGCGCTCTTCCAGGTTCCACAGGGCGTAGGCCGCCGTCTCGCCGTCCGAGTTGGAGATCAGCACGCCCTTGCGCTGCTGCTCGATGGCGCCCTTGTAGGGCTCGTAGTGGCTGAACACGCGGTTGAGCACGCCCGAGCCCCGGGTGTCGGTCATGAACTCGCCCTGGTAGCCGATCAGCGAGCGCGACGGGGCCATCAGGCTGATGCGGGTCTTGCCGGCGCCCGAGGGGCCCATGTCCTTCAGCTCCGCCTTGCGGGCGCTGAGCTTCTCGATGACGATGCCGGTGAACTCCTCGTCGACGTCGATCATGACCTCTTCGATCGGCTCCAGGCGTTCGCCGGTCTCCGGGTCGGTCTGATAGACCACGCGCGGCCGGCTGATCGAGACCTCGAAGCCCTCGCGACGCATGCCCTCGATCAGGACGCCCAGCTGCAGTTCGCCGCGGCCGGCGACCTCGTAGGCGTCGCGCTCGGCGGTCTCGGTGACGCGGATGGCGACGTTCGACTCGGCTTCCTTGAGCAGCCGGTCGCGGATGACGCGGGACTGCACCTTGTCGCCCTCGCGGCCGGCCAGCGGGCTGTCGTTGACCGAGACGGTCATCGAGATGGTCGGCGGGTCGATCGGCTGGGCGGGCAGGGCCTCGGTGACCTCCAGGGCGCAGAGGGTGTCGGCCACGGTGGCCTTGGACATGCCGGCGATGGCGACGATGTCGCCGGCCTCGGCGCCCTCGTCGATCGGCTGGCGCTTCAGGCCGCGGAAGGCCAGCACCTTGGTGATGCGGCCCTGCTCGATCATCTTGCCGTCACGGTCCAGCGCCTTGATCGGCATGCCCGGGATGGCCTTGCCGCTCTCGATGCGGCCGGTCAGCAGGCGGCCCAGGAACGGATCGCTCTCGATCAGGACGTTGAGGATCTGGAACGGCTTGTCCTTGTTCGCCTCGACCTTGGGCGGCGGCACGTGATCGACGATCAGGTCGAACAGCGGGGCGAGGTTGTCGTTCGGCTGGCTCATGTCCAGCGTCGCCCAGCCGTTGCGGCCCGAGGCGTAGATATGCGGGAAGTCGAGTTGCTCGGGCGTGGCCCCGATGGCCTCGAACAGCTCGATGGTCTCCAGGTGCACGCGGTCCGGGTCGGCGTGGGCGCGGTCGACCTTGTTGATGCAGAGGATGGGGCGCAGGCCCATCTTAAGCGCCTTGGTCAGCACGAACTTGGTCTGGGGCATGACGCCCTCTTCGGCGTCCACCAGGATGACGCAGCCGTCCACCATGCCCAGGATCCGCTCCACCTCGCCGCCGAAGTCGGCGTGGCCGGGCGTGTCGATGATGTTGATCCGGGTCTCGCCCGCCTTGCCGTTCCAGAGCACGCTGGTGCACTTGGCCAGGATGGTGATGCCCCGCTCCTTCTCCTGGTCGTTGGAGTCCATGGCGCGTTCGACCGTCGCCTCGTTGGCGCGGAAGACGCCGGACTGGGCGAGGAGCTGATCGACCAGGGTGGTCTTGCCATGGTCGACGTGCGCGATGATGGCGATATTTCGCAGGGACATGAGGTGCTTTTCGGGGCGGGGGAGGAGGCGCGCGCTTTTACGCGAGTGCGAGAGGTTTAGCCACCCCGCCGCGATGACGCGGTTTGAGGCGGGTTCAAAAGGCTGTTTTTATTCACCAATCAGTGAATAGGAGCAGGCGGCGCCCATTCCTTGTGCGACGCAACATATAACTTCTCGGCAAGGAGTGTCCTTAGGGAATTGGGATTTCTGGACGATCTCGCAGAGAATCTTGCCCTGAAAGCACGATTTTCCCCTTGCCCGATTGTGCGCCGCACACTAAGTTCAGGGTGTGAGGCGGCCCTGCCGCCTCTGCCCTTCCTGGGCGTTTCCTCCCTAATGAACTGCGGCGGCTTCGGCCGCCGCTTTTTTTTGGCCCGGGGCCTACGCCGGCGCCAGGTCGGGCCACCGCTCCGCCAGCACCTGGGCCAGGCGGCCGACGTCCGCCGTCAGCCGCGCCAGGCCCTCGGCGGGCTCCAGCGTCGTCTCGTCCATGTAGAGGGCGCGGCTGATCTCGATCTGCAGGGCATGGGTCCGCTGCTGCGGCTTGCCGTAGTGCTCGGTGGTGTAGCCGCCGGCGTAGGGGGCGTTGCGGGCGACGCGGTAGCCCATGGCCTCCAGCTCGCGCTCGACCAGATCGGTCAGCTTGCGGGTGCAGGCCGCGCCGAACCGGTCGCCGAGCACGATGTCGCAGCCCTTGCCGTGGCGGGGCGTCACCGCCGTGCGGGCCGCCGCCTCGGGCATCGAGTGCCAGTCGATCAGCACCGCCATGCCGTGCGCCTTTCGCGCCCGCGCCAGCAGACGCTCGAGCGCGTCGTGATAGGGCTGGTGGGTGCGCGCCACCCGGGCCTGGGCCTCGGCGAAGGTCAGCTTGCGGGCGTAGATCTCGCGCCCCTCGGCCGCCAGGCGGGCGATGGCGCCCAGGCCCGCGGCCACCCGCGCCGACTTGCCGCGGGCGAAGTCGGGGATGTCGTCGGCGAACATCGCCGGGTCGAGCTCCCAGGGTTCGCGGTTGAGGTCCATCCAGGCCCGCCCGTGCCGGGCCAGGATCAGCCCGGCGCCGGCCGCGGCGGCCGGGGCGATGATCTCGTCGACGAAGGCGTCCTCCGAGCGGCGCAGCTGCTCGGGCCGGACGGCGGCGGCGGCCAGCATCTCCGGCGGATAGTGGCGGCCCGAGTGCGGCGAGGCGAAGACCAGCGGCGTCGGCGGCGGTTCGGTCGCGACGATCTCGAACGGCGGTTCGGCCGACGCCGATTCAGCTGTGTCGGAAAGGGTCGGCCGCGCGTCCATGCGCCATGATGGCGGCGCCCCGCCTATGCGGTCAAAGGCTTTCCGTCCCCGGATCAGACCGGGTTATCCCCAGGCGGGCGGCTCGCGCGCCGGGCGAGGTTCATCGCCCCTTTACGCCTGCCGGGCTAGATTTCGCATCCGTTTCAGCGTCGATCGGGGGACGAAAGACCAGAATGCCGCGCATCCTTCTCGCCGAAGACGACGACTCCCTGCGCAACTTCCTGGCCCGGGCCCTGGAACGCGCGGGCTACGAGGTCACCGCCTGCGCCGACGGCGAGGAAGCCGCCGCCGTGCTCGACCAGGACTGGGACCTGCTGCTGACCGACATCGTCATGCCCGGCATGGACGGCATCGAGGTCGCCCGCCACGCCGCCGCCCGCCACCCCGGCCTGCGCATCATGTTCATCACCGGCTTCGCGGCTGTCGCCCTCACGGCCGGCGAGCGCGCGCCGGCGGGGGCCAAGGTCCTGTCCAAGCCCGTCCACCTGCGCGAGATCGTGCAGGAGGTCGAGCGGATGATGGCCGCCGCCTGACGGCCGATTTCACGACGATCATCAGGACCGGTTGCGCGCCGCGAAAAGCGTCGCTATACCCCCGGCCTCCCGGGTAAGGACGCGTAGCTCAGCGGGAGAGCACCTCGTTGACATCGAGGGGGTCGCTGGTTCAATCCCAGCCGTGTCCACCATCCTGCTTCGCTCTCCGAGCTTCGCAGGACAAGTCCCGACAGACGATGCGAAGCAGGATGCCC
>CALALX010000036.1 GCA_937925635.1 uncultured Caulobacter sp.
GGAGGCCATTGACTCGAGGGGACGCGCGTCGTCGAGGGCGCGCGTCTTGACCTCGATGAACACGACGAGGGGTGGCTGGCCGGGGGCGAGCGATGAGACGATCCAGCTGTCGACCACCGAGCCGATGGTGGAGCCGATGAAGCCACCAATGGCGGCGCCAGAGAATCCGAGGATTGCGCCACCAAAGGCCCCGCCGATGGCAGAACCGACGGCACCGAGGACGAGCGTGGCCATGGCGGAAACTCAAGGTTCGAAAGGTTGGGGAGTTAGCGTGCGGGGAACAGGAAGGCGAAGGCGATGCGGCGTCGCCATGCAGGTGTCATCGCTTCCTCGATCACGCCCAGCCGCTCGTAGGCGTGGAGGAAGGTGTCGGGACCGGTGAGGATTCCGACATGCTTGGCGATGGCGCGCGGCACCATGCGGAACAGGACCAGCGCACCGGGCTGCGCATTGTCTGGAGCGATCTCCGGCATCATCCGTCGCGCGCCCTCCGCCAACAGCTCGTGCGGCCCGATCTCGCCCCAATCCCGGCTGTAGGGCGGGATTGGGAATGGCTCGGGCCCGACAACCTCGCGCCAGACACCGCGCGCGAGGCCGAGGCAGTCGCAGCCGACCCCGCGCAGGCTGGCCTGGTCATGGTAGGGCGTGCCGAGCCATGACCGCGCGACGGCGATGACATGAGCGGGATCGGCGGTCCGGTGTAATGGGGTCAAAGCACTGCCCCCTCGTGGCCGCCATCCTTGGTGGCGTATCGCAAGACTGCGTCTTGCCCGGGGATGTGCGGGAAGCCCCGGAAGTTTGCGAAATTGGCGAACTTCGTTCCGCAGGTCGCGATCCGCTTGTCGCAGCCTGCGCGGATGATGAACGCATCGGTCACCGTAATCGGGCGCACCGGTGCTTCCAATAGGGTCAGGATCGCCACCCCGTCGACGAGCTCATGCGACAGCACCTCGACCCGCCGCCCGGCATTCGCGCCGGTCGACCATTCGACGAGGCCGAAGGCAAACCAGCCTGCCGCGAAGGCGCCAAGGTCAGAAGCGGTGAAGGCCCGGTCGCGCAGCACGTCGATGACCGTGCCGCTTCCCTTGAAGGCCGGGGCCTCAAGGTTCACGCCGCAGCGCGCATCGCCCAGCGCGGCGTCGCAGCTGGCCTGGAACGTCCGCCCGACCGTCTGGGCGAGGATGTGCACCAGCGACCGCACCTCCGCCACGAAGGCCAGCCGCCCGCGCCGGATCTGGCCGATGGCGCCTCGGCGCAGAAGAACGCGCTGTGCAGGTGCTGCCCAGTTCACCCGCCAGACCTCGACTGCTCCATTGTCCCATCGGCCGTCGAGGATGTCTGTTTCTGTGATCCGGTCGGAGGACAGCACGCCTTGCGCGTCCTGCGCATCGACGGACAGGTCCGAACCCGACCGCACCTCGGACGCCGTCAGACCGCTTTCCGGCTCGAACTCGGTCCCGTCGAACGAAAGGGTCCGGTCGTGGTCGGTGAATCCGAAGGCCACGCCATCGGCGCGGGTGATGCGCCAGCACCAGGCGAGCGTCGTGGTGCCCTCGTCGAGGTGGGCTTGCAGCGCGGGAGCGAGGGACTTCACTTCCGCCCCCAGCCGCGCCAGAGCGCGATCGACGCCAGCGCCGAGGACACGACGCCACCGGCCGCACCGGTCAGGGCGTAAAGGTTGAAGGGCCTGAGGTCGAAGGTCCCGGTCGCCAGGTCGAAATCCGCCAGCCCCGCCATGGCGAGACCGGAGGCGACAAGGCAGGTGAGATAGACGAGGCCGCGGGCGAGGGTCCAGTTCATGTCGTTTCCTTTCGCGTGAAGATGTTGGCGAGCCGCTGCCACCAGCTGGGCACGGGCGTGGGTTGGTCGGGTGGCGGCGTCGGCGTGCCGCTCGGGCGCAGCAAGGCCAGCGCCTCGGCCTCGCTGAGCCGACGGATCGGTCGCGAGAAATCCACCCTGCCATTGCGGTCGACCGACCAGACCGGGATCGTGCCGGCCGGGTAGATGCCCCTGGCGAAGAGATCGCGCTCGGCCTCGCGGCGGGACCGGATGGCGGCGGGCTTGAGCCAGCCCATGAAGGCCGCTGCGGCTGCTGCGCGGTTCCCTGCGTTCAGGTGGCGCGTCAGCGCGGCCTTGGCGATGCCGCCGGTGTTGTAGTGGAAGGATACCAGCGCATCGAACTCGTGGGGCTCCAGCGGCACCTTCACGGCGCGCAGCACGTCGGCCTCGTAGGCGGCGAGATCGGCGCTGAAGAGCTGGAACGCCTCGCGGATCCCGGCATCGAGGTCGGTGGGCATCCCGCGCGACATGCGCGCCGGATCGGGAGGACCAGCAGCGGCGGTGTGGCCGATGCCGAAGGTCCAGACGTCCTTCACATCGAGATAGGGTCCGGGCACGACACCTTCTTGCCGGATCAGAGCCAGAAGCCCCCGGTCGGTCGTTTTCATGGGATCACCCGAGAAGTGAAAGGATCAAGATCAGCAGTGCGATGGCGAGACCAATGCCCATGCGGTGGCGAAAGGTCTGGGCCGGATCGGTCGCATCGCAGCGGATGGCGCGCGCGAGTCGAAGAAGTTCATTCATCGGTCGGCCCTCCCGTCGCACCGCGCAGTCGGGCGAGAACGACCTCGATGAAGGCGGGCCCAAAGACCCCGACCAGGTAAGCGGCCGAGCCCGCCGCGCCTCCGGCCGGAACGGCTTCGGGCGGCAAACCAAGCCATCGGGCGACAAGCGCCATTGACAGGCTCCCCATCCCCGCCGCGATCAATCCGCCAAGCAGGATGTGTCGGAGGGCATCGCGCAGTCGCATACGCGTTGTCAGCGCATTGGTCGCACCCCCCAGCGCGCCCCAGGCGGCAAGGATGACTGCGGTGGATGCGCCGAGTTCGCGCAGCACCGCTGCCAGAAATCCGGTCTCTTCGTTCATGTGCGGATCTCCAGAAGCGGGATCGAGGTGATCGACCCGAGGCGTTCGAGGTCGAGGGTGACGTCGAGGGCATCGGTGTCGAAGCGGACCGGGACGTCGAATTCGAAGCCTGCGGTGATGGCCACGCCCAAGGCCGGGGCGGTAGTGAAGGTGATGAGGCCGGTGGCCGTGGAAACTGACCAGCTGGAGGGCTGCGGCGTGCCGTTCAGCGCGATGGTGACGGAACCGGCGACTGGCTTGGTGATGGCCCGCGTCCAGGACTGCGCGCCCGAGGTGTAGCGTTTGGTGAGTTGGAACTGGGTCGTCGCGCCGTTGCCCGTTCCGATGGGCTGATCGTTTGGCCCCGGCGTCTGTGATGGCAGGCAGGACTTGAAATCGGCCCAATCCTTGAAGCGGAAACCATGCAGACGGCCGTTCCTCGCCTCGAAGAAAGCGACGACCGCGGCCAGATCGTCGGCGCGGCGGATGCCGTAGGCGACATCATAGCGGCGGCGGCTGTTGGCCCAGCTGGCATTGCGCTCCTCGGCCCCACTTGCCAGCTCGACGATCTGGGTGCGCCGCTCGGGGCCACCGCGCGCCCCGCGGCTGATGTTCTCCGGAAACCGGACCTCGTGGAAAGCCATCACATCCCCCTTCGGCCCAGCGACACGGCGCGGGCGATGTCGCTGGCGACCTGTGTTCGGGACTGTCGGAAGCTCTCTGCGTCGCGGGCGTTGATCGTGACATTGACGGTTGAGGCGCCCGCCTGGCCGTAACCGGCCGCCTCGCGCCGGGAGAGAACCCGTTCGCCGCGTTGCAGGATCGCGGGCACTTCGTCGGGCCGCAGCCCGGCCCAGCCACCACTGTGCATGCGCGGGGCACCGGCAAAGGCGAGGGCCGGGATCATCCGGCCGGGACCAGGGGCGCCGACGATACCGCCCGCATGCAGGATGTTCGCGAAGATCCCACCCGCGCCACCCAGCGCGCCGGAAAGGGCGTTTGCGATGGGGCCGAGGATGAAGCGGCGGGCCGCGAGCTTGGCGAGATCGGCGATCATCGACGTGACCAGGTCGCGAAAGTCGAGCTTTCCGGTCTTCACGAAGTCGCCGATGGCATTCTCGGCGCTCTGAAATGCGCCCACCAGCGCGCTGCCGATGTCTCCGCCAATGTCGCGCGCCTTGGCGGCATAATCGGCCAGCGCGGCCGTGACGGCCTGCCAGCCGGTCAGGGCCGTGTCGGCACCTTCGGCCGCAGCAGCCCCTGCGGCGCGCACGGCCCCGCCCGCACCTTCGGCGGCCGTGGCGGTGTCGTTCAGTCCTGTCGTCAGGGCATCGGCCGCACCAGCAGCATCAGCCAGTGCCGTCTCGGCCTCGGTCCCCGTGCCGGTCACCGCATCCTTCAACGCCTGCCAGCTGGCCAATGGCCGACCGGCAGCGTCAGCCAGCATCCCGGCTGCTTCGCGATAGCCGTCGGCCCGGGCGCGGGCGTCGTCGGCCATGGCCCCGAGGCCGAGGTCGGGCGGCTCGAGATAGGTCCGCGCCAGTGCGGCCGAGAAGGCATCCGCAGCAGCAGCCCCCGCGGCCGTTGCCGCGCCTTCGAAAGGATTGCCGATGCGGCCCAGTTCCACCGGGTCGAGGATGCCGATCCGCACGCCACCTTCGCCGGTGGCCCATTCCGGAAGCAACGCAAGCGCCGCGTTCAGGGTCTCGATGAAGCTGTTGATGCGGGTGACGATGCCGTTCAGCATCGCCTCGACGCCGGAGATCAGCCCGTTCGCCGCCTGGAATGCGAAGTCGCCGATGGCGCCGGGCAGACTGCCCCAGATGGCGACGGCAGCGTCGTAGGCCCCTTGGAAGATCGCGGCCGTCCGGTCGCCGAAGCTGACCACGCCTGCGATGGTGTCCTCGAGGGCCGAGAGACCAGCCGCTTTCAGCCCCTCCCATCCGGTCGCCATCCGCGCCAGCGCCGCGTCTAGCGACAGGCCGATCCGCGACCAGATTTCGCGAGCGAGTTCGCCGAGAAGGCGGAAGCCTTCGCCCACCCCGCCGACCCGGGCGACGAGCTGCGAGAACTGGTAGACCAGTTCGCCCGCGCCGACGATCAGGGCGCCGATGCCGGTACGGATCAGGGCGCCTCGAAGGAAGACCAAGGCGTTAGCAAGGCCGCGCACCGACAGGGCTGCAGCGGCGAGACCCGCCACCCACCGCCCGGCCATGACAGCAGCGAATGTCGCGGCATAGGAGGCCAGACGACCAAGGTTGCCGATCAGCGTGTCGATAGCCGACCGCAGGATGCCGCCATCGGAAGCCAGGGCAACGAAGGCATTGGCCAGCGCCTCGATTGTTGGAGCCACGGCCACAGCGATGCGGTTGCGGAGGCCATCGAACACGAGGGAAACCGTACCCAGCGCCAGTTGCGTGCGGCGCAGGGCCTCCAGCGCCTCGCCATCCAGCACCGCGCCGAGATCGGAGGCTTGGTCGCCAAGCCTTGCCATCTCCGCCCCGCCGTTGCGCAGGAGGGGAAGCAGCCGGGTGGCGTCCGAGGCCATCGCCTCGAGATAGAAGGTCATCTCCTGCTGGCTGAGCCCCGCGCGTTCGAGAGCGTCGACGTAGAGCTGCAGGGCTTCGGGGCCGGAGAGGCGGGCGAACTGGTCAGCGGTGACGCCCACGCGCGGCGCGACATTCTCGAAGAAATCCGCCATCGGACCACCGCCCGTTTGCAGGAAATCCCCAACCCGGTCGTTCACGTCCTTCAGGATGTCGGCCAGCTTCTCCTGTTCGATCCCGACTGTCCGCGCCCCGGCCGACCAGCGCTGCAAGGCCTCGGGCGTCGCGTTGGCGACCTGCGCGAACTGCCGGATCTGAGCAGCGCTCTCGGCCGTGGACCGGACGATCAGCCCGAGAGAGGCGGTGGCGGCGGCAGCGGCGGCCCCGAGGGCGACGCCTGCGCGACGCGCAAAGGCTGCAAGCCGCGTGTTCGCCAGTTCCATCTCTGTCTCTTATACACATCTGACGCTGCC
>CALALX010000037.1 GCA_937925635.1 uncultured Caulobacter sp.
GATGGGGGTCGCCGCGCCCGCCGGCCCCGCCGCCAGGATCGCGAGGATCGCGAACCCGGCGACAGTCTTGCGGAGGCGGTCGGTCACGGCGCCACCGCCAGCGCGCCCGGCCGGCGCGGGTCGGCGGCCCCGAGGTAGAGGCCCTTGTCGATCATGATGGACTGGGCGCTGCCCATGGTCTCGGCGGTCTTCACGGGATGGCCTTTCGCGCGGAGCGCCGCGACCGTGTCAGGATTGAAGTTAGGCTCGACCTCCAGCGTGTCGGTCGCGGCCTGGAAGATCCGCGGCTGGTGCGTCGCCTCGGCGACGTTGAGGTCGAAATCGATGACATTGACGATCACCTGCAGAACCGTGTCGATGATCGTGCTGCCGCCCGGGGTGCCTGTGATCAGCCAGGGGCGGCCGTCCTTGAAGACGATGGTCGGCATCATCGTCGACAGCATCCGCTTGCCCGGCTGCATGCCGTTCAGCGGCGCCGGTTCGCCCTTATCCAGAGCGTCGAACGCCTGCTCGTGGCTGTAGTTGTTCATCTGGTTGTTGAGGACGAATCCCGCCCCCTCGACCATCACGCCTGAGCCGAAGTCCGCGCCCAAGGTATAGGTCGTCGAGACCACGTTGCCGGCCGCGTCGGCGACGCTGAAATGGGTGGTGCTCGGACTCTCGTACTTCCAGGGATCGCCGGCGCCCAGAGCCCTGGCGGGCTGCGCCTTTTCGACATCGATCAGCCGCGCCCGCTCGTCGCCGTAGGCCTTGGAGATGAAGCCCTTGAGCGGCGCCTTCACGAAGTCGGTGTCGCCCAGGAAGCGGTACCGGTCGGCGTAGGCCAGTTTCATCGTCTCGGACATCACATGGAGCACGCCCGAGGAGCCGGCCCCGCCCAGCGCCTTGAGATCGAAGTGCTCGAGGATGTTCAGCATCTGAAGCAGCGTCGCGCCGCCCGCGCTGGCCGGCGGCGTGGTGGCCACCGTGTAGCCGCGGTAAGTCCCCATCAGCGGTTCCCGCACCACCGGACGGTAGGCGGCGAGGTCTTCGAGGGTGATCAGGCCGTTGTGGGCCTTCATGTCGGCCGCCAAGCGCCGCGCGATCTCGCCACGGTAGAAGGCGTCGGCGCCGTGGTCGGCGATCTGCTGCAGCGACCAGGCGAGATCCGGCTGCCTGAGCACCTCGCCCGCTTTGTAGAGCTGGCCGCCGTCCTTGTAGAACGCCGTCTGGCCGGCGGCGCTTTCGGTCATCCGCTCCTGCGCCCAGCTGAACACGAAGGCCTCGTCCGGGCTCAGCACGACGCCGTCGGCGGCCAGCCGGATGGCCGGGGCGACGACATCCTTCCAGGGCAGATTGCCGTACTGCCGGTGGGCCAGGGCCAGGCCGGCGACGGTGCCGGGGACGGCCGGAGCGCGATAGCCGCGCGACGCCCGCGCCGTCTCCTCGCCGTCGCCATTGATGAACATGTCCAGGGTCGCGGCCCTCGGCGCCACCGAGCGGAAGTCGATGACGATCGTTTTCTGCGAGGCCGCGTCATGGACCATCATGAAGCCGTCGCCGCCGATGTTGCCGGCCCGCGGCAGGGTCACCGCCAGCGCGAAGCCGACCGCCACCGCCGCGTCGACGGCGTTTCCGCCCCTGCGCAGAGTCTCGGCGCCGACCTGGCTGGCGATCTCGTTCTGGCTGACCACCATCCCCCGGGTCCCGACCACCGGATGGTGGATCGAGGGGTATTCGAGCAGCTGCTTGCGCTGGGCCTGCGCGAAGGCGGGGGCCGTCGGCGCCCAGCCGATCGAGACGGCGGCGAGCGCCGCGACGAAGCCGTTGAAGAGTTTACGCATCGGTCAAACGTCCCTGGAGGCCTTGTACTGGTCGACATCGATCTCGCGTTCCCAGCGCCCCACGGCGGTGGCGACCGCCAGGTCGCCGGTGACATTGGGCACCGTGCGGATCATGTCGAGGAAGCGGTCGAACGGCAGGATGAAGCCGACCAGCAGCGCGGTCTGCTCGGGTCCGACGCCGATCGCGCCGAGCACCGCGGCGAGCACGAACAGTGATCCCGACGGCACCGGACCGGCGCCCATGGCGATCAGCGGCGTGATGACCAGGATCACCGCGTAGTCGGCGGGGCTCAGGATCACGCCGAAGGCCTGGGCCGCGAACAGCGCCAGCATGCCGACGTACATCGCCGTGCCGTCCATGCCGATGCTGGCGCCGAGCGGCAGCACCGTGGACGACACCGCCGGCTTCACGCCGAGGTTCTGCTCCGCCACGCGGATCGCCACCGGCAGGGTCGCCGAGCTCGATGCGGTCGAGAAACCGACCATGATCGCGTCCGCGACGCCGCGGAAGAACGGCGCCACCGGCAGCCAGGCCAGAAAGCGGACGATCAGTCCGTGGGTGATCAGCGTCTGGATCAACGAGCCGATGATCACGCAGATCGCCAGGTTGAAGACATGGACGAAGGTCGCCGGACCGTTCTGGCCCATGACCACGGCGATCAGGGCGAACACGCCGATCGGGGCCAGCTCCATCACCAGGCTGACGACCTTGAGCATCACCGCCGAGCCCGAGGCCAGGCCCCTGGCCAGCGGTTTGCCCTCATCGCCCGCGACGATGGTCGCCACCCCGACGACGATGGCGAAGAAGATGATGGCCAGGGTCTCGCCCTCGGCCAGCGCCTTGATCGGATTAAGCGGGATGATGCTGAGGAACAGCTCTGACGGCGACTTGGCGGGCGCCAGGTCCTGAGGGGCGGCTCCGGCCACCGCCGCTCCGGCGCCCGGCGTCAGCATCGTCGCCAGGGCAAGACCGATCGCCACCGCGATGAGCATGGTCCCGAAGTACATGAGGACGGTCTTCGCCCCGATCCGGCCGAGCCGCTTGGGGTCTCCGAGCTGGGCGACGCCCGAGGCGATGATCATGAACACCAGCGGCGCCACGATCATCCGGATCAGCCGCACGAAGATGTCGCCGATCCACTTGAGGGCCGTTGCGTCTTCGCCAAGGAGCAGGCCGGCCACCGCGCCGATCACCAGCGCGCCCATGATCCGCTGCCAGAGCGGGACGCCGAACCAGAGGCCGGCCAGCCGCGCGAGCGGCCCCCGCCTGGGCGGGGTGAGATCGTCGACGGTCATGCCGGGCACTTCCATTCCGTTTGGACGGGGCGGCGCAGGCCCTTGCCGGCGAGCGCCAGGGTCGGCCGCCCCTCCTCGATGGCGAGGCGGCCGTTGACGAGCGCCCAGCGAACGCCGGCGGCGAGGCGGGTCGGATGCTCGTAGTCGGCGCGGGCGGCGAAGGTCTCGGGATCGAAGGCGATCACGTCGGCGAACTGTCCGGGCCTGATGTAGCCGCGGTCGGTGATGCGAAGGCTGTCGGCCGTGAAGCCGGAACTGCGCCGCACGAATTGTTCGGGCGTCATCAGCCGGCCAGTCGCCACGAACTTCGTCCAGGCCAGCGGAAACGTTCCGTACTTGCGCGGATGGCCGGTGCTGCCGTCCGACCCCGTCATCACCCAGGGGCGCGCGGCGAAGGCGGTCACGTCGGCCTCGGTCATGTTGAAGCTGGCGACGGCGGCGTCGCCCTCGTCGCGGATGATGCGGATGGCGGCCTCGACCGGGTCGACGCCCCAGGCCGCCGCAACCGCGTCGAGGCGCTTGCCGACGTGCGGCCCCGTGGTCAGCAGCAGCGCGCCGGCGCCGCCCCGGCGGCGCAGGTTGTCGCTCATCTCGACGACCAGGCGGTCGCGCAGGGCCGGGTCGGCCAGCCGGGCGTTCTGGGCGGACCTGCCGCCGTCCTTGGCCCAGATCGGAACCAGCGCATTGCCCAGGTGCGTGCCCGAGGCCAGCCACGGATACTGGTCGGCGGTGACCTCGCGACCGCCGGCGATCTCGGCCTCGATCCGCGCGATGACCGTCGGAGCCTTGCCGTGCACGTCCACGCCCAGGGCCTTGATGTGCGCGAAATGGACCGGCATGTCGGCCTCGCGACCGATGCGCAGGGCCTCCTCGACGGCCGCCAGCAGGCCGACGTTGTCACTGCCCTCGTCGCGAAGGTGGCTGTCGTAGATCCCGCCCCGCGTCCCGGCCTCGCGGGCCAGCGCGATGACTTCCTCGGTCTTCGAGAAGCTCTGCGGCGAGTAGTAGAGCCCGGTCGAGAAGCCGATCGCGCCCTCGCACATGGCCCTGGCCACCAGCGCCTTCATCCGGCCGAGCTCGTCCGCCGTCGGCGCCCGGGCGGCGTCGCCGACCACGGCCTTGCGCACGGCGCCGAACCCCACATAGGCCGCGACGTTGACGCCCACGCCGCGCCGTTCCGCCCGGTCCATAAGGGCCGCAACCTCGGGCCGGCCATCGCCGTCGTTGCCGATCAAGACCGTGGTCACGCCCTGGGCGAGGTAGTTCAGGTTCGCCCGCCGCGTCGCGTCATCCGACGTCAGGTCGCCTGTCGCGTGGGTGTGGGGATCGATGAAACCCGGCGCCACGATCAGGCCCGTAGCGTCGACTTCCTTCGCTGACGTCATCCTCGAGCCGTCCCCGACGAACACGATCCGGTCGCCGGTGATCCCGACGTCCGCCCGGCGACCCGGCGCGCCGGTCCCGTCGATCACGGTCCCGCCGCGCAGGAGCAGGTCGAGGCGGGGGTTTGTCGCCTCGACCGCCCCGCCGCGCGATCCGCCGAGGGCCACGATCGCCACCAGGGCGGTCGCGATCCACGGCGGACGCACTTCGAGCGTTCCTCGGCGCGGGCGCCGGACCATGACGACCTCTCAGACTTCAGACCGAAGCTAGAAACGCTTGCTGACAGTCGCGTACAGGAAGCGGCCGGTCGAGCTGTGGTACGAGCCGAGGTAGCCGAAGTTGTTCGACGCCAGCGGCGGATCCTTGTCCTCGATGTTCCGGACGCCGATACGCGCGGTAGTGTCGTCGAGGATACCCTCGCGCCAGCTGTACTGGCCGTACAGGTTGACGGTCGTCCATTCCTCGATCTCGAAATACTTGCCGCCTACCTGGGCCGGGCCAGTGTCGTACATCGCGCCGACGTAGTTCACGAACACGCCGGCGCCCCAGCCGTCCTTTCGCCAGGTCAGGCTGGCGGTCGCACGGTATTCCGGCGTGCCGTCGATCTTGATCTGGTTGCCGGCCGAAGCGACTGTCGGCCCCACCAGGGTGCCGGCGTCGATCGCCGCGATCAGCTGCTTCTCGATCTCGCCGGGCGCCTGATCGAACGTCAGGAACTTCGCAACGTTGACTTTGACCCGGAAGTCGCCGAGCGGCGTGTCATCCAGGTCGTAATCGATCGCGAAATCGACGCCCTCGATGAGGCGCGGCTGCAGGTTCACGTAGAGTTCGTCGATGTAGGAAATCGCCGTCAGGGCCGAGGGGTTCAACGGGTCGCGGACCACGTTGGGGTTATAGCTTCCGTTGAGGCGCAGCAGGTAGTCGAGCGCGATCTCGCTAGTCGCCGGCAGAATGCCGATGACGTTCTTTTCGCGAATCTGCCACCAGTCGACCGTGAAAAGCAGATTGCCATAGTTTTCCGGGATGAAATTCGGGCGGTAGACCAGACCGGCGGACGCGTTGTCGGCCTCTTCCGGTTTCAGATCCTGGTTTCCGCTCCGCAATTCGACCGTGCTGACGCCGGTGCAGGTGGTGGCCATGATCCGGCAGAAGGCAAAGTCGGTGCGGGTGTTCGAAACCGTGGTCCCGTCACTGTAGAACTGCGGCAGGTTCGGCGCACGGTAGCTCTGCGATAGCGAGCCCCGCAGCGACAGGCCGCCGCCGACCTTCCACAGCACAGCGAGCTTCGGCTTCAGCACGTTGCCGAAGTCCGAATAGTACTCGTCGCGGGCCGCCAGCTGGATGTTCACTTCCTCGACGAGCGGGATGTTCATATCCGGCGAAATCACGGGGATCGCGAACTCGGCGTAGACCGACGAGATCGTGCGGTCGCCCTGGACGTCTGGAGAACCGCTGGCCCCCATGACGTCGGTGCCGTAGGTCAGGCCGGTCACGGCGTTGGTGTAGGTGATCGTGCCGTCGAGGCGCTTGTCGCGGTCGTCCTCGAAGGTCTCGGAGCGGAACTCCACGCCGACGGCCAGGCCGACGTCGCCGGCGGGCAGTGAGAAGAGATCGTTCCGCGAGACCTTGAAGTCCACCATGCCCAGCGTCGTCTCGCTGATGCGATAGACGTTGATCAAGAAGGAATCGATCGTCGCGCGGCTGTTCGGCGTCCCGTCGCCCAGCTGGTAGGCGAGCGGATCCTGGGTGCCGCCGTTGAACGGGTTGTACGCGTCAGAGGTGCCCCGCGACACGGCCTGCTGGAACAGCGTGTTGCTGATCGCGTTGCGGGTCATATCCTTGGTGCGGGCCGAGGAGTAGACGAGCGCCGTCTCCCAGTCCCAGCCGTTCCACTCGCCGCGCAGGCCGCCCAGCAGGCGAATGCTGTCGTCGGTCACCGTGTAGTAGCGCGGGCCGGTGTCGACGGGGCGGTAGTTGACGATGTTCAGCGCCAGACCGCCAGTCGGAACGTTGGTCAGGCCGGACAGACGGTTCGGGTTGGCGACGCCCCCGATGAGGGTCGGACCGAACGGGTTCCAGTAGGCGCCAGCGGCGATGCTGATCGGCGCCGAGGAGATCGGCGCGGACTGTTCGCGACTGCCGTTGAACAGGGAGTGATAGTAGCCGAGCTCGGCGAAGAACTCGACGCCGTTGTCCAGGTCCTTTTCGATCGTGGAGAAGAGGTTGGTCCGCTCGACGGCGCCCCGCAGGGTGCGATCCGGGTTTTCGTCATAGCGAAGCGGACGCTGGGCCGTGCCGGTGGTCGACCCGCTGCGCAGGCAGAGGTCCGAACTGCCGCCGTAGGCCTGGCTGCTGCAGTTGGCTAGGCTGGTCGGTTCGACGTGGAAGACGCCGCTGGCCGTCAGGTTGACGCCGCTCTGCTTCACCTGCAGCGCCGAACTGCTCGAGGTCAGGCCGACGACATTGAACGCGCCCCAGGGGCTGGAAGTCGAACGGTTGTCGAAAGAGGTGCTGCCGTCCCACGGCGTGCCGGCGACGCCCGGCCGGTGGTCTTCGCTGGCTGAATAGTCACGCTCGCTCGCGTTCATCCGCGTGCGGCCGGTGTAGCTGCCGAAGAAGGTGACCCGCGTGCCGTCCGACAGCTCGGCGCCGGCCTTCAGATTGAAGTTGCCCTCATGGTAGCCGGTGCCTTCGGACGCGCCGCCGGTGGCCTCGATCCGGAGACCGTCGTAGTCGGTGTCGAGAACGTTGTTGACCACCCCGGCCACCGCGTCGGAGCCGTAGATGGCGGCGGCGCCGTCCCGCAGGACTTCAATGCGCTTCACGCCGGTCACCGGCAGGGCATTGGTGTTCGGCGTCTGGACCGGGACGAAATTTTCCGTCTGGCTGCCAGGGTGCAGGACGGCGCGGCGGCCGTTGATCAGCATCAGCGTGTTGCCCGATCCCAGGTCACGCAGGTTCAGCGAGGCCACATCGCCTCGGGCGTCGTTCAGGTTGCCCGTCGTCCGGGCCTCCTGAAACGCGACTCCGCCAGACTGCGGGATCGAGCGGAACAGCTCATCGCCCGAGACCGCGCCGGTCGCCACGACATCATCGGCGCCAACGACAGTCACGGGAAGCGCGGTATCGACCTTGGCCCCCTTGATGTTGGAGCCGACGACGGTGATCGCCTCGACTTCCGTGCCCTCGACGCCGTCGCCGGGATCGGAGTCCTGAGCGAAGGCGGCGGACGCCATGAGCGTGGTCGCGGCGCCGGCCAGCAGCGCGAGTTTCAGGCCTTGCGTGATGATCTTGCGGGACATGTCCCAAACCCCCTTGTGTGCGCGGACCGGTCGTTCCGTCCTGTTTCCGCCGTTCCCGGAAGGATCGGTCGTCCCCGAACGCCAGCCAATAACCTCAGCCTTTCAGATGGTTCAGAAAGGCATAGCCATACGTTATGCAACTCATCCGGGTTCACCCCAGAATCCTTGGGCCGGCGGCGTCATCCAGCCGCCCTCGACCCGAACGCCGCACGGCCAATCCCCGGCCAGCCACCAAGGACCGTCGAGATCGGCGAAATCGCTGGCCCCGGCGATATGCAGCGCCGGAGCGACGCCCAGCGACGAGCCGACCATGCAGCCGGTCATGATCGTGAAGCCGAGTTCGCGGCCTCTTCGCAACAGGGCGATGGCCTCGGTCAGGCCGCCCGTCTTGTCGAGCTTGATGTTGATCGCCTGGTAGCGCCCCCTGAGCGCCTCCAGCTGGTCGGTCGTGTGCACCGACTCGTCGGCGCAGATCGGGGCGGGCGGGTCGAAACCCTCGAGCGCGGCGTCATCGCCGGCGGGCAGCGGCTGCTCGATCAGGGCGATGTTCATCCGCGCCAGCAGGGGGGCGACCTCGCGCAGGATGCCGATGGTCCAGCTCTCGTTGGGATCGATGATCAGCCTGGACCGGGGCGCCGCCTCGCCCACGGCGGTCAGACGCCGCTCGATCCCCTCGCCGTCGAGCTTGACCTTGACCACCGGCGCATCGGCGATGGCCCGGGCGGCGGCGGCCATGGCCTCCGGCGCGTCGAGACTGACGGTCACCGCGCAGGCGAGACGTTCAGGAACGGCGAGGCCGGTGATCTCGGCCACTGACCGCCCCGTCTCCCGCGCCGTCAGATCCCAGAGGGCGCAGTCCAACGCATTGGCCGCTGCGCCGGGCGGCAGCAGCGCCCGCAGCGCGTCGTCGCTCTCGCCGGCCTCGAAGGCCGTCCCGACCGTCTCCAGCTGGGCGACGACGCCGTCGAGGCTCTCGCCGTAGCGCGCATAGGGCACGGACTCGCCGCGGCCGACCGCCTCGCCCCGGCGCAGCTCGACCATCACCGTGTCGGCGGCGGTCTTGACGCCTCGCGAGATGCGGAAGGGCGCCTTCAGCGGCCAGCGGCGGCGTGAGACGACGAAGCTTCGAAGCATGACAGCAGGTTGTCCACGATCTGGTCGACGCCCATGCGGATTGGGTCCTGGCAGGGCAGATTGAGTTCGGCGGCGGTCTCGGCGCAAAGCCTGGCCGCCGTGGCGTCGTCATGAGCCGAGGTGTTGAGGGCGACCCCCACGGCGATCACCGAAGGGTTGGTCAGACGGGCGGCCTCGAGATTGCGCGCCAGGGTTTCCTTCAGCCCGGGCACGGGATGGCCCGGCACGCCGCGCATGTGCGGTCGGCCCGGCTCGTGGCAGAGCACCAGCGCGTCCGGCTGGCTGCCGTGCAGCAGGCCCAGCGAGACGCCGGCATAGGAGGGGTGGAACAGGGAGCCCTGCCCCTCGATGATGTCCCAGCCGCCGTCCGCGCGGGCCGGCGAGATCCGTTCAGCGGCGCCGGAGATGAAGTCGGCCACGACGGCGTCCACCGCCACCCCCTCGCCCGCGATCAGGATGCCCGTCTGGCCGGTGGCGCGGAAATCGGCCTTCAGGCCCCGGGCGCGCAGCGCCTTCTCCAGGGCCAGCGACGTGTACATCTTGCCCATCGAACAGTCGGCGCCGATGGTCAGCAGCCTCAGGCCCGGGCGAGGAACGCCCTTGCCGACGCTCAGGTCGGCTGGCGGCTGGCGCACGTCGAACAGCCTGCGGCCGAGCCGTTCGGCGGCCTCGCGGATCGCCGGAACATCGCCCAGACGCTGGTGCAGGCCGCTGGCCACATCGAGGCCGGCCTCCAGCGCCGCGACGATCTCCGGCACGGCCGCGACGCTGAGCACGCCGCCCGCGTTCGCCTCGCCGACGATCATCGTCCTGGCGCCGCGCCGCGCCGCTTCCGCGACGGTCATATCATCCAGGCCCAGGCTCACCTTGCAGCCCGGCAGCCGGCGCTGGCCGACACAGAGCTGTGGCCGCCATTCGGCCACGCCGCGCGCGGTCTTCACCGCCAGCGGGTCGGTCGCGGCCCCCAGGTAGAGGAGGTAGGGAGAGGAAATCATGGGACGCTCGCGCCGTTCGGTCGATGGGCGCGACCATCGCGGCGCCGGCCCGCCGCGTCGAATTCAGTTGCGGCCCTGCCCTATGAAGAAAAGCTATGGTTCTGGCCCATGGGGCCGAGGCGCCCCTTAGGCGACCGACTTCTCCTTCAGAACCTGGGTCATCGTCTTGATGAAGTTCTCGGACAGGTGCGAGAGCGGCCGGTCCTCCAGGTGCATGCAGTAGACGCCGAACCTCAGCGGCGGATCGAGCGGCCGGAACTCGACCTTGTCGGAGGGTTCGGCGCGGGCCGTGAATTCATCCACCACCGCCACCCCGACGCCGTTCCGAACCAGCGAGGCGGCCATGTAGAATGTGCTGCAGGTAATGGGCTCGTGAATCGACAGGCCGCGCGCCTCGACCTCGGCCGAGAAGATTTCGCTGACCGGGCCGGTCGCGCCGGAGCCGACATAGTCCCGGCTTTCGAGCAGCTGAAGGTCCAGCCGCGCGGCCGGGCTGTCGCCGAACTCTCCACGCGGAAACATGAGCATGAGTTCGCCGGCCCCGATCTGGAAGTTGGCGATGCGCGGATGCTGGATGGCGTCGTAGGCGAGCGCCATGTCGACCTCGTGCTCGTAGAGGCCGCGCAGCACCTCGTCGTAGTGCAGGGTGCGGAAATCGAAGGTCACCGTCGGGTGCGCCTCGCGGAAGCGGGCCACGGCCTCCGGCGCGACGCCCAGGCCCAGCGCCGGCAGCACGGCGGCGCGGATGTGGCCGCCCTCGCCGAGCTTGAGATTTCGGGCGGCCTGCTTGAGCGAGTCGAGACGCTCAAAGACCTCCTTCACCTCCCGGAACAGGGCGTGCGCCTCGTCGGTCGGCGCCAGTCGGCCCTTCACGCGCCGGAACAGGTTGAAGCCGAGCTGGTCCTCGGCGTGCTTGAGCACCTTGGAGACCGACGGCTGGGACACGTTCAGCGCCCGCGCCGCGGTCGAGATCGAGCCGTGCGCGTACACCGCGTGGAACACTTCGATATGCCTTAGACGCATGGGCGCGGATAAAAGTCCATGCGGCGGGGCTATGCAAGGGGGCCGTGCGTCCTTCGACACGCCGCGGAGTTTATCCTCGGGCGCGCGCTCCGCGCGACCCGGGGGCGGCTGCTCAGGATGACGTCGATCGAAGGCTGATTCACGTCATGCTGAGCAGCACCCGCAGGGTGCGTGTCGAAGCACGCAGGATCTCAGAAACTCTTCGGCATTCCCAGCACGTGGGTCCCCACATGGCTCAGGATCAGGTTCGTGCTGATCGGGGCGACTTGGTAGAGCCGCGTCTCGCGGAACTTGCGCTCGATGTCGTACTCCTCGGCGAAGCCGAAGCCGCCGTGGGTCTGGATGCAGGTGTCGGCCGCGGCCCACGAGGCTTCCGACGCCAGCATCTTGGCCATGTTGGCCTCGGTGCCGCAGGGCTTGCCCGCCTCGAAGAGGGCCGCGGCATGGTCGACGGCCAGGGCCGCCGCCGACAGCTGCACGTAGTTGCGGGCGATCGGGAACTGGACGCCCTGGTTCTCGCCGATGGCCCGGCCGAACACCGACCGGTCCTTGGCGTAGGCGCTCGAGCGGTCGATGAAGAAGCGGCCGTCGCCGATGCACTCGGACGCGATCAGGATACGCTCGGCGTTCATGCCGTCGAGGATGTAGCGAAAGCCCTTGCCCTCCTCGCCGACCAGGTTCTCGACCGGCACCTCGAGGTTGTCGAAGAACAACTCGGTGGTGGCGTGGTTCAGCATGGTGCGGATCGGCCGGATGGTCAGGCCGTTGCCGACGGCTTCGCGCATGTCGACCAGCAGCACGCTCATGCCGTCGGCCGGACGGGCGGCGTCCTCGCGCGGCGTGGTCCGGCAAAGCAGCACCATCAGGTCGCTGTGCTCAGCGCGGCTGATCCAGATCTTCTGGCCATTGACGACATACTTGTCGCCGACCCGCTTGGCGAAGGTCGAGATGCGGGTGGTGTCGGTGCCCGCCGTCGGCTCGGTGACGCCGAAGGCCTGCAGGCGGATTTCGCCGGTGGCGATCTTCGGCAGATAGCGTTCCTTCTGCGCGGCGCTGCCGTGCTTGAGCACCGTGCCCATGGTGTACATCTGGGCATGGCAGGCGCCGCCGTTGCAGCCGCTGCGGTGGATCTCCTCAAGCACCGCCGTCGCCGCCGACAGGCCCAGGCCCGATCCGCCGTACGCCTCCGGAATCAGCACCGACAGGAAACCGGCTTCCGTCAGCGTCCGCACGAACTCGGTCGGATAGGTCCGGTCGCGGTCCAGCGCGCGCCAGTACTCGCCAGGGAAGCCCGCGCACAGCTTGCGGACGGCCTCACGGATCTCGGGGTGGGATTGCTCGCTCATGGCGGCGAGCTAACGAGCGGACGTTGCGTGAGGCAAGCCTGCTTCAACTGTCATCCCGGCCGTAGCGCAGCGAAGAGCCGGGACCCAGCGGGCGGACGCACGGCACTGGCTGGGTCCCGGGTCGCCTTCGGCGCCCGGGATGACAGCTGAAATCAGGCGATCTCCCGCAATGCCTGGCCCAGTTCCTCGACCATCTCCGGCGTCGTCGCCCAGCTGCACATGAAACGGACCGTGCCATCCAGGAACCGGTAGACGAACCAGCCCTTGTCGCGCAGCCGCTGCAGCGTCGGCTCGTCCATATCGACGAACAGGCCGTTGGCTTCCACGGGATGGACGATCGGGAACGGCATCAACTCGGTAAGTCTGCGCGCCATGGCGTTGGCGTGAGCGGCGCGGGCCGACCAGGCGCCAGTCTCCAGCATGCCGATCCAGGGCGCGGCCAGGAAGCGACCTTTCGAGACCAGCTGGCCGGCGTGCTTCAGCCGCGCGTCGAACCGTCGCGCGAGGCCCTTGTTCAGCAGCACCAGCGCCTCGGTCGGGGTCGATCCGGCCTTGGTCCCGCCCATGACCAGGATGTCGACGCCCATCGTCGCCACCGCCTTGAGATCGAAGCCGGCCGCCACGGCGTTGGCCAGCCGCGCGCCGTCCAGGTGCACGCCGTAGCCCTTCGCCTTTACCGGCGCCGCGAGCGCGGCGAGCTCGGCCGTCGAATATACGGTGCCGTATTCCGTCGCGTTGGTCAGCGACAGCGCGGCGGCGGGCTGACGATAGGACACGTCGGGCTCGGCCAGCGCCCGTTCGAGCGCCGGCCGCTCGATCCTGCCGCTCTGGCCCGGCAGGCCGATCAGGCCGACGCCGGCGCCGAAAAAGCCCGGGGCGCCGGTCTCGTCGGTGCAGATGTGGGCATGCTCATGCGCCACCACCGCCTCGTGCGGCTGGGCCAGCGTCGCCAGGGCCAGGGCGTTGGCGGCCGTGCCGGAGGCGGTGAACCGCACCTCGGCGTCGGCGTCGAGCGCCGCCCGGATCAGGTCGGCGGCGCGGGCGCTGACGTGGTCGGTCCCGTAGCCCGAGGCCGCGCCGGCGTTGGCGGTGGTCAGCGCCTCGATGACTTCCGGCATGGCGCCGGCCACGTTGTCAGAGGCGAAATCGTAGCGCGCGGCCATGGCTAGAGGAGTCTCCCGGTCATGGCGCGGCTATAGCATGCCTCGCGCGGCTGTCAGGTCAGCCGGCCCAGAACCGAGAGGCGCGGCGCCGGGGCGGCCGCGGTCACCAGCGACAGCAGCACCGGCCGCGACGGGTCGAACAGGGTCAGGGTCCCCTTCTCCGGTCGCCATCCGCGCAGGCGATCGCCCGCCTCGAACATCAGCAGGCCGCCGTACTCGGAGCGCCAGTCAGGCCCGAGGTCGAGGATGAAGCCCGTCGGTCCCAGGTCGGCGAGCGGCAGACCGAACTGGCCCGCCCCGTGCCGGATCAGCCTCAGGTCCTTGCCGCCGAGGGACTGCAGCAGATCAGGCGCGTGGAGCGGCGCCGTATCGAGGGCGAAACCCTCGCCCGCCAGGCCGGTCCAGTCCGCGACGTCGGCGGCGGCCAGCAGCGCGTCACATACGGCGGCCGGCGCCGCCTCGGCGGCGCGCGCCCAGCCGTGCTCCGCGAGCGAAGCGCGCAGGACCTCCCGCTCGGGCAAGGTGATGCCACTAGACACGAACGCCCAGCTCTCCCCAGAACCTTACAGGTTTGTAACCTTGCGGCCGAGGGGTTGGCTAGAGCGCGTTCCGATAAGTGGGTACCGGTTATCGGATCAAACGCGCGACCGACAACAAAGCTAGAGGGGGCGGTTTGATTCCATCAAATCGCCCCCTCTAGTCGGCGAACGGGGTCCGGTCGGGAATCTCCGATCGAATCCATCCGGTGAGCGAAATCCGCTCGCCGACCGCATAGGGAGCGACCAGCGAGACCGCGTGGCGTTGCGGGACCTTGAAGATGTTCAACGCGTTCCAGGCCGGGACGTAGCCTTCGGCGACGTGGTCCTCGTCGTCCAGGAACATCAGGATGCCGCCCCAGTCCGCCCGCCAGCGGGGCGTCAGGTTCAGGACATAGGCGAACAGGCGGTTGGCCCCCGGCGCCTCGTCATCATGGGCAGTGAGGAAATGTCCGGGCAGGTAGCGCGTCGCCATCAGGTCCGCGTGGACGGCCCGGTCGTCGCCGGTCATCTGGCGCACGAACGCCAGGAAGGGCTCGCTGTTGACGAAGGCGTAGGCGGCCCTCAGCGCCGGCTCGACCGGTCCGGCATTCCGTCCATCGCCCACGCGGATCGCGTCGAAGACGTAGCGGAAGGAATCCCGCGCCATCGCGTGCAGGCCCTTCTCGAACGTCTCGCGCTCGGAGGGCGGCAACTCCTCGATTTCCTCGATCGGCACCTCGACGTCCTCGCCGTCGGCGACATGGATGGTCCGGCGCCAGCCGCGGGCTCCCGCGACGCCGCGATGAAGGGCAAGCGCGTCGTCCGGATGCAGGATGCCAGGAATATGCAGGCGACCGAACCGGTTGAACACGGGCCTGTAGGCCAGCGGCTGCAATCCCTGATCCAGTCTCAGCGGACCGAACACGCGTCCTGCTCCTCCTCGCCGGACGCCCGACGCGTTCCGTAACCGGTTTCCGGATCAATCCCCGACGCCGCGTCCGGGCAAGTTAAAGTTCGGACAGGTTCCTTGACCGGGCGGCCGTCAGCCCGCAACCAGAGGCCCTGGACGGGGGATCCTCATGACCGACACGGCGATCGACAAGACGCAGACCCGGCGCGTGCTGGCCGCCAGCCTGGTGGGCACGGCGGTGGAGTTCTACGACTTCTACATCTACGCCACGGCCGCCTCGCTGGTGTTCGGACCGCTGTTCTTCCCCAAGAGTTCGGACTCGGCGCAGCTGATGCTCAGCTACGCCACCTTCGCCATCGCCTTTATCGCCCGCCCGGTCGGGGCGGTGTTCTTCGGGCACTTCGGCGATCGCATCGGCCGCAAGTCGACGCTGGTCGCCTCGCTGCTGATGATGGGCGGCTCCACGATGGCCATCGCCTTCCTGCCGACCTACGCCATGGTCGGCTGGGTGGCGCCGCTGCTGCTCTGCATCCTGCGCTTCGGCCAGGGCTTCGGACTGGGCGGCGAGTGGGGAGGCGCGGCTTTGCTGGCGGTCGAGAACGCGCCGCCGGGATACCGGGCCCGATTCGGCATGTTCCCGCAGCTGGGCGCCCCGGTCGGCTTCATCGCCGCCAACGGCTTCTTCCTGCTCCTCGGCCTGTTCCTGAGCGCCGAGCAGTTCCAGAGCTGGGGCTGGCGCGTGCCGTTCCTGGCCAGCGCCGCGCTGGTCGCCATCGGGCTCTGGGTGCGGCTCAAGCTCAGCGAGACCCCGGCGTTCAAGGCCGCCCTCGAGGCCGCGCCGCCGCCGGTCGTGCCGCTCGGCGAGGTGCTGCGCACCCACTGGAAGGAAGTGCTGGGCGGCACCTTCGGCGTCGTCGCCTGCTTCTGCATCTACTACCTGGCGACGGCCTTCGCGCTCGGCTACGGCGTCAAGGCGCTCGGCTACAGCCGTGAGGCCTTCCTGGGCGTGCAGCTGATCGCCATCCTGTTCATGGCCGCCGGCATCGTCTGGGCCGGCTTCTGGTCCGATGCGGCCAGCCCCCGCCGCGTGCTGATGACCGGTTGTGTGCTGGCGATCGGCGCCGGCTTCCTGCTCGGTCCGATGATGGGGGCCGGCTCGCTGACGTTGATCGGCGCCTTCCTGTCGATCGCCATGGTGCTGATGGGCTTCGTCTATGGCCCGCTCGGCGCCTGGTTGCCGGGCCTGTTTCCGGCGCGGGTGCGCTACACCGGCGCGAGCGTGGCCTTCAACGTCGGCGGCATCCTCGGCGGCGGCCTGACCCCGCTGATCGCCGAGGCGCTGGTGGCGCGGGGCGGTCTGTCACTGGTCGGCGGCTACCTCAGCGCCGCCTGCGCCCTCAGCCTGGCCGCGCTGTTCCTGCTCAAGCGGCCGGCGACGGCGATCGACTAGGACGACGATCCCGCCGGACCGTCGCGAGGACGGGAACCGGCAAGGTCTCTGGCGCGGACCGGCTGCATCCGCGATAGACTGCGTCCATGCGTTTCGACGACCGCTTCCTGGAGGAGATCAAGTCGCGCGTCCGGCTGTCGGACGTGATCGGCAAGACCGTGAAGCTGAAGCGCCAGGGCCGCGAGTACGTCGGCCTGTCGCCGTTCACCAAGGAGCGGTCGCCCAGCTTCTTCGTCAACGACGACAAGGGCTTCTTCCACGACTTCTCAAGCGGCAAGCACGGCGACCTGATCAGCTTCCTGCAGGAGACCGAGCGGCTGACCTTCATGGAGGCGGTCGAACGGCTGGCGGCCGAGGCCGGCGTGCCGCTGCCGGCCCCCGATCCCCAGGCCGCCGAACAGGAAAAGAAACGCCAGGGCCTGGCCGACTGGGTCGAACTGGCCGCGCAGTGGTTCGAGGGCGAGCTGCACCGGCCGTCGGGCAAGGCGGCGCGCGACTACCTGCTGCGCCGCGGCCTGCCGGAGACGGAGTGGAAGCGGTTCCGCATTGGCTTCTCGCCGGCGTCGCGGACGGCGCTGAAGGACTACCTGATCGCCAAGGGGGCCCGGCCGGGCGAGCTGATCGACGCGGGCCTGCTGATCGCGCCCGAGGACGGCGGCGGCGCACCCTACGACCGGTTCAGGGACCGCATCATCTTCCCGATCGCCGACGCGCGCGGGCGGATCGTCAGCTTCGGCGGCCGGGCCATGGATCCGGAGGCGCGGGCGAAATATCTGAATGGGCCCGAGACCAGCCTCTTCTCCAAGGGCCGGTTGCTCTACGGCCTGCCCGAGGCGCGAAAGCTGCTGCATGCGGGCGGCCCATCCCAAGATGAGAATGGCGCGGCCCTGGTCGTGGTCGAGGGCTACATGGACGCCATCGCCTGCCAGCGCGCCAACATCGCCGCCGTCGCGCCGCTGGGCACGGCCCTGACCGAGGACCAGATGGAGGTCCTCTGGCGCCTGCATCCGGAGCCGACGCTGTGCTTCGACGGGGATGGGGCGGGCATGCGCGCCGCCAGCCGCGCCATCGACCGGGCCCTGCCGCTGCTCAAGCCGGGCAAGTCGTTCCGCTTCGCCATCGTGTCCGGCGGCAAGGACCCCGATGATGTGCTGCGGGAGCAGGGACCCAATGCTCTGAGGGCTCAGCTGGCCGAGACCACGCCCTTCGTCGACGCCCTTTTCACCCGCGAACGGGACCTGGAGACGCTGGAGACGCCGGAACGTCGGGCGGGGCTCAAGGCGCGCCTGCGCGAGCGGGCCGGCAGCATCGCCGACAAGGACCTGGCCCAGGCCTACCGCGACGAGCTGCTGGGTCGGTACGAGCAACTCAATCTGTCATCCCGGACGCAGCGCAGCGGAGAGCCGGGACCCAGAAGCCAGGGCCGGGGACAGCCGGGTCCCGGTTCGCGCTACCGTGCGTCTGGGATGACCTTTGAAAGTTTTCCCACGCCGGAGGGCAAGGCGGCCGCGAAGAAACTGTCCGTGGCGCTCGATCCCATGGCCGCCGCCCTGGCCAAGGGCGCACTGGAAGACCCCCATCGGCTGGACGACCACTTCGAGCAGCTTGAGCGGTCCGGCTTCGGCGATCCGGCCCTGTCGGAATTGGCCAAGGAGTTCATTCGGTTGCGGTTGGACGCCGATCACCTTGACTCCGCCTCCCTCGCACGCCATTTGCGGGAGCGTGGATTTGCCGGGCTGCTGACTGACATCGACCGGGCCGCTGCAATGGCAGGCGCGCCCTTCCTGAAACAGGATGTCACCCTCGCCGCCGCCAGGTCCCAGTGGACGCAAGCTTTTGAGGCCCTGAACCGATTGGCTGCGCTCGAGACCGCCCTGACGTCCGCCAAGGCCAGCCTTGGGGGCCGTTCGGACATGGCGGCGTTCGAGCGGCTGAAAGCCGAACGGGACGCGCTCAAGCGTGCGATCCGCTTGGGAAGCCTGTGGTCGGACGGCGAAGCCTCCCCATAGGACGCGACTGCGTCGAAACAGTTTCAACAGGCGTTTGTCCGTCCAGGGGCATTCGCCGGAGAGCGCAATGAGCACGACGACCAACGAGCAGGCCGAAGCCCCCGAAGCTCCGGAGAAGGACGGCCCGCTCCTCGACCTCACCGACGCCGGGGTCAAGAAGTTCATCAAGCAGGCCAAGGCCCGCGGCTACGTCACCATGGACGAGCTGAACAAGGTGCTGCCGTCGGAGGAGGTCACCTCCGAGGCCATCGAGGACACGCTCGCGATGCTGAGCGAGATGGGCGTCAACGTGGTCGAGGCCGAGGAAGACGCGGCCGACGGCGAGGGCGGCGAGGTCGCCAACCGCGAAGAGACCGCCATCGTCACCGAGGCGGAGACCAAGTCCACCTACGACCGCACCGACGACCCGGTGCGCATGTACCTGCGCGAGATGGGCAGCGTCGAACTGCTCAGCCGCGAGGGCGAAATCGCCATCGCCAAGCGCATCGAGGCCGGCCGCGACACCATGATCCGGGGCCTCTGCGAGAGCGCTCTGACCTTCGAGGCCATCATGGTCTGGCGCGAGGAGCTCGGCACCGGCCGCATCCTGCTGCGTGAGGTCATCGACCTGGAAGGCACCTACGGCGTCATGTTCCCGTCCGCCCCGCCGGCCCTGCCGACCGAGGACGGCGCCGCCGAGCCCAAGGACGAGGCCGCCGAGGGCGAGGAGAAGCCCGAGGGCGAAGGCGAGGACGACGACGACTTCGACGATGGCGCGGGGCCGACGGTCAGCGCCATGGAAGGCGAGCTGCGCGAAAGCGTCATGGAGACGCTGGACGCCATCGCCGCCGAGTTCGACGCCTTCCGCCGCCTGCAGGAAAAGCTGGTCGAGCGCCGGCTGAAGGGCGGCGACCTGAAGGACGAGGATCGCAAGGCCTATGAGGCGGCCTCCAGCGCCATCGTCGCGCGTCTGAAGACGCTGAAGCTGAACAACAACCGCATCGAGGCCCTGGTCGATCAGCTGTACGCGATCAACCGTCGCCTGATCGCGCTGGAAGGCCGCCTGCTGCGCCTGGCCGACAGCTACGGCATCAGCCGCGCCGAGTTCCTGAAGGCCTATTTCGGCGCCGAGCTGGATCCCAACTGGTCGGAGAAGGTGAAGGCGCTGGGCGTGCGCTGGACCAAGTTCAGCGAGAACGACGGGGCCTCGATCGCCGATATCCGTCAGGAGGTGGCCGCCCTGGCCACCGAGACGGGCGTGCCGATCGATGACTACCGCCGGATCGTCCAGACCGTGCAGAAGGGCGAGCGCGAGGCCCGCCAGGCCAAGAAGGAAATGGTTGAGGCCAACCTGCGCCTCGTGATCTCCATCGCCAAGAAGTACACTAACCGCGGCCTGCAGTTCCTGGACCTGATCCAGGAGGGCAACATCGGCCTGATGAAGGCGGTCGACAAGTTCGAGTACCGCCGCGGCTAC